>NZ_JBEWCD010000001.1:1859910-2479880 GCF_040530035.1 Roseibium sp. HPY-6
GGTGCGCAGCAAGGTTGTCTTGCCACAGCCGGACGGTCCCAGAAGACAGACAAACGACCCGCGTTCGATCTCCAGATCGATTTGCGTCAGCGCCGTTACCGGACCGAAGGATTTTGAGACGGCTTCTATGTTCAGATGCGTGTTAGTCACGAATGAGCCTTTGTCAGAACAGGTTGCCGCGTCCGGCGATCAGCTTGTCGACAAGCACCACCAGGAACACATCCACGACAATTATGAAAACGGAAAGCGCGAGGGTCGCCGGATCGAGCGAGGACACCGTCCGGCTGTACATCCAGATTGGCAGCGTGCTGACATCGATGGTGTACATGAAGAAGGTCACGGTGAATTCATTGAAGCTGATGATCAGCGCAAATATCAGACCGGCCAGAATACCGGCCTTCATCAAGGGAATAACCACATCCCAGATCGCCCGCAGCGGAGACGCACCGAGCGAAATCGCAGCTTCCTCGATTTCCACGCTGATGCCGTTCATGCTGCTGAGGCAATTGCGCAAGACGAACGGAAGCACAAGCGCGACATGCGGAATGACAATGCGCCAGATACCAAGATCCACCTGTAGGCTTTCAGCGATCAGCAGAAAGGCAATGCCGAGCATCACCAGCGGAAACACCAATGGCAGGGTAAACAGCAGTTCCATGCCCTCGCGCAAGTTCCGGTTGCTGCGTGCCAGCGCATAGGCCAACGGAATGCACACCAGTGTCGAGATGACCATGACAAGCAGCGCAACCAGCAGGCTGGTGACGGTGGAGTCGACCACCGACTGCGCACTGGACGGGTCTTCGTTGGTGAAGAGTTGAAGCACTTCGCCATACCAGCGAAGCGAAAACTCTGTCGGCGGAAAACTGGAATATTCAGACGCGGAAAAGGACATGATCGTTACAACGATCACCGGCAGCGAAGAAATCAGAATTCCGATTGTCGCCAGGAGCAGGATCGTGAACCGGTAGGTTCCGCCGCCTTCTTTTGGGAGCAACCCGACCCGCATCAGTTCACTTCCCTCGCTGTTGATGTGAGCCGGACCAGCCAGGCGGACGCGGCCAGCACAAAAAGCGTCAGGACAATCAGGATCATTCCCGCAGCCGCTGCACCTGACCAATTGAACAGGGGTGAAATCATGTCCCGGATCACCAGGCCCATCATCTGAACGCGGCGCCCTCCGAGAAGAAGCGGAATGGCAAAGGCACTCGCATTGAAGGCGAAGACAATCGAGGCCGCCCCGAGCAGGCCCGGCCGCAACAGCGGCACTGTAATGTCCTTGAACGTACGCCAGTGCCCCGCACCAAGCGAACTTGCCGCTTCCAGATACTCGCGCGAAATCGCACGAACAGCGCCAACGATCGGGAAGACGGCAAGCGGAAGGGAGGTTTGCACCAGTCCCAGCAGGACACCGGTTTCATTGAAGAGAAGAAACAACGGCCGGTCGATGATCCCGAGTGTCCGTAAGGTAGAATTCAGCACACCTGCAGGACCAAGCAGCAGAATCCAGCCGTAAGCCTGAACGAGCAGGTTCAGGATCAGTGGCAGAAGAATGGAAATCGTGAGAAGGCGTCTTAAGAACGGGCTCTGCAGCGAAGTCATGAGGAAGGCCAGCGGAACGGCCAATACCATGACAATGACTGTAGCAACAAAAGAGAGCTTGAGTGTCAGCCAGACAGATCTGCCGAAAAACGGGGTCATCAGATCCCGATAGGCCTGAATGGACACGCCTTCGATCGTTCCCTGTTCCGCAGACAAGGAAAAGCGCAGGATATAGAAACAGGCTGCCAAAAACGGAAGAATGGCAATGAATGCAGGCGCTGCAAAAAGCAGCGCCTGTTTCTTTGGAAGAAGTTCAGTCGACACGATGGATGGTCACCTGGCCCTTGCCTGTTAAGACAGGGTCTGCTGGTAGGTCGCAATCCATTTTTCCCGAACATCGGCAATGAAGGCCTTGTCATGGACGACAGCCTTTTCACTGAGCTGCTCGGGCTTGATGATGAAGGGACTCGCCTTGGCCGCTTCACTCATGACTGCCTGCTGATTGATCGGGCCGTTCAGAACGGCTTCTGCCATGGCGCCCTGGACTTTGTCGTCAAGTGTGAAGTCAATGAATGCATGTACGACATCATCGTCGCCCGGCTTGGACTTCGGCACGATCGTGTACATGAGATCCGCAAAGAAACCTTCGTCAAGATCATAGGTCGCACCCATGTTGGACTCTGCCGGGTTGGCAAGTTCTTTTGCGAAAAACGCCGGAGCATAGACACCGCCGATGTCGAGTGCGTCGGATCTGAACAGCTCCGAAATCTGGCCGGGGTTTTCTCCAAAGGTCAAAATACCGCTGCGCAGTTCCGCAAGTTTGGCAAACGCCTCTTCCGAATTCGTACCATCCCCACCGATCATCTTGCCGGTCGCAAAGATGGTGTCCAGTGCATCCGTCCAGGTGGCCGGCGGCAGGAACAGGCGTCCGGCGTGAGCGGTATCCCACATCTCGGCGTAGGACTTCGGCGGCTCCTTGAAAGTCTTGGTATTGTAGATCATACCGCCGGTCCACAGCAGGTATCCGATCCCGTGACCCTCGGCGCCGGTTCTAAAGCGCGGGTCGACCTTCTCAAGGTTCGGCAGCATGTTGAGGTCGGGCTGTGCAAGCAGTCCGTCACCGGCAAGTTCGACAGCACCAACACCCGCCAGCGTGATCACGTCATACTGCGCCTTACCTCCGGAAGCCCGCAATTTCGCGACCATCTCTGATGTCGAGCCGGTCCGGTCGGCAATCACCTTGGCACCGGTCATTTCCTCGAACGGCTTGGCGATGTTCTCCAGGATTGCGAGGCCCGTATTGTCCGACCACGTCAGCAGCCTGATTTCCTTGCCGCTGAAGTCGTGTTTCCCAGCAGCCGTCACGATTGAAGGCATCGCAAGCGTGGCGGCAGTTGCTGCGCCGGCTTTCAGGATGCCGCGTCGGGTTAATTTGAAAGTCACCGTTCCACCTCTGAATTTCGGCCATTCTCGACCGTTTGGAATTATGCGAGGTAAGGTCTGGAGTTCTTGCGTGCATTAACACTTCATTGAATCAAATGATTCTTGCAAAAAGATACAAGCATTGCGATTTGGATGAAAAAATATGCACGACCGATCTTTTTTTGGTCATCTCACTCCGGAAATCGCCGTGTTTCATGAGCGATGCAGTTTCCTGCGGGGCTCAAGCTTACCCAGAATTGCAGGCAAGCCAAACAGACAACCGTTCATGGATAACTCTCTTCCGGCAGAGCATTTGGGCAGCCGGCGGACACAGATACCTTCAGCACTTGAAAATCGGATGCCAACTGACGCCCGTACCCTTTTTCACGTTCATAAATATCAATGTTTAGATTGATAAGTTTCCATTTTTGGGGCCCCGCGCTAGATTTACGGTCGGTTTTTTCGCGTGCCCACCTGACATGCGTGCGCACGATTTAGAACGCGAACAGGGCAAATTCGAACTTGAATCCAAACCTAATCGAAACGGCCACGCCTCCCATCCCGGAGGCGGCAGACTGGGTATCGGCCTATGACGGCCGATTGGGCCCTCTACTGAACATGAGCCAGGCAGTTCCTGGCGATCCTCCACCAAGTGAATTCCTGCAACAAATCGCAATGGCCGCCGGTACTGCGGAAGCTACACGCTATGGCGATATATTCGGCGATGATGCCCTGCGGTCCGCATATGCCGCCGAGTGCTCCCGACTTTTTGGGGCGCCGATCGCGGGTGAGGAAGTCGCGATTACGGCAGGCTGTAACCAGGCCTTCTTTTTGTCGGTCATGGCTCTTGCCGCTGTTGGCGATGCGGTCCTCCTGCCGGCGCCTTGGTATTTCAATCACAAGATGACGCTAGATATGCTGGGTATCGAGGCCAGGGTCCTGCCGCTTGGTGCCGAGAACGGATTTATTCCGTCGGTAACCGAAGCCTCTGCGCTGATTGATGACAAGGTCAAAGCGATTGTCCTGGTGACACCCAACAATCCGACCGGCGCAACCTATCCGCCCGAATTGATCGCATCATTTTTCGATCTTGCCCACGCCAAAGGGATCCACCTGATCCTCGACGAGACCTACCGCGATTTCAGGCCCGAAGGCGGCCCGCCTCCCCACGGCACTTTCGCCGATCCCCGCTGGCGCGATACCGTGATCAGCCTTTACAGCTTCTCCAAGAGTTTTGCCATTCCCGGACACCGGCTTGGCGCGTTGGTTGCCGGCGCACCGCTTTTGAGTGAGATCGGCAAGATCCTCGACTGCCTCCAGATCTGCCCGGCGCGCGCTGGGCAGATGGCTCTGCCTTGGGCCCTGACGCATTTGAAGGACTGGCGATCCAAGACCAACCTGGAAATTGCATCCAGGGCGGATGCCTTCCGTCAGGCACTGGCGCCGTTTCCGGCATGGCGGATTGACCAGATAGGGGCTTATTTCGCCTATGTTCGCCACCCTTTTCCTGACATTCCAGCCACGATTGTCGCAGAGCGGCTGGCCAAGGAGTGTGGGTTGCTGGCGCTACCCGGCAACTATTTCGGTCCAGGCCAGTACCAGCATCTGAGATTTGCATTTGCAAATGTCGACCGCGATACGATTGCGCAGGTCCCAAAGAGGCTTGCCGCCTTTCCGGAAGCAGCCTCTGAAACCTCCGTCGAATGGAAAGACAACCGCTACGGATAAAGTCAAAACGACGGCAACCCGATGTGTACGTCACAGAGAGCGGGAATACCCCCTTTCGCAGTCGATCTGAATTTGAAGTCTCGCAAGAACGACATTCATGGTTCCAACCTGACGCTCAAGACCGCATGCGCGTTGGCCTAACCTATCGCCTCTCCAGATGGCGAATGACAGGCAGGTATCCTCTTTGCTCAAATACCTTCCCGTTGCACCAGCCTTCACAAATCCACTTCCACAACACCCCCGGCTTCCGCCGCCCGCGACTGGCACAGGATCACTGCCTCCTCCCGCTGCTTCTTCGACAGAACGAAGTCCCGGTGCTCGACCTCGCCTGAGACCAGTCCGCATTTGCAGACGCCGCAGATGCCGTCGGAGCATTTGATGTCGATGGGGATGCCGTTCTCGGCAAGAACGTCGGTCGCGGACTTCTCCGCCGGGATCTCCAGCTCGCGCCCGGACCGGGCAAGTTTTAGGGTGAAGGGGTGGTTCACATAGTCGGGCACCTCCGGCACGTTGAAATATTCAACGTGCCGCTCGTCGTCAGAAAATCCGGCGCGCTCGGCCGCTTCCATCACGGAGGTCATGTAGCGGTCCGGGCCGCAGGCATAGACGTGGCTGCCCTGCTGATAGGCGCTCAAAACCTGATCGAGATCCGCCCGCGTGCCCTGGTCGCTGAAATAGAAGCGGACCTTGTCCATCCAGGGAAAGGCGTTGAAGTCGTCCAGGAACCCGGCATCTGCCTTCTTGCTGCAGGAATAATGCAGCTCGAAATCCGCGCCCTTTTCGTGAAGCTCATGCGCCATCGCGATCATCGGGGTCACCCCGATGCCACCGCCCATAAGAAAGGTCCTGGTTGCATCTTCTTCCAGCGGGAAGTGGTTGATCGGCTTGGAGATGAAGATCTTGCGGCCCTCGGTAAAGATCCGGTGGAGCAGTTTGGAACCGCCCCGGCCCTCGTCTTCCTTCAGGACGGCGATCTGATATTTGCTGCGGTCAGCGGGATCGCCGGACAGCGAATACTGGCGCAGGAATTCCGGTGCGACGACAATGTCGAGATGAGCCCCCGCCTGCCACTCGGGCAACGGCTCGCCGTTCAGCGCGGCGAACTCGTACTTGGTAACACCGTCCGTCATCTTTTCGGCCTTGACGATTTCCACGCGGATAACCGGCGCATCACCGTCGATCCGGTATTCATGCGCCAAGTCCTTCGTCTCGCCCCGTTCAAGCCGCGCTTTGTACTGATCCGCCGTGATCAGCGCCTGATAGGCCTCAATGCCCTTTTCCCGGTCCATCGGAAAGGGAAAGGGCCAAGGATGCGGTGCGAGGGTGGCAGGATAAACGGCGAGCGTCTGGTCCTCGTATTTGAGATCGAGATCCTTCTGCAGGCCGCGTTCATTCACCGGATTGCGCGCAGCGCGGTAGGCACCGTCCTCGGAGAGTTCAATGTCCCACCACCACTTCTTGACCGGGTTGCGCTCCCCGTTGCCAACCATGTCGTCCAGCTTGGCGAGCATCGGCGCAGCTTGTGGAATATTCATCGCAGCCCACCGGAACGGTGCTTCGGCAAAGATGCCCTCCAGGTTCCACGGGCAGGTCTTCATGCAGCGTCCACACATGGCGCCGCTTTCATTGGTGATGCGGTAGGTGGTGCATTTCTGGCTGTCCGACTTCCAGATCTCGTAGCCGTTGAACATCAGCTTCGGCCCGGCGGTGATTGCACCGGCCGGGCATTCGCGCGCGCACTTGTTGCACGCTTCGCAAAAAGACTGGAGGCCGAAGGAGATCGGCTTGTCGTGGGCGACCGGCATGGTCGTCGTGACGGCGCCGGATTTCAAGCGCGGACCCAGGAACGGATTGAGGATGACCTCGCCGATACGGCTAACCTCCCCAAGGCCGGAAAGGAGCAGCAGCGGCGGCTGCAGCACCTCCCCGTCCAGCACTGTATGGGCCTTGGCCTTGTAGCCGAGATTGCGGATCTGCTTGGCAACAATGCTGCCGAGGATCGCAAAGCGCAGATAGGCCCGCATGGACTGGGAGACAGCGATCCAGTCGTCACCAGACGCCCCTTCCATGGTTTCAAAGCCCTGATCAACCACCATCGAAATCGCCTGGTCATGAGGCGGGTCGAGCGGCGCGCCGGTGGCATCATGCGAATACCAGGCCCAGTCTGGACAGCGCGAAATCCCGGCAGCATCGATGCCAAGGAAATAAGACATGGCCTTGAGGTTATCGGCATTCTGCTTCGGATCGGAGGTCGACGCGGAAACCGTCGGTTCCGGATCGCCATCCTGAAGCAGTACGAACGCTCCGAGCCCGCGCCTTTGGGCCATGGACGGCGCGGACTTGCGGGCGTAGTGGCCGTTGGTCGCCGCCTGCTGGTTCTTCTTGCCCATATCGCCGAACTGCGACCTGGCGAACATGTCCGTACGTTTGGGAACGCGTGCGATACGCTCTTCGTCGAAATAGGTGGTTGGCGTGTCGACCCGCTTCAGCTTTTCGAACGGATGCGGCCCGTCGACAAAACGGCGCTTGGCAAAAGGGTCAAGCGTCCGGGCGCTTTTGGCCGTCCGGTAGCCGACCTGCCAGGCAAGCCCGTGGGTCTTCGATTTTGGTTGTTCCGCCATCGGCAGCAGCGGCTCGTCATGCGCGATGTCGAATTCGGTCGTGATCGCAGCGAGCGAAAAGCCGGTGCCAAGATAGGGATTGGTCAGAACCCCATCCTCGACTGTCGCGAGGCCGGCGGCGACCGCCAGCTTATAGAGATCGGCATCGGACGTCGTGTGGCTGTGCGCTGCCGCTTCGTAGCCGAGCAGCCGGATATACTGCGCCAGCACGACAGCAACTTCCGTTGCCCGGAGCGCAGAGCGGTGCGCGCCAGCGCCTTTGAGCCAGGCTTCGCCCGGCTCGCCCGGATGAAGCTCGCGCGGGGTTTGAACCAGAAAGACCAGCGCATGTTTGTGAGACGCAACCCCCTTGGGCGGTGCGTTCATGGCATCGCGCAAGTCAGCCATGATCATGTCGATACCCGACGCCAGCGTCTTGGTCTGGGTGGTGCGCAGCTTTTCCGCCAGTTGGTCGATATCCGGATTGCGGAACGGCTTCTCCAGCCTCATCTCGTCGCTGAACCCGCACGTGCCGATCATCGAGGCATCGGAGAAATAGCCGAAGCCTTTCAGATGGTTGGCCCGTTCCATGGGATCTGACGACACATCTGCGCGCGCCTTGTTGACGATGCCGTCCCGGATCGCGTCCAGCATCGCCTGGGACTCGCTCATGGCATTGATGATGTTTTCCGGGTCTTCGTTTTGAAACGGCATTTGGGTGAATGCCGGTAGGGAGCCGAAATCCGGCATGCCGTTGCTTCTGGCAAGGCGCTCCAGTGGAAAAGGCCCGAGGTGGACAGGTCTCGTCTTGTTGGAAAACAGTTTCACGGATTTCGTCCCTCTCCCCGCATCAAAGGCGCATCAGTTGAACCTGTTCGTCCCGCGTCAATTCATCGATCGTTGCCATGAAGGTTTCATAGAGCTTCAGGTCTATTTTGCCGGCAAAATGGTCGTTCAACTCGCGCACAAGCACATGGCAGGTGTTCAGCTTTTCCTGACCGAGCTCGGTCAGGGCCAGCTCGGTGTAGCGTTTGTCGTCGTCCGTACAGGCGCGCTCCAGTAGGCCGCGCTCCTCCATCGTCTTCAACAAGCGCGAGACAGCAGGACGGGCGATGCCGATATAGTTGGCCAGCGTCGACGGCGTGTTCACGTTCTCAAGGCCGACACCGCTCAGAACGCACCACATCAGCCGCGTGATGCCGTGTTCGGACAGCCGCTTTTCCAATCGTGCTTCCATGATCCGCGCGAGACGGGTCACTTTGAAGCCGATACGGTTGTGCAGCCTGTATCCTTCCGTCATTCTGTTCCTCGCCGACAAACCGGTTGACTTGGTTTCCACCATAATCTCTTATGCAATTAACAATGATAATTACTCAAGTTAATTAACTGGACAACCAGTTTCGGGAGGGAGAGACAATGAAAGTGAATGCTGGAGGTCTGCGGGCGAAGCTGACGGCCGCTGCGGCATCTGCGCTGGTTCTCATCGGAGTCCAGTCCGCAAGCGCGGACGAACTCAAGATTGCGCATTTCATGCCGTCGATGCACCCGATGGACCGCGGTGTCATGACACCGCTTGCCGAAGACATGGCTGCTGCGACCAATGGCGAGATCACCATGCGGATCTATCCATCCGGTGAACTGGGCAAAGGCCCGGTGCAGCAATATAAGCGCGTTGTCACCGGTGTTGCCGACATTGTCTTCGGCATTCCTGAATATACGCCCAAGCAGTTCACCAAAACTGGTCTCGTCCACATTCCGGGCCTTTTTGCCAACGGCACGGACGCAACCAACGCGCTCTGGGACAATATCGGCCTGATCGAGGATGAGTTCGCCAAGGCCAAGCTGCTCGGTTTATGGGCCAACAATCCGTCCGTCCTGATCACCCGCGAGAAGCCGGTACGCACGCTTGCGGATATGGAGGGCATGAAGATCCGCACCCCCAATCCGGTGATGGCCGCGCTCGTTGAAGGCTGGGGCGGCATTCCGGTCTCCATGCCGGTTCCGGACGTATACAACGCCATGAACACCGGCGTCATCGATGCCGTCATGATCGGCCCATCCGGCATCCGGTCCTACAAGCTGAATGAGACCGGAAAATACGTCACAACGAACATTCCTTCCGCGGTCGACAGTTTCTATCTCCTGATGAACAAGTCGAGCTGGGACGGCCTTTCCGATGAGAACAAGGCAAAGCTGGAGGAGCTCACCGGCCGCGATCTCAGCCTTCGCGGAGCAAAGGCCTTTTACGATGCCGGACAGGCCGGACTGAAACTGGCAAGCGAAAGTGGCCTGGAGCTGATCGAGATCACACCGGAAGCCGATGCGGAGTTTCGTGAAAAGATGACCTCTGCCCTGACAGCAGTCATCGACGAAAAGGGCAAACAGTCGGGAAGCGACGCGCACGCGATCGTCAAGGCCCTCGGCGGCCAGTAGGACGTGGCCGCGCCGACACCGGACGAAGCCGGCCCGCCGGAAGCGGGCTGGCGCAAATGGTTCGAGGTGCCGCTCGTTCTGTGCGGCGCCGCAATCATATTTGTGCTGATGGGCCTGTCGGTCACCGATGCATTACTGCGCTCGTTCTTCAACGCGCCTATCTTCGGGGCTAATGATTACGCGCAGATCCTTCTGTCTTTTGCCGTCGCCATCAGTTTTCCGCTCTGCGTTCTCTCAGGCAGGTTGATCGCGATCGACACACTCGCAAGGCGCCTTCCCGTTCCAATTCAAAAAACGCTCGATTGGACAACAACGATCCTCGGCATCGTGATGCTTGCCTATGTCGCCTGGCGCTCTTTTTCCAACGCTCTGGAAGCCTCGGAGTTCGGCGAAACGACCTTGCTTCTGCAGCTTCCCTTCGCACCATCTTACTACGCGGTTGCAGCAGGCTGTGCCCTCTCCGCCCTGGGCCTTATCCTGGAAAGACTGACCAAATGAGCCCTGAGGTTTACGGTGCCCTTGGCTTCGCCGCTCTGTTTGTGTTGCTTGCACTCGGCACGCCCGTCGCGATCGCATTGCTGGTCGTTGGCTTTGGCGGCACAGTGCTGCTCTCCGGATTTACACCTGCTGCTTTCACCTTGAGCGGCCAGGTGTTTGCGACCGTGACCGTCTACGAGTTGACGATCATTCCGCTCTTCATCCTGATGGGGAACCTGGCGTCCACCGCAGGGCTCAGCCGTGACTTGTTCGAGGCGGCGCACAAGGTGATCGGCCACCTGAAGGGAGGACTGGCCGCTGCAACGATCATGGGCTGTGCGGGCTTTGCCGCTCTTTCCGGTTCCTCGATTGCTTCGGCAGTCACCATGGGAAAGGTCGCTTATCCCGAGATGCGCCGCTTCAACTACGGAGCAAGGCTGGCGACGGGATCCATCGCTGCCGGCGGTACTCTCGGTATCCTGATCCCGCCGTCCACGGGGTTCGTGATCTACGCGATCCTGACGGAGCAATCGATCGGCCGCCTCTTCATGGCGGGTGTGCTGCCGGGCATTCTGCTGACGGCAATGTTCCTGATCGCGATTGCCATCGTTACCTTCTTCCGCCCGGACGAAGCACCGAAGGGACCCGAATTCAGCACGCGGGAAAAGCTGGCCAGCCTGCTGCGCTCGACCGGGATCGGCGTCATTATCCTGATTACGATTGGCGGCATCTATACAGGCTTCTTCACACCGGTTGAGGCGGCCGGTGTCGGTGCCTTCTTCGCTCTCGTGATGCTGGTCGTTCGCGGCAAGTGCACATTGCCGGCGCTCTACCAGATCAGCTCCGACACGCTGAAGACAACAGGAATGGCGTTTTTCATCCTGATCGGCGCCAACGTCTTTGCCCCGTTTGTCGCCCTCTCCCACCTGCCGGCAACCATCGCGGACGGCATGACGGGTCTCGCGCTCGGCACTTACGGAACGCTCGCCCTCATTCTGCTTGGCTATGTGATCCTGGGCATGTTCATCGAGGGGCTCTCCCTTCTCGTTATCACGCTCCCCATCGTCTTCCCCCTGGTCGTCGGGCTCGGGTTCGACCCGATCTGGCTCGGCGTCGTCATGGTGATCGTTCTGGAAATGGGGCTCATCTCGCCACCTGTCGGTGTCAATGTCTTCATCGTCAAGAGCGTGGTTCCAGACGTTCCGATCGAGACCATCTTCGCCGGTATCATTCCCTTCTGGCTGGCGATGATCGTAACGCTCGCCCTGATCGTGGCGTTCCCTGAAATTGCGCTGCTGATCCCGAACGCCATGTTCAACTAAGCATCTTTGTGTTGTGAGCCAATTCCTCGGGCCGTTCGTCTTGCGTCAAGTGACATGTGCGCTCACGCGCGCACCGGGTGTATGACAATAATGCATTCAATTCGCAGAGCTCAGGTGCCAACGTGTGGCCGGTCGAGCGAGCTTTGCCGCAAAGTGCATCTCGCCAAGTCTGCGAGGTCGGTTCATGCGCGCGTCACTGCTGTTGGTGTTTGGCTTTTTCGTTCTTATCGCCTGTAGCCCGCAAGACGCAGAAACCCCGCCGAGTGAACCTCCTGTCAGAGGATTGCTCACCCAGAAGATCGAGGAAAGTTCACAAAGCACGGAACGCAAATACCCTGGTGTGCTCGAACCTTCCGAAATTACATCTCTGTCCTTTGAGGTTGGTGGGAAACTGGGTGTGGTCGACCTCGCCGTCGGTCAGCGCGTTGTGAAAGACGAGCTTCTGGCGGTTCTCGACGACACCCAGTTTATCGTTTCGATCGAGAATGCCGCAGCGTCTGTTGCGGAAGCCCAAGCGCTGCTAAAGCAGGCACAGGACGACCTTGGGCGCCAGGAAATCCTCTTCGAAAGGGGCGTGGTCTCGAAGGTGACGGTCGACGATGCCAGTACGGATGTGCAAACCCGACAGGCCCAACTCGTGCAGGCGCAAAAGTCGTTGAATTCGGCTGAAGAAGATCTTGAAGACACCAAAATCATCGCCCCGTTCGACGGCATCATCAACAGTGTCGATGCCGATTCCTTTGCGACGGTCGCCTCCGGCACGGTAATCACGTCACTCTATGACGCCACCTCTTACGAAGTCTCTTTTTCTGTCAACTTCGATGTGGTTGCGCAACTCGTCGTGGGAACACCGGCAACGGTGAGGCTGGCGGACGATCCGTCGATAACGCTCGACGCCGTCGTCAACGAGATCGGGGAACGGGCGGACACGGTTTCGTCTTTCCCGGTCATCGTCGAGTTGCGGGAAACCCATCCTTTGATCCGGGCGGGAATGGCGGTCGAAGTCTCTTTTGAATTCGCCCTTCCGGCAGACCAGGGCTACCTGATCCCCATCACCGCAGCAATCAACGAGGGTCAGATACCTGAAGACGCGGGACCGGGAAGCCTCGTGCCTGTTCCGGTCTACGTTTTCGACAATGACACAAGCACCGTCAAAAGACGGGAAGTCATCATGGCCGGCATACGTGAAAACAAGCTCCTGATTGTTGAAGGGCTCCAGCCAGGAGAGCGGATCGCGATTGCAGGCGTTTCCTTCCTGCGCGAAGGGATGAAAGTCAATCTGATCGAGGCGGTGGAATAAATGGATTTCCTGACCCGTTTCGGACTGGAAAAGTCACGCATGACCTACCTGGTCATGACGCTCATCGTCATCATGGGCGTGACCTCATACCTCAACCTGCCGAAACGTGCAGATCCGGCGATTACGATCCGAACGGCGGCAATACAGGCAACATTCGACGGCATGGCACCGCAACGGGTTGAAGATCTCATCGCGATCCCGATTGAGCGCAAAATCAGGGAAATCGGGGAAGTCGAGGATATCGAGACCATCATTACGAATGGTCAGGTTCTGATCTACACGGTCCTCTACGACACTGTGTCGGGCGCCGGAATTGAAACGGCGTGGGAAGACCTGCGCAACAAGATGGACGACGTCGTTACGGAACTCCCGCAAGGTACAAATGGTCCATTCGTCAACACTGACTACGGAGATGTCGCCATTGCGACGGTTGCGCTGACGGGCGACGGATTCGATCTCGCATACCTGGAAGACGTTGCGGAGGATTTGCGCAAGGAGCTTTACCGCGTCCCGGGCATCACAAAAGTGACCTTCTATGGCGATCAGGAAGAACGCATCTGGCTCGACCTCGACACGCGAAAACTCGCTTCTGTCGGTGTTCAGCTCAATCAGTTGCTGGAAGACCTTCAAGCCCAGAATGTGATCCTGCCAGCCGGCCAGATCGATGCCGGCGGCACCAGCATCGTGTTGGAGGCAAACGGTGATCTCAGCTCGGTCGAGGAAATCCGCGGCGTCCTGACCAAGGTCGGAGATCTTTCCGGATATGTGCGGCTATCCGACCTTGTCGATGTCAGGCGCGGCTATGTGGACCCGAAGGAAGCACCGGTCTTTTTCAACGGCGAACCGGCAGTGCTCTTGAGCCTGGAGATGGCGGAAGAGACCGACATCCAGATCCTCGGCGGTCAACTCGCCGCCAAACTGACCGAATTTGAAAACACGCAGCCAATAGGCATTTCGGTCAATACCTCGACGTTCCAGGAAACGAACGTAACGGCTTCCGTTTCAGGCGCACTTTCAAACGTCATGCAGACCTTCGCAGTCGTGTTTCTGGCAATGCTGCTGTTCCTCGGGTTCCGGCCTGCCGTCGTCATTGCCAGCATTGTTCCATTCACTATCGGCTTTGCCCTCACAAGCATGGGTCTCATCGGTGTGGACGTGGAACAGGTATCGATTGCCGCAGTGATCATTTCACTTGGACTGCTTGTCGACAATGGCCTTGTCGTTGTGGAAGACATCGAGGGCAGGATTAATGCCGGTGAAACCCCGCAGGACGCTGCTATAGATGCCGGAGGCCAATATGTCATTCCGCTGGCGGCAGCCTCCATCACCACGGTGTCGGCCTTCATTCCGATGCTGCTCATGACGGGAACAGAAGGTGAGTTTGCGTTCTCACTCGGCGCGGTCGTCACATCCATGCTGCTTGGGTCCTGGCTGACCGCGCTCTATATCCTTCCCTTTCTCAGCGTGCGCCTTTTGAAAAAGAAGCCACCGAAGAAGACCGGAAAATCCGCACTTATCCGTCTTTATGGCGCCCTGACGGGAAGGCTCCTTCCCTTTGGCATTCCAATCATCATCGTCACCTATGCGGCGGTCGCCTACAGCGCCAGCCAGTTCTCCCAGGTCAAATCGGAAATGTTTCCGCTGACGGAGCGGGCCGACTTTCTGATCTACATGGACATGCCCAAGGAAGCCGCCATCTCCGAAACCGAACGCCAGGCCCTGGCGGTGAGCGAGTGGCTTCAAGATGAAGCGATCAACCCCGGTGTGGTCTCCGCGACTGTCTTTGTCGGCGAAGGCGGTCCAAGGTTCTACCTGTCTCTTGATCCTGCCGACCCTGACCCCGCAAGCGCTTTTTTCGTCGTCAACACGACAACATTCGAAGAAGCCCGGGCAACTTCGGAGCGCGCGAGAGATGTTTTCATCGAACAATTTCCCACAGCACGCTTTCGCGTAACCCGCCTGTCAAATGGTGGCGGCGAAGCCGGGCTCGTCGATGTCGAAATCAGCGGTCCCGACGCAGATACGCTGATGGCTGCCGGCGCATCGGTGGAGGCCGCATTTGCGCAAGCTCCCGACATGGTCAAGAACGAAACGGACTGGGGCAACAAGGTCCTCAAGGTGGTTGTCGATATTGCGCAGGACAAAGCCCGCGAATTCGGCGTCACCTCCGAGGAAGTCTCAGGTGTCATGGAATCTTATTTTTCCGGCACGACCTATTCGACATTCCGCGAGGGAGATGAACAGATCCCGATTGTCCTGCGTGCGTCCCGGAACAACCGTGACAGCGTCGAAGACCTCGCAAACCTTTCAATTTCCGCGAATGGCGAGTTGATCTCCGTTGACCAGGTCGCAGACTTTCGGCCGATGCTGGAATATTCCGAGATACGGCGGGAAAACCAGGTCCGCCAGATTATCATCTCCGCGAAAAGCAACAGTCTGTCGGCGGACGAACTCCTCGAACGCATTCAGCCAACGCTGGATGGTCTCGATCTGGGCGAAGATTACACGATAAAGATCGGCGGTGAGCTGGAAGACACCGCAGATGTGAACGCACAGCTTGGCGGTAACCTGCCCTATGCCGTCGGCGTGATGATCCTGGCGCTCGTATTTCAGTTCAACTCGATGCGCCGGACACTTGCGACGTTCATGACAATCCCGATCATTTTGATCGGTGCGCCTTTCGCACTGCTGTTGACCGATCGCCCCATGTCCTTTTTCGCGATGCTGGGCCTGATGTCCCTGATGGGAATTATCATCAACAATGCGATCGTCCTCATCAATCAGATTGACCTCAATCTGGAGAAAATGGACATCAGAGATGCCATCGTCAGCGCGGCGGAACAAAGGGCCAGGCCGATCATCCTGACATCCCTGACAACTGTAGGCGGCCTCATTCCAATGGCGATCGGTGGTGGTGCATTGTTCGAACCGATGGCAACCGTGATGATCGGAGGACTGATCATCGCGTCCCCGGTCACGCTGATTTTTGTTCCAAGTGTCTGTTATCTACTCATGCGCAACGAGAGGCCGGCGACTGGAGCTGTCGCCCCGGCGTGAAACAGCGCTTAATAGTCTACGGATTCGACGGGATGCTCTTTTAGAAACTCAAGGAAGGTCTGGACCTTGGCACTTCTGTGCCGGTCGACATGCGTCACGAGCCAGAGTTTCAGGCACCAGGCTGGATCCGACCGTGTGATCTGTTTCAGACGCGGCTGACGTGCCGCTCGCTCGCGTGGCAGGAACCCCAGTCCGACACCCGCCTCGATAGCATGAAACACGCCGATCGGGTCGTTGCTAAGAAAAGCAACATTTTCCTCCGGCACCTGATTGCGTACCCATGCATAAAAATCCGGAAGATAGTCTTCATTATCCGCAAGCGCCCATCTGTTTGCGGCAAAAAGATCTTTCTTCACCACCTCGCCGTGGTTCTCAACATAGGTCTGGCTGCAATAAAGGCCGAACTGAATTGTCTTGAAAGGTTGAACCACATTGTCAGGCTCGTCGGGTTCCTTGCCAAGCCGGATGGCCACATGCGCCTCACCATAGTCAAGCCGCAAGACACGGCGCTCTGCAATGAACCTGACCGTGATCTGCGGGTGGCTCTTCTGAAACTCCCGGATCGTCGGCAACAAAAACAACAGAAGGGGGCCGTCCGCCGTCAGGATAATGTCGCCCTTCAGCCCCGCCTCGCCGGACCTGGCGCGCGTAGCGAACTGCCTGAACCGGTCATCGGCTTCAGCAGCGACATTCAGAAGATCCGCGCCGATTTCCGTTGCCACATATCCCTTCGCGCTTCTGATAAAGAGTTTCTCACCGAGCATGGCTTCCAGACTGTCAATGTGGCGGATTACCGTTGCCCTGTGAATGCTTAAGACATCTGCCGTTGCACTGACGGTCCCACATCTGAGGAGTTCGTACGCAGTGCGAATTTCGTTCCAGTTTTCCATGTTGCCTTTCGTCTTTTTTGGGCACGGTATCTAACTGAATAGTCAAGCGTGTCAGCATCGCATTTTTGCGCATGTCCTGCGCGCCGCATGACATTTACGCACAGTTTGACCACTGTAAGATCTTCGCAGGAGTGAGCAAGAAAGCGGTGGAAGAACGAAATGATCGCTGAAACCCACAAGGCGCGTAATGCCTGATCCGGCGTGCACCGCCGTTACCGGGAGGTTCACACCTGCATCTTTTTTGGCTCAAAAGGCCGGAACAGCGATTTCATGGTTCCGACGTCGTTCACTGGTTACCTTGCCTGCGGCAACACTTCTGCTTGCAGCCTGCGCCGGCGGCCCGGCGGAGTTCGCGTTTTACGATCTCAACCAGTCACAAGGAACCGTTGTTCCAATTCTGGCAGTTACGCCTCGCAAACCCGTCGACGATCCGAAATTGCGCTTTGGTGGTGGACGAAACTCCGATTTGTCCTACGCCGATATCAAGGTTTGGGTTCCCGAAGACCGCAAACTCGGAACGATCAAGCCGCCGTCAAGCACACCCGATCCGTCGAGTGAATTTGGTGTCACGGACATTGACGAGGTCGCTTCGGAAAGCGGTGCATTGGCGCGGATCAACGCCCAACTGAAGCAATTGCCGCCAGACGATCGGATCTGATGATCTTCATCCATGGCTACAATGTTTCCTATGTTTCCGGCATCTACCGGCAGGCGCAACTGATACACGATTTTAACCAGCCGGTTGTCGGTATTCACTATTCCTGGCCGTCTGCCGGCAAAACAAGCGCCTATCTCTATGACCGCGACAGCGTCCAGTTCGCCCGCGACGGGCTTCAAAGAACAATCGAACTTGCCGCAAGAAGCAATGCCCGTACCGTGGCCGTTGTGGCGCATTCCATGGGCACATTGCTCACCATGGAGGCGGTCCGGCAGCTGGCCTTGTCGAACAGAAAAACAACTCTGAAAAGAATTAGCCCGCTGGTTCTTGCATCGCCCGATATCGACGGCGATGTTTTCAGATCACAGATCTCCGTTATCAATCCCAAACCCTCGCCGTTCGTTGTTCTGGCATCGCGCAAGGACAAGGCGTTGAAGATTTCGCGCGACTTGCGAGGGGGGACATCCCGCATCGGTCAGGGAGGTGATATTGAAGCTTTGCAGGCGCTTGGCGTCACTGTTTTGGACCTGTCGGAAATTACGGACGGTCAGGACGGGGCTTCACATGCAACCTTTGCAAACTCGCCGACCCTCATAGGGCTGATACAGTCCGGGGCGATTTCACCTGCCACTCTCCCTGAAAACAAAGAGGCCTTTGCCCGGCGTGTCGGGGATGGTGTTGCCGACATGCTGTTCCTGGGAAACTAAAACTGTCCAGGTTCGCCTGAGCCCGCCTCATTGAGACCGATGCACCCCTTTTGATACAATTGATACATTCGGCAATGCCGAACTGATAAGCTCGCCTTGTATTCAGGCATGCCGGGCTTGCGATCGATTGCGGTCGGTCGCGAGTTGGCAGGACAGAGTGGGAACAGATGCTCAGAACGCTCGAGGAAGGGTCGGACAACCGCGACGCCGGTGGAAAGGACAGCACATCCGAATTGTCGATGCTGCGGGAAGCAGCGGCGGCTTTGCAGGAAGGCTTTGCCCTTTTTGACGCGGATTTTCAGTTCCGGATGTGCAATGAGAAATTTCTGGGCCTCGCTTTTCCAGAGAGGGCACAATTTCCGCAGCCCGGTACAGCAGCCGGCGACATTTTTTTCAGCACTTTTTCCGACGGTTGCTTTGTCTTCTCGAACGACACCGACATCCGCGCTTTGAGTGCGACCGTCACTGACACGCTGCGTGAAGGCATCAACAAGGTATCGCTTCAACGGCGCGATGGTCGTCATGTCACATTGACTTGCAACCGGACGGAAACCGGTGGCTATCTTGTGTCCGCTCTGGACGTGACAAGGGAACGCAAGTCAGAACCAAGCGAGAGAGAGATTGCAAATGCGCGTTTGCGCGACGCTGTTGCAGCCTTGAACGAAGGTTTTGTCGTTTACGACCAGAACAAACGCCTGCTTTATGCCAACAGGCGTTACGCTGAAATGTTGGGACCGCACAAAGACAGCCTCACGCCCGGTGCTCCCATGCAGGCAATCGTTGGCGAAGCGATTGCAAGCGGGCAGATTACCATCACGCGCGGACCCAAAGGCGGACTGGCCGGGCTCTTCCAGGCTTTGGAAGAGCAACAAAGCGTCAAACTGGAAGTGGCCGTTGCGGACAACACGCAGCGCGAAATCACGGTCACCAGACTGAACGATGGCGGCATCGTTGCCACCGTCCTCGACATTACGGAACAACGGACGACCCAGGCCCGTGCAAGGCAATTGCTCAGTGACGCCATCGAAGGCGTCGATTTCGGAATAGCGCTCGTTGGCGACGATGAGAGACTGGTATTTGCGAACAAAAAATTCCGCGAAATCGGTGACCCGGACAAGAACCTGCTGATCGCGGGGCGCCCGATGCGCGAAATCCACGCCGACGCCATCCGGACAGGACTGTTTCCACTCCCTCCCGGGATGGCAGCCGAAACGCTTCTCGACGAACTGGACAAGACAATCCGGCACGCACAGAAGGGCTTTCCAATTCCGAACAACCACGGCAGCACGCTCGTGGGAAACGTTTATGAAACGGGCCTGCAAGGCCGGCTCCTGACGATTGAGGACGCGACGGGTCAAGCCAGGGCCGAACGCCTGTTTACCGATGCCGTTGCGCGTTTGCCGGTTGGTGTTGCGATCGAAGGACCCGATGGCCAGTTCACCCATTGCAACGATGCCTTTGCAGCTCCGTTTAATCTCACGGCAAAAGAAATTCTGGAACTGTCCGATTTTGAGCGCATCGCAATCCTGGCACCGCAGATCGCAACCATAAAAGGCAAACCGGTCGGTGATGCCGCTGCCGACGCCTTCCGAAAGGCCGTAAACCTGCAGCGCGCGACACTGATGCCCATGGAAGTCAACTTCAAGGATGGCCGTCACTATATTGTAGAACGCGCGGTGACCGGCGATGATGGCAGGGTCGTGGTCGTAACAGATACGACTGAGTTGAAAAAGGCTGAAACGCGAAGCCTGGAAGTTCTGAACGACGCCATTGAATCGCTGGACGAAGGACTGGCGCTTTTTGACGCCGATCTGAATTTCGTGATGGGCAACCGCAAGTATTTCGATCTCTACTTCAGCGAAGAACCGCCCCCCAACGGAAACGAAAACCTCGTGTCGATAATGGACCGCCTGTTTGATGCCGGCGTGCTGCTCGTGCCGGATGATACCAACAAGCGGGACTACATGGAGCATCTGAAGGGTCTTGTTGGCGCCTTTACGAAAAATGAAACGATCAAGCTCGGCGACGGGACGATCTTGCTGGCCTCCGCCCACCAGACCGAAATGGACTGCTTTTTGCTTTCCTTTACGGACATCACAGAGCAGCGGAGAGCCGAAGAAGAGCAGCGCGAAGCCGATCTTTTGCTGCGAACGATCGTGGAGGCTTGCCCTGCGAACTTCCTGGTCTCACGGGTCGAAGACGGTAAAATCATCTATTGTCCGCCGGCATCTCGAGAGCGCTTTGGTTCGATAACGTCGACGCTCAGCTTCTTTCTGCATCCGGATGACAGAGTAAGGTACCTCAACGCATTGTTGCCGACCGGATCGCTCGACGACTACCGTGTTCAGTTCCGCCGCGCAGACGGTTCCATCATGCAGGGCCTGACCGCTGCCAGGGTAACGGATTACAAGGGCGAGGACGTGATCGTTTCGTCGACCCGGGATATCTCCGACCAGCTTGCCATGCAGGAAGAACTTGAGAAACAACGCGAAATTGCACACCAGAACGAGAAGCTTTCCGCCCTCGGAGAACTACTGGCCGGTGTTGCACACGAGCTCAACAATCCCCTTTCCATCATCGTCGGATACGCCCAGATGCTCGAGGGGAAACTCGATGACCCCGTTTTATCGAAGCGTGTCGACCGCATCGCGCAGGCTGCCGACCGGAGCGCTCGCATCGTCAAGACCTTCCTGGCGATGGCGCGGCAGAAACCGGCAAAGGTTGAGCAAGTGTCGCTCAACGAAATTATCACTGACGCACAGGAAATCGCCGGCTACGGCCTCAGGGCGAACGGGACCACCGTGCGCTCAGAGCTCGATGAAACACTTCCCCTTGTCACAGGTGACGGAGATCAGTTGGTCCAGGTCTTCACCAACCTGATTGTAAATGCGGAACACGCCTTGGCGCCGAAAGGCGAAGACGGCACGCTTTTGCTGCGATCATTTTACGATAGTGAAAACGACCAGTCGGTCATCGAGATCCGCGACAATGGTCCCGGAATACCTGAAGACCTGCAGGCACGCATTTTCGAACCCTTTTTCACGACCAAGGATGTCGGTGAGGGAACCGGCGTCGGGCTCGCCTTCAGTCACCGCATTATCGACACGCACGGTGGTGTTCTCGAAGTGGTTTCCTACCCGGATCAGGGAACGAGCTTCTTTGTTCGCCTACAATCGGTTGAAGCTGACAAAATGGTCGATACAGCATCTGGAAATTTTGCTGAAAACAGCGCGAAACGGAGAGCTCTGATCATTGACGACGAACCGAGTGTCGGCGAACTGATCGGTGATCTCCTGATGGAAATGGGCTGCGAGACAACCCTTTGCGGAGATGCGAGAGAAGCGCTCAACCGCCTTTCCGAAAGTACATTCGACATGATCATCAGCGACTTCAAAATGCCCGGCATGAATGGTGAGGAGTTTTACAACGCCTTGCTCCAGAAGATGCCGCACTATGCGGATCGAGTTGGCTACGTAACAGGCGATTCCATGGGAAAAGCCGTCACGCGCTTCTTGTCGCAAAGCGGACGCCCATACATTGAAAAACCGATTTCCAGCACAGAGCTGGACGAGCTGGTCAGGCGGCTTGATCCCGGAGAAAAACGGTCATGAATGCAATGCAGGACAACAGACTTATTCTTGTGTGTGATGATGAACCGCACCTTAGAGAAATGGTTGCCGAGTATCTGAGCGAGCGCGGCTATGCCGTGATTGAAGCTGCCAGTGCCTCCGACATGAAAACCAGCCTTGAGACAAACACACCCGACCTGATCGTTTTGGACGTGAATATGCCGGGAACAGATGGTTTGACCGCGCTTCGTGAACTGCGCGCAACCTCTGAAATCCCGGTCATCATGCTTACAGCTGCGAGTGAAGTGATTGATCGGGTGATCGGTCTTGAAATGGGCGCTGACGATTACGTCGGCAAACCCGTCGACCTGCGCGAACTCGAAGCCCGCATCAAAGCGACCCTTCGCCGTCAGAACGTGGTGAACACCGAGATTGAGCAAAAGGAAAAAATGGGCGGTACGGTTGCGTTCGGTATTTGCCGGCTTGATCTCGACGGAGCAAGACTTTTTGGAAAAGGCGGCGATGAAATCCCGCTTACCGCCATGGAGTTTAGCCTGCTCAAAGTCTTTGCGGAAAATCGTGGGCGTGTGCTCAACCGCGATCAGCTTCTGGAACAGGCCCACGACAAGGGCTGGGAACCTTTCGACCGCTCCATTGATTTGAGAATCTCGCGCCTGAGACGAAAAATCGAGATCAATCCGACAAAACCCGAAACGATCCGGACCGTGCGCGGCATCGGGTATGTCTTCGACTAATTGCCGGAAAAGTGCGTCGCCGCCGCGGCATGAAATCGACGCCTGGTGTGCCGTTTATCACCTGGCGAGATAGAACCCCCGAACCGTTGCGACCGCTGCAAGGGTGTCGCCTTGCATACCGCGTTCCGACATCGGATAACGATATCGGTTGTCCAGGATCAGCGTTTGCCCGGTTTCGACCTCTAAGGCCATGTGACCCGTACCTGACGCCGTTTGAAGGATGAGAAGCTTCATGTCCGCCGCGCGGTACCCGGCTGAAATCAGAACCGCGCGTTTTAAAAGGACGTGATCTTCACAATCGCCGGCTCCCTGGAGAAGCGTCGACAAGGGATTGGCCCAGTGATCATCGGCCTCGCTGTCGCGCACATAGCGGATGCTGCCGGAAAACAGTTTTTGAACCAGAGCGGGCTGTTGGGCAGAGCGCACGGATTTAACATGCGCAACGACTTTCGACCAGATTGCCGCGCGCGGATCACGGCAAGCACCCCTCGTACAGGAATTCAGCCACATAGCCTCAGCGTCAAGTCGCGCTCTGGTCATTGCCCAGCGCCGCGCGAGCACTGTGTCTGATCTGCGTATGAATTCCTGTCCGCCATCAGCCTGAAGAGAGGCTTTGATCACCGGCTCCCGACCGGTTTCCAAAATCGTTTGAGGTATGTGATGTGCAATTTCAGCGGCGCGCTTGAACTCCATCGACTTCGCCGGAAGTGCTGTTCCAACGAAAGCCACTAAGACGAAAAAGAACAAGAACACATCTGCTCTTGGAGCACCACAAGCGAAACGCATCGACCTCTGACCTGTTCAGGCGCGCCGATACTTGCTTATCTTTCTCTTAGAGCTTCCGAGCGCGCCTTGATTATTGGCTTCAACAGATAGTCGAGCACCGTTTTATTGCCGGTTAATATGGATGCACTCACGACCATTCCCGGTATTATTGGTAAACGGTTGCTTTCCGCACCGAGCCAATTTCGGTCTGTTCGCAAGACAACCCTGTAAAAGGTGTTTCCGTCTTCATTTGTGATCGTATCCGCACCGATGCGCTCCACCACGCCCGGCAGATCCCCATAAACCGTGTAGTCATACGCCGTCACCCGGACTCGGGCAGTCTGCCCCGGGAACAGGAAAGCGACATCCTGCGGGCGGATTTGTGCTTCAATCAACAGGGTATCGTCGAGCGGAACGATTTCCGAAATGCTTTCGCCGGGTGACACGACCGCACCGATGGTTGCAACAGAAAACTTGTTGATGATGCCGCGAACCGGAGCCCTCAACACAGTTCGCTGCACCTTGTCTGTCGCTGATTTGATGGTTTCATCGAGAACCGTCAGCTCGTTCAACGTCTGCGTCAGATCCTCGTGCGCTTGCGCACGGAAGCCCAGAACCGCGCTTTCCAGACGTGCCGACGCTTCTGTAATGGCTGCTTCAGAGCGCGGAATGGATGCGTTCAGAAGTTCTACCTCGAGCTTGCCTCCCTGTGCTTCCCGCTCAAGCCGCAAAAGATCCATCTTGGGATAGGCACCGGCAGCCGACAATTCCCGCGCACTTTGCAGCTCTTCGTTCAAAAGGTCGGCAGACAACTGAACGCTGACAAGCCGCGTCTCAAGTTCGACTTTCTCAAGCTGTCTTTGAGACAGCTGCTGCTCGATAACCGAAAGTTCTTGTTTGAGCGCCGCTTCACGGGCTTCGAACAAGGCCAATTCACGCGCCGACGCCTGTTCATCCGCGCCGTCCTGCAACTCGAGTGGCCTTCCCTGGGCCTCGGCATCGAGGCGCCGCGCCCGCATGACCAGAGCGCGTCGTTGCTGCTGAAGCTCTCCCAGACTGGCGGCAAAACCTGTGTCGTCTATCCTGACCAGCGCCTGGCCGGCCTCGACGACATCTCCTTCGCGGACATACATTTCCGCAACAAGCCCGCCTTCTAGGGATTCCACGACCTGGATCTGACTTGACGGAATGACGCGTCCGTCGCCGGTCGTGACTTCTTCGATTTTGGCAAAGTAAGCCCAGACCACAAGCGCGCCGAGCAAGAAAAGTGCTGCGCACAAGATGCCCCAGATCCCGGCATTGCTGCGTTGTTCGAGTGCCGCCCTCACATCATTTGCGAAGTTTTCGTCAAGCCGGGGCACGACCGCCTCCCGAACCCGATGTTTGCGTATTATAGCCTGCCTGAGCGCCAGCCTTCAGGCGCGCAACAACAACATCCTTCGGACCGTCCATGATCAGCTTGCCCTTGTCGAGCAAAAGGATGCGGTCGACCAGATCAAGGGGGCCGTCCCGATGCGTTGCTATGAAGAGGGTGACCCCTTCATCTGCAATTTGCCTGAGGCGATCACAGAGTTGTTTTTCCGACATGACGTCGAGATAAGCGGTGGGTTCGTCCAGGCAGATGATGCCCGGCGACCGGATCAGGCATCTGGCAAGCGCAACAGCCTGCCTTTGGCCGCCCGACAGACTGCGGCCGCGTTCCTCAATATGCATCTCCAACCCGTCCGGATGATGCGATGAAAAGAAATCAACGCCAGCCAGGTGAACCGCACGCTCAAGTTCCTGCGCGGAGGCATAGGGAGCACCGATAAGTATGTTTTCGCGCAAGCTCCCGGTAAACAGTTCTGCGTCTTGAAGACACAAGCCGACAGTGGCCCGCATATCGGCCGCCGAATACTGCCTTGTATCGGCACCACCCAGTGAATAGGTTCCGGATTGGGGCTCGTATAACCCCGACAAGATGCGCACAAGCGAACTTTTGCCAGAACCGACACGGCCTATGATACCGATCCTTTCACCGCTTTTCGCAGAAAAACTGACGCTGTCCAGTGCCGGTACAGAATTGCCGGGATAGGTAAGCGATACGCTTTCAAACACGATGGACGCCTTATCGGGCGCAGCAACGCCGCGCGCGGTAAATCCTGCCTCAGTCTCGCATTTCATAAGCCCGTCGAGGCTTCTGAGCGCGCTGCGGGCATGAAGAAGACGCGCAAGGGTCTGCGAGATGTTGTTCAGCGGTGCGAGCACACGGCCGGCCAGTATGTTTGCTGCGATCAGGGCCCCGACTGTAATCCGGCCATCGAGGACAAGAAAAACACCCCAAACCACGATTACGATGGAGACAAGCTGGAATACGACCGAGGTAAACGACGAAGCAACGTTGGCCCAGTATCTCGCCGCTGTCGTTGAACGGCTCGCTGCTGCAACCGCCCTGTCCCAGTGCCTGCGAAACCAGCTCTCTGCACCGCTTACCTTGATCGTTTCGAGCGAAGAAACGGTTTCCACCAGAAGTGCCTGGCGCCGTGCGGCATCCCTCTGTCCGCTTTCAAGCGCTCTTGAGAGCGGCATCTGCACAAAACCTGTCACGGCAATCACGACCGGGACGGCCAAAGCCGGCACCCATGCGAGAGGCCCCACTAGGAACCACATCACCCACACGAACACGCCGATGAACAGAAGATCGGTCACGGCGATCACGGATGACGACGTCAGCGCGTCACGAACGGAATCCAGGTCGCGAACCTGATTGGCGACGGCACCCGTAGACGCTGGCCGTCCCGACATCTTCAGTCGCAGGAAGTGATCGAACATGCGCCCGGCGACTGCCATGTCGACCCGCCTGCCTGTTTCGTCGACGATCTTCATGCGCAACATCTTGAAGACGAAATCAAACAGGAAAGCGATCAGGACACCGAGCGTCAGCACCCAGAGCGTCGAAATCGCCAGATTCGGGATGACCCTGTCATAGACGTTCATGATGAAGAGCGGACTTGCGAGCGCCAACAGATTGCCGATCAGAGCGGCTATCACGACTTGCGTGTAATTCGGCCAGAAACGGCGAACAGCTGACCAGAACCAGTCCCGGGGTGTCTGCACGGCGGCATGCTGCTTCTCGTTTCCCGGCTTAAGACTGACAAACACAACAACGGGATGCTTTTCACCTGTCAGCTCAGACAGTGCAACACTTCTTGAGCCTCCCGGTATCACGGGTGAGCACACACGCGCAGTTCCCTCTGCGCGGACTATTTTTTCCACGACGACGGCCGGCTCGCCTTCCTGCACAATGATGACCGGAAGCGTCACGATCGGCACGTTTGTAATGTCGCGTTGTTCAATCCGAACGTCGAGCCCAAGCCGGTCCGCAGCCTCCGGAAGGCAACTGACAGGAAGCCCCGTGGCATCGGTCGGCAGACCACGCAGCAGTTCTGCTGAATTGGCGACGCGCCCGTGGTAGCGGGCGATCCAGTTCAATGCTTCCAAAAGGCCGTTGGCAGTGTGCTTGTTCGAGCCAGAAGACTGAAGATCCTCCTCGGCGATTGCAGTGCCGGTTCGGCGCTGGTCCAGGCGGATTGTCTGCTCTCCTCCATCCACGGCGACTGCCTCACCACTTCCGCAGCGGTTCAATCAGACCTCTTGATCCCACGAACCAGGGAACTTCGGTCGGGCCGGCCTGGCTTTCGGGTGGCGCGCTCACGCCCACCGAAGACAGAAGACTGCCGGTCGAGGCCAGAAGCCGGTAGCGCGAAAAAATTGCAATTGTCTGTGAACTGATCAGTTGGACGCGCGACGTAAAGGCGGAATTCTGCGCAATCAGAAGATCGAGAAGGTCGCGCAAGCCGGCCTCATATTCCTTTTCATAGCTCACGATCACCGCTTCAGCGGCCACCGTTTGCTCCCCCAATGCCTTAAGACGAATATCGTTGGTGACAATGTCACTCCAGGATCGCCGCACGCTTTCATCGACTGTGCGGCGCAGGTGATCCAGTTGAAGTTTGCTTTCCGTCACCTTCTCTCCCAATTGACGCCGCCGGCTGGTATCAATGGTCCCGTTGAAGAGGTTCCACGACATGGTCATGCGAACGGCAAATTCGTTGTTGCGTCCCGGCGTTCCATCCAGATCCTCACCTACAGACGCGACGCCTTCCATACCCAGGTTGGGCAGGAACAACGATTGCGACTTGTCGTAGTCGGCCGTTGCCGCATCGACATCTGCAGAGCCCGCCCTCAGCGAGGGGTGGTTGCTGCGCGCTGTCGCAATCGCGTTCGCCTGCGAGCCGGGCATGGACTTGGGCCTATGGGGCGCTTTCAGCGTCGGCGGTGCAACGCCTATGACGCTTTCAAAGCGGGCATTTGCGGCCCCCAGTTCCCTTAGAACATCGGCGCGCACGGCATGAACCGCTGCAACACGTTCCTCGGCCTGCCTCAGTTCGCTCTCCGTTGCAGATCCACCCTGGACCTTCGTACGCACGATCCCGAGAAGCCGCACGTGCTGACGGATGTTCTCGTCCGCAGCTGCCAGGATGCGGTGATGCCGGTAAACATCGAGAAAGGCTTCGGCAGCGTCCAGACCGATCAGTTCTGCACGTTCCATGACCCGTGCCGCCGAGCCATCGACACGAGCGGCCTGACGGTAGATCTCGTTTGCTCTTGAAAAACCATCAAAAAAGACCTGTCTGGCGGTTAAGGTCGCATCTCTAGCGTTACGCCATTCCCGGTTGTCGGTTACATCAAGTGAATTGGGCCGGTCGATGTACTGCGCTCCAAATGAGGCGTCGAGATCCACCTTGGGCAGATAGGCACCCTTTGCCTGATCGTATTCGAAATCGACGGAACGACGATTGGCGGCGGCCGCCAACACCTGCGGGTTTGTCGTGACGGCCCGGCCGATGGCTTCGTCCAGGGTCATTGCCAACACGCGCGGTGAACCAGCAATCGTAAACACAGCAAGAAGCACGAATAGAAAAAACTGCCGACGACCGCAGTGAAACGGAAGCGAATATTTTATGGCCGCGTTGCTCAATACAAACTCAAGTTGAGTTTTACGCCACATTCTACCCTGCCCAATACCCACCAACTAAGTTAATCGGAACAGATTTTCCAATAGCAAGAAACTTACCTTGCGGTAGCCTCTCAGCCTGCCACAGCTGAAAGCGTATATTATTCAACCCACTCGATAACCATAACGCAGTTTATTTGGACGCAGCAAAGATTTTTTGTTAAAAAAGTGCTAAGTGGCCTGATAGTGTTTTAACTTTCGATATCGTGTAATTCTTAACCATACCGGTGAACGTGAATCGTGTCTAAAGTTCCGGATATCGGGATTAATCTGTCCGCGACTGCAGAAACAGCGGTTGTCGATGCCTCAGACTCCCTTGCACCGATCGCGAATACTCAACTTGTTTTCAAGGGAGACTATACGCGGGAGGGACCAGATCTTTTAATCAGTCATCCCGAACACGGCTCCTTGCTGGTCCTGAACTATTTCAGGCAGGCACAGCCGCAGGATCTCGTCACGGCGGACGGCCCCGTCCTTGACGGCAATACTGTGGTAAAGCTGGCCGGTCCGATCGCGCCGTTACAATCGGCACAGGCAGGAACAGGCCTTGCGGCGACGCCCATCGGCAATGTTCAATCCGCCGAAGGAACAGTAACTGCTCAAAGAACAGATGGCTCAACCGCGACGCTCACGACGGGTGATCCCGTTTTTCAGGGAGATGTGGTTCAAACCGGTGATGGGTCATCTTTGGTCATCGTTTTCGTTGACGAAACCCTGTTCACCCTCTCGGCCGATGCCAGAATGGTCCTCGATGAGCTGATTTACTCTCCGGGTGGCTCCGACAATTCCATGGTCTTGAACCTGGTGCAGGGCAGTTTCGTTTTCGTAACCGGGCAAGTCGCGCCCACAGGCGATATGCGGGTCGAGACACCGACGGCCACTATGGGAATCCGTGGCACGACACCAATCGTGCAGATCAACTCCCTGGATGGAGCAACACGCTTCGCGCTTGCGTTCGACCCGGGTGGGCAGTTGGGGTCTTATCAACTGTTCGACAGGGTGACCGGCCAGCTGATCGGCACGGTGAACACGACTGACAGCACGTTCTTCGTGCCTGCGCCCGGCACGGCTCCGATCATCACGCCGCGCACGCCATCCGAGTTCGCTGCGGTGGAAGGCCAGCTTCAGCAGGCTTATGCTGCCTATGGCGCCGCTGGACTTGGCCAGCAAAATACCAATGACAATGATGGCTTGCAGGACGATAACGGCCCCGGACAGACCGACGCAGGCCAGAACCAGATTGAAGGCGGGCCCGTTCCCGACCTCGGCACGCCGGATCTGTCGCCACTCGGCAATGGCGGCGGCGGGCTGACAACAGACGGACCAGCCGGTTCGGGCGGTGGCAGCGGATCATCTCCACTCGGGCCCAGTACGCCTCCCCCTTCGAACGGCCGTCAACAACCGGGCAACACGAATTCTCCGGACACATTCGACGACAGTGGTCTACCGCCGCCGACCAGCGATGATCTCCTCGTCTTTCTGCCACCAAGTCTGGTCACACAGGAAGACCAGTCGATCAACTTCAGCGGATTGAACGTCGAGATACCAGGCAACGGCCAGGGGACCGTTACGATCGTTGCAAGATCAACCGTCACGCTGGCACAGGTTTCCGGACTGTCCTTCCTTGTCGGTGACGGAATTGATGACAAGGAAGTCTCCTTCAGCGGGTCAGAGGCAGACATAAACGCGGCCCTGGCCGGTATCACCTACACCCCGTCACCGAACAGCGAAACGGGCGGTCTTACGCTTACTGTCTTCGACGGTACGACGACGTTGAGCGCAGATTTACCGATAACAATCCAACCGGTGGATGACCCGCCGATTGTTTACGACATTGCCCTGACCGTCGATGAAAACGGCAGCGTGACCGCACCATTTCTTGGAAGCGACCCGGACCAGGGCGACACGCTCACGCTCTTTGCACTCTCACCCCCGTCACTTGGCACACTCGAAGTCTCGCCGGACGGCACCTTCACCTTCGACACGAACGGTGATTTCGACAGTCTGACGGCCAACACAACGCAAGAAGTCACTTTCCAATACGCGGCCGTCGACCAGACAGGCCTTGTTTCGGAAATTCCGGCGACGGTCACAATAACGGTCACCGGTATGAATGACGCACCGGTGGCTTCCGATTTCGTTCTGACGTCTTCGGGCAGCAGCAACAGCGGTTTCGAAAACGGCTTTGCCGGCTGGCAGCAGGTTGCCGGCCCCCAACCAGGTCCAAACGGTGAGTTTATCGCCAGCAATTACGACTACTCGTTCGACGTTGACCAATCAGGCTTTTTTATTCCCGGCGACGACAACGTGGCCGTGCTCCAGTTTTCCGGCTGGCTGGACAGTTGGGGCGATGGACCTGACCGTGGAACTGTGTTCGGCCCTTCGCTCATCAGTGACGACTTCAGCGCTTTTCAAGGAGAGGTCGTCAGTTTCGAGTACCGATCCTATTTCTCGGTTGACGATGCTTTCCACACCGCCGAATTGGTCAATATCGATACCGGCGTACGCACCCAGGTCTTTCTTGAACAGACCCCGGTCGACACATTTGAGGATGCAAAATCCATTGAAGTGCCGATCGAAATCTCCGGCACCTATCGCATCGAATTCAAGGTCGGCAGCTTCGATGCAAGCGACGGTGGCTCTCTTGGTGCTCGACTGGCAATCGGAACAGCCGGCATCGTGGGCAACGATGTTTTGGCGGGCGCGACCGAGACCTTTGCAGAGGGACGTTTTCTGCAAAATACATCTGATTCTGATGGAGACCAGATCACTTTGGAAAGTGTCTCCGCATCGAGTACCTTCGGCGCCGGCGTTTCAATCGAAAACGGTGCGGTTGTCTATAAGACGGGCAATGCATTTGATTTTCTTGCCCCGGGACAAACGCTCACTGACACTTTTCAATATACGATTAGCGACGGCAATGGCGGCTTTGATACCGCAACAGCTTCCGTGGATGTCGTGGGCGCAGGAAATCGGGCGAACAGCGCGGCGCTGGCATATGAACCCGTGCCTGACCGGTCGGCACCTGCGCCGCAAACCCCGACTCCAGTCGATTTGAACGCTCCTGCGGACAGCATTTCAGTCTCCGGCGTTCTTCCGCTGAACACGGTCACCTATGCGTTTCCGTCTGCTTCAATACAGGGCACTAGTCTGACAAGCTACACGCCGGCTCAACAGATGGCAGCAGTTGCGGCGCTCTCACTTTGGGCCGAGGTCTCCGGTCTGACCATCGAGGAAGCCAATGCATCCGAAACTGCCACCATCAGGTTTCTGAATTCGGCGGACGTCGCTTTTACAGAGACATTTGATACCTCCGCCGGGAGCACGATCGTTACGAACCCCGATGTCGCCGAGACCCTTTCGCCCGACACAGGTACCTATGGGTTTCAGGCGCTCCTGCATGAGACCGGTCACGCTCTCGGCCTGGATAATGCCTCTGCTTCAGTCACCCAGGCGCAGAGCATCATGTCATCGGTGGCGCCTAACGCCATCGGCATCAGTTGGTGGAACGAAAGCGGTACGTGGATCTACGCGCAAACCCCGATGGTCGAAGACATTGCGGCAATCCAGCAGGCCTACGGGGCCAATCCTGAAACCCGCGCCGGAGATACCGTCTACGGTTTCAACAGCACCGAGACCGGCTCGATATATGACTTTACAGCGAACGAAGACCCCGTCTTGACCATCTATGATGCAGAGGGTGTTGACGTTCTCGATTTCTCTGCATGGGATACACCTGCCGTCATTGATCTCAATCCCGGCGCTTATTCATCCGTCAACGGCATGACTAACAATATTGCCATCGCCAATGGCACAACGATCGAAAAGGCAATTGGAGGTGCGGGCAACGACCTCCTTATCGGGACCGATCTTGGCGAAACGCTCGACGGCGGCGCTGGACTTGATACTCTGGTTGGCGGTGGCGGCGCCGATACTTTCGTTCTGTCCCATGACGACTTCGCCGACATCATTGCTGATTTTGAAGTGGGCGAAGACCGACTTGATCTTTCGTCGCTCCTGGACGCCAACTTCAATACCGCCGACGTCGGCGACTATGTAAAGGTTGAGCGAAACGGCGACGACGCGGTTTTGAGTGTCGATGGCGATGGTGCAGGCGGTCCGTCTGTCTTCACGGACGTCGCTGTACTTCAATCGGTCCAAGCGGGGGGGATCATTGACTTTGTCTTTTCAGATAACGGGGTCCAGGCGACCGACAGCGTGGTGGCGTAGCTCCAATAAAGCTGCTTTCAGGCCTCTGCCTCTGATCGGTCCTTCCGCTGAATGAAACGATTGACTGGAAAAATGAAAGCGGCATTCGGAGGCGCTCGTCTGTCCGCCTTCGTGTTGCTCCTTGTGCTGCTCGCGGTACGTGTCATTGATCCATATGTCGTTGAACTTATCCGTCTGAAAACCTTCGACTATTATCAGGTCCTCAAGCCGCGCGAATTTCAAAAACTCCCCGTCGTAATTGTCGACATCGACGAAAAGAGCCTTGCCGAGCTCGGGCAGTGGCCCTGGGCTCGCTCCACACTGGCAACAATCCTGCAGAACATTGCGCGAGCCGGTGGTGCCGCGGTGGCATTCGATATCGTCTTTCCCGAACCGGACCGCCTGTCACCGGACCAATACAGCAAGTCAGTAAGCGGCCTTGGCGCAGCCCTGCGCGAAGAACTTGCGGCCTTGCCCAGCACCGACAAGATCATGAGCGACACCATGCGCCGGATGCGTGTCGTAGTCGGCCAAGCAGGAGGTGTTGATTTTGTCGAGACCGGTCGCAGCGAACAGGCCCAAACCCCGGTTGCCCTTCTTGGACCGGATCCCAAGAAATACATGTTCGAATATCCAAAGCTCCTCAGGAATATCGAAATTCTCGAAGACGCCGCTGCCGGCAAGGGACTGTTTTCGATCTACCCTGACCCGGACGGTATCGTTCGGCGGGCTGCGCTCACAACCATTGCCGATGGAAAGATCCAGCCGGCACTCAGCGTCGAACTTCTGCGTGTTGCAACGGGACAGGATGCCTTCGCGGTCAAGAGCGACGACGCGGGTATTTCATCCATTGTCGTCGGCGGCGTGGAGATACCAACGGATCACAACGGACGGATCTGGGTCCACTACACGCCGTCCAATCCGCTGCGTTTTGTCTCTGCTTCTGACATTGCAAATGGCTCATTTGACCCGACGCTCATTCAAAATCATCTCGTCCTGGTCGGCCCGTCGGCCACCGGTTTGCTCGACCTGAAAGCAACGCCCCTCAATCCTGCAATGCCGGGTGTCGAAGTGCATGCTCAGATTCTGGAAAACATTCTCAGCGAATCGTTTCTAACCCGGCCAAACTTCGCGATTGGTGCAGAACTCGTGGCCGCGGCACTCCTGTCCTTATTGACGATCCTCCTGGTTCCGATCCTCGGCGCGCTCCCGGTGATGGCGTTTGGCTTTGTCCTCGCTGCAAGTTGGGTTGGTGGCAGCTGGTATTTCTTTTCCAGCGAGAAGCTGCTGCTTGATGCCATCTATCCGCTTTTCACCAGTCTGAGTGTGTTTCTCCTTCTGGTCTTTATCAACTACCGCCGTGAGGAGATTCAACGCCAGGAGATCCGGTCTGCCTTCGCGCAGTATCTGGCACCGGACTACGTTGAACAAATCGCCAATAACCCCGAAAACCTGGCACTTGGCGGCGAGCGGCGCAAAATGACGATCCTGTTTTCCGATGTTCGGAACTTCACCAACATTTCGGAGAGCTTCGCGGACAATCCGCAAGGCCTGACGGCGTTGATGAACCGGTTCCTGACCCCGCTTTCCAACGGCATCATGGAAAAGCGCGGCACAATCGACAAATACATGGGCGATGCCATCATGGCGTTCTGGAACGCCCCCCTTGATGATGACAGTCAGGAAATCCATGCCTGCGAGGCAGCGCTTTTGATGGTCCGGCGCATGCGTGCCATCAACGCGGAGCGCAAACAGGAAGCAGACACTGAAGGACACACTTTTTTTCCGTTGAACGTTGGTGTCGGCATCAACACCGGCGACTGCGTCGTCGGAAACATGGGGTCGGAGTTCCGCTTCGATTATTCGGTGCTCGGCGACTCGGTCAACCTCGCCTCAAGATTGGAGGGACAGACCAAGGCCTACGGCGTCACGATCCTAATCGGCAACAACACCGCACAGAAGGTCATGGATCTCTTCGCACTCGTGGAGGCGGACCTGATAAGGGTCAAAGGCAAAAAGGAGCCGGAGCGGATCTATTGCCTTTTGGGGGACATGGACCTTGCTCTCAAGAATTCCTTCGCGATCCAAAAGGCAAGCTTCGAAAAAATGCTCCAGAATTATCGCGAGCAGAAATGGGAAACGGCCCTGTCACACTGCGACGAGGTTCAAAAGGACAAGAAGAACGAGCTTTCACGCCTTGCCGAAACGTTCCGGCAGAGAATCGAAGCCTTCAAGAAAACACCGCCCCCAGCTGAGTGGGACGGCGTTTTCGTTGCCGAAACCAAGTAAAGACAGCTGGCTGCTTCAGCCGTTTTTGACGTTCTGCGTCTGGACCCCGAGCTTGTCGATCCCAAGACGCATCACCTCGCCGCCTTTGAGGTAGACCGGCGGTTTTTGTCCCATGCCGACACCTGGAGGCGTACCGGTTGAGATTATGTCGCCGGGCTGCAGGCTCATGAACCGGCTGCAATAGCTGATGAGATGGGGCACCTTGTAGACCATGGTCGCCGTCGAGCCGTTCTGATAGCGGTGTCCGTCGACCTCGAGCCACATGGCGAGCTGGTCGAAATCACCGACTTCGTCCGGCGTCACCAGCCACGGACCAAGCGGGCCGAACGTGTCGCTGCCCTTGCCCTTGTCCCAGGTGCCGGCCCGGTTCAGCTGAAAGTCGCGCTCGGAGACATCGTTGATCACGCAGAACCCGGCAATATGCGAAAGCGCGTCCACTTCTTCGATGTATTTTCCGCCCTTGCCGATCACGACGCCAAGCTCGACCTCCCAGTCGGTTTTTTCCGAGCCGCGCGGGATCTCCACGTCATCATCAGGACCGATGATTGCCGACGTCCATTTGCCGAAGACGACGGGTTCCGGGGGAACGTCCAGTCCGGATTCGGCGGCATGATCCGCATAGTTCAACCCGATGCAGATGAATTTACCGACATTGCCGACGCAGGGCCCAAGCCGCAGGTCCTCTTGAGGCTGCCCGGCGACAAGCGGCAGGTCCGATGCATTCAGCGTCTGCAGTTTTGCGATCGTATCCGGCAACAATGTGTCTCCGGAGATATCGCTGACATGCGCGGTAAGATCCCGTACGCGCCCCTCATCATCCAGCAAACCGGGTTTTTCTTCCCCGACGGGGCCATATCTCAGCAGTTTCATGGTTCATCTTCCTCGTGTCAGCTCACGTCCTGCCGGCAGATCCGGCAAATCGGGATGGTTCCGCGCTCTGAAATTGCAATGTCCTGCAACTCTTTGCATCCTTCATATTGGATACACCGTGATCGAAGTAGCCCGCATCGATCGGATTCGGTACGTGGTGCAGAATAGCTAAACTATATGCATCGGGTCTGCCCGCCCGGTTCCACGCTTACTATCGGGACGTTGTGCACCACATTGCTTTTAGATCGTCACGCCGCCGTCAACCAGCATCGCCTGGCCGGTAACGAACTGGCTTTCATCCGACAGCAGATAGACTGCGATCGGTGTGATGTCTTCAACCAGCGCCAATCGACCCATTGGTTGCCTGGCAACAAAATCCTTCTCCGCCTGCACCGGGTCGGGCGCCGCATTGATACGGCCACGAAGCGAAGGCGTGTCTACCGTTCCGGGGCAAATCGCATTGCACCGGATGCCTTTGGCAATGAAATCCGCCGCAATCCCCTTTGTCAGTCCGATCACCGCCGCCTTGGTCGCGCCATAGGCCGTGCGGACGGGGAAACCCTTTACTGAGCTCGCCATGGAAGACATGTTGACGATTGATGCAGATCCGGTCGCTTCCGCCTGGCGCAGCATCCCGGGCAGACAAGCACGGGTCAGCCTCATCATGGATGTGACGTTGAGATCGAAACTGAACGCCCAGTCTTCGTCCGAAATATCCAGAATGGTCCCGTGATGAACAAAGCCGGCAACGTTGAACAATCCGTCGAGATCCGGCAAATCGGATGCCAGTTGAGCGATGGCAGTTTCATCGGTGACGTCAAGCACCCGGGTTTCGATACCTTCAAGGCCTGACAGCAAAGCCGCATCCTTGTCGGTCGCAATGACGTTAGCGCCTTCCGCAGCGCAGGCGAGCGCACTGGCTCGCCCCATACCTTGGCCGGCCGCCGTGATGAGAATGGTCTTTCCCTGGAGCCGCATCACATAACCGCCCCTATTTGCCATGGCACGAATTCCACGCCGCCGAAGCCGAGTTGCTCGCTTTTGGTATGTTCACCGGAGGCCACCCGGATCATCAGTTCCAGCAGTTCCTCGCCCTTTGCTTCAATGCTCACACCATCGGTGACGATATCCCCGCAATTGAGGTCCATGTCCTCCGACATACGGCCGTACATTTCCGAATTCGTGGCGAGCTTTATGCAAGGTGTCGGTTTATATCCCGAAACCGATCCGCGGCCTGTTGTGAAGACGACCAGGTTTGCACCCGAAGCAACCTGTCCCGTGACCGAGCACGGGTCGAAACCGGGACTGTCCATAAAGACAAATCCCTTCCGGTCGACCTGTTCGGCAAACTCGTAGACCCCCGCAAGCGGTGCGGTCCCTCCCTTGGCAACGGCACCCAGGGATTTCTCGAGGATCGTCGTCAGTCCACCACGCTTGTTGCCGGGGCTCGGGTTGTTATCCATTTCACCGCCGTTGCGGGCGGCATAGTCCTCCCACCAGCGAACACGCGCGAGAAGCTTCTCACCAACGTCTGTCGTCTCTGCCCTGCTCGTGAGAAGGTGTTCGGCACCATATATTTCCGGCGTTTCGGAAAGGATCGTCGTTCCGCCGTGACGGACCAGAAGGTCGGACGCATACCCAAGCGCAGGGTTGGCGGTGATCCCCGAATAACCGTCCGACCCGCCGCACTGCATTCCGACAGTGATATCGCTGATCGGGACCGGGCTCCGGCTGACAGTGTTGGCAAGGCGCGCGATACCCTCCAGCTCCTCCAGTCCTTTCTCGATCGTCCTGCGTGTCCCTCCCTGTTGCTGGATGGTCATGTAGCGCAAGGCACCGTCGGACCGGATCGGCCGTCCGCCGACGAGATCTGAAATCTGCATGACCTCACATCCAAGGCCGATAAGGAGAATGCCGCCAAAATTGGGGTGCTGCGCGTAGCCGGAGAGCGTGCGGAACAGCGCGGCGTAACCTTCGTTTTCACCCGACATTCCGCAGCCGGTACCGTGCACGATCGGCACGACACCATCCACATTCGGGAAACGGTCCAGCAAACCATTCTTCTCAGAGGCTTCTGCAATGAATTGGGCAACGGATCCCGAACAGTTCACCGACGTCAGAATGCCGATATAATTGCGCGTTCCGGTCCGGCCATCCGCACGCTTGTAGCCTTGAAAGGTTCGTCCCGCTTCAAGGGGCGCAAGCGGCGTGTTCTGGGAAGCAAATTCATGGTCCTGCAGACTGTGACCCTCCATGCCCAGATTGTGCGAATGCACATGGTCGCCGGGCTGAATGGCGGACTTTGCCTGACCGATGATCTGGCCATAGCGGATTACATTTTCACCTTCCGGGATCGGTGCACAAGCGATCTTGTGACCGGGATGAACCGGCGACGCAAGTGGAGCAGGAACACCGTCCAATGAGGTTCCGGATGGAAGCGCCCGTAAGGCGATAACGACATTGTCGTCGCCTCTGAGCTTGATGAAACCGCTTCCGCTCATTCGTGCCTCTCCCGCTTATTTCTCTGCCTCAGTTGTGGACCGGTATCGTCGCTTCGAACTAGCTTGACTTGCCAACTATGTCAACTAACATGTTAGTCGGCTAGAGGCGGACATGACAAGCACCGATATCGACGAAAACAGGCTTCAAGACATCAATGCTTTTGAAGGGTCGCTCGCGCACAGGGTCTATCTGGCGCTTCAGGACGCAATCCTGTCGCTGAAGTTCCTGCCCGGGCAGGTGATCCGAAAGGGACCCGTCTGCGAAAGGCTGGGAGTTTCCAGGTCCCCGGTTGCAGAGGCTATCACCCGCCTTGCCAATGAGGGTCTTGTCGATGTGATCCCGCAGTCCGGAACCCGGATCGCCCACTTGTCGATGGAAGACATTCGCGAAGGAACATTCTTGCGCCAGGCACTTGAACTTGCAAGCGTTGCCAAGGTTGCCGAAGACCGGACGGAAGATCAGTTCGCCCAGATAAACCGGAATATGAGGCTTCAGGACCTGCTCGTGGAAGACAGCGATTTTCCCGGCTTTTACCAGGCAGACGAGGAATTCCACGCGCTCTTGATGGCGTTTACCGGATACCCCAGGCTCAAGACGGTCGCGCGCATGGTATCGCTCCAGGTGACCCGCGCCCGCATGCTGCTCCTGCCGACACCAGGCCGTGCCACGGAGACACTGGACGAACACCGGGCCGTGGTTGATGCCATCCGCATGAAAGATCCTGACGCTGCGCAGCGCGCCATGCGCCACCACCTTGGCCAACTGATGCCCCGCATCGAGGCACTCGCGGAAACACGCCCCGAGCTTTTCCAATCCCGATGAAACAGGAACCAGACATGAAGGTCACCGAAACCATCCTCTTGAACTCGCGAACGAAGCGACCCGTTCCCCTGACCCGTATGGGCTTCGGCGGCGCGCCACTCGGAAACCTTTATCGCAAGGTTTCCGAAGAGGACGCTCAGGCGGCACTTCAGGCGGCTTTTGATGCGGGTATCCGGTATTTCGACACGGCCCCGCAATATGGACTTGGGGTGTCGGAAGAAAGGTTCGGCGTGGCACTGAAACGGTTCGGCAGAGCGAACGTTCAATTGTCGACAAAGATTGGCCGTCTGCTTCTGGATTGCGCCCCGGAAGACGTCACCCCGGAAGCATTTGTCGATGTCCCGCAAAAGCGTATCGTCTTCGACTACACCTATGACGGCGTCATGCGGAGTTACGAAGCCAGCCGGAAACGCATGGAGGTCTCCAACGCCGACATTCTTCTGGTGCACGATGTCTGTGTTTTCTCCCAAGGTTCGCAGGAAGCAAGCGATGCCAAGGTCAGGGAACTCTTTGACGGAGGCGGGTATCGCGCTTTGAACGAACTGAAAGAGGCCGGAGACGTCGCTGCAATCGGAGCTGGCGTCAACGAATGGCAGGTTTGCGAAAAACTGCTCGGGCTGGGTGACTTCGACGGCTTTCTGCTTGCCGGCCGTTACACGCTGCTCGAACAGGAGGCACTCGAGAGTTTCCTTCCTCTGTGCGAGCAGCGCGACGTCGGCATCATCTTGGGAGGTCCCTACAATTCCGGCATATTGGCAACCGGCCCGGTCCCCGGCGCGAAATACAACTACACCGATGCACCGCCTGACGTCCTGGAGCGCGTTGGCAAGATTGAAGCTGTCTGCAAAGCTCACGACACGCCGCTGATCGCTGCCGCGCTGCAATTTGTCCTGGGCCATCCAAGCGTCAAGACCGTCATTCCCGGTGCGGTCAATGCGCGCGAGGTGAGCGCCAACGTCGAGGTTCTGGAAACGCCGATACCGGCAGCACTCTGGTCCGACCTTCGCGGTGAAGGGCTTATCCGTCCTGATGCGCCACTGCCTTCAGAGACCAGCCATGCTGCGTGACATCGACCCGATTCTGTCGCCTGAGCTCCTCTATGCCCTGCGCGCCATGGGTCATGGCGACGAGATCGTCATCTCTGACGCCAATTTTCCCGGAGAAGGCCTGGGACCGGACTGCATCCGGGCCGATGGCTCGACGGCAAGCGAGATGCTGGAAGCAATCCTCTCCGTCATGCCACTGGACAGCTTCGTCCCGGACCCTGCGCTCACCATGCAGGTTGTCGGAGATCCGGACGCCGTACCGGATGCCGTTGCCGACTTTCAGAACATCATCAACGCAACCGCGGACAATCCTGCCGAAATCCAGACCCTGGAACGGTTTGCCTTCTATGAGCGCGCGGCGAAGGCATTTGCCGTCGTGCAAACGGGAGAGCGGCGATTATACGGCAACATCATTCTGAAAAAAGGCGTGATCGGATGACACGGATCGATGCGCATCAGCATTTCTGGGATCTCGAACGCGGCGACTACGGCTGGCTGACCCCGGATCTCAAGCCGATCTACCGGAACTTTCTGTCCAATGACCTTGCTCCGCATCTCAGCGAACACGGCATAACCGGCACGATCCTGGTACAAGCAGCCCCTACGCTCGCCGAAACGCGGTTCATGCTCAAGATTGCCGAAAACACGCCTTCGGTTAAAGGGGTTGTCGGCTGGGTTGACTTTGAACGGCCGGACGCGCCGGAAACGATTGCAGAGCTTGCCTCACATCCGGCCATGGTTGGCCTGCGGCCGATGATCCAGGATATTGCAGATGATGACTGGATGCTGCGCGACGACCTTACACCGGCCTTCGAAGCCTTGATCGACAACCTGTTGACGTTCGATGCCCTCACCTTGCCCCAGCATCTGGACAACCTGGTCACGCTGATCGGCCGGCACCCCGACATGTGCGTCGTGATCGATCACGGCTCCAAGCCGCTTATCCGGGAAGGCCGCATTGACGCCTGGGCCGCCGACATGGCGATCCTGGCGAAAGACAGCAACGCATTCTGCAAACTTTCAGGGCTTGTCACCGAGGCTCGTGCCGATTGGACAGTGGATCATCTCCGTCCTTACGTGGATCATCTTCTGGCAACCTTCGGCCCAAACCGGCTCATTTGGGGAAGCGACTGGCCGGTCTGCCTTTTGGCGAGCAGCTACGAACGCTGGGTCGAAACGACCGAGCTGCTTCTGGACGAACTCAGCGCTGAGGAGAAAAACGCCGTGCTTGGCCTGAATGCCCTGCGTGCCTATGGGCTGAGCTGATCACTGGCTCCAAACGCACGTCAATACGCAGAGCATCAGGTGAGCGCTTTGGTCGATGATCTTTGCGCTGCCTTCAAATATCGCCTTCAGCGGAATCTGACGCGCTGTCACTTGTTGAGGAGTGCGTCGACCATCGCGCGGCTGTTGTGTGCGGGTCTTTCTGCTGCCCTGGTTTCCTGTTGGCATCTTCTGTTTTCGACTGCGATGCCGTGTGCTGGCCGAGACGCCCGGTGGAGCGTTCAAGCGGCGTGATACGGGTTGCAAGGAACATGGATTGAGCGAACAAATCTAGCATTGCCTGGACCTCCTGAAGCAACCCTAGATCCGCAATCATTATCACAGAAACGAATTATATTGCTTACTGTGATGAGATCTGGAAATGATAAGCCATGAAGCGTGATCTCGAAATGGACCTGCTCCGATCATTCGTTGCTGTTGCCGCGCACCGTAACTTTACGCGCGCCGCGGAGGCTGTCGGGAGAACCCAATCGGCGGTCAGCCTGCAAATCAAGCGACTTGAAGAGATTGTCGAAAAACGCCTTTTCGAGCGCACGCGTCAGTCTGTCTCCATCACCCAAACAGGAGAGGCCCTGCTGGTTTATGCCAACCGCATTCTGGCGGCAAACGACGCGGCACTGTCTCACCTTCAGCGTCCTGAAGTCGAAGGGCTGGTCAGGATCGGTGCGCCCGATGACTACGCGACTTTCATGATCCCGCCTCTCCTATCCGCGCTTTCCAGGGAACACCCCCGATTGCAGTTCGAGGTTACGTGCGACAACGCCTGCGATCTGCTGCCGCAACTCAAGCAGGGTCAGCTTGATCTGGTCGTCGCCACTCACCGTCCCGACGCAGTTGCGGGTCAGATCGCAAGGTATGAACCCCTGCATTGGGTTGCCTCGCCCGATTTCACAGATGATCCCGAGGAACCGCTGTCGCTGGTGTTGTTTCCCGTTGGATGCGTTTGCAGAGAGATTGCCCTTGATGCGTTGAAGCGCATCGACCGGTCCTGGCGCGTTACCTATTCAACCCGCAGCATCGGCCTGATGGAAAAGGCGTTGCAGGACGGATCGGCGGTATCCGCGATGGAGGCTTCGGTCATACCGTCCGGCCTCAGGATCGTGGAACGAGCGGCCGGTTTACCGCCGCTCCCGGAGGTTGTCATTTCCGTGCACCAATCCAACACGGCCGAAGCGCATGTTTCGCTCGCAGCGGATTTTCTTCTTAAAAAGCTGGGACAGAAAGAAACGCAAGCCGTTTCCTGACGGAGCGTGCCGGTTCCCTAACGCCCGTGCAACAATTTGCTCCGCTGGCGACACGGCATGAAAGCCCAAGAACGACAATCAGTGTCGACGCCAGCGCGGCGCGTTGCGAACGAGCTTGTGGCGCACGCGTTCAAAACACACCGGTGGGTGCCGACCGTGCCCGGGACATGCGAGATCTGGCCTGTTCGCCTAACGAAGTGACTGCCCGGTTGGATAGGCCGATACCTTGGGCAGGTTTAGTCCTGCACCAGTTGGATGTGCCTTCCCGGGGTAAGGCCGTTGACCTTGTCGACAATCGACTCCGCATCGATGCCGAAGTGACGATAAAGGTCTCCAATCGTTCCGGTCTGTCCGAAATGTTCTACGCCCATTGGGATCGTGCGATGCCCGGCGACACTGCCCAGCCAGGCAAGCGTGGCCGGATGGCCGTCAATGACAGTGATCAGTTGGCAGTGAGCAGGCAGATCGGCCAATAGTCGCTCGGCATGCGACAACGCCAGTGTGTTACCGCGCGCACGTGCTCTTTGCGCTGCGGTCCAGCCGGCATTCAGGCGATCGGCGGACGTGACCGCGAGCACCCCGATATCGCGCCGGTTTCCGGCGAGGTGCCCCGCGGCGCGGATCGCTTCCGGGGCAACGACACCCTGATAGGCAATGACGACCTCACAATTGGGACCGGGTTTGCGCAGCCAGTAGGCCCCGTCAATCGCGCCTTGCCGGAAATCGTCGTCGGCGCGCTTGACGGGTTGCTCGATCGAGTTGGTGGACAAACGCAGGTAAACCGACCCGCCGGTCTCGTCGCGGAGCCAGGTTCGCTCGTCCGGGTCCCCTTCCCCATCACGCTGGAGATAGTCGAAGGCCCACTCCATGATGACGGCAAGTTCATCGGCGAAGGCGGGCTCGAAGGCAGCAAGCCCATCCTGGCTCATGCCGATCAGCGGTGTGCCGATGGACTGGTGCGCGCCGCCCTCCGGCGCGAGCGTCGCACCAGAGGGCGTTCCGACAATCATGAAACGTGCATCCTGGTAACAGGCATAATTCAGGGCATCGAGGCCTCGGCACACAAACGGGTCATAGACTGTCCCGATCGGGATCAGGCGCTCGCCGAACAGCGTGTGCGAAAGGCCCGCGGCCCCCAGCAGCAGAAACAAGTTCATCTCCGCGATACCGAGTTCGATATGCTGCCCGTCCGGCGTGAATTCCCACTTTGCCGTGGATGGAATGCGATGTTCGATAAACGCGTCCGACAGGGCATGGCGGGCGAACAGTTTGCGCCGGTTGACCCAGGGGCCGAGATTGGTGGTTCCGGTCACGTCCGGCGACGTCGTAACGATCCGCTCCGCAAGTTTGCTATCACCTTTTGACAGATCGTCGAGCACCTTGCCAAAGGCCATCTGGGTCGAGAGGTCCCGATCTGATTGCAGTTCGATCGCCGGAACGTCAATCGGCTTGTCGGAGTAGCGCCGGGTGCCTCTGGAGAAAAAGGGCACCGTTCCCAGAAATGTCCTGAGCGCTTCAACATCTGCAACTGTCGCAAACGGCTCCCACTCTTGACCTTCTGCGACACCCATATGCTCCTGCCATGCAGCCATCTGGGACTTGTTCATCAGGCCGCCGTGATTGTCCTTGTGCCCGGCTATCGGTGTTCCCCATCCCTTGATAGTGTAGGCAAGGAAACAGGTCGGGCGGTCATGATCGATCGAGGCAAAGACGTCGCGCATCGTCTCGGTGCAATTGCCCCCCAGATTTTCCATGAGTTCGGCCAGCTCGGCGTCGCTGCGCCGGTCGATGAGCGCCGTCACATCGCCCTGATCGCCAAGATCATCCATCAGGCGCTGGCGCCAGACCTTGCCCCCCATGAACGTCAACGCGGCATAGTCCTGGTTGGAACACTTATCGATCCAGCGCCGCAGATTGTCGCCGCCCGGTTCTTCAAAGGCGGCGCGTTGAAGCGCGCCATACTTCACGCGGACAACATCCCAGCCGAAGGCGTCGAATATCTTTTCGACCCGGTCGAACAGCCCCTCGCGCACGATTCCATCCAGCGATTGCCGATTGTAGTCAATGATCCACCAGCAGTTTCGAAGATCGTTTTTCCACCCCTCCTGCAAAGCCTCATAGACATTGCCTTCATCGAGCTCGGCATCTCCGACCAGCGCAATCATGCGTCCGAGCGGCCGGTCCAGCGCCCAGTGTTTGGCGTTGATGTAGTCTTGCACCAAAGACGCGAATGATGTGATCGCAACTCCGAGGCCAACCGAGCCGGTGGAAAAATCAACGTCGTCGATATCCTTGGTCCTCGACGGGTAGGATTGCACACCTCCAAAGCCTCTGAAATTTTCCATGTTCTCCCGCGTCTGGTTGCCCATCAGGTATTGGATCGCATGGAAAATAGGTGAAGCGTGCGGTTTCACCGCGACACGGTCTTCGGGCCTGAGTGCGGAAAAATAGAGCGCCGTCATGATCGAAACCATCGAGGCGGAACTCGCCTGATGTCCGCCAACCTTGATCCTGTCGACTTTCGGCCGGATGTGATTGGCGTGATGGATCATCCAGTGCGACAGCCACAGCAGTCTTTTTTCGATCGTCTTGAGGTGCTCGGTGCTCATTGCGAAGATCCTGTTGGTTCGATGTTCTCCAACAATTTAGTGAGCCGGTCGGATGGATTTCTTGCTATTTCCTACCCACATTGGCTAAATGTTGGAGTTTTTCACTATAAAGCGCTAGAATCGTGCCTTCCTTCACCACCATCGATACATTTGATATTCAGATCCTGCGCGAACTCCAGCAGGATGGACGCATTTCGTTGCAGGAACTCTCCGAACGTGTCGGTCTCAGCGCGACACCCGTCGCACGGCGCTTGAGGCACCTGGAGGAAAAACAGATCATCACAGGCTATTGCGCCCTGATCGATGAGGTCGCGCTCGGCTTCGAAGTCTCCGTCTTCGTATCGGTTCAACTCGACAAACAGGTAGACGTGACGCTGGATCAGTTCGAAGAGGCCATCCAGACCTTCCCGGAAGTCGTCGATTGCTGGCTGATGACCGGCAACCGCGATTATCTGCTGCGTGTGGCGACCACGGGTCTGGCCGCATTTGAGACGTTTCTCACCGGCAAGCTCACCAAGGTGCCCGGCGTTGCCAATATCGAAAGCTCAATTCCGCTGCGCCGCGTCAAATCGGGTATCGCACGGACGCCCTAGCAGTCCCACTCCCTCATGCTGCCACGTGGACCGGATGCTGCGGCAATGCCTGGCTCAGATCCTCCAGAATATCGTCAAGATCTTCCAATCCAACTGAAAGCCGCACAAGCCCGTCGCTGATCCCGTGCGCTGCCCGTTCTTCAGGCGTATAGGTGGAATGGGTCATAGACGCCGGATGCTGAATGAGCGTCTCAGCATCTCCCAATGAAACCGCTCTCTGGATCATATTCAAAGCGTTCATCATTTCTGTTCCGGCACGCAGACCCCCCTTTAGCTCAAACGCAATCATGCCGCCTGGCTGGCGCATCTGCCGCTTTGCCAGACCATGCTGTTCAAAGCTTTGCAGACCCGGAAAATACACGTTGGAAACGGCAGGATGCGCCTCCAACCAGCCCGCGACTTTCAAAGCCGTTGTGCAGTGACGGTCCATACGCAGGGCCAAGGTCTTCAGGCCGCGGAGGATCAGAAGGGCGTTCAGGGGCGCCATGACGGCTCCGGTCATGTCTTTCATGCCAATAAGCCGGATTTCGCTGACCATTTCTGCGCTGCCGGTCACGAGTCCGGCGACCACGTCGCCGTGACCGCCAAGATACTTGGTCGCAGAATGAAGGACGAGGTCCGCACCCAATTCGATGGGCCGTGTCAGGTAAGGTGTTGCATAAGTGTTGTCGACGACAACCGTAGCACCGGCTTGATGCGCGATTTCGGAAACCCGTGCGATATCCACCAACCGCATATTCGGGTTCGCCGGGGTCTCGAAGTAAACAACGCGCGTCCTGCCGGAAATAGCGGAAGCGAGATTTTCAGGGTCCGTCATATCCACATGCGAAACAGTCACGCCGAATTTCGCCAGGCCATGACGCATGAACGAGAACGTGCAGCCATAGAGCGTTTCGTCGACGATGATTTCATCGCCGGGACTGACCAGTGTCCAGAGCGTTGCGGTAATGGCTCCCATTCCGGATGCCAGCGCGAGACCCGCTTCTGCCCCTTCCAGTTCCGCAATGCGTTTTTCAAGGAGGTCCAGTGTCGGATTTGAAATCCGGCTGTAGATGTGCCCCGTACGCTCACCCGCAAACATCTCGCCGCCGGCCTCGGCAGTTTCAAAGACAAAGGTCGATGTCAAATGCAGCGGCGGTGTCAGGGCTCCCTCATTTTCGTGAGGTCGATAGGCGTGATGGATGGCGCGGCTTGCAAAACCCTTGACTTGGCTCATGACAGTCTCCTTCAGCTATGTGGGCAATTTACTGCATAGAGAGGGGCTATTGATTTCAAAAACTGTCAGGTTTAATCTTCAGATTAGTAGATTCTGCCAATGTTGCCCAGATGGATGCCAAAGACCGCCAGATCATCCAGGCCCTGCAAAGGGATGGAAGAATGACAAACCAGGACCTCGCCGAGACGGTCAACCTGTCGCCTTCGCCATGCCTCAGAAGGTTGCGGAACCTGGAGGCCTCGGGAGCGATCCGCGGTTTTTCCGTTGATGTCGATCCGGAAGCTTACGGCCTGCCGATCACCGTTTTTGTCAGGATCCGCCTTGAACGGCACAACGAGGAAGATGTCCGCCGCTTCGAAAGCCGCGTCCAGACCATTCCTGAGGTGCTGGAATGTCATGTGCTCACAGGGGCCATGGACTATCAGCTACGTGTAGTGGTTTCGGGTCTCGATACGTACGAGGACTTCATCCGCAACCGCATCCACCCGATCGGCGGCATCGCTTCGATCGATACCAGCTTCGTCTACGGCACGGTCAAGAAAACGGCGGTATTTCCTGAATTGGGCTAGATGGAGCTGGCACGCAGGCGCACCGCGGCAGGGAATGGAGCGCCGCGCTTCCGCGCCATACTTCGTCCCGGCACGCAGCGCGGCAGCATCGTGCTTCACCAAGTAATGCAGAATTAACATAGAGTTATGTGGTTTACGGAAATTGATCTGCTAGACTGTACGTCAGGGCAGTTGGAAATTCTTCGTGTTTTAGGGGTGAGTTTTGCTCACCCCTAAATAATGTGCGAGGTTTTCGAAATATCGGTACGCCCTTCACCGTCTGGCGTCGCAGATCGAAGGCAGCAAATGGCACAGGACACCCCGATAGATCTTGACATCGAAAAAGGTGAACGCCGCCAGATTACGGCCTTGTTCTACGACATGGTCGGATCGACAACCATGGTCAACACCATGGATATCGAGGATTTCAGGGAAATTCAGCAGGCGGTCCATCAGGCGGCGCACAGGGCTATTGCGGCCAACGGTGGCCATCTGGACCTTTTGATGGGCGACGGCGGATCGGCCTATTTCGGGTATCCTGTCGCCAATGAAGATGCCCCGATGCAGGCTGTCCTCGCGGGGCTTGCGATCTTGCGTGAATGCGCGGAGATCCAGGAAGATTTCGACCAGCCGATCATGATACGGGTCGGCATCGCAACGGGTACGGCCGTGGCAGGCCAGGCTGGCAGCGGCGCGCTTGCAACGCGCGATGAAATCGTCGGAATTGCACCAACCCTTGCGGCAAGAATACAAGGAGAAGCAGGTGTTGGTACTGTTGCCGTCTCAAATGCGACTTACAAAGCCACACGCAGACTTTTTCACTATGAGGGCCTTGGTGCCAGACACCTGAAAGGCTTCAACGAGCCGCACGCGCTCTGGCAACCTCTCGGCCGGCGGAACTCCAATGACCGCTTCGAAACCCTGCGCAACAGCGCACAGCCGTTTCTGGCCCGTCAGACCGAGCTTTCTGAGGCCATATCAAAATGGCGAGAGGCAGCGTCCGGAAACGGTCAGGCCCTTTACGTGCACGGGGAACCGGGGATCGGCAAATCACGGCTGTGCCATCAGATCCTGGAGCAGGCGGGCAAGGACGATGCGCATATACTGGACTTTCAATGCGAACCGGCAAGCCAGGAGACGCCGTACTACCCCGTAATCCGAAGTCTTCGCGATATGCTGCAACGGCACGACCCGGAATTCGACTACCGGAATCCGTCTGCTGAAACGATCCAGGCCGCATTGGCGCTCCCGGGAACACATCCAGCCGAGTTTTTCGAAGCGCTGGCTTATCTGCTGGCACCCCTGTCAGCATCACAACAGGGCGAAAGTCCCGACCTCACCGATTTTACCCACTCAGCCGTTGAAACACTGGCGGATGCGGTCATGGCGATTGCGAGCGTGAAACCGTGCGTCATGAAGATTGAAGACTTGCACTGGGCGGACAGCCAGACGCTGGAAATCGCTCTGCAGTTGCTCGAGCGGATCAAAACGGCACCGGTCTTCGTTATTGTGACATCGCGCAATCCACCTGACGACCACTGGCATGGGGATGGAAACTTCTCCTCATTGCAACTCTCCCGGTTGGACTCCAACAGTGTCATCGAGTTGATCGAAAACATGGCCGGCGCCACGCGACTGCCGCAAAAACTGGTAGAGGCTATCGCGGCGCGGTGTGATGGTGTCCCGCTTTTTGCAGAGGAACTGACCCGATTTGTCATCGACCGCGGCGCAGACGATGCTCTCGATGAGGCAATGTGGGAAAAACTGTTCGATTCTGACGAAACCGCCAGCCTACAGGATTTGCTCGCCGCACGTCTTGGCACGCTTGGTCCGGCAAAATTCGTTGCGCAAGCTGCCAGCGTGATCGGGCGCAGTTTCAATATTTTGACCCTCGCGGCCCTCCTTTCAACAACAGGAGCTCCAGCGGCAGCAGAGGAAAGTCTGCAGGAACTGATTGCCGGTGGCTTTATCGAACAACAGTCGAGCGAAGCGGAAGCATCCTATCGTTTTCGCCATATGCTGGTGCAGCAGGCAGCCTATTCGGGTCTCTTGCGGTCTAACAAGCGGACACTTCATTCCGCGCTGTACCAGATCGCAACGCAGGACATTGAACACAGCAGTTCCTTTTCAAGCGCCGAGCTGGCTTTGCACGCCGAACAGGCGCAATTGCGAAACGAGGCGATCAGACACTATCTCGACGCCGCGCGCTCCGCGTCTTCACAATCCGCTCTCCAGGAAGCGCGTGCGCTCTTGAAACGAGCCGAACTCCTGACCACCAAACTCAAGGACAAGCAGGTCGCGAATTCTCTCAATCTGGAAATTCTGAAACTGCTCGGACCTGTCGTGGCGATGATGGAAGGTGCCGGGTCGGACGCCGCTTCAAAGCTGTACCAGCAAGGCGTTGAGCTGCTTCACGAGCAGCGGGACGGTGACCGCGCTTCCGGGTTCCCCCTTTACTGGGGGTGGTGGTTCACGGCACCGAACTTCAAGGTTCAGCGCGAAAGAGCAGAGATGCTGCTTGACGATCTCGCCGGTTCCAACAATCAGGAAGTCGAGCTGCAGGCGCTTCATTGCAGATGGGCAACGGCGTTCAACACGGGTCAGCACACGGACTGCCTGAATGCAATCTCGAAAGGCCTCGAGCTCTATAGTGAGGACGAGGCGCTCGACCACAGGACGCGCTATGGCGGCCATGATGCGAGAGTGTGCGGACTTGGTGAACGTGCGTTGTCTTCCTGGTTTATGGGTCATACCGAAACAGCCCTGACGCACATGCAACAGGCAGAACACTGGGCACAGCATATCGACCATGTCGGCAGCAACTGTCATGCGCTCGACATTGCCATCATGCTTCATCGTTACAGAGGGGACATTGATCAGGTCGCGCGCCTCGCCCGGCAGATGCGCGACACTGCCAAGGAACACGATCTCAAGTCTCTTGAGGCAAAAAGCCTGATATTCGGCGGATGGGCCAACGGAATGGCGGGAGACCCGCTGCACGGCAGAGAAGCGCTGGCGCAAGGCTTGGCCATTCAGCAGGAAATCGGAACCGAGGAAGACTTTCCGGTTTACCTGGAGATGGCAGCTGAACTCGACGGCCAGCTCGGCAAACAGGAAGACGGCATCATGCTCGTCAGCTCTGCGATTGAACGCGCCGAAGAGGCCGGACACGCCTTCTGGCTTGCCGAGCTTTACCGGCGGCGCGCCAGATTGACCAGCACGGCCGCATTTGATGACCAGAAGATCGCTGCAGATTTGGCCCGCGCAGAAGAGATCGCGACGCAACAAGGTGCAACGGTCTTGACGCTGCGCACGCTCGTCGACAAGGCCAGGCTCTTGCCGGACAACATGACGGGGCCGCAGCTGGGTCAACAGATCGGTGACGTTCTGGAAGACTTGGAGCATGGTCGTGAGCGAGAGCGAGCCCTCAGTCTTCTGGCCGGCATCCTGGCCTGATCCGATGCGCGAGAGCGGTCAGTTTCAAGTGACAGATTCGCAGAACACGCAGCAACCGCGCCGCCATTATCCTGCGGAAACTTATCTGGAGCGGCTTTTGCCGCACCTTGGGTCATTCGGCCTCTCAAGGCTCGCGGACGTGACCGGCCTCGACCGGATTGGCATTCCCGTCGTCCAGGCCATTCGCCCGCTTGCGAGGTCGAATGCGGTCAATCAGGGCAAGGGCCTGACGCTTGCCGAAGCCGCGGTCGCGTCCATCATGGAAGCACTTGAAACATATGCCGGTGAGCGCCCTGATCCGGAGGCCGAAACCCGCGCGACGCCTGAAGCGGTGTATGGCACGCAAGCCGTCGCAAGACTGGGTCACCACCTTTTGCCGGATACGCCTGAAGGCTGGGCCGGGACCGAAATTTCCTTCGTTACCGGAACGGACATCTTGTCCGGCGCTCAAGTGCAAGTGCCGTCGGCACTGGTCGGCACCGACTATACGCCCGCCAGCGATCACGCTCGCACACCATTCATGAGAACGACCACTGGCCTCGGCGGCGGAGCAACGGCGAACGAGGCGCTGACGCAGGGACTGTTCGAAACGCTTGAAAGGCTTGGCACCTCACGGGCGATGGACATTCACGGCTTTTTCGAAAAACACCGCTTCGACTGCTCATCACTGGTCGAACCGGAAACACGCCAACTGCTCGACCATCTGACGGCGTCAGGCCTGCTGTGCACGGTCCATGAGTGTCCGTCTGCCGGTGGCTTTCCGGTCGTCTGGGCCCGCTTGTTGGATGCAGAGAGTTCGGCAACATCTTTACCCTTTCCAGCCGACGGCTTTGCCTGTCGCGGCTCCATCGACAGCGCGGTACGAGACGCCATTTTGGAAGCCGTCCAGACAAGGGCATCGGTGATCGCAGGCAGCCGGGAAGATATCACCTGGCAGTATTACCCCAGGCGCGCAGATGCAGACTTCCTGGCCTTTGAGCGCGCACAAATGAGCAAGGCAACCGATAGACGATTGTCGCCCGAGGCAGAACCGAAGGAAGACAGTCCATTCGCCCTTGCCACGGCATTGAAAGATGAGGGCCTGACAGCCGTTTCGGTCGGGTTGATGGAAGACACGGGTATTCCCGTTTTCATCACCCGTGTCGTAACACTCGGCATACCGGGGGCAGGCAGCACATGAACCAGAAGCGCCCCATCATTGTTTTCGCGGGCCCGAGCCTTGATCCTTGCGGACTTCCGGACGGACTGGAGGCCGAGCTTCGGCATCCGGCGGCGCAGGGCGATCTTGTGGAAACGGTCCGGCAGCATGGCACTTGCGTTATCGCCCTGATCGACGGCCTGTTTCAGGGGGTGCCGGCCGTGCGCCACAAGGAAATCCTCTGGGCCATAGACCGTGGCGCGATCGTGTTCGGAGCGGCCAGCATGGGCGCTTTGAGGGCGGCAGAACTCGCCTCTTTCGGAATGCATGGGCGTGGATTGATCTACAGGTGGCTCCGCCGATACCCGCTCCTGCCGGACGATGCGGTGGCCGTTCTCCATGCTCCGCCTGAATTGGGAGCTGCGGCCCTGACCGAAGCGCTCGTAGACCTGAGAAGGAAGTTCAAGCAAGCCGTGCGCAAGAGAGTGATATCGCGCGACACAGCGACAGAGCTGACGCAGATAGCGCAAAATCTCCACTATGGGAAACGAACCCTTGCCAACATCCTGGCCGATGCGACCACTAGGGATGCAGATGATCTGGCCCGAAAGCTCAACGGCCTGAAGCACTCTCAGAAAGCCGAGGACGCCAATTTTCTCCTGCAGGAACTGCGCGACCGCCAGGAAAAGAACGACTGGCCTGAAGCTGAGCCCGTCCAGCAATTCGTTTGTACCGACGCGTTCCTCAAGGATCTGACCGACGCGGGTTTTTCATTGGACACGCTAGACGTTCATTGGTAGCCTCTAAAAATTACCTAGAGTAACAAATACATACGGTGACCCGATCTCCAAATAGTCTTGTTCGACCGAGGAAATACAAACCAGTATCGCACCAAGATCGAACGTGGCTCCACCTGTACTTCTGACTTGTTTGAACCGGATGGTTTTACATCAGCTTTGTCGAGGCCGATTTGAGTTTCTATCTGGACCAGCAAACAATTTCACCCGAGACCGGAAGTCTGGGAACTCGGTTTCTGATCTACCCCCAGGTTCCGCATTTGGAAGGGTACGAAAAACCCGAAACAGTGTGGATCAGCACACCTCCGGGTGAGATCCAGGCCGGACCGGCGGATCGGCGCATGTATGTGATCGACCCGCTGTTTGAAAAACCGGTTTACGAGTATCCCTATCAGCCACCCTTCGTGGGCGCTTCTTTTCCACCTGCCGAGGCCGGACCGGACGGACACTTCGACCATCTCGACCCGTCGAGCCGCCAATTTGTCAGCGCACACGTTTTTGCCTCGCTCAGGCGCATCCTTGATATCTGGGAGAGCTATCTCGGACACGAAATCGTCTGGCACTTTTCCCAGACTTACGAACGGCTCGAGATCATCCCGCAGGTCAACTGGAACAATGCGCAGTCCGGCTACGGCTATATGGAATTCGGCACGGAACTGAATGACCGGGATGCCGCATTTCCCTACGCGTTGAATTTCGACGTGATCGCGCACGAATTCGGTCATGCGCTCATTTTCGCGGAAATGGGCACGCCGACTGTTCAGGCGAACAGGCAGTATTTCGGCTATCACGAAAGTGTTTCCGACCTCATCGCACTCATTTCGCTTCTTCATTTCGACAGTGTGCTCGATCGGCTGTTGCGATCGACCCGCGGCAATCTTCTGACGATGAACGAGTTGAACCGCATTGCAGAACTCGCAGGTGACCGGCAGATCCGCACTGCGTGCAACGACCGCAAGATGAGCACCGTCAGCGACGCGGTGCACGATCTTTCCAAGCCTTTCACGGGCGCGATATTCGACACTCTGGTGGAACTGTTCCATCGAAGCGCGATGGAAAAAAATCTCGTCGACCTGCCTGAGGATATCAGCCATGACCGCCTCTTCGAGCTCGGTCATCACGATATAGAGCTGATCAACGCCCGTTTTGCCGAAGCTTTTGAAGCACGCGCTTTTCTTTTGAAATCCACTCTGGAAAATGCCCGGGATCTGCTTGGGTCAGCGATCGCCCGGTCCTGGAGCACACTTGATCCGAACACGTTGAACTATGCCCTGGCGGGGGCGGCAATAGCCGATCAGTTCGACGAGATGGGCGAAGAAGAAGCCGGCGATATCCTGATGGAAAACCTGGAATGGCGAGAGATCGTCGTTCGAACTTGAGCCTTTCGTGACACGAAGAAAGAAGGGGGACTAACAAATGTCCGATGAGAACTCGAATGATCAGCTTCCGATCATCCAACCGGATCCTTATTATGATCCCGCCGAGATCATTTTGGTCGGAATGAACATTTCCGGGATCAAGAGCAGCAGCGCCGCAGACGTCAAGATCGACACGGGTGGCAACGACTTCAGCCGCATTTCCATTCAGCTGGTCTATGCACCCAACCGGCAGATTGCCCTGATCAAGTCCTACATCTACGAAGGCAATCATTACGAGTTGGCAAAACCAAAACTGATGGTCGTATCGGGCGAGGGCGAGGACCTCCCCGGCAATTATGTGCCGAAGGATCGTCCCATGAAATTCTGGCGCATGAACAAACTCACACGGACGACGGAAATCTCGGTCGAGGACGGCCTTTTGGAAACGCTGATCCTGGAAGCCAACCTGCCAGGACGCAGGTCTCCGAATTCCTATGCAGCCAACATGCAAATGGCGCACAGGTCAGGACGCCTGAATTCCTGACGTTGACGGCAATATCGCAGTTGACGAGTAGTCGATCGCAGCAGCATCACGGCCTCCATTGCTCTGGAGGCTGACTGTCTGCGTGGAGCGCACAGCAAAAGCTCAAGGTGAACACATGGCACAGGCGCAATCATTCAATTTCGACGAATATGGTCCCTACGAGCCGGGGGAGTTTCTCATCGAGGACATTTCGGCACCTGAGATCGAGGCTCCGGCCCTTGTGCCCGGCATCATGAGCGTTGTCGCAATCGGCTTTGTCTATATCCCCGGCGGCAACGTGAGCCAAAGCAAGCATGTGATGGTCAAGTCCTTCAACCTGAGCGACAATCTCGCCGGAAATATTGAACCCGTCACCAAGGTGAAGCTGAAACACGAAGACGGCTCCTATGTCGGGCGGACACCTCTCAAGACACCATTCAAGGTCCAGGAAGAGTTCAAGATGATGATCCAGCTGGAACCGGACAAAAAGGAAGTGAATGGAGGCTTTTTGAGGGTGATTTTTTATTATGATCAGAACTTGGCCTGCTGAGCCGTTGCCCGGCAGACCTGTCTGGAAATCAACGCGATAAGATCGCCTCACCCGGTCTCACATATTGTAGCGGGCACCATTTGACGTCTTCAGAAAAACGTCCAGCGGAACATCTTCCTGCTTGAGGAACCCCTTCGCAGGAAGCGTGCCGTCTCGCACCATTTCAATAACGGCAACGACGGAAGAGGCCGTTGTCCAGGCAATGGCGGTCCGCTCCTTGCCAGCGATTGTCAGCGGTTTCAGGCCTCTTACGAATTCACGGCGTTGCATGCGCCCATCCACTTCGCCTTCCGCAGCCACATGAATATAGACAATGTCATCACTGACCGGCGGTTTGGCATTGACCAGGATTTCGCCGGCTTCGCGGCGCCGGTCGCGCATCAGAAGTTCGTGGAAGAAGAAGTTCATCAGCTTCACATGCCCGGGATACCGCATGGTTTTGTAATCCATGTTCGGCACACGGTCCTTGTAAGTCTCACACATGGTACCCAGCCCGCCGGACGTGGTGAAGGCTTCCAGTTCGATGCCGCCGATGACAATCTTTTCGATCCACTCCATGGGAGAGACCCATTTGATCTCGCCGTCTTCCAGGACCTCGCAATCATTGAGGTACTCGTTGACGACGCCCTCCGGAGACCAGTTGAAGGAATAGCCCATCAGTCCCGCGGGGTTCTGCGGCAGGGCGCCGACCCGCATGCGGCAGGACCTGCAACGGTCGAACTCTTCAATCAGGCTGGCGCCCACGATACCGACGAAACCCGGAGCCAGACCGCATTGCGGTGCCATGAGACCCTTTGACGATTGGGCCATCTCCACGATCGCCTTTGTCGTCGGCACGTCTTCCGTCAGGTCGAAATAGTGCAGACCGAGTTCATGAGCCGTGCTGGCCACCCCGACATTGAGAAAATAAGGAAGGCAGGACAAGACCGCTTCAACACCCGATAGAGCGTCTTTCAGCCTGTCCAAACTGCTGACATCCACTTGCCGCGTTTCGAACGGCAGTTCATGCGACGCAGTGCTGTCGAAACCCGTTACCTGAAAGCCGCTGTCATGCAGCAGTTCACCCGCCAGTGTGCCGACCTTGCCAAGTCCCAGAACCGCTATCTTCTGCATTCGCGCTCTTCCCTCAAAACACTGTTCCGTCGAAAGAATACTCGCCCTTGACCCGCACAAAAACACCTGAAAAATTGTTGTTTCAATGACTAAAACTCATGCATCGGATTTATCATGGACCGCGACATTCCGATCCCGAGCATTTCCGTTCTCCGCTGTTTTGAAGCAGCCGCAAAGCACCAAAGCTTCACTGCAGCGGCTGAAGAACTCGGCCTGACCCAGAGCGGCGTCAGCCGACAGGTCAAGGAACTCGAAGAACAGATCGGCGCCGCGCTCTTTCGCCGGGAAGGCCGGGGCATCAGACTAACCCAAGCTGGTAAGGCTCTGGCAAAAAGCGTCTTTTCAGACCTTGGAAGATTGCGCCGAACCATCAGCCAGGCCGTTGCGGCAGGAGAAACCCAGGAACTTTTGACGATCGCGGCTCTGCCGACATTTGCAGCCCGCTGGCTCGTGCCCAGGCTGAACGATTTCAAATCAGGCCGGCCAAACCTTGATCTCATGATTTACAGCCGGACGAAACCGTTTGACCTGCTGGAACAGGGGATCGATGTCGCCATCCACTTCGGCGCGAATGACTGGCCCGGCGCAAAACTGACACCGCTGTGCCCCGAGGACCTGATCGCCGTCGCCTCGCCGGACCTTTTAAATGCGCATCCGGTCGAGCGCAAAGAAGACATTCTCCGAATGCCCTTGCTCCATATGGCCTCGCGCCCGCACTTATGGAAGGCCTTTCAAAAGTCCGTCCCCGAGGCAACCGGCCGGGTGCAGGTCGGCAGCTATTTTGATCAGTTTTCACTTGTGATCGCAGCAGCTTGCAGCGGCATGGGCGCTGCCATCCTGCCAACCTACCTTATCGAAACCGAACTCGCATCAGGTAGCCTCGTCTCCCTCTCCAGTGTCGAAGACGGTTCGGGTCACAACTACTATCTCGCAACACCGCCCGGCGACCTGACCCCACCCGTTGCCGAATTCCTGACATGGATCCGCGGTCAGGTCACACGCAAGGTTCCGAAAGACTGACACCCGGATGCTCGCCCGAATGAGTGAGCCGGGAGCGACGTCAATGAATTTATTTTAAGTTTGAAATTTTAGACTTGAAGTAAATTTCGAAACGTGGTTCGCTGATCGGAATGATGGGGCTCGCATCATGCGGAGGATCTGATGAGGATAGCCTGTTTAGGCGGAGGGCCAGCCGGCCTCTATTTCGCGATATCCATGAAGCTGCGCGACCCGTCGCACGAGATTGTGGTTCTGGAACGCAATCGCGCAAACGACACATTCGGATGGGGTGTCGTTCTTTCGGACGATGCCCTCAGCCGGATGGAAGGCAACGATCCGGTCAGCACCCAGGCAATCCGCGATCACTTCGCCTATTGGGACGATATCGCCGTCGAACACAACGGCGTGCGCACGGTCTCCGGCGGACACGGGTTTGCAGGCATTGGCCGCAAGCAGATGCTGATCCTGTTGCAGGAGCGTGCTCGCGAACTCGGCGTGGAAATGCGGTTCGAAACCGAATTCCAGGATGCCGAAACATTTCGCAAGGACTACGACCTCGTCGTAGCCTCGGACGGTATCAACTCCAGGGTCCGCAACGAATACGAGGCCGTCTTCAAGCCGGATATCGACACACGGCTTTGCAAATTCATCTGGCTTGGAACGCATCAGAAATTTGACGACGCCTTCACGTTCATCTTCGAGAAAACGGAGCATGGCTGGATCTGGGCGCACGTCTACCAGTTCGACGACAACACCGCGACTTTCATTGTCGAGTGTCTTCAGCCCACCTGGGACGGTTGGGGCTTTGCGGACATGTCGAAGGAGGAGACCGTCGAGACCTGCCGGAAGATTTTCGAGAAGTATCTCGGCGGCCACGATCTCATGTCCAATGCAGCCCATCTTCGCGGCTCTGCGGTCTGGATGAACTTCCCGCGCGTGATCTGCGAAAAATGGTACCACGAGAACGTGGTCCTGATGGGAGATGCCGCAGCCACCGGTCATTTTTCGATCGGATCCGGGTCACGCCTGGCGTTCGACAGCGCCATTGCGCTCGCGGATTATCTCCACACCGAACCGGACATGGAAACGGCATTCGAGCGGTATCAGGAAGAACGTCGGCTGGAGGTTCTGAGGCTTCAGTCGGCTGCGCGCAACTCGCTCGAATGGTTTGAAAATGTCGAACGCTATCTCGATCAGGATCCCGTTCAGTTCAACTACAATCTACTGACCCGTTCGCAACGGATCAGTCATGAGAACCTGCGCCTGCGCGACTCGCAATGGCTTGAGAGCGCGGAACGCTGGTTCATGGACCAGGCGGGCGTGTCGCAAAATGCACCGGTGCGCGCTCCGATGTTCACGCCTTTCAAGCTACGCGATATGTCGCTCAAGAACCGGGTCGTGGTCTCGCCGATGGCGCAGTACAAGGCAGTCGACGGTGCTCCGACAGACTGGCACCTGATCCACTACGGCGAACGGGCCAAAGGCGGCGCGGGTCTTGTTTATGTGGAGATGACCTGCGTCAGCGCCGAAGGCCGTATCACCCCAGGCTGCCCCGGACTTTATGCGCCCGAACACGAGACCGCCTGGAAGCGCCTGACCGACTTCGTCCATACCGAGACGGATGCAAAGATCTGCTGCCAGATCGGGCACTCAGGCCGCAAGGGGTCGACCCAGATTGGCTGGCAGGAAATGGACGCGCCGCTTGCCGATGGCAACTGGGAACTGGTCTCCGCATCGGCGATCCCGTGGTCGGCAAACAATGCGACGCCGCGCGAGATCACGCAGGCCGAAATGGCGGATATCAAGGAACAGTTCGTCCGCTCGGCCGAGATGGCGGAGCGCGCTGGTTTCGACATGATCGAACTTCATGCGGCACACGGTTACCTCCTTTCCTCATTCATCTCTCCGGTCTCGAATGTCCGTACGGACGAATACGGCGGTTCCCTTGAAAACCGGATGCGCTGGCCGCTGGAGGTCTTCAGGGCCATGCGGGAAGTTTGGCCGCAGGAAAAACCAATGTCGGTGCGCATCTCGGCCAACGACTGGGTCGGAAGCGAAGGTGTAACGCCAGAGGATGCAGTCGAAATCGCGAGGATGTTCCGCGCTGCAGGAGCCGACCTGATCGACGTTTCTGCCGGCCAGACGACGCCGGAGGCAAAGCCGGTTTATGGCCGCATGTTCCAGACACCCTTTTCCGACCAGATCAGGAACGAGGGAGGGCTTCAAACCATGGCCGTCGGCAACATCTACGAGGCCGACCACGCCAACTCGATCCTGATGGCCGGACGCGCCGACCTCGTCGCCGTGGGCCGTCCGCATCTCGCTGACCCGTACTGGACACTTCATGAAGCCTGCCGGATCGGCGACAGGCATGCGACCGACTGGCCCCTGCCCTACCTTGCCGGCAGAGATCAGGCCTGGCGCCTCGGCGACCGCGACACGGAGATCGTTCGCGCATGAGCCTGTCGGATCGACATATCGTGGTGACCGGTGGCGGCAGCGGCGTGGGAGCAGCCTGCGCCCAACTGCTTGCGCGAAACGGAGCGAAGGTGACGATTTTCGGCCGAACGGAAAAGCCTTTGGCCGAGCAGTCGCTGCCCTACCAGCTTTGCGATGTGACAGATGTAGGAGCCGTTGAGACCGCCTTTCACGCGGCACGTGAGGCATCAGGCCCTGTCGATATCGTGATCGCAAATGCCGGGGCTGCGGAAAGCACGCCTTTCTCCAAAATGAAACCGCAGATGCTGGAAGCCATGATGGCCGTAAACTTCTATGGCGTTTCCAACGTCTGGCAAGCGGCCTTGCCGGACATGAAGGCGTCGGGTTGGGGTAGACTTATTGCGATCGCGTCAACGGCGGGCCTGCGCGGCTACCCCTATGTCAGCGCTTATTGCGCAGCCAAACATGCGGTCGTCGGCCTGACCCGGGCGCTCGGCAAGGAACTTGCGAAAACCGGGATGACCGTCAATGCGATCTGCCCGGGTTTCGTCGAAACCCCGATGCTCGAAAGATCGATTGAGAATATCATGTCGAAGACCGGCATGAGCCGTGAGGACGCGGCCAATACCCTCAAGGCGGACAATCCGCAGGGACGTTTCATCCAGGCAGACGAAGTTGCCGAAACCGCGCTATGGCTGTGTTCAGATGGTGCAAGATCGATCAACGGCCAGGCGATAAGCCTGTCGGGAGGCGAGTTATGACCTCTGCGATAGAACCGATTTCCAAGACACGTCTGCGCGTCTGGCTCAAACTCCTGAAAACGTCGAACGGCATTGAAGCCGAGATCCGCCGTAACCTGCGTGACCGTCACAACACGACACTGCCGCGTTTCGACGTGATGTCGGCCCTCGCGCGGTTTCCGGAAGGGCTCAAGATGAGCGACCTCTCCAGCTTCCTCCGCGTGTCCAACGGAAACGTTACGGGCATCGTCGACAAACTGACCGAAGAAGGCCTTGCGCAACGCGTCGCCGTACCCGGTGACAAGCGGGCTCAGGTCGCGCGGTTGACTGAAAAAGGCAAGTCGGAGTTTGAAAGCCTGGCAAACCATCACGAAAGCTGGATTGATACCTTGCTCGACGGTCTTTCTTTTGAAGACCTTGAAGCGCTCTCAGATACGCTTGAGCGTGTTCTGACCCAAAGCACCGAGAAGGAGCGTGCGGATGCGTAGCAACGTCGAACACTTTCGTTGCCGGATCGAAGACGGCATCGCTCAGATCGCGCTGGACCGGCCGGAGCGGAAAAACCCGCTCACATTCGAAAGTTATGCCGAACTTCGCGACTGGTTCCGCGATCTTCACTACGCGGACGACGTCCACGCAGTCGTCATTCTCCCGAACGGCGGCAATTTCAGCTCTGGCGGCGACGTCCATGACATCATCGGTCCACTGACCCGTATGAACATGAAAGAGCTGCTGGCGTTCACGCGTATGACCGGCGATCTGGTCAAAGCCATGCTCGGATGCGGCAAGCCGGTCATCGCGGCGGTGGATGGCATCTGTGCCGGAGCAGGCGCGATCATGGCAATGGCCTCTGATCTGCGGATAGCAACCCCGGAGGCAAAGGTTGCCTTCCTGTTCAATCGCGTCGGCCTTGCGGGCTGCGACATGGGCGCGTGCGCCATGCTGCCAAGGATCATCGGTCAGGGGCGGGCCGCGGAGCTTCTTTATCTCGGGCGCTCCATGAAGGCAGATGAGGGCCACGCCTGGGGATTTTTCAATTCGGTTGTCGAGGCGACTGAACTGGAGAGCGCTGCCATGGATCTTGCCGCGCGGATCGCAGCCGGGCCGACTTTCGCCAATTCCATGACCAAGACGATGCTGGCACAGGAATGGTCCATGAGCCTTGAACAGGCAATTGAGGCGGAAGCCCAGGCCCAGGCGATCTGCATGCAGGGCAACGATTTTCGCCGTGCCTATGAAGCTTTTGCCGCCAAGGAAAAACCGGTGTTTGAGGGCGACTGATGGCGGACAAAACCTTCCTGACCTGGCCGTTTTTCGAAGACCGGCATCGAGCACTGGCCGAAGAGCTGGAGACTTGGGCAGCGGCCAATCTAGCCCACGTTGATCATGGCGACACTGACGCTGCCTGCAGCCAGCTCGTGGCCGATCTTGGCGATGCCGGATTTCTGCAACTGACAGGATCACCGGAGGGTGTGCTTGATGTGCGCAGCCTTTGCCTGATCCGCGAAACGCTTGCCCGATATGACGGCCTCGCTGACTTTTCCTTCGCCATGCAGGGTCTCGGGACGGGTGCAATTTCCCTCTTCGGAACAGACGCGCAAAAGAAAGACTGGCTGCCGCTCACGCGCAGCGGCAAGGCAATTTCCGCCTTCGCCCTGACCGAACCGCAGTCGGGGTCCGACGTTGCCAACTCAACCATGACGGCCACGGAAGACGGCGATACATATGTGTTCAACGGCGAAAAAACCTGGATTTCCAATGGCGGGATCGCTGACGTCTATACGCTCTTTGCCCGAACGGGCGAAGCACCCGGCGCAAAGGGTCTGTCGGCCTTCGTTGTGACGCCGGACGCCACCGGATTTGAGGTCGTTGAACGTCTGGAAACCATCGCGCCACATCCACTGGCGACGCTGCGCTTTACCGATTGCCGCATACCCAGATCAAGTTTGATCGGTGCTCCGGGTGCCGGCTTCAAGGTTGCCATGTCGGTGCTCGATATCTTCCGCTCGACGGTCGCAGCGGCCGCTCTTGGATTTGCAAGGCGCGCGCTCGACGAAGCCCTGCACCGGGTCACGAGCCGCAAGATCCAGGGCGCGCCACTTTTCGATCTGCAACTTGTGCAAGGGCATATTGCAGACATGGCCCTCGACATCGATGCAGCCGCTCTCCTCATCTACCGCGCCGCCTGGGCGAAGGACAGCGGCGCGCCGCGTGTCACGCGTGAGGCGGCGATGGCAAAGCTGTTTTCGACCGACCAGGCACAACAGGTGATCGACAAGGCGGTTCAGCTTCACGGCGGCGACGGTGTGCGCAGCGGCACGACCGTTGAAAAACTCTACCGCGAAATCCGTGCCTTACGTATTTATGAAGGGGCATCCGACGTTCAGAAGATCATCATCGCACGTCAGGCGCTGCAAAGCCTCTGACGGCCAACAGGAGGGGAAGGAATGACCATGACCAACGGACTTGACGGCGGCATCACCCGCAATGGCGAAGGCTTCGACGGCGTTACCCTCAACATTCTGGGGCAGACCTACTATCCAAAGGCCTGGTGCGAGTCGACATTCGCTTTTGAAACCAACTCCGAGCCGGGGCAGTTCGTTCCTGTCCACGTTCATCCCACCCAGGACGAATTCATTCTGGTGCAGGAAGGCGAACTCGACCTCAAATTGGACGGCGAGTGGGTCAAGGCACGCGCAGGCGACCTTGTGCGCATGCCTATGGGAGTACCCCACGGGTATTTCAACAAATCAGACAGTCCCTGTCGTGCCCTCTTCTGGGTGTCACCAGCCGGAAAACTCAAGGAACTGTTCGACGAACTGCACGAAATGACGGACGTGGAAGCAGTTGTGCGGGTCTCCGCGGAACACGATGTCGACTTCCTGCCGCCGGAAGCCAACGAGTAGCCCGGAAGGCAAATAACTGATTTTTTCGAAAGCGTTAGGGCAACTTGACTGTAGCATACAGACGTCGGAATGCTCTGCGGTCCGTTTAACAAAAGGGGAAGATGTCGATCATGGCCGGTACTCTCTCGCCCTCCGCGCATGTGGACACATTTGCACGCGACAATCTTCCGCCGGCAGAGCAATGGCCGGACTTCCTGCTTGATGGCTTCGACTATGCGGATCAGCTCAATGTGGCCGTTGAACTGACGGACAAAATGGTTGAACGGGGATTTGGCGACCACACGGCGCTGATCGGCAACGGCAGGCGCCGGACCTACAAGGAGCTTGCTGACTGGACCAACCGCCTGGCCCATGCACTCACCGAGGATTTGGGCGTCAAGCCCGGCAACAGGGTTCTGATCCGCTCCGCAAACAATCCGGCCATGGTCGCCTGTTGGCTGGCGGCGACAAAAGCCGGCGCTGTCGTCGTCAACACAATGCCGATGCTGCGCGCCGGTGAACTCACAAAGATCGTCGACAAGGCGGAAGTGGAATTCGCTTTGTGCGACACCCGCCTGATGGACGAACTGGTCGCATGCGCCAAGACGTCGACCTTTCTTAAGAAAGTCATCGGCTTTGACGGCACGTCCAACCACGATGCCGAACTTGATCGCCTCGCGCTCGAAAAATCCGTGCTTTACGATGCAGTTGCGACCGGGCGTGATGATGTCGCGCTTCTTGGTTTCACGTCCGGGTCGACCGGAACGCCCAAGGCGACCATGCACTTCCACCGGGATATTCTGATTATCGCCGATGGGTATGCAAAAGAAGTTCTGGGCGTCACGCCCGACGACGTCTTTGTCGGATCCCCGCCGCTTGCGTTCACCTTCGGCCTGGGCGGTCTTGCGGTCTTTCCGCTCAGGTTCGGTGCTGCCGCGACACTGCTTGAAAGCGCAACGCCGCCCAACATGATCGAAATCATCCAGAAATATAAGGCAACTGTCTGTTTCACCGCACCGACCGCTTATCGCGTCATGCTTCAGGCGATGGAAGAAGGTGCAGACCTGTCATCGCTCCGCGCAGCGGTCTCTGCAGGTGAAACATTGCCGGCCCCGGTCTACGACGCCTGGATGGAAAAGACGGGCAAGCCCATGCTGGATGGCATCGGCGCAACAGAAATGCTGCACATTTTCGTTTCCAATCGCTTTGACGATCATAAACCTGCCTGCACTGGCAAACCGGTCACCGGCTACGAAGTCAGGGTCTTGGGCGCTGACGGCAAAGAGGTTGAACCGGGAGAAGTCGGCCGTCTGGCGGTGCGCGGACCGACCGGGTGCCGGTATCTCGCCGATGACCGGCAGCGCGGCTATGTGGTCGGCGGCTGGAACATCACCGGCGACAGTTTTTCCATGAGCGAGGACGGTCACCTGCATTTCGCCGCCCGCAACGACGACATGATCATTTCGTCCGGCTACAACATCGCCGGACCCGAGGTCGAGGCTGCGCTCCTTGCCCATGCCTGCGTTCAGGAATGCGCAGTCATCGGGGTTCCGGACACGGAAAGAGGCGCCATCGTCGAAGCCCACGTCGTCCTGGCCGCGGATGCGAGCGCCGACGACGCAATGCGCAAGCAACTGCAGGATCACGTGAAATCGACTATTGCGCCTTACAAATATCCGCGCTCTATCATCTTCACGGACACCCTTCCGAAAACGGAGACCGGAAAGATCCAGCGATTCCGATTGCGGCAGGACCAGTAACTTTCAGAATTCACTCGCGAAGGGGCACGCGAGCGATGTCACAACCAAGAAGCCCCAACCGGCAGACAGTTGAAGAAGCCGGAAAATCAATAAACGGGAACAGACTTTTTTGATCAACAGGAGCAAGCAATGAAGTTTTTGACAATGGCGGCAGCGGCCGCATTGGCGATGAGCCTGTCAAGCGTACAGGCTGAACCGGTCAAGGTCGGCATGATCACCACACTGTCCGGGGGCGGCGCCGGGCTTGGAATTGACGTCCGTGACGGTTTCCTGCTGGCCGTGAAACAGGCCGGCAATGAAGACCTTGAAGTCATCGTGGAAGACGACCAGCGCAAGCCGGACATCGCCGTCCAGCTCGCCGACAAGATGGTCCAATCGGAAAAGGTTGACGTCTTGACCGGTATCATCTGGTCGAACCTCGCCATGGCAGTCGTGCCGTCCGTGACCGCACAGGGCAAATTCTATCTTTCGCCAAACGCAGGACCGTCGGCGCTCGCCGGCAAGGGCTGCCATCCGAACTATTTCAACGTGGCATGGCAGAACGACAACCTGCATGAGGCTGCTGGCGCGTACGCCAAGGATACAGGCTACAAGAACAGCTTCATTCTCGCGCCCAATTATCCGGCGGGAAAAGATGCGCTGACCGGCTACAAGCGCTTCTACGATGGTGATCTTGCCGGTGAACTCTACACCAAGCTTGGCCAGACGGACTACGCAGCCGAGCTGGCCCAGATCCGCGCTTCGGGCGCGGACAGCGTCTTCTTCTTCCTGCCCGGCGGTATGGGGATTTCCTTCCTGAAGCAGTATGCGGACAGCGGCATCGACCTTCCGGTTGTCGGTCCGGCGTTCTCGTTCGACCAGGGCATCCTGCAGGCCGTTGGCGACGCTGCGCTTGGCGTGAAGAACACCAGCCAGTGGAACAAGGACATCGACAACCCGACCAACAAGGCCTTTGTCGAAGCGTTTCAGGCCGAGTATGGCCGCCTGCCGTCGCTCTATGCCTCTCAAGGGTTCGACACGGCGAACCTTCTGCTTTCTGCAATGGCAAAAGCTGATGTAAAGGACGCCGACGCCTTCCGCGCGGCGTTGAAGGAAGCCGACTTCGACTCCACGCGCGGCAACTTCAAGTTCGGGTCCAACCATCACCCGGTCCAGGACATCTATGTCCGCGAGGTCATCAAGGAAGGCGACGTCTTCACCAACAAGATCCTCGCGGCCGCACTGACGGATCATGCTGACGCCTATGCCGGCGATTGCAGCATGTAAGCACTCTCCAACGGTGCCGTTCCGGCTTTAAGCCGGGACGGCATGGGGCTGAATCTTCATGTCATTTCTGTTGCTCATAGAGCAGGTTCTGAACGGCCTGCAATTCGGCATCATGCTCTTTTTGATGGCGGCCGGCCTGACGCTGATCTTTGGCGTCATGGGGCTCATCAACCTGGCGCATGGCTCGCTCTACATGATCGGCGCCTTCTGCGCGGCCGCAGTTGCCGCAGCAACCGGATCGTTTCTGCTGGGCCTCGTTGCCGCTCTCGCAGGCGCCGCCGCCGCCGGTGCGCTGGTGGAGCTCGTGGTCATTCGAAGACTGTACGACAAGGACCACCTTGACCAGGTGCTCGCGACTTTCGCCCTGATCCTGATTTTCTCCGAAGGCACCAGATGGATCTTCGGATCGTTCCCCCTGTTCCTCGATGTGCCGGATTTCCTCTCCGGACCCATAACGCTGCCGGGCGGCATCGAGTATCCGCTCTACCGGCTGACGCTGATCGTCATCGGTCTTCTCGTGGCCCTAGGTCTCTACATGCTGATTTCCCGGACACGGCTCGGTATCCAGATCAGGGCCGGTGAAAACGACCGGGAAATGATTGCTGCGCTCGGCATCGATATCGCCAAGCTCTACACCATCGTCTTCGCGCTCGGTGCGGCACTGGCGGGTCTTGCCGGAGCGCTGGTCGGCGCCATTCAGTCTGTGCAGGTCGGCATGGGCGAACCGGTACTCATTCTGGCCTTCGTTGTCATCGTCATCGGCGGCATCGGCTCGATCAAGGGCGCGCTTGTGGGTGCCATCCTAGTTGGGCTGACAGACACGCTCGGCGGAATCTTCCTCCCCGAGGCGCTGAAACTCTTTCTCGATCCCTCGACGGCGACGTCCGTCGGCTCCTCGCTTGCCTCCATGGCAATCTATATTCTCATGGCAGCGGTCCTGATCCTGCGCCCTGCAGGCCTGTTCGGAGCGCGCGCATGATCCGGGAAACCTATCTGAACGCCCTGACACTTGGGCTCTTCGTTCTCGTTCCGGCTTGGGCGCTGTTCGCGGACGAGCCCTTCACCATAACGCTGATGACCCGCGCCGTAATTTTTGCGATCGCCGCGATCGGTCTTAACATCGCCCTCGGCATTGGCGGCCTTGTCAGTCTCGGTCATGCCGTCTTCTTTGGTATCGGTGGCTACGCGATGGGTATTCTCGCTTACCACGCGCAGACTTATACACCCCTGGCGGAATGGCCGTTCCTGATCGACGGCACCAAGTCAATGCCGCTTATCTGGCTTGTTGCTGTCGTCGTATCGGCACTCGCGGCGTTCGTGATCGGGTCCCTCTCCCTCAGGACCACCGGCGTCTACTTCATCATGATCACGCTGGCCTTCGGCCAGATGTTCTTCTTCTTCACCATTTCCTGGGCCGAATATGGCGGCGAAGACGGATTGTCGATTTACGTGCGCAACGGTTTCCCAGGCCTGAACACGCTTGCGCCGATCCAGTTCTATGGCCTTTGCTTCGTCATTCTGTGCCTCGTCCTGCTCTTCACCTGGAGACTGTCGAAATCTCCCTTCGGGCTCGCCCTCAACGCCGCGCGGCAAGCGCCTGTCCGCGTCGAGACGGTCGGCCTTGATCCGACCCGGCTCAAACTCGTCGCCTTTGTGATTTCCGGTGCCATCACGGGACTGGCCGGAGCTTTGTTCGCCGATCTCAACCGCTTCGTCAGCCCGACCATGTTCAGCTGGCAAACCAGCGGTGAAATCATGATCTTCCTGATCCTGGGCGGTGTCGGTCGTCTCTACGGGCCGGTCGTCGGAGCCCTCGCCTTTGTCGCGCTCGAACACTGGCTCGGCGGCCTCAGCGACTACTGGCATATTTATCTCGGCATCCTGCTTCTGCTCATTGTGCTCTTCGGCCGGGGCGGCCTGATAGGCCTTGCATCCGGAAAGGCGGCCGTTCATGACTGATCCGGTTCTCGAAACGCGCGATATCTGCAAAAGCTTCGGTGCCTTGCGCGCCAGCAGGAACATCTCGCTTGATTTGAAAGCTGGCGAAATCCACGCCATCATCGGTCCGAACGGAGCTGGCAAGACAACATTGATCGGCCAGATCTGCGGAACGCTCAGGCCGGATTCAGGTTCTGTCCGTCTTCTGGGTCAGGACGTGACGGGTTTTGCCACCAGGGACCGTGCTCAACGTGGCCTCGGCCGCACGTTTCAGATCTCTTCGCTCGCCATGGAAGACACCGTTCTTCAGAACGCCGTGCTCGGCGCGCTTGGTGCAACGGCAAATCCCTGGCGGTTCTGGAAAGACGTTCTGAAAGACACGGATCTGCGGACGAAGGCCGAAGAAGCGCTCCACCGTGTCGGGCTGCAGGATCACGCACTGTCGCGAACTGCAGAGCTCAGCCACGGCCAGCGCCGGCAGCTTGAAGTGGCCGTTGCGCTCACAAAAGAACCCAAGGCCTTTGTCATGGACGAACCGATGGCCGGCATGGGATCGGAAGGGTCCAAACGCCTGACGGAGTTCCTCGACAAACTGCGCGAGCAGGCACCGATCCTGTTGGTTGAACACGATATGGACGCCGTTTTTGCGCTCGCGGACAGGATCAGCGTTCTTGTATATGGCGAAGTGATTGCCACCGGAACCGTCGATGAAATTCGCTCCGATGCCGCCGTGCGCGAAGCTTACCTCGGAGAAGATGCATGACGCTTCTAACGGCCTCGAACATCACCGCCTCCTATGGCGCCAGCCAGGCCCTCTTCGGTGTCGATCTGTCCATCGGTGCGGGCGAAGTTCTCGCTCTCATGGGGCGCAATGGCATGGGCAAGAGCACGACGGTCAAATGCATCTGCCGCATGCTGCAATCGGGTGGCACACTGACCTTTGACGGCAGTGATTTGAGCAAACTTCCGAGCCATCGCGCTGCAAGACTTGGACTGGGCCTCGTCCCGGAAGGCCGCCGCTGCTTCGGCAATCTGACGGTTCATGAAAACCTGATCGCAGCTGCCCGTTCGGGGGACTGGACCTTCGAGCGCGTCGTCGACATGTTCCCAAGGCTCGGGGAGCGGCGCAATCAGAACGCATCATCGCTATCGGGCGGGGAGCAGCAGATGCTCGCCATCGGACGTGCACTGATGACCAACCCGAAACTGCTCATTCTGGACGAGGCGACCGAGGGCCTTGCCCCGATCATTCGCCAGGAGATCTGGGCCGTCATCCGCTCGCTCAAGGCCGAGACCGGCCTCGCGATCCTCGTGATCGACAAGTCGATCAAGGAACTGAGAGACATCTGCGACACCGCGACCATTCTCGAGCGAGGCAGAACGGTCTGGACGGGAAAGATCGCAGATCTCACCGACGACATCACAACAACATATATCGGCGTTTGAAACATCCAAGGAAAGTCTGAAGCCATGCCATCGAAACACATTCAACCCGAGGGGTGGGCACCAGCAAAGGGATATGCGAACGGAATGCTGACAAAAGGTCAGACCCTGCATGTCGGCGGACAGATAGGCTGGACCAAGGATCAGGTTTTCGAGACACACGACTTTGTCGGCCAGATGGAGCAGACGCTGACCAATATCGCGGATATCGTGCGGGAGGCCGGCGGCGAGGTCACCGACATTGTCCGCCTTACATGGTTCATCACCGACAAGCGCGAATACCTCGCCCGTCAGAAGGAAGTTGGACAGGCTTACCGGCGGGTCTTTGGCCGGCACTTTCCGGCCATGTCCGTTGTCGTTGTTGCGGGATTGATCGAGGACGAGGCCCTGATCGAAATCGAGGCAACCGCGCAGCTAGATTGAAAGCTGGCTTCTCAGCTAGACCAGCGTAATCGTCTTCAGAATATCCGAAACGCTTTGACGCATCGCCGGCATGGTTGATTTCAAGATGGAAAGTCTGTCGAACACTTGCGGGTTGTCTTCAAGCGTCTGCCGCAGGGACGCTCCAAAAGTCTGACGCAACTCGGTGCCCAGATTGAATTTACACACTCTGGTCTCCTGCGCGAGACGCTTGCGCACGGCAGGTGGAATACCGCTGCCTCCATGCAGAACGAGAGGCTTGGAGGTAACGCGCTCGATCGCCGACAGTGCCTCGAAGTCGATACCGTCCGTCTTTTCCGTCTGCAAATGGACGTTTCCAACGGAAATCGCGATCGCATCCGCCCCGCTTTCCTTGTCGAAACGCTCTGCTTCTCCCGGATCGGTGAAGGCAGAGGCGGCACCCTCGGCGTAGCCGACATACCCGACCTCTCCTTCGACAGAGACATTGGCGGCATGGGCCACTTCGGCGAGCCCCGCGGTCAGGTCAATATTTTCGGACACCGGCAGTTTGGAGCCGTCAAACATGACCGACGTAAAGCCGTGATCGATCCCGGTGCGGCACTCATCGACCGTGTAGCCGTGATCGAGATGGCAGACCACCGGCACCCTTGCCTGATCCGCCAGATGACGCATCATCTTGCCGATCACCGGAACCGGGGTGTGGGCCCGGCATCCGGGCCCCGCCTGAAGAATGACCGGACACCCGGCTTCTTCGGCAGCCTCCACAAACGCGACGGCGTCTTCCCATCCGAGCACCACAAGCCCGGCCAGCGCATAGTTTCCGCTGAGCGCAGGTTCGAGGACCTCAGCGAGCGTCGCAGCGGTCATTTGAACTTCGCGATCATGTCCTTGATGCCGGGAATGGTCTCGATCTGCCAGGCGTGATCAGGTTGGAAGAACTGCACCAGCGAACGCTGCGACAGACCGCCGAGAATTGTGAAATAATACATCTCGTAGCCCGGCGCGACGACGCAGGGGTGGTATCCTTTGTCGAGCACGATCGTCGAACCGTCGACAATGTGGTAGGCATCGCCCACCTCCCCGTCCTCGCGCTGAACGAGCTGCATACCGAAGCCCTTTTTCGGGCGGAAGCGGAAATTATAGGTCTCGTCGTGCCGGCTCTCTTCCGGGATCCGATCCGTGTCGTGTTTGTGGGGCGGAAAGCCCGACCATCCACCCTGCCCGACCGTGAAGAGCTCGGAGACAAGCAGGCGACCGACCTTGTCGTGATACTTGGTTCCGAGGATATGCTTGATCTTGCGGTGCGTCTTGGTGTCGTCCGACCCGTACTGGACAAGATCGATATCGGCCGTCCGCACGTCAAAGGGCTCCAGCACCTTGTCGTATTTTGCACCGGCGATGAAGACTTCAGCTGTGTCGCTCACGCAGACGAGCTGCGCTTTTGCACCGCTGGGAACATAGACCCCTTCCGGCTCGCCGTCCCAGACATCTTCGCCCCGGTTGCCAAGAGCCGAGAAGGCAACGCCTTCAACGTCGACATCGACGGTTCCGGTTGCTGGAACAATAGCGGTTTCATAACCCGGCACCGCGTATTCAAACGCCTGGCCACGGGTCAGCTTGACGATATTGAAGTAGTTCAGCGGAACCCTGCTGTCCTCGACATCGATGATCGCCTTGTTCGCATTGTCATAGGGAGGAAAATGCATCTTGTGTGTCTCCTCAGGACTGGGGGGCTGAGTGATTGGAAAGAAAAGCGTCGAGCTCAGATGGCGTCGGCATTGCGGGCGCGCACCCGAACTTCGAAACCACCATCGCGGCAGCGGCCGAGCCTCTTAGGACGGCCTCTTTTAACGAGAATTCCGCGGCGATTGACGCCATGAGCGACGCCATGAACGCATCGCCCGCGCCCATGGGCTTTATGGCCTCGACCTTGAAAATGCCGGTCTCGAACGGTTCGTCACCCGAGAATACGACCGAGCCGCGTTCGCCGAGTTTGTAGATTATTGTTTTCTCGGAAGTCCCAAGCGAAGCGGCCAGGTTTCGCCCGTCTTCGTGCGCACCATTGGCAACGACCGCGAACTCGTCATCATTGCCGACGACAAAATCGGAACTTTCGATGGCCGCCCGGTAAACCTCGGCTGCTTCATGTGCGCTCGGCCAGGAATAGGGTCTGTAGTCAAGGTCGATCACAACAAGGGCACCAACGCGGCGCGCGTGTTCCATCGCCCTAAATGTTGCTTCCCTTGAAGGGTTGGCCGCCAGGGCGGTTCCCGTCACGATCAAGGCTTCAAAATCAACATAGGGAACGGCGAGCACCTGTTCTTCGCTCATCAGGAGATCAGACGCGTTGTTCCGGTAAAGCGTGTTCTGGGTGTTCTCGATCCGGGTTTCCGTAACCGCGAGCGATGTCCGCGATTCCCCGCTGAGCACCCGAACATGGTCTGTTGCGACGCCATATGCCTTGAGCTGATTCAGCACGAAACGGCCAACGGAGTCATCGGAGACACAGGTCAAAAGACTGACCGAAAGGCCGTGCCGCGCAAGTCCGGCCGCGATATTGCCGGACGATCCGCCGAGGGCGGTGGTGAACCTTGTGGCATGTTCCGCCTCGGCTCCGGGAGGATCTGCATAAAAATCCATCCCGGCTCGGCCGAGCACCAGAAATTTCGACTTTGGGGTCAGGTAGGCAGGCAAAGTCAGACGCCTTTTCTCTGCGGAGCGCGACCGGCTTCCCAGTCTTCATGCGCTTTGCGCACGCGCTCGCTGTTCGAAACCTCCGGCGTTCCAACTTCCCACCAGGTGTGCCCTTCCTGCGTCCAGCCCTCGAACGCATCCACTTTCATCGAGATGACATAGGTTCGCTCGGACTGTTTTGCCCGCTGGAAAGCCTCTTTCAACTCTTCAATGGAATGAATCGTTTCGGCATTCGCTCCCATTGACCGGGCATGTGCCTCGAAGTCGACGGAAAAAGGTTCGACGGCTAATTTACAGTCGGAAATCAGGTTGTTGTACGACTCGTTCCCCGTATTGTTCTGCAACTTGTTGATGACCGCAAACCCGCCGTTATCACAAACGACGACGATCATCTTCGCTCCGGATAGCACCGAGGAATAGATGTCTGAATTGAGAAGCATGTAGGACCCGTCACCGACAAAAATGATGGTTTCCTTGTCCGGATGTTTTTCCATATGACCGAGACGCGCGCCCCATCCGCCGGAAATTTCATAGCCCATGCAGGAAAAGCCGAACTCAACGTCAACGCTGCCGATCGATTTCGTGCGCCAGTTCGCGGTGACTTCTGCCGGCAATCCACCTGCCGCTGCGACCACACGGTCTTCCGCGTCGCAGACCTCGTTGATCGCGCCGATCACCTGGGCATAGGACATTGGCCGATTACTGCCGTCCTCGCCCGTCGGCGAGGTGTTTTCGTCGAGATAGGCCGACCAGTCCGCCCGCTCTTTCGCGGCGCGCTCCAGCCAACCGCCTGCTGCTCTGAATGAGCCCAACGCCTCTGAAAGAACCGGCAGCGTCAGCTTGGCATCACCGACAACCGGGGTAGACATGTGCTTTGCCGCATCGTGGCGTCCGACATTTACCGTGACGATCTGCGCATCAGCAGCGAAAGCCGTCCAGGAACCTGTCGTAAAGTCCTGCAGCCGCGTTCCAACAGCCAGAATGACATCGGCCTCTTGTGCAAGGTTGTTGGCCGAGTTTGATCCCGTCACCCCAAGCGGCCCGCAATTCAGCTCATCGGAGAAAACGAGATTGGCCCGTCCTGCGATGGTCTCGACCACCGGGATCCGGTGCGTGTGCGCAAAGTCGCGCATTTCCGCTGTTGCCAGCGAATACTGGATCCCGCCCCCGGCGATGATCAGCGGGCGTTCCGCTGTCTTGAGAATTTGCGCCGCCTGCTCCAGTTCCCGAACGTCCGGCATCTGCCGCCTGAGATAGTGCGTTTTCGGTTCGAAGAATTTTTCAGGATAGTCATAGGCCCAGCCCTGCACATCCTGCGGCAGTCCGAGGAAAACCGGCCCGCAATCGGCCGGGTCGATCAGCGTGTTGATGGTTGCGGGAAGTGACTGAAGCAATTGCGCCGGATGCGTGATGCGATCCCAGTACCGCGTTACGCTCTTGAAGGCATCGTTGACCGAAAGGCTCGGATTGCCCGGATGCTCGACCTGCTGCAGGACCGGGTCTGGCAGGCGCGTCACGAAAGCATCCCCGGCAAGCATCAAAAGCGGCAATCGGTTGGTGTGCGCAATCCCGGCTGACGTCAACAGGTTGGTCGTGCCCGGCCCCGCCGAAGAGGTTGCAAACATGAAGCGTTGGCGCAGTTGCTGCTTGGCATAGCCGACAGCGGCCATTGCCATCGACTGTTCGTTCTGGCCGCGCCAAAGCGGCAGCTCATCCTTGTGTTCAAAGAGGGCTTCTCCCAGGCAGGTCACGTTTCCGTGCCCGAAAATACCGAACCCGCCAGCGCAGAACCGCACGCGTTGACCGTCGATTTCAACAAATTGCGCAGCCAGATAGCGCACAAGCGCCTGCGCCATTGTCAGGCGTACCGTCTTCTGGACCATAGGCCTCAACACCTCCCGGAATGGAATTTTCTTGTGCGGTCCCAGGGACCCTTGACTGTGAAAGCTAATGGGTGTTTAGCTGTTTTGCAAGCGGTTGCAAAAATGGATCAAAAATAGATGGAAACGCGCGTGATTGGCATCGGCATAATCGGTGGCGGCTATATGGGGAAAGCCCATGCTGTTGCTATGCATTCCGTCGGGGCGGTGTTCGACACCACGTTGCGTCCGGTTCTGGAAATGGTTTGCACCACGACTGCAGAAGGTGCAGCCCGAAAGGCGAGCGAGCTTGGGTTCAAACGCTCGACAGCTGATTGGCGAGAGCTGGTCCACGATCCCAAAGTCGAAGCGATCGTGATCGCGTCGCCGCAAAGCACCCACCTTGAAATCGCGACCGCGGCATTCGAATTGGGAAAGCCGGTCTTCTGCGAAAAGCCGCTCGGACAGGATCTGAGACAAAGCCGGGACATGACGGCAGCCGCGAACGTCTCCGGCTGCATCAACATGGTCGGCTTCAACTATATCCGCACACCCGCCTCGCAGCTCGCGCGCGAAATCATCGAAGCAGGCGAAATCGGTGAGATCACCTATCTGCGCGGCGAACATACCGAGGATTTTTTTGCAGATCCCAACCTCCCCGGAACCTGGCGCGCACAGGGCCGCTCCAACGGCAACATGGGAGATCTGGCGCCCCATATCATCAATGGAACACAGGCCCTGGCCGGTCCGATTGAGCGCGTACTTGCGGAAATCGACACTGTGGTGAAAGAACGCCCCTCCGACAACGGTATGGTTCCGGTTACCAATGACGATCAGGCGCAACTCATGTGCCGGTTCACCTCCGGTGCTCTGGGCGCGCTCTATATCAGCCGCACGGCGTGGGGCCGTAAGATGGGCTATGCCTACGAGATCTTTGGAACCAACGGAGCGATCCGTTTCGACCAGGAAGATCAGAACGCTCTCTGGCTTTACGAAGGGGGCCAGAACCCGTCACGGGAAGGTTTCCGGAAAATTCTGACCGGGCCGCATCATCCCGACTATGTGAATTTCTGCCTTGGCGCGGGTCACGGCACCGGATATCAGGACCAGATCATCATCGAGGCCAAGGATTTCCTGACGGCAATCGAGACAGGACAGAACATCTGGCCCTCCTTCGAGGACGGCCTTTATGTAAACCAGGTCATCGAGGCGGCCTGGCAATCGCACGAATCCAAGAGCTGGATCAATCTCGACGAGGTCTAGGCGAAAGCGCTCCCTGCCCGTCATTTTTGGATGAATCAAATGACAATCAAGATCGGAAATGCACCCTGTTCCTGGGGTGTTGAATTCGCGGATGATCCGCGTAATCCCTCCTGGCAATCGGTCCTCGATCAATGCCGGGACGCCGGCTATCGCGGCATTGAGCTCGGCCCCGTCGGCTTCATGCCCGAAGACCCTTCAGAGCTGGGTGACGCGCTCGCCGAGCGGGATCTGGAACTGATCGGCGGCGTTGTGTTCCGCCCCTTCCACGACCCGGCAAAATGGGACGATGTCAAAGATGGTTCGGTGCGTACCTGTGAAGCACTGAAAGCGCACGGTGCCAGGCACCTCGTTCTGATCGATTCCATCTCACCGCGCCGCGCGCCGACTGCCGGCCGCCCAGGCGAGGCAGAGCAGATGTCGGCGTCCGAATGGTCCGCATACCGGGACAAAATCCAGGACATCGCCAAGATGGGGACGGAAGAATACGGCCTGATAACTGCAATCCATCCGCATGCCGGCGGCTTCATGGATTTTGAGGACGAGGTCGAACGCCTGCTTGAGGAAATCGACGACAGCCTCCTTAAGATCTGCCTGGACACAGGTCACAGCCACTATGCGGATTTCGACCCGGTCGCTTTCATGGATCGTCACATGGACCGGATTTCCTATATGCATTTCAAGGATATAGATCCGGAGGTACGCAGCCGGACCGTCGCGAACCGCGCCGATTTCTACGACGCGTGCGGCGATGGTATTTTCTGCAATCTCGGCAAGGGATCTGTCGACTTTCCCGCCGTCAAAGCCAAGCTGGAAAGCTCCGGCTTCACCGGCTGGTGCACGGTGGAGCAGGACTGCGACCCTGAAAAGGCGCAGTCGCCGCTGGACGACGCCCGCGAAAACCGCACTTTTCTGCACTCTATCGGTTTTGAGGTTGCGGCATGACCAAACTTAAATGGGGCATGATCGGCGGCGGCGAAGGATCGCAAATCGGGCCGGCACATCGCATCAGCGCGTCACTGGACGGGCATTTCCATCTGACAGCCGGGGCGCTCGATATCGATCCGGCCAAGGGCAAGGATTACGCAATGCGGCTTGGCGTTGCCGAGGACCGCGCCTATGGAAACTGGCAGGAAATGTTAGAGGGAGAGCGTGCGCGCGAAGATCGGCTGGACCTTGTGACGGTCGCCACACCGAACGCCACGCACTACGAGATTTCCCGCGCCTTCCTGGAAGCAGGCTTTCATGTGCTGTGCGAAAAACCGCTGACGATGACTGCCGAAGAAGCCGAGCATATCGTTGAGCTCGCTGAAGAAACAGGCAGGATTTGTGCGGTCAATTATGGCTATAGCGGATATCCGCTCGTGCGTCAGATGCGGGCCATGGTCGCCGGTGGAGAGCTCGGAAAAGTCCGCCTGATCAAGGCAGAATTCGCGCATGGGTTCCATGCCGATGCCGAGGAAGCCGACAATCCGCGGATCCGCTGGCGGTATGACCCCGATCAGGCAGGAACGTCCGCCGTCTTTGCCGATGCAGGCATCCATGCCTTCCACATGGCCTGCTTTGTTTCGGGACAAACACCAGCTGAACTATCCGCCGATTTCGCATCCATGGTTGGAGACCGCCAGCTTGAAGATGACGCCATGATCAACATCCGGCTGTCGGACGGCGCACTTTGCAGGCTTTGGACAAGCGCCATCGCCGTCGGCCGCATGCATGGCCTGACGTTGCAGGTTTTTGGTGAAAAGGGCGGGCTTTCCTGGCAGCAGCAGCATCCCGAGCAACTGCACTGGACACCGCTCAACGGCAGGACGCAGGTTCTTGAACGCGGTGACTCGGCGCTTTCGCCTCAGGCGGTGCGCGCGTCCAGAATTCCGATCGGCCACGCGGAAGGCATGCCGGTTGCCTTTGCCAATATCTATCATGATCTGGCTGATGTTCTGAAAGCGGAACGCGACGGCATTGCCGCCGATCCGCTTGCACGGGACTTCCCAACGGCAATGGACGGTCTGTGGTCCATGCGGGCGATCGAGGCCGCAGCACGCTCTGCCAAGTCACGCGGCGCGTGGGTCGGGCTCTGATCCGGCTCACTATGGCTTTTGCGTGTTAATCCACCGGATCTAAATGACGGGCCGCAACGAACCGCGTTCTATGACAGAACAGGGAAAGAGACGAATTTCCGGGCTTCGGCCCGGATTTTCCACCATGCCGACAACCAGTTCCACGGAACTCATTATGATGTCGCGTATAGGCTGGCGGATTGTCGTCAGTGCATAAGCATCCCAGCTTGCCATCCCGATATCGTTGAAGCCAAGAAAACCGATATCTTCCGGGATTGATTTTCCGGCATCGCGTGCTGCGTCCATCGCGCCCATGCAGATCAGGTCGTCGCCGCAGAAAACCGCCTCGACAGCGTCATCTTCCAGCACATCACGCATCGCATCACGCCCGGCCTGGTAAGTATAATTCTCCGCAAAACACACCTTCGCGACACGTAGTCCCAATTCCTTTGCAGCTCGCCGGAAACCGGAGGACCGGTCCTGCGTAGACGTTGCCGTTTCGGGACCGCCGAGCAAAGCGACGGTCTTGTAGGAGCGGTCCGAGAACGTTCGCGCTGCCATGGCACCACAGAATTCATTGTCGATCCCGACGACATGCACATTGGCGTTAGCCTGGAATTTTCCGAATGTATGGATCACCGGAATACCGGCAGTCTGAAAAGCGGTCGCAAAACTCGTGGGCAGCGTGGACGTAGCAACAATGACGCCGTCGACGCTGTATTGACGCAGCAGCTCAACGATTTTCTTCGGTGACGTTTCGCCCGAAAGATTGACGAGGAGCGGACGCAGTTCGCGCTTCTGCAGTTCACTTGTGAACAGGTCGAAGACATCCAGAAAGGCCGGGTTCTGGAAATTGTTGGCAACAAGTCCGATCAGCTTGGTCCGGTTTGTCGCAAGGCTCCTGGCAATCAGAGACGGTCTGTATCCGAGTGCCTTTGCCGCCTTTTCGACTTTCTCCCGGGTTCGCGTGGAGACACTGGCACCGTCCGTAAAGGTCCGCGAAACCGCCGAGCGGGAAACGCCTGCCAATTCCGCAACTTCCTTCAGTGTAACCGCCAAATCCCTTGCCTGCCTGTTTCAGTCTTCCGTTTCAATGAAACTACACAAAAGCTTCACCCCGTCAATTTTTTTGCAACCGGTTGCAAAATTAATGAGAGTGTGGTTCTTTGACGTAAGGCACTTTTTCTTTTTGAAGGAAACGCAAGGACGTGCCTGGAAATTGGGAGGAACGAATGAAGAAGACGTTGTTTGCGATGGCGGCTGCTGCCATTGCGTTTACGGGTTTGTCTGGGCCTGCATTGGCTGATGGAGAGCGTTTTGTTCTTGTGAGCCATGCGCCGGACAGCGACAGCTGGTGGAACACGATCAAGAACGGTCTGGCGCTTGCCGGTGAGCAGGTGGGTGCCGAGGTTGAGTACCGCAATCCTCCGACAGGCGACATTGCGGACATGGCGCGCATCATCGAGCAGACGGCAGCCTCCAATCCGGACGGGATCATCACGACGCTGGCCGATCCGGACGTTCTGTCCGGTCCGATCCAGAACGCGGTTGCCAAGGGCATTCCGGTGATCATCATCAATTCCGGCACGCCCGAGCAGGCCGCTGACGTTGGTGCTCTGATGTATATCGGCCAGCCCGAATACGATGCCGGTCTTGCGGCCGGTCAGCGCGCCAAGCGCGATGGTGTCGGCTCGTTCCTGTGTGTGAACCACGTTGTCTCCAACCCGGTTGTCGGTGAGCGCTGCCGCGGCTTTGCCGATGGTCTGGGTGTCGAGCTGGGCGACAGCATGATCGACAGCGGCCAGGATCCGGCCGAGATCAAGAACAAGGTCAAGGCGTATCTGTCCGCCAATCCGGATGTGGAAGCCATTCTGACGCTTGGCCCGACTTCGGCGGACCCGACCATTGGTGCGCTTCAGGAGATCGGCAAGGCCGGCGACATTTACTTCGGCACGTTTGACCTGGGCACGGAGATCGTCAAGGGCATCAAGGACGGCACCATCCAGTGGGGCATTGACCAGCAGCCTTTCCTGCAGGCCTATCTGCCTGTGATCGTTCTGGCCAACTACCAGCGTTTTGGCGTTCTTCCGGGCAACAACATCAACTCCGGTCCCGGCTTCATCACCAAGGACGCCCTGTCCAAGGTTGAAGAACACGCCGGCGAGTATCGCTGAGAGCGTCTTGCGGCCGCCCCCGGGCGGCCCCTGGAGAGGCGCATGGCCGCCTCTCCCTTTAGGCCCCTTCCAGGGTCACGAGACCACCTGAGCGGACCTGACCGTCCGGCTGATCTCACCAGGAACACCAGAGCGTTTGAGCGGCAGGGCCGCACAGGAGCGGCCGGCCCGACCGGCACGCAGGAGGAGACCTATGGCTGAGTCCCAAGAGACCGCCGCACCCGAGGCATCTGAGCCAGAGACACCTGAGCCCGGGGCACCTGAGAAGGACGAACGCGTCCGCGAGATGTCCGCCATGCGCAAGGCCCTGATCCGCCCCGAACTGGGCGCGATCTGCGGCACCATCCTCGTTTTCATCTTCTTTATCTCCATTGCCAGCGGCAGCGGCATGTTTGCCGCCGAGGGCATCGTCAACTGGGGCACGGTATCGGCCCAGTTCGCCATCATCGCCGTCGGCGCCTGCCTGTTGATGATCGCCGGCGAGTTCGACCTGTCGGTCGGCTCCATGATCGGCTTTTCCGGCATCATCATCGCCCTCATGAGCGTGCAATGGGGCTTTCCCACCTGGTTTGCCATTCTGGTCGCCTTCGCCATGGCGCTCGCCATCGGCGCCCTCAACGGCTACCTGGTGGTCAAGACCGGCCTGCCCTCCTTCATCGTCACCCTGGCCTTCCTCTATATCCTGCGCGGCCTGACGATCTTCATTGCCATCGCCACCACCCGCAAGACCATCATCGGCGGCGTCAAGGATGCGGCCGAGGGCGATCCGATCGCCTGGCTCTTCGGCGGCAAGGTCTTCAACTGGCTGTTTGTCTGGCTTGCCGATCTTGGCGTTGTCGGCACTTTCGTCGCCGGGCCCAAGGCCGGCCAGCCGGTGGTCGAGGGCATTCCCATGCTGATGATCTGGGCCGTCATCCTGATCGTCTTCGGCCATTTCCTTCTGACCCGCACCAAGTTCGGCAACTGGATCTTCGCCTCCGGCGGCGATGCCCAGGCGGCCCGCTATGTCGGCGTGCCGGTGAACCGGGTCAAGATCTCCATGTTCATGTTCACCGCCTTCTGCGCCACCATCTTCGCCACCTGCCAGGTGATGGAGTTCGGTTCAGCGGCCGCCGACCGCGGTCTCCTGAAGGAGTTCGAGGCGATCATCTCCGTGGTCATCGGCGGGGCGTTGCTGACCGGCGGCTACGGCTCGGTCATCGGTGCCGCCCTGGGCGCGCTTATCTTCGGCGTGGTCCAGCAGGGCCTGTTCTTTGCCGGTGTGGAAAGCTCGCTCTTCCGCGTGTTCCTCGGGGTGATCCTGCTGCTGGCCGTGATCCTCAACACCTATATCCGCCGCATGATCACGGGGGAGCGTTAAGATGTCTGATGCCCTCATAGAACTCGTCGATATCGAGAAGCATTTCGGTCCGGTGATCGCGCTGAACGGGGTTTCGGTCTCCGTCAGGGCGGGCGAGTGCCACTGCCTTCTGGGCGACAACGGCGCGGGCAAGTCCACCTTCATCAAGACCATGTCCGGCGTGCACAAGCCGACCAGGGGCAAGATCCTGATCGAAGGCAGGGAGACCAACTTCGAGAGCCCGCGCGATGCCATGACCGCCGGCATTGCCACGGTCTACCAGGACCTGGCCATGATCCCGCTGATGTCGGTCACCCGGAACTTCTGGATGGGGCGTGAGCCGGAAAAGCGCTTCGGCCCGTTCAAGTTCTTCGACTTTGCCACCGCCAACGAGGTCACCATGAGCGAGATGGCCAGGATGGGCATTCACTTGCGCTCGCCCGACCAGGCCGTCGGCACCCTGTCGGGCGGCGAGCGCCAGACCGTCGCCATCTCAAGGGCGGTCTACTTCGGCGCCAAGGTTCTCATTCTCGACGAGCCCACTTCCGCCCTCGGGGTCCGCCAGACCTCGAATGTGCTGGCCACCATCGACAAGGTCCGCAAGAAGGGCATCGGCGTCGTCTTCATCACCCACAACGTCCGCCACGCCATGGCCGTCGGAGACCGCTTCACCGTCCTCAACCGCGGCAAGACACTTGGAACAGCCGAACGCGGACACATCAAGGCCGAAGAACTCCAGGAACTCATGGCTGGAGGACAGGAACTCGCGCAACTCGAAGGATCCCTCGGAGGAACGGTGTAGCCATCACCGGGCCGCGATCAGTCATCAAGCGCGGCCTGCTTCCGTTTAAGAACAAGTCACCATCAGGCGACTTTGCGGCACTCTGCCAAAGGCACTGTCAGGACAAATTCAGTGCCTTGCCCCTTTCGTGAGCGGCAGGAAAGCTCCATGCCGTTCTCGCGGGCGAGTTCATAACAAACGGACAGGCCAAGACCGTGCCCCTCGGATGTTTTCCCCTTCTTGTAGGCTTGCGCAAATTCTGCGATCTCATTTTCATCCATGCCTTTGCCGGTGTCATAAACGCACAGGTTCAACTGGCCGTCCTGTGATCTGACACCGAACACCACCTTCCCGGCCTCGGTGTATTTCACCGCATTTGAAACGAGATTGCTCACGATCCGCATGATGATAAGCGGCGGCACCGAGACGCGTTTGCGTGACGCGACGCGCCGAAGCTCGATGCCTTTCGAAACCGCCTCCTCCCTGAACATTTCATGGACAGTGTCGAGAACCAGCGCGATTTCATAAATCTCTGTTTCAGTGTCCTGATCTCCGTCAACCTGGAGGTCATCCGCCTCTGCGCTCACATTCTGATCGTCCGTCTGAGCATGGTCCGTTTCATCAGGTGTCGTTTGCCGGAGATAGTCGTTCGAAAGCGCCTCGATATAGTCGAAGGCTTCTTTCAGCCGCGACCGCACTTCCGGCTCCAGATCCGTCGCCAGACTGTCGACATTCATGCGTAGCGACATGATCGGCTGCTTGAGATCGTGAGATGCGGTGGCCAGTTGCCTCTGCCGCAAGCTCGCCAGCTCGCGGGCCCGGGTGTAGTTACGTTCGGCGACGAGCAGTTCCTGGCTGCGCCTTGCCTCTGCTTCCAGAGCGGACAATTCTGCCTGTACGGCTTTTGAATGCTGTCGGCGGAGGTTGATGATATGCGCCGTCAGGCCCGTCATCGTCGCGATCAGCAAGACAGAAAAGACACCCTTGACTGCCGTCGATACCGGGATGATCTCTGCCCGGCTTCCAGCGACGAGAAGTGCGACAAGACCGGCACCGAGCAGAATGCCGATGACGGCGATCAGCATGCCCGTCAGGTGTATCTCACCGTGTTTGCGGCGCCAGATACCGCTTGCGACAAACATGGCAACAAACATCAGAACAAGAAGCACGTAGCTGAAAAGGGCCGCATAGGGTCCTGGCGAGATGAGCGAGATCACAAAACCGGCCAGCGACAGGAGGCTGAGGAGAGACAGACCAACGGACAGTCTTGTTTCGCCGCTTTCATCCCTGACCGATCGCCCGGCGATCAGAAATCCGGTCCCGGAAAGCGCATAGAGCAGGAAAAAGCCGACGGCGGATTGGATGTCAGGCGTTTCAGGATAGAAGAAGCGGAACCACAGACCATCAATATAGGCGATCAGGGCAAGCCCGACAGTAAACTGCACGGCGTAAAGCATGCCGATCCAGTTCTTCATCGCCAGATGAAATCCGAAAAAGAACACGAGACTGGAAATGCAGAAGGCGTAGAAAGCCGTGTGCGTGATCCCGGAAACAAAGGCCGAGGCTTCCAGTTCGGAGGGTGTTTCAAGTCCCATGCGAAAGGACTGAAAGGGTCCGAACTTGAAATTCACCAGAAGGGTCACCTTCTCCCGGGGCGCGATTTCAAAAACCGGGGTTCTAAGGCGCGTCACAGAGTGGTCGTCGGGAATGAACGGCTCGAAGATCGAATAGTCGATCAAAGCCTCCGTAAATCCACTTTCGCGAATCAGATAGGCATCCACTTCGCTGACGAGCGGAAGGTCGACCACCAGGATCAACGGGTCGGCACCGCGTCCGTCATCGATTGTGTCATTGAAAATCTCGACCGCCGCCCATGCTTCCGGTGCGTAGTTCCACTCCAGCATCGTTGTTTCAAGATCCGGACTGAACTCGCCCGCGCGATAAAGCCTCAAAATATCGCCGAGAGACTTCGACGGATCGCTGAAAAATGTCAGTTGGCCTCTTAGATCCGCAACGCCTTTTCCGGGCTCAAGACGGACGGTTTCCGCACGGCTGAGGCTGAGCGCGAGGAGCCAGAAAAGCAGAGACAAAACAAGGCGAAGCGAACTGGTCATTTCCCGAAAGGCATGTCAGGTTATTCCTATCGTCAAAAGGATACTGGGCCGTGAACGACCAAAAATACAACGCAATAATCGCGGATGATCATGCAATTGTTCGGGCGGGCCTGAAAGATGCACTCGAAAAGCCGGGACTGATTGAACCGGAGGGCATTCGCGTCGTCGCTGAAGCCGGCGATGGTCTCAGCGCCATTGCAGCGGTGCGAAAGCATAGACCCCACCTTCTCTTGCTGGACGTCTCCATGCCGATGGCAGGTGGTGTCGAAGTCCTGGTGGAGGCAAGGCGTTGGTCCAAGGAGACCCGTGTTGTCGTGCTCACGGGCATTTCCGCCGTTGGCCTGGTTTCCGATCTGGTGGAAACGGGTGTCGACGGGCTTTTTTCGAAAGCCTCGGACAACACGGAATTCTACGAAAAACTGCCGGGAATCCTGCGCGGCCAACGGCACGTATCGGAGTATTTTCTGAAGATCCTGGAAGAAACGCCGACACCGCCGGTCCTAACCGACCGGGAGCGTCAAACGCTGAACATGATCCTTTCAGGCAAGTCCAACAAGGAAATCGCCGAAGGTTTCGGCATAAGCATCAAAACCGTCGACAAACACCGGACCAGCCTGATGCAGAAGCTGAAAGTGCACTCTGTCCCGCAGCTGATAGCACGCGCCTTGAAGGAGGGTTTGATCGATCCGTCAAAGGAACTCTAACTGGGGCATCAACCCCATGGCACGAAAAGCCAGAACGCGGGATCATTCATAAAACAGCCTGATACGGGACAAGAACCATGCTGTGCGCGAAACAAGCGATCCGTCAGATGACCAAAGGCCTCGCCCTTGCCGCTTTGTTTATGGCTTTTCCGCTCTCATCAAACGCGCAGCCGGCATCTGGCGAAGGCTTTCGCGAGGTGCGCGTTGCCCCCGGCACCGCCGTCGCAGACGATTTGATCGACGTGGTGCTGCCATTTCTGAAAGGTCACCCGGAACGGGATGAAGGCAACGGCGGAATGCAGTTGAATATCCGCAAGGACAGCGGAGGTTATCTCGTGAACATCATACTGACAGGCTATCTGGATGATGTTCTGCATGGCGAGCATTTCCGCGGAGTTGTTATTCCGCTGCCCGACGATCGCTGGGAACTTCTTTCCATGTCAGTGAAACCGCTCTGTGCCCGCGGCCAGAATATTGATGGCGTCTGCCAGAGCACACCAGCTTCCGAGCGCACCATGGCATCGGATGTGACGCCGGCCGGCCCCGGAATGTGCGTGGATGTGCCGTTGGACGACACATTGAACCTGCGTGCCGGACCGGGAACACGGCATCATGTTGTCGGCTCACTGGCGCCTGGCACCTGCTCTGTCGAACTGTTTGACATATGTGAGGGGAACTGGTGTCAGGTCAGGTGGGCCCAGATTTCCGGGTGGGTAAATACCCGTTATCTTGCACCCATGAACTAGTCTATGCTGCCGCCGGCGGCATTCAATGACCAGATACGAGAAGCAACACACCGTCCGATGTGCAATCAAGGATCCCGAAAGACCGTTCTTTTCTGCCAGGTTATCCTGGCAGCGAGCCTTGCCGTCCTGATTTCAACACATCTGGCGTTGGGTGAAGAGCTCCGTAAACCGACCTTCCTGGAAAGCGGCGACAATGATCTTATCAGGTTTCAGATGGGTGACATTCCAAAGGCATCCCGGTCAGAACAAAGGGCTTTGTCCGACGCGCTTGATGAAGCGGCACCGGTGATAAGTCCTGAGGTGGCAGCCGACGCACTGAAGGAAGAAGCGCTTGCCGGGCCAGCGCCCAATGCACCTGCGCAGCTTACCGCGCGTTCGAGCAGTGGAAAGACAACGCAAACGAACTCAGGCACAAGTTTTGGGCTCGCTCGCCAACCGTTGAACAGGATCTCACCGGACAGCTCGGACGTACAGGTTCTGACACCCAAAAACAGAAGGCAGCGGACTATGGAACTCGAAAGGACTGGCGAGCTTTCAGCGCGTTTCGCCCCGGATGCCGAAGCTTTGAGCCCGAGCAACGGCCTGTCCGGTTCAGGTTTTTCAGCTACCTTGCCAGCGCCCTCTGAAGCGGCAGCTCCGGAACCGGACTTCTCCGACACGGTGAGTGCCCGTCTTGTGACTGTCTGTCTGAACAATCCGGATGATGCGAGCGGCGCAAAGGCTTTCGACATTCGACGAGACAGTCCGCCGCGTTACATAGCTGATGTCGGCACCTCCACCTGTGCAAGGTTCGAACCGACACGACACACCCTTTACCTATGGAAAACCAACGACATTGGAGCTTTGTCGCTGATCCTGTCCAACAGGCTGGATCTGAATGACGAGGATGGAACGCAGGTCACGCTGGATTGGCTGAGGGATGAATGACGCCCAAAATGCATGAAAGAGCGCGGGCAAGCCGAATGACTTGCCGGCGCCATTCTTTCAATGGATGATCACCTCTGTGACACTTCGGCGAGCCTGACGAGGTTCAGGAATTCGGACCGGTAACCGAAAGGGTCTTCACCACGATTGGCTTGTGCGAGCTGGGCGACATCGCCGAAGGTCCAGCTCTCCAGATAGTCGCTTCCTTTCAGCAATTGCCCAAATCCGGCAACAGAGGCGGCAAAAAGCGTTTCAGCTTGCGGAATGTCATGCGTATCAGCGCTCACCGGCGTTGTAACCAGCTTGCTCTTTTCAGCGCCGGGAACCTTGTAACGCAACTTCACGAAGGCAAGTTCTTCAGCTGGTGATTGACCGATCGGTTTTACTGACGGCACTTCGTTTCCATATCGAAGATCGGAGAATTTTCGGGCTGGCGATCCAACCGGCGTGACTTCATAAAGCGCTGTCACCGTATGCCCGGCCCCGATATCACCGGCGTCAACCTTGTCGTTTCTGAAGTCCTCGGTGTTGAGAGCACGGGTCTCGTAGCCGATGAGCCGATATTCGGCGACGGTTGCCGGATTGAATTCGACCTGGATCTTCACGTCCTGGGCGATCATCGAAATTGAACTGACCACCTGGTCCACAAGCACTTTCCGGGCTTCCGACAAGGTATCGATATAGGCAGCGACACCCTGCCCGTTCTGCGCAAGCGTTTGCATGAGCGCGTCGTTGTAGTTCCCGCGCCCGAACCCGAGAACCGACAGCGCGGTCCCCTTTTCCCGCTGCTCGGAGATATAGCGTTTCAGGCTCTCCGTATCCGAAAGACCGACATTGAAATCTCCGTCGGTGGCTAGAATAACGCGTGTCTGCTCACCTTCTCCGGTCATCTTCTCCGCAAGCGCATAAGCGCCCTTGAGACCTGCATGACCAGCCGTTGAACCGCTCGAGGTCAGCGCATCGATTTTTTGAAGGATGTGCGACTTCTCGGAGGCTTTTGTCGGTTCAAGCAGCACGCCCGCACTTCCTGCATAGGTCACGATCGCGACCTCGTCCTGATCCCGCAGGGACGCTAGCAAGAGCCGGAAGGACTGCTGCAACAGCGGCAGCTTGTTGGCGTCCGCCATGGACCCGGACGTATCTATCAGGAATACGAGGTTTTGCGGCGGAAGATCAGCGAGCGGAACCTTGTATCCCTGGATGCCGATCTGCATCAGTTTTGTATCCGCATTCCAGGGTGTATCGACAACAGAAACACTTGTGCGAAACGGCACGTCCCGATCGTCAGGCAGACTGTAATCGTACTTGAAATAATTGATCATTTCTTCGACGCGAACTGCATCCTGTTTCGGCAAATACCCGCCATTGAGATTGGCTCTGACAAAGGAATAGGAAGCCGTGTCGACGTCGATGGAAAAGGTCGAAACCGGGTCGCTCGCAACCTGTTTCAGCGGAGTTGGTTGCGCGGACGCAAACCGTTCCCGATCTGTATTCAGCACAACGGGTCGGGAGGGATCCGAAGGTGCCAAGCGATGCTGAACGAGAGCTTCCTGAGAAGGAGCGAACCCTTCCAGAAGGCGCCCCGCGGATTGAGCAGAGTTGGTCTGGGAAAGCCCCATGCGCTTGTTCGACGGTGTAATGGGCCGAACCTCGGCGGGTGTCAAAGCCGGAACGACGGTCGGTGACGGCGTCGGAACCTGCGTCACTGCATCGTTCAGTTCACTGTCGGCTTCCGTTCGAAGACGTGCGGAATCGAGCACAGTGTTTTGAGCTGCCTGCGGTGGTGCCTGCGTGCCTTTCTCGGCAAAAAGCTCTTTGAAATCGACGGTCTGCGTTGCCAGCGCAACGAAGGCCAGGGTCACGATTGAGGCCGAGCTGATCAGGACGGCCTTGGGGAGATGCTTACTGAGTGTCATGGCTGGAATCCTCGAGCGGATACGGGTCTGACGCGACTAAGACAGACCGGTCCGCTTTTTTGTTGGAACAAACGAATTGACGGACGCACCGCCCCCCAGCCCATGAACATCACGGAAATTGGCGATACCGGCACATAACGTGCCTCACTTCACTGCAAATCGCTTTGAATCGCCGGTAAAGACCGCACGATCAACACGCTTTTCAGGTGCATTTTCCGAAATAAGTTTCGGGTTTCACCTTCCTTTCTCGAACAAAATTCTGCCTGAGGGCAGATGACGATCGTTCGACGCGGGAAAGATGAAGGATGCGACCTTACGCGGGTATGGGGTCAATACCCCATATTGGCAGCCTCCTGCCTTCCGGGGCGCATGCCTTGACAATTTTTACAATCCGGAGTTCAGATCAACTCTGCCCAGAAAGCAGGTGTTTTTTCTGAAAGAAATTGGTTTTGGTAAATAATAGCTTCCGCGTGTGCTTGTCTTTAGGCCTTGCTTTGTAATTGTATTTCTACAAACAATCGCTACATACAATCCATCTTATTGTTCAATATTCGGGAAGGGGCACATGGCGGATTTCAGCGCTCAAATTGAAAAATCCAAACAGGAAGTCGCGGCAGCACAGCAGAAGATCAGCGAGCTGACCTCCAAGATCGAAACTGCACGATCCAAGCTCGACTCCGGCCAGGATATTTCCATTGATATTGAAAATGCCACGCTGGACGATGTGCACTCGCATACCGAACTCATGGGCGCGAATATTGCCGAACTCATCATGGGCCTTGATGACGTAACGTCGAATTTTTCCAAAGACTTCGATGCCATGCGCTCTAAGACCGGCTGGGAAAGCTTCATTGGAATTTTTTCAAAGGCCAGGTCGGACAGCATTCGCCAGGAGCGCATGCGCACGGCGAGTATCGACGACAAGCTTCAGGACCTGATTTCCAAATCGAATGTCATCGGTCAGTTGCTGCAGGATCAGCTGAATACGCTGAACGAGCACAGCAAGCGCGTTGAGGGCAATTTGAGCGAAACACTCAACCAGCGCGAGCAGGCCGTCGCCGGGCTTGAAACCATCAAGAAAGATCTCCTGGCGATGGATCCGAAGATCATTGCACTGGAAAACAAGATCTCCGTCGAGACGGATGCTGCGGCCCGCACCAAACTGGAATCCGAGCTTGCCGAGTTGAACTCCGAGTACAACAGGCTCGCTCAGGAAGAACAGGTCAAACTCGCCGAAAGCCAGACGCTGGAGCGTTACATCGAAAAAGGCAAGACCTGGGTCGACAGTCTGCAGAACCAGGCCGCCACTCAGATGGTGCTGATCAACAAGCTGCAGACGGACACAAAACAACGCGTTGTCCTTTACGATGCCCTGGTCAAGTCACTGAAGACGGCGCAACAGCAAGACGTCGCGCACAAGATCAACGAGATCGGCGTCGCCACCGACAAGGAAGCGCAGTCTGCCATGGCAGCCATCGGTTCAGCCACAAATCAAAGTATGGCTGACATGATGGAAGCGCACGAAGATCATATGGTCTTTGCCCGCAAGGTTCTGGAAGAAAAGGCAAAGTCCGACGAACGTTTCGCACGCCGCTTCCAGCAGATCGTCGACAAGCACGACAAGAACGCCTACGGAGCCTGAGGGCTGAACGTTGGATCTGACACTCGATCACAGAGTCCTTGAAGAAGCACATGAGACGCGGCGCTACTTTGCCAAGTTCGAGCGCATCATCTCTCATCTTCAAGGTGTCGCAGACAGTGTCGTGTCGGAGAACACGGCACTGCTGTCCGAAATCCCGATCCTGAAGCAATATCTGGAAGCGCTCTCCGGGACATTCACTGCGTTGTCCTACAAGTACCTGCTTGCCGGACGTGTTTCGGACAAGCTGCCGAACCTTCTGAGCATTGACCGGCAGGACAGCGGCTTTCCGATCTACCAGGAACTTCTGGAGATGGCGAATGATGCCATGCAGGCGGAAAACCACCTGAGATCGCTTCCCGTCATGCGGGATCTGAAAATCGCGATGGTGAACCATATCCTGCGCGAGCAATCCACGCCGGTGAACCTCCAGTTCGCTGCGTCAGAACGCCAGTACTACGAGCAGTTGACGCAGGGAACCCTGTTTTGGGCGCGCAATGATCCCCGCCTCGCCTGGACCGGAAATGTCAGCGAGAAAAGGCGCAAGTACCGCATTCACTGGGCCGTTTACGACAGCCAGCAGAACATTCCGTTGATTTACGTCTTGGACCTTGAGGACAGCGGCCGACGGCCTCTGGCAAAGGACGAACGGCGCTGGCCGCGCGTGCAGGGTCATCTCGTTTCGCAGTCATCGGCCGGGCTGAAACTGCTGACGATCGCGCGCGGTTTCGATCACGACTTCGACGATCTTCACCCGAAGCGTCTGCGCCGCTTTTACGTGGGTCCGATGTACAGTCACACCTTCACCCAGCAATCAGGACCGCTGCGGGACGTGCTTTCGCAGGCAGGCCAGAAACCCGGTGAAGACTGGGCGCTTGCCTGGACGACGGAAACGCTGCTTTCCACGGGCACGCAGCAGGAATCGACCGGTTTCTTTTCGTCTGTCGAACGGCAGGTCTACGATCTGGATCCTTTTGCCGCCGCCGGAGAAGGCGGACAGGATGCGGCCGGTCACACGCACCGGCAGCGCTCGCTCATCTTGCCACAACGTCCCTATCAGGTTCTGGAAGAACTCAACCCGCCGGGTTTTTCCAACATTCGCAAATATGCCGTAAGCCCTGCCGGCAAAATTCTCAGCTACAAATAGGTTTCCGCCGTGACCGTTTCCAACGATTTAATGGAACTCAAGGAAGACAAGATCCGCGAAAAGTACGCTGCCGCGGAAGCCCTGCTTACCGGGTTTGATCATACACCCCGCATTGCTGCGAAACGCGAGCCGGACGTCGTTCAGGAACGCTCGCCCGGGCTTGGGACAAGAAGACGTTTCCGCTCGACAACACCCGGTCTTGTGACACGCTCGACAGCCCGACCGGAAGGTGTCCAGCTTTCAGCCAGAATTTTCGAGAGTGACGACGACGCACTCACGACCCCCCTGCAGGCGGGCGTCTTGCAGGCATTGCGCCGCGCGCTGTCCGTTGCGCAGGTGATGTCCGATCAGTTTGCCGAGCAGACAGGTCTTGCCGATCTCAAGCGCGCCAACCTTGCGGGCACGCTCGATGCCTCGCGTGCAGACAGGTTCCAGCAGCTCCTTTCAGCTTCCGCGCTCATTTCGCTGCATGTGTTTGCGAACATGACCGACTTTCTGATCTCCGGACTTGCCGCCGACACCGCAGACGCTGAAATACAATGTGGTGACGTTGAAGAAATCCTTTTGGACAATGACCAGCTGGCGCTCCACGGCACGCTTTGGGAACTGGACCAGGAGATCTCTGCAGCGCCGATCCAGACCGATGCCCAACTTGTCTCGCTGATTGCCTCGTTTTGCGAACAGCTGATGGAGAAGGTGACGCTCCGCGCCGAAGGTTCGGCACTGCTTCAATCGTTTTCCGAAGCCAGATACAGGGTTGAAGCGGACAATTTCGAAATCACCGGCTTCACGCCAGCCGCCAGAGCCCGCTCAACGTCTCTGACGATGGCCTTCAAGAAACCGGAGGAAGTGGTCGGCAATCACATTGCCAAATATCAGGCCATGAAGCTCGCCAAGATGCTCATGGCTTATGATTTCGAGCGCAAACTGAACCCGTTCGCAGAACTTGGCGGCTTCATCTTCACCTTCATGGGAGACGGAAAACCGGGGACCGGCAAGACAACGCTGATCCAGATGATGGCGGGCTTGATCAACGATTACTGCACCAATGCCGGCTACGCTTTCCGCTATCAGAACCTGTCGACCGACAGCATTGACAGTTATCAGGGCAAGTCTGCCCAAAATGCCAAGGCGTTCATCAAGACGGTGACCGACCCGAATGTCATCGGCTTTGGGACCATCGACGACATCGACCAGCTGGCAGGCAAGCGCGGCGACCGGCAGTCGTCGGCCGGACAGCTCGAAATCACCGCTGTCCTGATGGAAAGCTTTGCCGGTGCAAACACGGTGGTTCGCGGCAATTGCACATTCGGCATGTTCTCGAACTATCCCGAAAACGTCGATGACGCCCTGCGTCAGCGCGCCGGTGCACGCTTTCTTGTCGACGGCCCCCAGACGCGGGAAGACTACATCGACATCCTCTATCTCCTGATGGGCAAGAACCATTCGATCCCGGTTGGCGAACACGAATTGTTCGAGGCCCAGGTCATCCAGAAAGCCGTTGCCGCATCTTACGAAAGCCATTCGCGCCCAAAGGAAGATGCCTTGGTGAGTGTCTTCGACAGGATCAGTAATTCCATCGGAGAGCTGGATACTATTGCCAAGCTCGGCGCTTATCTGAAAGCGATCCAGGAGGCTGACGAACGCTTTACCGGGCGCGCCATCAAGAACATCACTGATGCCGTCAAGGTTCGTGCCATGGACTTTGAACTGCCGGACGAATGGATGGAAGACCCCGATCTGTTCCTGCTTAAGGACTATGAAACCAAGAAGTCCATGATCGCAGAACTTGCCCAGCCGATTTCCATCGAAATGGTCATCCAGGAAATCAACCGCTATGCAGACAGCGAATTCCGCTATGCTGACAAGTCCGATGAAGTCGCGATCGAAAACGCGGTGCGGGAGATGCAGAGGATGGAAGAGGCCAAGCGCCGTTACATGGATCTTTCCCGCTCATGATGAGGCTGGTGAAAAACGGGCTGATGTACGGCAACCTGATGGAAGTGTCGTCGCCTTCCCTGGTGAACCGCTACAATCGGGCGCTTGAGCACCTGACGGGACGGCGGACCAGCCTTCAGGAATTCCACATTGATATCTCAGGGTTTTCTCCGGAGATCGGAGACGAACTCGGCGATCCGCTCTATCTCAATCCCAACGGTTGCAATCGACAGTTCATCTTGTTGAATGTCGCTCAGAAAAGCGCACCGCTTCTTAACGCGCACTTTTCAACATCGCGGTCGATCCTTCGTCGGTTCATTGACGACAATGAAGAGCAGCTCTTTGCCTTGTCTATTCGCGACGCCGTCGTCGGGGAACTGGTCAATACCGTTTTCTCGATTGCGTCACCGGCGGACCTGTTCGACATCCGCACGATCGACGTCGAGGCGGATACGGTTGGTGGCCATGTCGAAGCCGGAGGTGAGCTGACCGAGAAAATCGACCGGTTCATGAACGAGCCGGACGGCTGGTGGGATGATGTTCTGATCGCTGAAATGGTCGAATTGTCCAAGCACACAGGCGACATCATTCGCACACCGATCGCGCTTCGGCCCCAGAGTTTCGAGCAAGGCAATTTTTACACACGCCACTACGGCGGTCTGTACATTTTCCAGGATGTAAAGAGAACAGCCTGCATCTCTGAAAAGCAGCAAGACATCGTGGACAATCTGCCCGTCAAACACGTCATGACACTCCAGGACCGGCGCGAAGTTGCATCGTTCCTTTCCAGAAACAAACTCGTCGAACCGATCACGCGCGCCGGCTCTGAACGTGCTGAGAGTATTTTGAGACAAAAGCTCGACTTCATTGTCGTCGACACGGCCGCCAACAGCGGTGAAGACCTTTCAAATGTCTCCCGGCGGGACCTGCGCTCGCTGAAGCGCAAGTATCATCGCCAGCTTCCGGATGAGTATCACGCACTGGAAAGGGTCGTTCGGCAGATCTCCAAGGGAACGAAAACTCCCCGCATCACGCATGAAAACCCGGCCTTTTTCTATTTGCTGCGGTCTGGCAACCACCGGGACAAGCAACTGGTGAACATGTTGCTGTCGCAGCTGACACCGCTCGACTTCCGCCAGCTTTTCATCTGCCACAAGGATGCGTTTTACGCGCAATACCAGAGCTGGAGCGAAGCGAAGAAAACCTATTGTGCCCAGTTCCTGGCCGAAGAGTATGTCGTCGATAAAGTCGGCACGCGCACCGAGTTGTTCGGTCCTGAGCCCGGGATGAGCGACGAACACGACCACTCCGATTACGGCTTCGGGCGAAATCAGGGTCCCTGGGGTGCCATTCCGAGGGATGACGACGACGATGATGATGATGACGACGAGGACGACGACGACTGATGAAGTACATAAAATGGATCGTCGGCATCCCGTTGGTTCTGGTTGTCGTTCTGTTTGCCCACTACACGCTTCCGGGCCGCGACGTTGTGCGGATCGTGGGAACGGATGTCAAACGTATGGATATCGGGTCCTCGTCGCTTTTCTGGGCTGCCCCGGATGCTGGCACGAACCCGAACTGGACACGCGATGTCCGGTTCATAAACGCCGTATGGCCGAACGGGGAACCGCGGGTCTACCGCAATGAGGACACTGAATGGAGCTGGCCACCCTACCTGAAGTTCAACAGCTCAAACGTCACGGCGCAGGCGCAGGACCTTGCGAAGAAGGATGGTGAGGTCTGGGTTGCGGTCACACACTATGGCTGGCGGATCCAGCTCTTCACGATCTTTCCGAACATCATCAGCATTCAGCAAGTCTCAGGGCCGAACGCGTTCCTGATACCCTGGTTCAACATCATCTTCTTTTTGACCCTGGCAGTCATCGCCTATCTGATCTTGCGCGTCGTTCGGGCTTTCAAACGCAGACGTATCGATCCTGTTGTCGAAAACATCGATGGATTCATCGATGATGTCGGCGAAAACGCGGAGCAAGCGCGCGCTCACGCGGAAAAACACGCAACTGCCGCCACCAGCGGCTTCCGTCGCTGGTTTAAACGCTGGTTCGGCTGAGACGGTAGTGCGACCTGCACACGAAACCCAACCCGGTTGGCGCGGCACGGATTGAACCGCTCGAAAAGGTCTTTTGTCACAGAGGCTTATACCGTCACGGCAAGGTCAACTGCCGTATCCCAAACCTATTGTCCCTCACACGCGGGACAGTCGTTTTGATTGGCTTTCAAGGAACCGCCTTGACTTATGACGCGGATGTTTCTTGACCAATCTGAAACAAAGTTTCTATTGTTAATATTTAAGTTTACACGCGCAAAGTTTTACCCTCGCCTTCACCGGCCGGGTTAGGCGGCACGGCTTAGAATGCACACAAGAGTGTCAAGGCGAATGCATGAGCGATAGAAAAATCAAAAACATGGAAGAATTCGCCACGGTCAGCGGCATTTCCAGACCTACCGTCTCGAAATATTTCAACGACCCCGAAAGTGTGCGCCAAACGACACGGGACCGCATCGAGCAGGCATTGGAGCGCTATGATTTCCGGCCGAATATCTTTGCGATCAACCAGAACAGGCGCTTGACCAAGAATGTCGGGGTGGTGGTGCCTTACCTTTCCGATCCATTCTTTGCCGAGATCGCCCGAAACATTGAGCATCGCTGCCTTGATGCCGGCTATTGGCCGATATTGTTCAGCGCCCACGGCCAGCAATCCCTGGAAAACGATATCCTGAACAGTTTGCGCTCCCTCAAGCCGGCCGGGGTTCTACTTGCGCCCTTGGGTCGCGCATCAGACCGCGGATCGATCGAAAAATTCTGCAAGGACGTACCAACGGTTCTGTTCGACAGTAATCTGGAAGGCATCGGCGAGGCCTTTGTCGGCTCCGACAATTTCAGCTTTGTTTCGCAGACCGTGGAGTACCTGACGCGCTCTGGCGAACCGCCCTGTTTTTTCGAAATGAAAACACCCGCGAACCCGAACGCCAACAAGCGTCGCATTGCTTACATCGAGGTGATGGAGCGGCTCGGGCTTGAACCCCAGGTCGTCAAGGTTGATGGCGAAGGCTGGGCGTTCGAAGAGATCGGGCACGAGGGCGCAATGCGCATCCTCGATGTCCACGGGTTTCCTTCTGACACGATCCTTTGCAGCAACGACCGACTGGCGATCGGTCTGCTCTCTGCATGCTACGAGAAGGGGCTCAGAGTAGGTCGCGGCGAAGGCTGCGCCTTGCGCGTCGCCTCGCATGACGACCACCCGTTTTCAAGGTTCACCTGCCCGTCGCTAACCACTGCCGCGCACGATTATGACTCGGTCGCAAACAATGCGTTCAGCACATTGATGGATCTGATCGAAGCTGGCGGCACATTCAACAATCGGCAGGAAACCCTTTTCGCAGCAAGACTTATACTACGTGCGTCTGCCTAAAATTTTACGCGCGCAAATTTTTTCTTGACGCCAGATAATTTATGCCTCAGGCTCAGGTCAACATCCAAGCCAGGGAGGACATAGGATGTATTTGAAGAACGCATTACGTGCGGCGACTGCACTTACCTTGATTACAGCTACAAGCGCCTTCGCGGACACGATCACGATCGCGACCGTGAACAATGGCGACATGATCCGCATGCAGGGTCTGACGGACGATTTCACCAAGAAAACCGGTCACGAAGTTGAGTGGGTTACCTTGGAAGAAAACGTGCTGCGTCAGCGCGTGACCCAGGACGTCGCCGCCAAAGGCGGTCAGTTCGACATCATGACCATCGGCATGTACGAAACGCCTATCTGGGCAGCCAACGAATGGCTGGTCTCTCTGGCTGATCTGCCGGCGAGCTACGACGCGGATGACATTCTGCCGGCAATGCGCGCTGGTCTCAGCCATGACGGCACACTCTATGCCGCTCCGTTCTATGGCGAATCCTCGATGATCATGTATCGCACGGACCTGATGGAAAAAGCCGGCCTGACGATGCCCGATGCTCCGACCTGGAGCGATGTCGAGGCCGCCGCCAAGGCGATGACCGACAAGGACAACGAGATCTACGGCGTTTGCCTGCGCGGCAAGGCTGGCTGGGGTGAGAACATGGCGTTCATCACCACCGTTGCCAACTCCTTCGGCGCACGCTGGTTCGATGAAAACTGGAAGCCACAGCTCGACACGCCGGAATGGAAGGCAGCTGTTACCTTCTACAACGACCTGCTGAACAACTACGGCCCTCCGGGAGCCTCGACCAACGGCTTCAACGAGAACCTTGCGCTGTTCCAGCAAGGCAAGTGCGGCATGTGGATCGACGCGACCGTGGCTGCATCCTTCGTGACCAACCCGAACGACTCCACCGTTGCTGACAGCGTCGGTTTCGCTCTGGCGCCGAACAAGGAAGGCGTCGACAAACGCGCCAACTGGCTCTGGGCATGGGCTCTTGCCATTCCGGCCGGCACCCAAAAGGAAGCGGCCGCGAAGCAGTTCATCGAGTGGGCGACATCCAAGGAATACATCGAGCTTGTCGCATCGAAAGAAGGCTGGGCCAACGTACCTCCGGGCGCACGGACATCGCTCTATGAGAATCCGGAATACAAGAAAGTGCCGTTTTCTGCGATGACCCTTGAGAGCATCAATGCGGCCAATCCTGACAGCCCGACGGTCCAACCCGTCCCCTATGTCGGCATCCAGTATGTCGCCATTCCTGAGTGGGCAGGCATCGGTACTGCCGCCGGACAGGAATTCTCTGCAATGGTTGCCGGTCAGCAGACCGTCGACGAAGCATTGGCGAAAGCCCAGGCGAACACCGCCGAGGAAATGGAAGCCGCCGGCTACTAAGTCTTTCCTCCCCAACTGGGAGGGCGGAACGCAATCCGCCCTCCCTTTTTGTTAACCTGCACCCCATCGTCCCGTTCGCTGCGTCAGTTCCGCTGCCGTAAACAGAGAAGGTGTGTCCATGGCAACCCAGCACTCCCGTTCCGCAGCCCGCTTCATGATGGCTCCCGCAGTCATTCTGCTGCTCGGCTGGATGCTCATCCCGCTCACGATGACCCTCGTCTTTTCGTTCAAGAGATATCTGCCGCTGCGCGGTGGTGATCTTGGATGGGTCGGCTTCGAAAACTATGTCCGCTTTGTCTCCTCCAGTGCCTTCTGGCCAAGCGTCCAGACAACGCTGATCATCGTTGGCGGCGTATTGTTCATAACAATTGTCTTTGGCGTTCTCCTGTCGATCCTGCTGGATCAGCCGATGTGGGGCCAGGGCGTTGTGCGCATCCTCGTAATCGCGCCGTTCTTTGTAATGCCGACAGTGTCCGCGCTTGTTTGGAAGAACATGTTCATGGACCCGGTGAACGGCCTGTTCGCGCACCTTTGGAAAGCCTTTGGCGCGCAGCCGATCGAATGGTTGAGCGACCTGTCGCTGTTTTCGATTATTCTGATCGTCTCCTGGCAGTGGCTGCCATTCGCAACGCTGATCCTGCTGACCGCGATCCAGTCGCTCGACAGCGAACAGCTCGAAGCAGCCGAAATGGACGGGGCGCCACCGCTTTCGCGCTTTGCCTACATCATCCTGCCGCACCTTTCGCGGGCGATCACGATCGTCGTCCTGATCCAGACGATCTTCCTGCTGGCAATCTTCGCGGAAATCTTCGTGACCACCAGCGGCGCCTTCGGCACCCGCACGCTGACCTACCTGATCTACCAGCGTGTTCTTGAAAGCCAGAATGTCGGTCTTGGATCGGCAGGCGGTGTCTACGCCATCATACTTGCCAATATTGTTGCCATCTTCCTGATGCGCATCGTCGGCAAAAACCTGGACGCGTGAGGAGGGAACGAAATGGCTCGTGCTGTCACCACCCGACGCAAGACGATCAACACCATAGTGGCCTGGGCAATCGGCTTTTTGATCTTCTTCCCGATTCTCTGGACCATATTGACCAGCTTCAAGACCGAAGCCCAGGCAATCAATGATCCGCCGTTGTTCCTGTTCTTTGACTGGACGCTGGAGAACTACGCTGTTGTTCAGGAGCGCTCCGACTATATGCGCTTCTTGTGGAACTCGGTGATCATCGCCGGCGGCTCCACGGTGATCGGTCTGCTGATCGCGATCCCGGCCGCCTGGTCGATGGCCTTCGTGCCTTCAAAACGCACCAAGGACATCCTTCTTTGGATGCTGTCGACCAAGATGCTTCCGGCCGTCGGCGTGCTCTATCCGATCTATCTGCTGTTCATCGAACTGGGACTTCTGGACACGCGTATCGGTCTGACGATTGTCCTCATGCTGATCAACTTGCCGATCATCGTGTGGATGCTCTACACCTACTTTAAGGAAATCCCCGGGGAGATTCTGGAGGCCGCCCGCATGGATGGCGCGACCCTCAAGGAGGAAATCCTCTACATCCTCACACCGATGGCAATTCCCGGGATCGCTTCAACCCTGCTCCTCAACATCATTCTGGCGTGGAACGAAGCCTTCTGGACACTGAACCTGACCGCTGCGAAAGCAGCACCGCTTACCGCGTTCATTGCCAGTTATTCCAGCCCGGAAGGCCTGTTCTACGCCAAGCTGAGCGCAGCCTCGACCATGGCGATTGCACCCATTCTGATCCTCGGTTGGTTCAGCCAGAAACAACTTGTACGCGGCCTCACGTTTGGCGCGGTTAAATAGGAGTTCCCGACATGGGCCAGATCACGCTTAACCAGATCACCAAAAGCTTCGGCGATGTCCAGGTCATCCCACCCCTGGACCTGCAGATAAACGACGGCGAGTTCGTTGTCTTCGTCGGCCCCTCCGGCTGCGGCAAGTCCACACTCCTGCGCCTGATTGCAGGCCTGGAAGATGTTTCTTCCGGCGAAATCAAGATCGACGGACGGGATGCCACAGAGGTTCCCCCGGCGAAGCGCGGCCTCGCCATGGTGTTCCAGTCCTACGCACTTTATCCGCATATGTCGGTTCGCAAGAACATCGCGTTTCCGCTTCGGATGGCGGGACTTGAGAAGGAGGAGCAGGACAAGAAAGTCGATGCAGCGGCCAAGGTGCTCAACCTGACTGATTATCTTGACCGGCGCCCCGGACAGCTCTCCGGCGGCCAGCGCCAGCGCGTCGCGATTGGCCGGGCCATCGTTCGTGAGCCGGCTGCCTTTCTGTTCGATGAACCGCTCTCCAACCTGGATGCGGCGCTGCGCGTCAACATGCGCCTCGAGATCTCCGAGCTGCACCAAACGCTCGAAACCACAATGATCTACGTGACCCACGACCAGGTCGAGGCCATGACAATGGCGGACAAGATCGTTGTGCTTCAGGCCGGCGTGATCGAACAGGTCGGCTCTCCTCTGGAGCTTTATCACACGCCTCGCAACCGCTTCGTGGCTGGCTTCATCGGCTCTCCGAAAATGAACTTCATGATGGGATCCTTTTCCGCCGAATATGATGCGGCGACAATCGGCGTCCGTCCCGAGCACATCTCGGTTTCCCATACCGAGGGCAAGTGGATCGGCAAGGTCGGGGTATCGGAACATCTCGGTTCGGACACCTTCCTCTATGTCGACGTCGAAGGTCTCGAGGATCCGGTCACCGTGCGCTCCACCGGCGAGATCGCTTTCCGCCACGGGGACACGGTTCACCTCACGCCGGATGCTGAAAAGATCCACCGGTTCGATAATCAGGGACTGAGAATGGCGTGATGCGGCTTGAAGGCAAATCAGCACTGATAACGGGCGCAGCGCGCGGCATTGGCAAGTCTTTTGCCAAGCGTTATGTCCAAGAGGGCGCAACAGTGGCCATTGCGGATATCGATCTGGCCAGAGCACAAGCCTGTGCTACGGAAATCGGCCCGAAAGCCTATGCAGTGCATGTCGACGTGACCGATCAGGAGTCGATCGATGCCGCCGTTGCCGCCACTGAGGCAAAGGCCGGCAGGCTCGACATTCTCATAAACAATGCAGCCTTGTTCGATCTTGCTCCGATCGTCGAAATCACGCGCGAAAGCTATCAGCGGCTGTTCGATATCAATGTTGCAGGCACGCTCTTCATGATCCAGGCCGCCGCAAATTCGATGATCAAAGCCGGTAACGGCGGCAAGATCATCAACATGGCAAGCCAGGCGGGCCGTCGGGGGGAATCCCTTGTTGGTGTCTATTGCGCCACGAAGGCGGCGGTCATCAGCCTTACGCAATCTGCGGGCCTGAACCTTATCCAGCACGGTATCAACGTCAACGCCATCGCACCGGGAGTTGTCGATGGCGAGCACTGGGACGGTGTCGATGCACTCTTTGCGAAATACGAAGGTCTTGCGCCGGGTGAGAAAAAGGCGGCTGTCGGCCGTTCCGTGCCCTTCGGACGCATGGGGACCGCCGAGGACCTGACTGGAATGGCCGTTTTTCTGGCATCCGACGATGCCGACTACATCGTGGCTCAAACCTATAACGTCGACGGTGGCAACTGGATGAGTTGACCAATGACAAGAAAGCTTGACATGACTGTGCTCGCTTCGCTTCCGGACACGATTGCTGCGCCGGCTTTTGACAGGTCTGCCCTGTCAGTCGGCATCGTTCATATCGGTGTCGGCAATTTTCATCGCGCCCACCAGGCCGTCTATCTGAACAAATTGTTCGAACTGGGTGAAAGCCATGACTGGGCGATCGTCGGCGCGGGTCTCATGCCCTACGATGAGGCCATGCGCGAACGGCTTCAAAAACAGGATTGGCTGACAACGATCGTTGAGCTGGATCCGGATGGTTTGAGCGCGCAGGTGTGTGCCTCGATGATCGATTTCGTTGAAGTTGATCCGGCTGCACTGATCGACCGGCTTTGCCAGTCCGAGATCCGGATCGTTTCGCTGACCATTACGGAGGGCGGCTATTTTGTCGATCCGAATACCGGCGGCTTCGACGTTTCGCATCCCGAGATCCTGGCTGACCTTGAAAATCCGGATGCGCCTTCGACGGTCTTCGGTGTCCTTGTTGCTGCGCTGATCCGAAGGCGTGCGGCTGGACTGATGCCGTTTACGGTCATGTCCTGCGACAACCTTCCTGAAAACGGGCACATTGCCAAACAGGCAACTGTCGGATACGCCCGCGCAATGTCAGCCGAGGACGCCGGCTGGATCGAGGGCAACGTGACCTTTCCAAGCGGGATGGTGGATTGCATCACTCCGGCGACGGGCGATCGTGAACGCACGCTCATCCGCGAAACCTTCGACGTAGAGGACTCCGCACCCGTTGTCTGCGAGCCGTTCAGGCAGTGGGTTCTGGAAGACAAGTTTCCGGCTGGCCGCCCGGCCCTGGAAAAGGTCGGCGTGGAATTTGTGACGGATGTCGCACCCTATGAATTGATGAAGTTGCGGATCCTGAACGGCGGTCACGCAGCCATCGCCTATCCTGGCGCTCTGCTCGGACACCACTTCGTGCATGATGCCATGGCCGATCCTCTCATTCGCGCCTACCTTGCCAAACTAGAAACGGAAGAAATAGTCCCGACGGTCCCGGAAATACCAGGGGTCAGCTTCACGAATTATCTGGCAACGGTCATGGACAGGTTCTCGAACGCTGCGGTCGGAGACACGATCCCGCGTCTGTGTCTCGATGGATCGAACCGTCAGCCGAAGTTCATTCTGCCGACCATACAGGATCGCATTGACCGCGGTCTGCCAATCAGGGGCCTTGTCCTGGAAACAGCCTTGTGGTGCCTCTATTGCCTTGGACGCAACGAGGCGGGGCAAGAGATCCGTCTGGAAGACGAAAACGCTGACATTCTCAGAGAATGGGCGCACACCGTCTATTCGGAAGGCAAGGTCGACGAGCTGCCGGAACTGTTTGGCCCATTATGCACCAACCCGGCATTTCTCGGCGAGTTTGGAACCGCTGCGAACAAGCTGCAAAACTTGGGAGCTGCCAAAACGCTGGAGGATTATCTCTCCGCGTCAACCGCATAAGCCGCCTTTGTGGTCTTGATCCCGGCCTGCATACCGCCAGTCTCGCTCCATGTTGCATGTTGCGAGCGCTGATCGCCTGAAATTGAGAATCCGTGTAGTTGCGTTCTTGCCCTGAGGGATTACCTGTGATGCGGGCTTGGGCGCAACACGAGCAGCGTAGCCCGGGGGATGAGTGAATATTCAGGAGCAGGTGCTGAAATGATCAGGTTGAGCAGGCGGGAAATTCTGGCAGGAAGTGCGGCGGTCGCAATTGCAGGAACGCCGGCATTGGCCGAAGAGGTCAATTTGCGGGCGCTCGGGCTCGCCGAACCTGCCTTTAGCGTTGATGCAGAACTCAACATTCCGGATCTCACCGGTGCCGTTCATCAACTGGAAGATTATCGCGGCAAAACAGTTGTGGTCTCCTTTTGGGCGACCTGGTGCCCGCCTTGCCGTAAGGAAATGCCGACGCTTGCGCGACTGGGGCGTGAACTGGGGTCCGATGATTATGCTGTCCTTGCGGTGAATATCGGCGACCGTCAGGACAAGATCCAGGCTTTCCTTGATGAGATCGAGCATGAGGGCATGTCCATCCTGATGGATAGTGACAAGGAGATGCCGTCCAAGTGGTCTCTGCGCGGCCTGCCGGTAACCTACATCATCGATGCAAATGGTGATGTTGCTCTGGGCGCCATCGGCGAAAGGATTTGGGATTCCCCGGAAATGATCGCCGGTATCAGATCCGTCGGTGGCACGTCATGACCCAAACGCAATTCTGACGCGACCCGCAAAGTCATCATATTTCGGTTCGCATCCGGTAGCCGGGTGCGAAAATCATCCGCACATGCGTGATCGGTTGCTCACCCGTCCAGGTGATGCGTTCCATGGCAAAGAGCGCGGTGCCAACAGCCGCGTCCAGCTTTGCCGACAGTGTCTCATCGGCGTTGACGGCAAAGAATGACAAGTCGCCGTGACTGTAGGGCGCGTTGTGCACCAGCCACTCGTTCGCGCTGACATCGTTGAAAGACAGATCGCGTGCCGCGGGCGCGGAATCCAGATTGATGTACCGCTCCTCGAAGGCGTAAGGGCGTTCGTTCGAAAAATGCAGCGTCTTCAGAAAGAGAACGTCGTCGCCGAGCGACACCTGGAATGCCCCGTGCAGCATTGGAGGCAAAGGCCTCAGATCACGCTGAAGCACTGAGTGCCTGTAGGATCCGCCGAGCGATTCCACCTCTTCCCGAATGATCGGTATTGTCAGCGTTGCCCGCTGCGGCGGGTTGACGGCAACACGGGTTCCGGCACGCCGTTTGCGCACGACAAGACCGCTTTCGGCAAGATCCCTGAGCGCGCGGTTGACCGTCGTGCGTGCACAGCCGAATTCCTCCGCGAGATCGGCTTCATGCGGGATCTGTTCTCCCGGCTGCCAAAACCTGTCGTGTATGCGCCGCAGGAGGACTTCGCGGATGCCGGTCCAGGAATTCGTATCTGTCAGCGTCACGTCAGTTCCTTACAGTCTCATCCGCAACGCAGCCACTGTCTTGCGGTAAGCTGCACGGATTGCGTCGCCTTTTACATGTTTTCCCTCACGAACAACATGCCTGCCGGCGGACCAGACATCGGTGATCATCCTGTCATCACCTGCGAAGATGTAAGCATCCAGGATTTCATCGCCCTCACGGCCCTCCAGGTCGATGGCCTTTTCATCCAGCGCGACAAGGTCCGCGAAACCACCTGTTGCGAGAGCACCTGCCTTGCGCCCGATTGCCTGTGCACCACCCAAGGCGACTTTCTCAAACAGGACACGCCCTGTCGATTTTTCCGGCGTCGCAATCGAGGCTCTGCACTTGTCCCGGAGGCGCTGCGAATATTCCAGCGTGCGCAATTCTTCCGAGAGTGAGATGCGAATATTGGAGTCCGATCCGATCCCGAATTTCCCATCATTTTCCGTGTAGCGGACACCATCGAAGATGCCGTCACCCAGGCTTGATTCAGTGATGGGACAAAGCCCTGCAACCGCACCGGTCTTTGCAAGCGCAGCCGTCTCCTCAGGCAGCATCTGCGTGCAGTGAATCAGGCACCAGTTCTCAGAGACAGGAGCATTGCGAAGAAGCCACTCTACCGGTCGCGTGCCACGTGCAGCAATGACCTCCTCGACTTCGGCAACCTGTTCGGCAAGATGCATATGCAGCGGCCTGTCGCCGGCGAGCGCGATCGCAGCTGTCAGGCCGTCCTCATCAACCGCTCGAAGCGAATGCGGCGCGACGCCGAGAACCGCATCTTCAGGCAAGCGACTCATTGTCCCCGCTGCCAACTCAAACAACATTGCGAAGCGATCGGGGTCGTTGCCGAAACGGACTTGTCCGGGTGCAAGCGGACGCCGGTCGCAACCGCCATGCTGGTAGAGGACAGGAAGGAGAGTCAGGCCAATCCCTGTCTTTTCGGCAGCCTCGATGATCCTGTCGCTCAATTCCGCGAGATTTGCATAAGGCGTTCCGCCCGGCTGATGGTGGAGATAATGGAATTCACCGATCGAAGCATAACCTGCCTCGAGCATTTCCATTTGTACAAAGGCGGCGATCGAGCCGATATCCTCCGGGGTCAGCACATCCAGAAACCGGAACATGATCTCCCGCCAGGTCCAGAAACTGTCGTGTGCTTCTTGTCCGCGGCGCTCGCTCATCCCGGCCATGGCCCGTTGAAACGCATGGCTGTGCAGGTTGGCGGGGGCCGGAAGCAGGATGCCGACGCTGTTGCCGGCCGGCACAGTATCTCGCTGCATCGAAGATATGTGTCCGTCGTCTGAAACGGTGATCGCGACATTCTCAGCCCACCCGTCCGGCAAAAGCGCCTTCTTCGCAAAAATATGCGCTCCGGAGATCGTCGACATGCCGCACATCCTCGTTGACACGTTAATATGTGCATGCATATTATCTATTATCGCGATCTAATCAAGCCGGAGTTGGTCCTTGTCGCAGCGCCTCCTGACGAATGCCAGTCTGGCAACCATGCTGGATACCGGCTCGCCCTATGGCTTGATAGAAAACGGAATTCTTGCGCTCGAGGGCGGCAAAATCTCCTGGGTGGGCGCCGGGACAGAACTCCCGCCGGAGTATTCGTCTTGGGCTGTGGAGGATCTTGGCGGACGTTTGGTTACGCCGGGTCTGATCGACTGTCACACACATGTGGTTTTTGGCGGCGACCGGGCCCGGGAATTCGAAATGCGTCTTGAAGGCGCATCCTATGAAGAGGTAGCGAAGGCGGGTGGCGGCATTATCTCCACGGTCAAGGCAACCCGCACGGCAAGCGAAGATGAGCTCCTTGCGGAAGCCCTCACCCGGGTCGATGCCCTGATCGCAGAAGGCGTCACGGCACTTGAAATCAAGTCCGGCTACGGCCTCGATGTTGAAACCGAGTTGCGCATGCTGCGGACGGCGAGAAAGATCGGCGAAGTTCGGCCGGTGCTGGTCCGTACGAGTTTCCTCGGCGCACATGCTATACCACCGGAATACAAGGGCCGCGCCGACGCTTATCTTGATGAGGTTTGCCTGCCCGCCTTGGCAGCCGCCCATGACGAAGGACTTGTCGATGCAGTCGACGGGTTCTGTGAGGGCATCGCTTTTACGCCGGACCAGATCGCACGGGTGTTCGAAAAGGCGAAAGAGCTCGGCCTTCCGGTTAAACTCCATGCCGAGCAGCTTTCCAATCTCGGTGGCACAGCCCTGGCTGCTAGCTATGGTGCCTTGTCTGCCGATCATCTTGAATATCTGGATGAAGCCGGTGTTAGTGCGCTGAAAGAAAGCGGCAGTGTTGCCGTTCTTCTGCCCGGTGCGTTCTACACTCTGAGGGAAACACAGCTACCGCCTCTTGATCTGTTGCGCCGATACAAGGTCGCAGTCGCGCTCGCCACTGACTGCAATCCCGGTTCCTCTCCCCTCGCCTCGCTTTTGCTGACGATGAACGTGGGTTGCACATTGTTCCGCATGACCCCGGAAGAAGCGCTGGCAGGAGTGACGCGAGAAGCCGCGAAAGCTCTTGATCTCGGCGACCGCGGCACGCTTGAGGCTTGTAACTGCGCCGATCTGGCCATCTGGAACGTCCGGCATCCGGCAGAACTGAGCTACAGGATCGGCTTCAATGCGCTGGAAAAACGTCTTTTCGGAGGCCTGGAATGAAAGCGCTCACGCTGACCCCCGGCCTGGTGAACCTCGCCGATCTGGAACATGTCTACCGCGAAGAAGCCGCTGTGCGCGTTGACCGCGCAGCTGAACCCGCCATCCGGCAGGCCGCCGAACGCGTTGCAAAGGCAGCTCGGGGTAGCGATGCCGTCTACGGTGTCAACACCGGCTTTGGAAAACTTGCAAGCGTCAAGATCGCCGCTGATGACACGGAAACTCTCCAGCGCAATCTGATCCTGTCTCACTGTTGCGGGGTCGGTGAACCGCTCGACCGCACCACGACCCGTCTGATGATGGTCCTGAAACTTCTGTCGCTGGGGCGCGGGGCTTCCGGCGTACGGCTCGAGGTTTTGCAGCTGATAGAAGCCTGCCTGGATAAAGGCGTCACGCCCGTCATTCCGTCGCAAGGGTCTGTCGGGGCTTCAGGTGATCTTGCGCCGCTTGCGCATATGACGGCCGTGCTGATCGGCGAAGGCGAAGCGATCTTTGAAGGCAACCGTCTTGCTGGCGCGGAAGCGCTCGCAAAAGCCGGTCTTGAGCCGATCGTGCTCGGCCCGAAGGAAGGCCTTGGCCTGATCAACGGAACGCAATTCTCGACCGCTTGTGCGCTTGTCGGATTGTTTGACGCCTGGCGGCTGGCAGAAGCAACGCTCGTCACGGCAAGCTTGTCGACCGACGCCATCATGGGCTCGACCGCCCCACTTCTTGCCGGCATTCACGAACTGCGCGGTCATCGCGGCCAGATTGAAGTCGCCCGGATCATGCGGGACATCATGACAGGGTCCCAGATCAGGGAAAGCCATCGCGAAGGCGACACACGCGTTCAGGATCCTTATTGCATCCGCTGCCAGCCGCAGGTTGCCGGTGCGTGCGTTGATCTCTTGCGTATGGCCGCGACAACGCTTGAGATCGAAGCCAACGCGGCAACCGACAATCCGCTCGTGCTCGTCGATGTCGACCGGATTGTGTCAGGTGGAAATTTTCATGCTGAACCGGTTGCCTTTGCCGCCGACCAGATCGCACTCGCTGTCGCCGAACTCGGCGCTATTTCCCAGCGCCGGATCGCGCTGATGGTTGACCCGACGCTCTCCTTCGACCTGCCACCGTTCCTCGCCAAGGATCCCGGTCTCAATTCAGGCATGATGATCGCCGAGGTCACGACGGCAGCACTCATGAGCGAGAACAAGCACTTGGCCAATCCCTGCTCGACGGACTCCACACCGACCAGCGCCAATCAGGAAGACCATGTGTCCATGGCGGCGCATGGTGCCCGCCGTCTTCACCGGATGACCGCCAACCTGTCGCATATTCTCGGCGTCGAACTTCTATGCGCCATCGCAGGTATCGAACACCGTGCGCCCCTGGAAACCAGTCCCGCTCTTCAGTCGGTCATCGCGAGATTACGCGAGGAAGTGCCCGCGCTTGAAGAAGACCGCTATCTGGCACCCGATCTTGAAACCGCTGCAGACCTTGTCCGCTCAAGGGTTCTTGTGTCGGTTTTGTCGAACGAGCACATGATCAAACTGGGGGCAGCCGATGCAGCCGGTTGAGGTCACGAGTGGGGACGGCCCCGTTGTCCTGGGTCTTCCGCATTCAGGCACTTTCGTGCCGGACGAGATCTGGCAACAGCTTAACCCACTCGGACAAAAGCTTGCCGATACGGACTGGCATGTCGACCGGCTCTATTCCGGTCTTCTGCCTCGCGCGACGATGGTTCGGGCGAACTTTCACCGCTATGTCATCGACGCCAACCGCGATCCGGAAGGCATAAGCCTTTACCCCGGCCAGAACACGACCACGTTGTGCCCGACGACCGACTTTGATGGCACGCCGATTTACCGCGAAGACGCAGCACCGGACAAAGCGGAAATCGAAGCGCGCCGGATTGCCTGGCACGCGCCGTATCACGCGGCGCTCGCAGCGGAACTGAACCGGGTCAGGGCAAAGCACGGCATTGCCATTCTCTATGACTGTCATTCGATCCGTTCCGTCGTACCGTTCCTGTTCGAGGGCACGCTACCTGACTTCAATGTGGGCACCAACAACGGGGCGACCTGCGCACCGGAGATCGAAGCGGCGGTTTATCGGCATGTGAAAGACGCTGAAGGTTACGCGTCGGTTCTGAATGGCCGCTTCAAGGGTGGCTGGACAACACGGCATTATGGGCGCCCCAAAGAGGGTTTTCATGCCATCCAGATGGAGCTTGCCCAACGGACGCATCTGACCGTCGAAGACCAGCCTTTTGACTACGACGAACGCGAGGCACAGCGCCTGCGCAGTCACTTGCAGACCATTTTAAGTGCGCTTGAAGCTTTGGCGCCGGCACTTGCAGAAAAACAAGAAGATCGAGGGAACGCATCATGAATGATCGCCGCCATAACGCCCGCGACGTCTATCCGCCGACCGGGCCGGAGCTGAACGCCAAGTCATGGCTGACCGAAGCGCCGCTGCGCATGCTCATGAACAACCTCCATCCCGATGTTGCCGAAAACCCGCATGAGCTGGTGGTCTATGGGGGGATCGGCCGCGCCGCGCGCACCTGGGACGACTTCGACCGGATTGTCTCCGGCCTGAAACAACTCAATGAAGACGAAACGCTGCTCGTTCAGTCCGGCAAACCGGTTGGCATTTTCAAAACGCACAAGGATGCGCCACGCGTTCTCATCGCCAATTCGAACCTCGTACCGAACTGGGCAAACTGGGATCACTTTCACGAGCTCGACAAGAAGGGTCTGGCCATGTACGGCCAGATGACGGCCGGTTCCTGGATCTATATCGGTACCCAGGGCATTGTTCAGGGCACCTATGAAACCTTCATGGAAGCCGGCCGCCAGCACTATGGCGGGAACCTCAAGGGCCGCTGGATCCTGACCGGAGGTCTTGGCGGCATGGGCGGTGCACAACCTCTTGCAGCCGTCATGGCCGGCGCCTGCTGTCTCGCGGTTGAGTGCGACGAAAAGAGCGCCGATTTCCGACTGCGAACTCGCTATGTCGATGAAAAGACCCACTCGCTCGATGAAGCCCTCGCACTGATTGACCGCTGGACGAAGGCTGGCGAAGCGAAGTCCGTCGCCCTGATCGGCAATGCCGCCGATGTTTTCCCTGAATTGGTCAGGCGTGGTGTAAAACCGGACATCGTCACGGATCAGACCTCTGCGCACGACCCCATCAACGGCTACCTGCCACAAGGCTGGAGCGTGGCCGAATGGCGGGCGAAGGCGGAGAATGATCCGAAGGCAGTTGAGAAAGCCGCGCGCGCGTCCATGAAAGTCCATGTCGCCGCCATGGTCGACTTCTGGAACCAGGGCGTGCCGACACTCGATTATGGCAACAACATCCGTCAGGTTGCGCTTGAGGAAGGTCTGGAAAATGCGTTCGCATTCCCCGGCTTTGTGCCTGCCTATATCCGACCCCTGTTCTGCCGGGGTATTGGGCCCTTCCGCTGGTGTGCGCTCTCCGGCGACCCGGAAGACATCTACAAGACCGACGCCAAGGTGAAGGAGATGATCCCGGACGATCCGCACCTTCACAACTGGCTCGACATGGCGCGGGAGCGCATCTCCTTCCAGGGCCTGCCCGCAAGGATCTGCTGGGTCGGCCTGGGCCAGCGCCACCGTCTCGGTCTGGCCTTCAACGAAATGGTCCGCACGGGCGAGCTGAAGGCACCCGTTGTTATCGGACGCGATCACCTGGATTCCGGCTCAGTGGCGTCGCCAAACCGGGAAACGGAATCCATGAAGGATGGATCGGACGCTGTGTCCGACTGGCCATTGCTGAATGCCCTGCTCAACACCGCCTCCGGGGCGACCTGGGTGTCGTTGCACCATGGCGGCGGTGTCGGCATGGGATTTTCACAGCATTCCGGCATGGTCATCTGCTGCGACGGCAGCGAAGATGCCGACAGACGGATTGCACGCGTTCTTTGGAACGACCCGGCCACCGGCGTCATGCGCCACGCCGATGCCGGATACGAGATCGCGCTTGAATGCGCGAAAGAACAGGGGCTGAACCTGCCGGGCATTCTGGAGGAATAACAACCACGGCGGGACACTCCACACCCGAATTCGAACAGAGGGGTAAAACCATGAAAAGACGTGATTTTCTAAAAGCCGGCGCGGCCGGAACCGCAGCTGTCACGACCGCTGCATTGGCATCGCCTGCCATTGCCCAGGACATTCGTCAATGGCGCATGGTCACGGCGTGGCCAAAGAATCTTCCGGGCCCGGGCGTTGCCGCACAGATGCTTGCCGATCGCATCACTGCGCTGTCCGGCGGGCGCATCGAGGTCAAATTGTTCGCCGCCGGAGAAATCGTTCCGGGCAATGGCGTCTTCGATGCTGTCGGCCAGGGTACGGCAGAGCTTTATCACGCCGTTCCCGCTTATTGGGGGTCCAAGTCAAAAGGGATCCTGCTCTTTGGGTCGCAGCCCTTTGGCCTGACAGCACCGGAACAGGCCGGTTGGCTGATCCATGGCGGCGGACAGCCGCTCTATGACGAAATCTATGCCCGCTTCAACCTGAAGCCATTCCTTTGCGGCAACTCCGGCCCGCAATGGGCAGGCTGGTTCCGGACTGAAATCAACAGCGTCGACGACCTGAAAGGCCTGAAATTCCGCTCCACCGGCCTTGCATCCGAAATGTGCTCCAAGCTCGGCATGGCAGTGCAGGCCATGAGCGGTCCGGCCATGTTCCAGGCACTCCAGTCTGGCGCGCTCGACGCCGGCGAATTCATCGGCCCCTGGACAGACAGCGCGCTCGGCTACTACCAGATTGCCAAGAATTACTATTGGCCCGGCGTCGGCGAGCCGTCCTCTGCCGAAGAATGTGCGGTCAATCTGGAGGCCTACAACGACCTTCCGGATGACTTGAAGGCAGCTGTGTCGCAGGCCTGCGCCAGCCTCTACAATGACGTTCTCACCGAATACAACACCAAGCACGCGCAGGCACTGACCCAGCTCGTCAACGAACATGATGTCATGGTGCGCAAACTGCCGGACGACGTCATCGTTGCAATGGGCAACGCCGCCGGTGAAGTGATCGCAGACCTGCGCGCAAGCGACGACGAACTGGTCAAGCGCATCACGGAAAGCTTCCTCGCCTATCGGACCTTGATGCACGAATACATGCCCTACGCCGACAACGGGCAGATGAACGCCCGCCTGCTCGACTACAAGTACGACTGACCGGTCTGTTTTCACCAGAGAAAAACCCTGAGGAAGGGAGTCTTCTCCCTTCCCCCGTTCGTGGAAACAAATTTATCCTCGCATGCCTCTTCATCCTGAGGAAGTGTGACAGCGCTGTCTCGAAGGATGGGCCACTTGCTCCTGGAGTTTGCTGCCCATCCTTCGAGACGGGCCTGATGGCCCTCCTCAGGATGAGGAGAGTGTTTGATAAATCGGAAATTGCACCGCGGGGTGCCGGTCTTGCCGCTTCGCCTCAAAACGGGATGACAAACGACGGCATTGGGGTCGCCATCGGGATCTGATGTTTCAGGCAAGACCGAAAAGCCGGGGAGCTAACGGGGAATGGAACGACTCGCGGGCGTGCTGGAGCGCGTCAATTCAATCATCGGCAACATGCTGTGCTGGACGGCGCTTGCCATGCTGCTCCTGCAGTTCGTGATCGTGCTCCTGCGCTATGTTTTCGGCTACAGCTACATTTTTCTGGATGAAGGCGTGCTCTATTTCCATGCCGCGCTTTTCATGCTTGGCGCAGGCTATACGTTTCTCGTCAACGCCCATGTCAGGGTCGACATTTTCTATGCCAAATGTTCTGAACGCACCCAGGCCTGGATCGATCTCTTCGGTCATCTCTTCCTGCTTACCCCTGCCCTTATCGTCCTGATCTGGTTCTCGTGGCCGTATGTACGTGGAAGCTGGGCCATACTGGAAGGTCCGATTTCCGTTGGTGGCATTCCGGCCTCCTATCTGCTCAAGACGCTGATCCCGGCCTACTGCGTGCTGCTGCTGATCCAGGGCGTTGCCGCCTTCCTGCGCGATATTCTTAAGCTGCGAGGCACCGGCGCATGAGCCTTCCGCTCGATCTCATCATGTTCGGTGCGCTCATCGCGTTCATCCTTCTGGGCTATCCCGTCGCGTTCACCATTGCCGGTGTTGCCACGGGTTTTGCGCTTCTTGGCTGGATGCTGGGTGACTTCAACATCCAGCTGATGGGCGCCATGGGCCAACGGTTTTTCGGCGTTCTCATCAATCCGGTCCTGACAGCGATCCCGCTCTTTGTGTTAATGGGCGTCATCCTGGAAAAGAGCCGGATCGCGGAAGACCTGCTTGAGACCATGGGGCGCCTTTTCGGGCGCATGAACGGCGGTCTCGGCGTCTCCGTCGTGCTTGTCGGCGCGCTACTGGCGGCTTCAACGGGCATTGTCGGTGCAACGGTGGTCGCCATGGGCCTCATCGCCCTGCCGACGATGTTGCGCAACGGCTATGATCCCAAGCTCGCCTCAGGCATGGTCTGCACGGCCGGAACGCTCGGCCAGATCATACCGCCCTCGACGCTTCTCATCATCCTGGCCGACGTCATGTCGAACGCCTTCCAGCAGGCACAATATGCGCAGGGCAAATTCACCATCGAAACCATCTCGGTCGGACAGACCTTTGCCGCCGCCATGGTCCCCGGCCTGCTGCTGGTCGTTGTCTATTGCGTCTACATCCTCGCGCGCGCCAGGCTGTTTCCGAGCGATGCGCCGGCCATGCGCGAGGACGTCGAAAAACCATCCACGCAGGAAATCGCCGCCGCGATCGTTCCTCCGATCCTCCTGATCATCGCCGTCCTCGGGTCCATTCTGGGCGGGATAGCGTCTCCTAACGAAGCTGCCTCCGTCGGGGCGATCGGCGCCATATTACTGGCCGGCCGCCGTCTTGGCGTTTCCACTAGGTTGATTGTCCTTGCGACCCTCGCCTTGCTCGTGCTGGCGGTTGCTGCGACGGCGTTGCCGGTCCGTCTACAGCGCTCCGATGTGACACTAGGCGGTTATCTGCTGGCCGGACTTTATGCCGGTCTCGCAATCTTCGCGCTCGGTGTTGTCCTGCGCATTCTGGTCGCGGCCTTTGCTGATGGTCTTTTAAAGGCATCGCTTCTGTCGACCCTCACCGTGACCTCCATGATTTTCGCAACCATCCTCATGGCCAGTTTCTTCTCGCTGGTCTTTGTTGGTCTCGGCGGTGAGGACAGGGTTCATGCGATCCTCAACGAAATGCCCGGCGGTGCGACAGGCGCATTGATTTTTGCAATGCTGTTCGTCTTCGTGCTCGGCTTCTTTCTCGATTTCGTCGAGATCTCGGTGATCCTGCTGCCTGTGCTGATCCCGCCGCTCATTCTGATGGGCATCGACCCGATCTGGCTGACGGTCCTGATCGCGATCAACCTGCAGACATCCTTCCTGACACCACCCTTCGGCTTTTCCCTGTTTTACCTGCGCGGCGCGGCGCCCAAGGAAATCACGACCGGACAGATCTATCGCGGGGTCGTCCCGTTTATCTTCCTACAGGTGGTGGCAGTCGCAATCCTGTGGCTGTTTCCAATCCTCGCAACATGGTTGCCGCGCTCGCTTTATTGAGCGGGCGACAGTGCACACAGGTGATCTCCCGGCGTGATTGCCGGCAACGGACTTACAGTCCCGGTTGAAGTGGACAGGCGTGGCTGAAGCTGCTTCAACCGGCTTTTCAGAGCCAGAATCCGCTCATAGGCCGCATTGATTTTATCGACCAGAAGCGGGTCATCCTCGGCAGCGTCCAATAGAATACCCGCCACCTTTTCGGGAATATCCGGATCCGGTCGTTTGTCATTGGCAAAGAGCAGTATGTCGGTTTGTGCATGGACGGCTTTCAGGACCGCATCCTCCAGCGCAAAGTTCCTCCGGATCGCATCCATCTGAATGTCGTCGGAAATGATGACGCCGGTAAATCCAAGGTCGCTGCGCAGGATCTCTACAAGTGCGGTCTCAGAAAGCGACATGGGACGGTTCTTGTGCGTTTCCTCAAGTGCCCGGTTGATCACATGTGCCGTCATGATCAGATCAACCTTGTTCTCTGCGATCAGCTGGCGAAACGGCACCAACTCGTCCGCGCTCCAGGTTCTTGAAATGTCGACGGCACCCTTGTGGCTGTCTGTCCGGCTGGAACCGTGCCCGGGAAAGTGCTTCAGCGCCGTCAGGATACCATGATCCCTGTGTGCGGATACAAAGGCAGCTCCGTAGGCTGCGACGCGTTCCGGATCGGAAGAGTAAGATCGTCCCAGCCGTCCGATAATCGGGTTGCGCCGGTGGACGTCGACATCGACAACAGGACCGAGATTAAGCGTGAAGCCCCAGTCGGCAAGCCCTTCTGCGAGGGTGCCATAGGCCGTCTCTGCTTTTTCAGGGGTATACCGGCGCGCCATGCGTTTCGCCGAGGGTGTATCGGGAAAGCCGTGATAGCGCTTGAGACGCTGGACCTTTCCACCCTCCTGATCAATCGCAATGAGGGGCGGCAGGTGCGTCGGCGCAGCGTCCTTCAGAACCGCATTCATCTGCCGGACAGTTTTCCGGTCCTTCAGGTTCCGCCCGAGATAAAGCACGCCGCCGATTTCACCGGCTTCCATCTGGTCACGAACGCGCCTGAACCCTTTTCTGTCTGACGTATTTCCGAGAAAACCGACCAGGATCATCTGGCCGATTTTGTCTTTCAGGCTGACCGTTTCCTCTGACGCGGGATCACTGCCATCATGCTGTGCCCGAACCTCGGCAAACGCGCTGCCGAAGCTGCTTGCGACAACAAGCAACGCACAAATGATGATTACACTCGCCCCAATAGGCACATTCATGAACGTCTCCGAGCCGCCCAGCCTCTTTCGAGACTTAGATAAGGCATCGGAGCGTATTTTCACACAAGTTCAGCCTAGTTCGCCTTCATCGGGTCGAAGGGCCAGCCGATATCCGGCAGTTAACTGTCCCGTCAGGCCACCAGCGATTGAGCAGCCGTCTCCAGTGCTGCTTCGGTCTGGCGCAGATCCTCTTCGGTAAGCGCAAGATGCGCATAGAGTTTGCTGTCGGGTTTCAGAATGCCGCGCGCGCGCAGGCTTTGATTGAACGCCTTCGCCTTTGCGCCATCGTTTTTAAACATATCGCGATAGTTTCGGACCGGTTGATCGGTGAAGACGACATCGAACAAAAACGGCTCACCGACGATCTGGTGTGCAATACCGGCAGCATCGAGATGCGTTTTGAAGGCGCTCATGAGCCGCGCGCCGTTCTGGCGCAACTGCTCATAGGCACCCGGACGCTTCAGGATTTCCAGCGTCTTCAAGCCCGCGATGCTGGCAACGGGATTGCCGCTCAACGTTCCGATCTGAAACGTGAAGCCCTCGTCTCCGACAACCCCCTTGTCGAAATGGGCCATGATCTCCTTCTTGCCGGCAATCGCTGCCAGCGGGAAACCGCCGCCGATGATCTTGCCAAGCGTGCACAGATCCGGCGTGACGCCGTAGTATTCCTGCGCGCCGCCATAGGCGAACCGGAAGCCGGTCACAACTTCATCGAAAATAAGAACGATGCCATGCTTGCTCGTCAGATCTCTGAGCGCTTTCAGGAGACCGGGCGCTGGCGGAATGAGCCGTTGCAGGGGCTCAACGATCACGCAGGCAATCTCACCGGCATGCTCTTCGATAAGAGATTCGACAAATTCCGCGTCGTTGAACGGGGCGATCAGCATGTTGTCGCGGACGCTTTCGGGAATACCCGCAGAGTCTGGAACGGCCTGCGGAAAGTTGACGAGCTTGCGTGGTGACAGGCTCATCAGTGCTTCACCGGACATCCCATGGTAGCCGCCCTCGAATTTCAGGATCTTGTCCCGGCCTGTGAAAGCGCGCGCGAGCCGCATGGCATACATGTCCGCTTCACCGCCTGTCGACACATACCGCACCTGCTCTGCGCAGGGCACCGCCTCGACCAGGACTTCGGCAAGCTCGATCCCGCGCGCATTGTTGGTGAAGAAGGTCATGCCCTTGCCGAGCTGTTCCTGAACGGCGTCCTGAACTTCAGGATGGCCATGGCCCAGGATCATCGGTCCGGACCCGATCAGATAGTCGATAAATTCCTTCCCGTCCTCGTCCCATACGCGCGATCCTCTGCCCTCTCGCAGGATGACGCCCGGATCGAAGTTGCCGAAACCGGCCGCCGGCAGAACTTCAGCAGCGCGGGCTTTCCAGTCGTCCTGGGAAATCGTGGTTTTCATCTGACAGCCTCCTTCAGGCAGCAAGCGATAGGACGGGTTCGCCCAGAACGTCCGGGTTTGGCGTTACGCCAAGACCGGGACCGGCAGGTGCAGAAATTCGACCTTTGGAACGGACCGGTGCATCCGGATCCAGACGCGGATAAACATAGTTCGAGAGGTCGCATACATTCAGGACATTCTCGGGCGGCGACGAAGCCGCGACATGCAATGCGGCGGCAGTGGCAATATCCGAGCCCCAGGTATCTTCAACGCACATCTTCGCACCGAAATGCAGGCAAAGATCGCGCGCGCGCCGAAGCTCAGAAATTCCTCCAAACTTCGACAGCTTGAGCGCAACTGCATCCATGCAGCCAAGTTCATAGGCCTTGAAGAGGCTCGCCGTGTCATGTGCGGTTTCATCGAGCTTCATCGGCAGGCCCGTGGCCGCGCGGACCGAGGCACATTCTTCAAGCGTGGCACAGGGCTGCTCCAGCATGACATCAAGATCGCGGACGGCGCGCCCGACCCTTGTTGCATCCAGCCGGCTTGCTCCGCAGTTCCAGTCGCCATAGACAAGTGGTCCCGGGCCAATGGCCTCACGCACCATCCTGAGCCTGGCAACATCTGCTTCCCAATTATCGTCAGCGCCGAGTTTCACCTGGATTTGCCGCATCCCAGTGGCCAGCGCGTCCTTGGCGATGCGCGCCATATCCTCAGGTGCGATGCAGGTGATGGAATGATAGAGCGGCAGATCGGCCGCCTGTCTGCCGCCAAGCAACGTGGAAACCGGAACGCCGCAGGCCTTGCCCGTCAGATCCCAAAGGGCAATGTCGATCGCGGACTGTGCGTAGACGTGACCGAGCAGGTGTTTCCGGCAAGCCGACATAAGAGCTTCCACGCCGATCGGATTTGCCCCGATCAAGACCGGCGCCAGTTCTGCAAGCGCCGGGGCGACGCCATTCGCGTAGGCAGGCAGGTAGTGCGGAATTGGACAGACTTCGCCCCACCCGCTGACACCCTGGTCCGTATCGATCCGCAAGACCATACTGTCGACCGTCGCGCACGTTTTGCCGTCGGCCATGTAGTAGGTTTCATGGCTGGTCAGAGGCACCTTCCAGAGTGTCAGCCCAGTGATTTGAGTGTCGGGATAGTTGCTCATGCGCCCCCTCCAAAAACCGCAACAGGCTCTCCGAGCGCCGCCGGCTCCGGTGTAACGCCAACTCCGGGCGCATCGCTGAAAATGACATAACCGTCTTGATTGCGCGCGCCCTGCCCCGGAACCGGATCCACAGCCAGATGCGCATGACACAGCCAGCTGGCAAGCCTGTTTGGGCCCGGTGTCGATGCGGCGAGGTGCAGCGTCGCCGTGTCGGCAAAGGCACTTCCGCCCGTATCTTCGATGTGCATCTGCCAGCCGACCGAAACGCCGAAATCTCGGATACGCCGCGCCTTGGTCAATCCGCCAACCCGGTTGGGTTTGACCTTGACGCCCTGACACGCGCCCGATTTCCAGGCCTGAAGATGATCCTGAAACGTGTGCAGGCATTCATCCAGCATGATTGGTTGAGGCACCTTTTCAGCGACCGCAGCGCATTCATCCAACGTCTCGCAGGGCTGTTCGATCCAATCGCGCGCCGAAACGGCATTCAAGACCTGCAGCGCAACGCCCGGGGTCCAGGCCCTGTTCACGTCGAACGTAACTTGTTCACCCTTCGGCAAGGCCGCGGAAATCGCTTCAATGCGTTCGATATCGGCGGCAAAGTCACTGCCGCCAACCTTCGCCGAATGCGTCCGGTAACCTTTGGCGCTGGCCTCGTGGATCAGGGCAATCATCTCCTCGGGCGACCCTGTCGAAATGGACGAGTTAATCGCGACGGGCGCAGGTATTTCCGCACCCAGCATGCGCCAGAGAGGCTCACCGGTGGCCTTGCCGAGAAGATCCCAGCAGGCAATGTCGATCGGTGATTTGGCGTAAGGGTGCCCTGGAAGCTGGACATCCATGGTCCGGTTGATCTCATCGAGCGCACGCGGATCCCGCCCCAGAAGCGCCGGCGCCAGCAATTCGATCGCCGACCGCAATCCCGGGGCGTGAGCCGGGAGATAAGTGTGCCCCCAGGGACAGCCTTCGCCCCAGCCGGAAAGGCCCTCATCTGTATCGATCCGCACGAAGGTGCTGTCGATTGTCTCGAATTTCAGCCGTCCGCCCGATAGCCAATAGGGCTTGGAGAGTGGAAGGTCGACCTGCCAGACGCTGATCCTGGAAATCCTCATGCCGCCACTCCGTATTCGGCAACCGGTACACCAAGGCTGTCGAAATCGGGTTCGACGCCGAGGCCCGGCCCATCGGATGCGTAGAGCTTTCCGTCTTCGGTTCTCGGTCCCGGATATCCGGTCGAGCGGGTGTTGTAATTGTGAAGATCGGTCGTGTTCTGCAGAAACTCCGCCGGTGTTGAGGCCGCAAAATGCGCCAGTGTGGCCGTGGCAATCTCTCCGCCCCAGGTGTCCTCCGAGACAACCGGAATGCGGTTATCGATGAAGAAATCACGCACACGCCGCGCTTTCGAGAGCCCGCCCAGATTGGAAATTTTCAGACACACCAGATCCGCAGCCCGGTCGGCCACGATCCGCTGCGCTGCCTGCATGCCGGTGACGCACTCATCCAGCTTCATCGGCAAGTCGATCCGGCTGCGCACCTGCAGGCACTCTTCGTATGTGCGGCAGGGCTGTTCGAAAATGAAATCAAGATCCCGCGTCGCCCTTGCGACCCTGAGCGCGTTGTCGACACGCCAACCCTGGTTGGCATCCGCCATCGCCTTTTCGCCCGGTTTAAGCAGCGGAACTACGGCGCGGATCCGTTCGATATCCTCGACCCAGTTCGCGCCGACCTTGATCTGAAATTGCCGGTATCCGCTTGCGCGGTGACGCTCCAGTTCGGCGACCGTTTCTTCCGTCGAGCGGTGCGGGGCGACCCGGTACATCGGCGCTCCGTCCGTCAGCTTGCCGCCGAGCAGCATCCAGACCGGTGCATTCAGTGCCTTTCCGGCAATATCCCAACATGCGGCATCGAACGGGGCCTTCGCGTAGCCATGTCCCTGCACAAGATGATCCAGCAGTTGTTCAATGCGGGCGACCTGGCGCGGGTCCTCACCGATAAGCGCGGGTGCGACGAGCCGGGCGAGCGCCTCAACTCCTTCTGAATGCGCAACCATGTAATTCTCACCGCAGGGTGTGAACTCGCCGCAGCCGGAAAGACCCGCATCCGTATCCATGACCACAACAGAGGCCCGGGCCGTCGAAATGGCGTTGCCGGCACCCCAGCCGTAGCTGCCGTCGACATAGGGGAGATCCGTCTTGAAGATGCGTACGCGCGTGATCTTCATGGGATCACCACGATGTTTCCCGTGTGCTTCTTCTCAATGAAGGCGGTCTGCGCCGCGTGAAAATCCTTGAGGGGATAGGTCGCGGCCAAGGCAGGTTTCACTTCGCCGCGTTCGATATAGCCGACAAGATCCTTGAAGATATGAGGTTCCACGACGGTGGACCCGATGAGCGAAAGATCCTTTAGATAGAAGGTCCTGAGATCCAGCTCGACGATCGGCCCGGCAATCGCGCCTGAACAGGTGTACCGCCCGCCACGCTCCAGGACATCGATCAGCTTGCCCCAGTAGGGCCCTCCAACGATATCGGACACCACGGAAACGGTCTCCCGTCCAAGGGCTGCCTTCAGAGCCGCGCCGAGATCCTCCGGCGCGCGGTCCAGAAGTACGTCCGCTCCGAGCGCCTTTACGTCCGCGTGCTTTGACGTGGAGGCCGTCGCGACCACCGTCGCGCCGCGGCGTTTGGCAAGTTGGACAACAGCAGATCCGACGCCTCCGGAAGCTCCGGAGACAAGAACCGTGTCCGCTTCGGTAACCTTCGCCCGGCTGAGCATTCCCTCGGCCGTCGTGTAGGAACACGAGAACGTCGCCAGTTCCGCATCGCTCAAATTGGACTCAACTGCACCGACATTCTTGGCGTTGGCGACTGTGTATTCGGCATATCCCCCGTCACATTCCGAGCCGAAATATCCGGCCTTGTCGCGGTTGAAGGGATCCGACCAGTCACGGACCCATCCGTCTACCATCACCCGCTTTCCCAGCAGATCGTGAGGAGTGCCGTCGCCGAGGCCGACAACCTCTCCAACCGCATCGGCGCCTTGAATACGCGGAAATGTAATCGGCGCTCCACCCCAGGTCGGATCTTCCTGCCCGACCTCCTCGTAGGCCCCGCCCGTGGTCGCGTCGGAGACGGTTTTCGAATACCAGCCGGACCTCGTGTTGACGTCGGTATTGTTCAGTCCGCACGCACCGACCTTGATCAGAACCTCTCCCGGGCCGGGTTTCGGCGTCGGCCAGTTTTCGTGCCAGACAATCTGGTCAAGCCCTCCATGGCCTTTCAGGACCATGGCTTTCATTGTTGCAGGTATTGTCATTCGGCTGCCACTCCGACAGGCGCGTCTGTTCTGGGAAGAATGCTCTCCGGGTCGTAAGCGGGGGCGTCCAGAATGCGGGCCTTACGGCGATTGTTCATGATAACCACTTCAAGCGCGCGCCCAGGCTGAGCGGCTTCAGGCTCGACATAGGCAAAGGCAAGGATTTTGCCGACCGAATGTGCGAAGGCGACAGAGCTGGTCGCTCCCACCGGCCGGCCATCCATCAGAACCGCCTCGCCGCCGTGTCCGTCCTCAAGACCGTCGGGCTCGATTTCGAGATAAACGCAAACCCACGGCAGATTGCTCGCCGCCGCGCTCTTTTCCGTGGCCGCCTTGCCCAGAAAATCGCCTTTATCAAGCTTCACGAACCGCATCACATCGGCTTCGGGCAGCGTCACTTCATTGGTCAGTTCACCGGCGCCCTTGAAGCCCTTTTCAAGGCGAAGCGCATTCATGGCAAAGGAGCCGTAATCCTTCAATCCGAGCGGTTCGCCCGTTGACCAGAGCGCATCATAGATTTCCAGCATATGCTCGCGGGGGATATGGAATTCCCAACCGAGCTCACCGGCATAGGACATGCGGAATGCCCAGACCTTGTGACCGGCGACCTCGATTTCCTGGGCGGTCAGCCAGCGGAACGACGCGTTGTCGAGGGCTGCTGTCGTGTTCGGTGCCAGGATATCGCGAGCAAGCGGGCCATTGAGTGTCATTGCGCCCCATTCGTTGGAACGGTTCGTGATCGTCGCGTCTTCACCTTCCAGGTTCTGGGCCAGATGATCCAGAAGCCGCTGCTCGAAGAATGCGGCACACACCAGGTAGAACCGGTCTTCGGCAAGCCGAACCACGGTCAGCTCCATTTCAATCCGGCCGCGCCGGTTGAGCATATGAGTAAGAGCGATGCCGCCGACTTTCTTCGGCAACCGATTGGCGACCAACCTGTCCAGATAGCGTTCCGCATCCGGGCCGGACAGCTCGATCTTGGTGAAAGCCGAAATGTCCATGATCCCGGCCGTCGTCCTTACGGCTTTCGTTTCCTTTGCCACGGCTTCGTGCCAGGCGGCGCGTCTGAAGGAATAGTAATCCCGCTGCTCAAGACCGTCCTTTGCAAACCAGCGCGGGCGTTCGTGCCCGTAGACCTCTTCATAGACCGCGCCCTTTTCCTTCAGGCGGTCGTAAAGCGGGCTGGGTTTGATCGGGCGGCCTTCCAGCCGGTTGAAATGCGGGAACGGGATTTCATGGCGGAGGCAATAGTCTTCCTTGGCTTTGACGACCTGCCAGTCCTTGTCGGCGTAACCGCCGAACCTGCGCGGATCGAATTCACGCATGGAGATGTCCGCCGAGCCGTGAACGATCCAACGCGCAAGTTCACGGGTCAGGCCCGGTCCCCAGCCGATACCGATCTGGGTTCCACAGCAGCACCAGTAATTCTTGACGCCCGGAGCCGGACCGATCAGCGGGTTGCCGTCGGGCGGATGCGAGATTGCTCCGTGGACTTCGCGCTTGATGCCGAGTTCAGCGAAGATCGGCATACGGTCCATGGCATTTTCCAGCCATGGCATGATGCGGTCGTAATCGGCTTCGAAAAGCTCGTTCTCCGCTTCCCACGGACAGAAGTCTTCCCAAACGGTGTTCGGGTTTTCCTTCTCGTAGATCCCGATCAGACCGGACTTCTGCTCCATGCGGATGTAGCCGGAGACAAGCTTGTCGTCGCGGATGACCGGCAGTTCCTTATCCAGTTCCTTGAACTCCGGAACGGTATCCGTGACGATATAATGGTGGGTCATGGAGGTCATGGGCAGTTGCAACCCGCTCCACTCCCCCATTTGCCGGGCGTAGGTTCCGCCCGCGTTGACCACGTGTTCGCAGGTGATGTCGCCGAGTTCCGTGGAGACCTTCCACTCACCATTGGCCTGCTGCTTGATATCGGTTGCGCGGCAGCGGCGAATGATCTTCACACCGAGCTTGCGCGCACCGATGGCCAACGCCTGCGTGACCCCGGAAGGATCCGCGTGACCGTCGTCAGGTGTGTGCAGCGCGCCGAGGACACCATCAAGATTGTAGAACGGATGAAGCTCGCGAATACGGTCCGGCCCGACCATTTCCATTGGAAACTTCAGCGCCCTGCCGACACTCATCGTGTGCCGGAGCCAGTCCATTTCGTCTTCGGTGTAAGCCAGCCGGAACGAGCCGCACCCGTGCCAGGTCACTGACTGACCCGTTTCCTCCTCAAGCTTCCCGGCATAGAGATCGATGTTGTAGCCGACGCACTTTCCAAGGCCGAAACTTGATGTCGAATGCGTGATCTGCCCGGCTGCATGCCAGGTCGAGCCGGAGGTCAGCTCCGCCTTTTCCAGAAGAACGACATCCGTGCAGCCTTCATGAGCCAGATGGTAGGCAAGGCCGCAGCCCATGATGCCGCCGCCAACGATGACGACGCGGGCCGAAGACGGCAGTTTGGAGGTTCCGGTTTCCGACACGTGTGATCTCCCAGGCCGGTGATTTTTCGATGGACATCGTAATTGTACAAATGTACTCTCGTCAATCATGAATGATATGATCGTACCAAAAACGGATTTGAAAGCCCCTCAAGAGGTTCTCACCGAGCTTGCCTCGGAGCTTGAGGACCTGACGCCGGAGCTGCGCAAGGCTGCGAGCTATGTGCTTGAAAATCCTAACGATGTCGGCGTGAGCTCAATCCGCGAAATTGCGGATGCAGCAGGCGTGAAACCGAACACGTTCGTGCGTATGGCGCGCTCGGTCGGCTTCGATGGGTACGAAGACTTTCGCCATCCGTTCCGCGAAGCGATCCGCAGTCGTGGTACGGATTTCCCGGACCGGGCACGTTGGCTTCAGTCGCTCGCCAAGGGCGGTCAGCTGGGCGCACTCTTCGCGGAAATGGCAGCCTGCGCGATCTCCAATATCGAGAACACCTTCGCCGCAACAGACGCCAACGCGATGAAGGCGGCCGCCGATGCAATCGTGAATGCGCGCCATACCTACGTTCTCGGCGTTGGCGTGAACAATTCCAACGCGCGCAACTTCTCCTACCTCGCTGACATGGCAGTCGATACGATCTGGACCATTCCGAGGATGGGGTCTGTTGCTACCGATGATCTTGCCCGTGCGGATGAGCGCGATGTGCTCGTCGCCATGACCTGCAAACCCTACCGCACGGATGTCATCGCCGCCGTGGAAACGGCACGCGAACAGGGACTGACCATCGTCGCCATTTCCGACAGTCCGGCCTCGCCCATTGTCGTCTGCAGCGATCATGCGTTCGTCGTCGACGCGGAAACGCCTCAGTTTTTCCCTTCGTCCGTTTCGACAATTGCGCTGCTTGAAACGCTGCTCGCCTTCGTCATCGCCGATGCGCCCGAAGACGTGATTTCAAGCATCGACCGCTTTCACACACGCCGCCACAAGATGGGGCTCTACCAGGAAGAGTGGAAGGACCGCTCATGAACGTTCACAACCAGCTCGTCCATTCGCTTGAAGCCCACTATTACACGGATCCGGAGCACTTCGAACGCGAAAAGGCAGGGCTGCTTGCGCGAACGTGGCAATTTGCCGGGCATGTTTCGCTGCTCGAAAAGCCCGGAGACTATTTCACCATCGACATTGCTGACGAAAGCATCATCTGCCTGCGCGACCGGGAAGGCGAGCTCAGGGCTTACTACAATGTCTGTCAGCACCGCGCGCACCAGCTGGTGCAGGGCGAAGGCAACACCAAGCTCCTGGTCTGCCCCTATCACAGCTGGACCTACGAGCTGACCGGCGGATTGCGCTCAGGCCCGAATGTCCGGGCCGTGCCCGGTTTCGACCGCAGCAAGATCTGCCTGACTTCGGTGCGCATCGAGGACTTTTGCGGGTTCCTCTTCGTGAACCTTGATCCGGACGCAAAGCCCATGGACGACTGGTTCCCAAATGTCCGCGAGGAGCTGCGCGCCTTTGTTCCGCATATTGACAGGCTAAAGCCACTCGAATGGGTGGAAATATCCGAGAACTGCAATTGGAAGGTCTCGGTGGAAAATTATTCCGAATGCTATCATTGCCCCATCAACCACCCCACCTTCGCCACAGGCGTGGTCAAACCAGAGACCTATGACATCCAGCCACAAGGATACTGTCTCCGGCACACGACCGAATGCCAGAACCTCGACCGCATGACCTATGACGTCGACCTCACGTCGAACGAACATGCCGGCGATTATTCCTCCTGGTACCTTTGGCCCTTGTTCTCGTTCCAGGTCTATCCCGGAAATGTTCTGAACACCTATCACTGGCGCGCAATCGACGCCGGTCACGTGATTGTCTGGCGCGGCTGGTACACGGTTGATGGTGTCGATAGCGAAACCATCCGGCGCCTCGCGGTTCAGGACCGGTCCACGACGGTTGAAGAAGACATCTATCTGGTGGAATCCGTCCAGCGCGGATTGCGAAGCCGTGGATACAAGCCTGGTCCACTCGTCCTTGATCCGGCCTGTGGCGTCAATTCCGAACACTCCGTCAAGACGCTGCAGAGCTGGATGCGGGAAGTCTGATGATCGCGCCCGGGTCCGAAGCGCAGGGTATGCCGCTGGAATGGACCGAAGACCAGAAACTGTTTCCGCATCAGGTCGGCTTCACCTGCCCGCCTCACGACTGGGATGCCGCCCCAAGTGATTTCCTGCGTATTGCACCGGCGAGTGTCGGTGTGCATGGCTGGATGCTTCACGTTCCGGACTACCGGCATCGCCTCGACCAGCGTTCGCAGAACTTCGATATGCTCGAGGATTTCGCGGCCGTGATGGCCAACAATGGTGCCGATGTGTGCGCGCAGGTCGGGTCCAACTGGGTACACGCCTCTGGCCTGGGCGTTCAAGGAATAGCTGATTTCTGCCAACGGCTCTCCGACACGCATGGCCTTGCCTTTCACATGGCCGGCTATGCGATGGTTGAAGCCCTGAAAGCCATGAATGTCGAAAAGGTCGCCCTCAATGCCGTCTATCATTGGCCGGAATGGTGGCAGGGAACCGTCGGTTTCCTCAAGGAAGCCGGTTTCGACGTTTTATGGGCCGGAAATTTTGTCGATCAAGGCTGGTTCAAAAGCCAGGACGACGTGAACCGCAAGAGATGGATCTTTGATGGTGATCTTGCACGGCGCAGCTTCGAATATGTTGCCGATATGGCCCCAAACGCCGATGCCTATCTTGCCAACGGCATGGTCAATTTCCGCACAGGAGAGAACGGCCAGCCGCAGCGCATGCTGCACCTGACCCCAAAGCTGGAAGAGCAGCTCGGCAAACCGGTTATCGCGCACGACACCGCTCTCTATTGGCGCATTTTCCGCTCGCTCAATCTGGCGCCGGACGGCATGCACGGACGACTGTTGGAGACACTCGATGCATAAGATCGTTGCTCTCTGGGCCGTTCCCCGGTCGACGTCCACCGCCTTTGAATGGATGATGCGCCAGCGCGGTGATCTGGATTGCCTTCATGAACCCTTTGGCGAGGCATGGTACCAGGGTGCGGAGCCCTTCTGGCCGCGTTGGCAGCCGGGTGACGAGACAACCCCAGGGCTGACCCTGGAAAGCGTCTGGGACGATATCCGGGCACGGGCCGAAGCAGGCCCGGTCTTCATCAAGGACTTCCCGCACTACATCAGCCACATGTGGGACGCAGAGTTCCTCTCCCATTTCATCCATGCGTTCCTGATCCGAGATCCGGCACTCACGATCACCTCCATGTATGACAAATGGCCCGATTTCGACAGCGCCGAAGTCGGCTTTCCCGAACAGCGGGCTCTGTTTGATCTGATCCATGCCCTGGACGGCAAGGCCCCGCCGGTGATCGACAGCGACGACCTTCTGGAAAACCCGGAAGGCACGGTGAAAGCGTTTTGTGATGCGGTCGGCATTCCCTTCATTGCAGAGGCTCTCACCTGGGAACCGGGGGCAGACACAGCCCAATACAGCTGGTGGGATGGCGGCTCCTTCCACGCCAACCTGAAAAACTCGACCGGGCTTCGGCCGCAAAAACGCCGCTACGTCGAATTAGCCGATGCGCCCGCGCGCGTGCAGCACGTCCACCGGCGCATGAAACCGCATTACGACAGACTTCATTCTCACAGGATCAGAGCCCAGTGACGGACATTCCGGCCTATTGGCACAATTTTATCGACGGCGACTACTGCGAGGGTGGCGCCGGACATATCGAGATTCTCGATCCATCGACCGGCGAGCGGGTCGCGGATCAGGCGATCGCGGACGAAAGCGATGTTGATCGTGCAGTGTCGGCGGCTAAGGCCTTGAGTGCCAGCGGTGCCTGGTCGGATCTTCGCCCCGTTGAGCGCGGCCGCATTGTCCGAAAGATGGGAGAGTACATTCTCGACCGGATCGACGAAATTGCTCCGATCCTGACGCGCGAAGCCGGCAAGCCGCTCTGGGAAGCCAGGCTCGAGCTTGAAGGTGCGGCACGCTACTTTGAATATTACGGCAACCAGGCCGAAACCATGGAAGGCCGCTCCATCCCGCTTGGCGGCGGCTATTTCGATTTCACCACCCATGAGCCGTTCGGCGTGTCGGCCCAGATCATTCCGTGGAACTACCCCATGGAAATGACGGCACGTTCGCTGTCGGCCGCGCTCGCTGTCGGCTGTTCCGTGGTCGTCAAGACACCAGAACTTGACCCGCTCACCAACCGGTTTTTTGCTGATGCCGCGCTCGCTTGCGGCCTGCCCAATGGCGCGCTCAACATCATCTGCGGGCTCGGGAGGGATACGGGCGCCGCACTGACCGCACATCCCGGCGTCAACCAGATCGTCTTCACCGGCTCGGTACAAACCGGAACGGCCATCGCAACCGCTGCTGCCCGGAACGTGGTGCCCTGCGTCCTCGAACTCGGCGGCAAATCGGCCGCCATCGTCCATGACGATGCCGAACTGGATGCGTTTCTCTCCGATGTCCGCTGGGGCATTTATTTCAATGCCGGCCAGGTCTGCTCCGCGATGTCCCGCGTCGTCGCCCACGAAAAGGTACACGACAAGCTGGTCGACGGCATTGTCGCCATGGCGGAAGACCTCGACGTCGGCGACGGCCTCGGGTTTCCGGACTTCGGCGCCAACATGGGCCCGATGATCTCCGAAGGTCAGTGCCAGCGCGCGGCAGAAATGGTCTCAAGGGCCGAGCGCGATGGCGCAAGGGTCGCCACGGGCGGACGGCGGATGAACCGCCCGGGATACTTTCTCGAACCGACGGTGCTGACGGGCGTGTCGCCTGACATGACGGTCGCCAATGACGAGGTCTTTGGCCCGGTCCTGTCCGTCTTGAAATTCAGCACCGAGGAAGAAGCCATCCGTATCGCCAATGGAACGCCTTACGGATTGGTTGCCGGCGTTTTCACATCCGATATCGACCGCGCCATGCGGGCAACCAGGGGTCTGCGGGCCGGGCAGGTGTTTGTCAACGAATGGTACGCGGGCGGCGTCGAAACCCCCTTTGGCGGTTTCGGCAAATCCGGCTACGGTCGCGAAAAGGGCCGCGAAGCGCTGCTCAACTATGTTCAAACGAAAAATGTCGCGATCAAACTGAGGTAAGAAATGGATCAGGATCTGTTCGAAAAGGGACTGGAACAACGCAAGGCAACGCTCGGCGCAGAATATGTTGAGAACAACCTGGCGAAGGCAGACGACTTTACCCGCCCCTTTCAGGAGGCGATGACTGCCTGGTGCTGGGGGTTCGGTTGGGGTGACGATGTCATCGACCCAAAAACGAGATCCATGATGAACCTTGCGATGATCGGCGCGCTTGGCAAGATGACCGAGTGGGAGATTCATTGCAGAGGTGCGATCAACAACGGGGTCACCAAGGACGAAATCCGCGCGATCATTCACGTGGTCGGAATTTATTGCGGCGTTCCACAGTCGCTTGAGTGCTTCCGGGTCGCCAGAAAGGTGCTTGAGGAGCATCCCCAGACCCAGGGCTAGCCAAGGTTGCGACCCCGCGGAGGCCGGTGTCTCGCGAAGAACCTCAATCTGCGAGAGACTGGCAAAGACGCCGCCAAACATTGAAAAACGACTTGGCTTTGAAATGGGCGGCTTGCGGTCCTGGACCTGATCCGGGACCCATTTCTTTACCTTACCTGCAGCGTTAAGACAGAGCGGGCGCTACGCGGTGACCCGCACTACACCTGCGACTCGGCAGATCTTTTTGATCGCGTCAATCAGAACACTCATTTTTCTCCCACAGCATACGTTCTTTAGTTGGTTTTTTATGCATTTTACGTTATTTTTTCCGAAAGTGCCGGGAGGAATGACAGGAATGGACAGTTTCTGGGGCGTGCTGGGTGGAGCGTTCGCGCTCGTCTTTGCACTGGATCCGGATCTCATGGAAATCATCGGGCTGTCCATGAAGGTAACCCTGACGGCGGTGTTTTTCGCTTGCATGATAGGATTGCCGCTCGGAGCTGCTGTGGGCACATTCCGCTTCCCGGGGCGCTCTCTGATTGCCGTCATACTGAACGCGCTCATGGGTCTGCCGCCGGTTGTGGTTGGCCTCGTCGTTTATCTCATGCTGTCCGCCTCCGGCCCGCTGGGTCCGCTCCGCCTGCTGTATACGCCAACAGCCATGATCATTGCCCAGATGATTATCGTTACGCCCATCGTCGCGGCCCTGACACGTCAGGTCGTTGAAGATCTCGACCGCGAATATGCCGAACAGTTCGCGTCGCTCGGGGTTGGGGCTTTCGACCGCCTGTTCTCCCTTCTTTGGGATGCCCGCTACAGCCTGTTGACGGTCGCGCTCGCAGGCTTCGGCCGTGCGGTCGCTGAAGTCGGTGCTGTCCTGATCGTGGGCGGGAACATCAATCATGTAACACGGGTCATGACGACGACCATTGCGCTTGAGACCTCCAAGGGAAATCTTCAGCTCGCGCTTGCTCTCGGGGTCATCCTTTTGCTGATTGCGTTTGCCGTCAACGCCTGCGTCATGGCCATCAGAGCCTCTGCCGTGAGGGCCGCCTATGCGTGATGCTGCCTTCGACATGCCGTCAGCGCCATCGGTCCGCTTTCAGCCGCAGGACGGAAACCCGATCCTTGAAGCAAAGGGGATCGCATTCAGGGCGGGCGGCCAACAGCTGATTGACGGGATCGACATCACCATTCGGCGCGGCGCGCGCACTCTCATCATGGGACCCAATGGGGCTGGCAAGAGCCTGTTGTTGCGCCTGATGCACGGTTTGATCCGGCCCGACAGGGGAGAAGTCCTCTGGGAAGGACAACCTCTGACGAAGCAGGCAATGAAATCCCAGGCGATGGTGTTTCAGCGTCCTGTCCTGTTGCGCCGCTCCGTTCTAGCCAATCTCAAGTTCGCGCTTTCGGTTCGCGGTCTTCGCGGACCCAAGCGCGCGCAGAAGATCAAAACGGCTCTGGCTTCTGCCGGACTGGGTCATCTTGCCCGGCGCCCGGCACGCGTGCTCTCTGGCGGCGAACAACAGCGCCTCGCTGTGGTTCGTGCGCTCGCCTGTGAGCCGGACCTTCTCTTCCTCGACGAACCGACCGCAAACCTTGATCCGGCTTCTACTGCGGCGATCGAAAGGCTCGTGATGGAAGCAAACGAAAAGGGCATCACGATCGTGCTCGTGACGCACGATGTCGGCCAGGCGAAACGGCTTGGAGAAGACGTCATTTTTCTTCAGGACGGCCGCGTTGCGGAAGCAGGACCCGTCAGTCAGGTTCTCAATGCACCGCGCAGTGAACCGGCACGCGCCTGGCGCGATGGCCGCCTTTATCTCAGACCGCAAATTCGGCCCCTTACAGATTCTGACTGGAGTTAATCGTGATCAGGAAAATGCGCTTTACGCTGGTTGCCGCTGCGATGATCGGACTTTTGTCGTCAGTCGCGGCAAGTGCGGAAGACAGCTTCATCATTGTCCAGTCAACAACATCGACGCAGAACTCGGGTCTGTTCGAGCATCTCCTGCCGGCGTTTCAGGAAAAGACCGGCATAGAAGTCCGAGTCGTCGCCGTCGGCACCGGACAGGCGATCCGCAACGCGACCAATGGCGACGGCGATGTTCTTCTCGTGCATTCCAGACCATCGGAGGAAAAATTCGTCGCCGACGGCCTGGGTGTCGCGCGCGCAGACTTGATGTACAACGACTTCGTCATTGTCGGACCGGCAGCAGACCCAGCCGGAGTTTCCGGATCGAACAACGTTGTCGACGCATTGCAGAAAATAGCTGCTTCTGAAACCCCGTTTGCGTCCCGCGGCGATGACAGTGGCACCCACAAGGCCGAGCTCAGATTGTGGAACGCAGCCGGCATCGATGCCGCAGCCGCATCAGGTGGCTGGTACCGGGAAACCGGGTCCGGGATGGGCGCGACCCTGAACACCGGCACCGGTATGGACGCTTACATTTTGACCGACCGCGCGACCTGGATCGCCTTCGGCAACAAGGGCAACCACGAGATCGTTGTGGAAGGTGACCCGCGACTGTTCAATCAATACGGGGTGATCCTTGTGAACCCTCAAGTCCATCCGCACGTCAAAGCCGAGATGGGCCAGACCTTTATCGATTGGCTCTTGTCGAAAGAGGGACAGCGGTCGATCTCAAACTTCACGGTCGACGGTCAGCAGCTGTTCTTCCCCAACGCGAATGACGGATCCAGCTGACCCTTTCTTGCAGCCGCGCCGTTTCGTCTGCATATGAAAGAGCTTCAAACACGCGACTGTTATGAGCGTGTGATTTTGAGCTGACGATGAAATACGCCATCGTGTTTTCCGATTGACGGGGGACACGAAATGCTGAAGCGGTTGGTACTCCTTTTGGGTCTGGCAACAGGACTGACGTCTCCATCCTGGGCTGTTGTTCTCGGTGGTGAAATAATCGATCAGCGCGGCAACGGAAAATTCGTTCTACTGGACACAAGCACTCCGTTCAGTGTCGGGGCCGATAACTTCAACACCGACAACCTTTATGCGTTTGATGAAGATCAGAACATTCTGTTGAGTGAGCCGATCCGTGTCGATTTCGGTGGCGACAACGGCGTCATTCGGCAAGGCGAAACAATCGCGAGCCACTACGTTTTTTTCGACAGTTTTGCCGGGGTGCACTACGGCTACGTCGACTTCGACGCCCCCATCCTGGGGATCGCCGCTTTCCAGGACACAATGGCGGCCACCGATTTTCTCGCGAACAATGACGTGAACTACATCAGCACCGAACTGCGTGGTCTGGAACCGGGCGACAGGGTCTGGGTCGACAGCCAGAGCCCAAATCGACTGTGGGTCTTCTGGGCAGGCTCGTCGCCGGGGGACTACATACGAGTATTCACCGAGAAGTCTCTCGGCGCCATGATGTGACACATCTTTGATTTTCCGTTGTCGCGAACACGCGCGATTGCGCTTTGGAGTTCAATCGACAAGCGCCTGCACCGATTACTCGAGCAATTCGCGGCAATTCAGGTCCTCAAAAGCGAGAAACCACCGTTCCAGATGCGACCACCAGCTGGCGTGTGTTTTGTCAGCACTGTGCTGAAACACCGGAACGACAGCATTGCACACATGGCCAAGCCGATAATCATGCCAAAAATCTTCCCATGACATGGCCACTGTTGCATGCGCGTTATAGGCTTCCAGGTAGCTCTTCAGCAGATTGACTTCATGAAGGGCGCGCCGGTGCGGATACCAGTGCATGGCCATCATCAGGGCGAGATCCATACCGGCAAAATCAATCCGCCAGTCTTCCCAGTCGATCAGGATGGCATCGCCCCGTTTCCCGTCCCTTGGGTACAAAACGTTCCAGAAGTGTGCGTCGCCATGAATCCGGGTGACCGGGCCAATACCTCTATAGCGATCTGCCTTTAGCGCCGGAATGCGCTCACAAACCCGTTCCAAAAGCGCGGCGCGATCCACCGGCAGCCGATCGCCGAGCTTCTCTAAAAACCCCGGCAGCATTTCAGAAACATGTTGGTCCAGGATGCGCTCACGTTTGTTGAGATCGTCGGTGGCAGACTGAACCCAATGTGCATGCAACGCGGCGAGCGAGCGCACCGCCATATGACAGTGGGGAAGTGTTGGCGGCATGGGCCACGGTGTTGCAACAAATGTCGTCGAAAGATCTTCCAGAATGATGCAGGTGGCACCGCTGGCCGGATCGACGAGCGAAACAAAACAGTCCGCCAACGGCAGACCCGTTGCGCCCACGCTGACATAAAACGCCTGTTCGCCCGGAAAAATGTCAGCAAGCGGATCAGGATCTTGCCTGATCTTCAGGAAGAACCTGGCAGGCAAACCAATCCGCTGGTCAACGAATTCAACTTCCAGGAAAGCGGTATCCGCGACATTCCATTTTGTAGAGTTGGTGACCGAAAGCTCTTTGACCTGCACCGGACCCCGGCGACCATGCTCTGAAAGCACCTCAGACAGCCAACTGGCGTCAATGTCGAGAAGAGAGCTTGGAATGGAAACGGACACGGGACCAATCCAGAAAGATATTGAAAATCTTCAGCGAGCCAGGCCAGGCAAGGGTCTGACAGGCTTCTCGACGATCGTGCCGGCAGTCAACGTTCCGCAGAACCCGGCACTCTATTCACCGAGCCTCACCGACGAACTGCTGGCTTGTTCCGCGCTCGAAAAACCGGCGCGCTGCAGCATTTCACTGGCTCCGATCGCGATAACCACAATGGCTGCAAAGGCCGCCAACATCGCTCTCATTGCGTCTCTCCATCCTTGTTGTTTCCGGCGGTTGCCGACTTGAGATAATCAACCAGATCGCTCCGGTCTTCAGGCTTTGCGATCACCTGCATCGGCATCTTTGATCCTGGAATAAAGTGGTCCGGGCCATCAAGAAAGAGCTGATTGATCGTCTCTTCGGTCCAGATGATATCAGATCCGGTCAGGGTTTCCGAATAGGGATAGTCCGGCAGCGTTCCCGCGCGGCGGCCAAACACCGCATGAAGCGTCGGTCCCGCCTTGCGGGCACTGCCTTCGCTCAGAGCGTGGCAAATGGAGCATTTGCGCGCAAACTGCCGCTCGCCGTTCGACATGTCTTCCGGCCGGCGCAGGAATTGAGGCGTCTCCTTTGCCATCGGGTCGAACGCGCCGAGCTCGGCCACGGGCCAGGAATAAACGATGTTCTCGATCCCCCCGGCATGCAGCACTTCACCGTCTTGAGAAAAAGCCAACGCCCAGATAGGCCCCTTCAGTGCAGCCTTGAAATCGGATTCAATCGACCACGACTGCGTGTCGAAAACTGTTATGTATCCATGGCCATCGCCGGTCGCCAAACGCTTGCCATCCGAGCTCAAGGCCATGGCCAGGATCGGACGCCGCTCCAGCGTAAAGTCATGCAGCCGGTCGCCGGTTTCGATATCGACGATGCGTGTAACCCCGTCCTGCGACCCATAGGCCACCCAGGTTTCGTTGCTGTTGGCACCGCCGAGCACCATGACGTTGATCCCGAATCCGTTGCGCTCGATGACCCGTTTTTCCGCCTGTTGCGCCAGATCCCAAAGCTTGATGGAACCATCGACCGACGCGGAGTAAAGCCACGCGCCGTCTGCGGAAAAAGCAACCTGGTTCACACCGGCATTGTGGCCGCTCAGGAACACCGGTTCACCGCCATCAACCGGCCAGAGCCCGATCCGCGCGTCCCAGCTCGCGCTCGCAATCGTTTTTCCGTCCGGTGAGACGGCCAGTCCCATGACCTTTGCAGTGTGACCTTCAAGCTTCGTGTTGGAGCCCTCAACCAGGTTCCAGACGATAAGATCGTTGTCATCACCGGCAGAAACGACATGATTTTCATCGACGAACCGGACCACCTTGACGGCTGCCTCGTGACCATCCAGCCAGCTTGGTTTTCGCGCCGACCAGATGCCGACAGCATTGTCGAAACTCGCCGTTGCGACTTGCCCGCTTTCCGGCGAAACGGTGATATCCATAACAGGCCCGCCATGGCCCTTCAGGGTTTGGAACTCGGCCGCGTAGGACGATGTGCTTGCGAGAACGACAGCGCAGAACAAAGAGGCATGTGCGGCGGCACGCACAACGCCACGCAGCCGTCCAAATGCACTATCTCGAACGCACGCCGCTGTCATCGGAAGCAGGCCTATTCGGCCGGAACCGTGTTCTTGTCCGGCGCTTCAGACTTGCGCTCAGCTTCCTCGACTTCCTTCACCCACAGACCATGGTGTTCGCGAGCCCATTGCAGCTCAACTTCGCCGGATCCCATAGCATCATAGGCCCCCTCCATACCGACCGAGCCGATGTAGATGTGCGCCAGGATCATCGCGATCATCACAAAGGCGACAATGGTGTGCCAGAGCTGCGCGTACTGCATTTCCTCATGCGGTGCGAGTTCTGTCGGCAACGTGCCAAGCCCGACCAATTGAGGCAGACCGAGCGCGTTCAGCTTCTCGAAGGTGACCGCGAACATCGGGAACTCGAACGGGAACAGCAGGGAAATACCAGACGCTGAGATCGAAGCCCCGAGGACGATCACCCCCCAGAAAATCATCTTCTGACCGAAGTTGAATTTCTTCGCCGGCGGATGCACGCCTTTCTTGAGCAGCCCGCCGCCAACGGCAATCCACTTCAGGTCCGTCTTGTTCGGAATGTTGTGCACGACCCACATGACGAAAATCATCACAAGGGCCAGCATGAAGGCCCAGGAGACATTGTTGTGCACCCACTTTGATGCCAGCGCAATCGGCGCATAGGCGTCCTTTCCGAGCAGCGGGATGATCGCTATGCGGCCGAAAAGGACGACAAGCCCTGTTACCGCAAGCAGGATGAAACTCCCTGCAAGCAGCCAGTGCCCGAACCTTTCGATCATCTTGAAGCGCGTGATGGTGCGTCCTGTTTTCTCGCCATCAATGCGGATCCGTCCGCGAAGCAGATAGAACAGGACCAGGAAGACAAGCGTTCCGGCAAGAAGGTAAGCGCCGTAAATCTTCAATGGACCGTTGCGGAGCTCCAGCCAGCGCATCCCGCCATCCTGCATGAGAACAGTCGCTTCCTTGCCGCCGGAGGAAACCGTTATGTCCGCTGAGCCGAACCGGAGCGCGCGCCAGAGTTCGGGGTCCGACACGCCGCCAAGGGTCCCGAGCTGCGACGACATTCCGGCCGCAGAATTCGGATCGCCGGTTGCGCTGCTGCGAAAGTCGTTGTCGACCTTCTCGCCGCGCTGGCGCTTCATGATGTCTTCCAGCGTCTGCGCACCGCCAGTGGCTGCGCGATCTGCCTGTTGCGGCCCCGGTGTCTGGTCTTGCGCCAGTCCCTGAGACAAAAATGCCAGAAGGACAACAACAGCCAAAGCCAAGCGTTTCATTGCCGGATCCTCATTTATTCAACACGGTCTCGATATGCGGAGACGAACAGGGCGGCATGTTTGCCGCCCCGCTTAATTTGTAAAGGGTTGCGACCGGTCGGTCCGGCGGCGGAGCCCCTCCAACACCGCCGGACCTGGTCCGGTTTAACCGCCCCGTTGGCCGTATGCGGAGCCCCAGCCCCAGGCGCCGGAGCCGAAGCCGCGGGCAACCACGCGCTCACGGTAGATAGCCGACACGACGTCGCCATCACCCGCAAGCAGGGCCTTGGTTGAACACATCTCCGCGCACAGGGGCAGCTTGCCCTCTGCGATACGGTTGGCTCCATACTTCGCACGTTCGGCCGTGGAATTGTTTTCTTCCGGGCCACCCGCACAGAAGGTGCACTTGTCCATCTTTCCGCGTGACCCGAAGTTCCCGGCCTGCGGGAACTGAGGTGCGCCGAACGGACAGGCATAGAAGCAGTAGCCGCAGCCAATGCACAGGTCCTTCGAGTGAAGAACCACACCTTCTTCGTTCTGGTAGAAGCAATCGACCGGGCACACCGCCATGCAGGGTGCGTCCGAACAATGCATGCAGGCCACGGAGATCGACCGTTCGCCCGGCCGGCCATCATTGATGGTCACGACGCGGCGTCGATTGATCCCCCACGGCACTTCGTTTTCGTTTTTGCAAGCCGTCACGCAGGCATTGCACTCAATGCATCGCTCAGCGTCACAAAGGAATTTTGCTCTTGCAGCCATTGCGTGTCCTCCTTACGCGGCCGAGATCTTGCAGAGAGTCGCTTTGGTCTCCTGCATCTGGGTCACTGAGTCGTAGCCGTAGGTCTGAGCGGTATTACAGCTCTCGCCGAGGACATAGGGATCAGCACCTTTTGGATACTTGGATCTGAGATCCTCTCCCTGATAGTGACCACCGAAGTGGAACGGCATGAAGGCAACGCCTTCGCCGACACGTTCGGTCACCATTGCCATGACCTTGACTTTGCCACCTTCAGGACCTTCGACCCAGACCTGCGCTCCATCACGCACGCCAAGGTTGTTGGCATCCCTCGGATTGATCTCGACGAACATGTCCTGCTGAAGTTCGGCAAGCCAGGGGTTGGAACGGGTCTCGTCACCACCACCTTCATATTCCACCAGTCGGCCGGACGTCAGGATGATTGGATAATCCTTCGAGAAGTCCTGCTTCTGGATAGACGCATAAAGGGTGGGCAGGCGATAGAACTTCCGATCCTCATAGGTCGGATAGTCTGCCACCAGATCCCGGCGGTTGGTGTAGAGCGGCTCGCGGTGAAGCGGAACCGGATCCGGGAACGTCCAGACGACAGCCCGTGCCTTCGCGTTACCGAACGGAGCGCAACCATGTTTGATCGCAACCCTCTGGATACCGCCGGAAAGGTCGGTCTTCCAGTTGGTCTTCGGTCCGGCAACGGCTTCAATAGAGGCACGTTCTTCGTCCGTGAGATCACCATCCCAGCCGAGATCCATCAGCATCTGCATGGTGAATTCAGGATAGCCGTCCTGAATCTCTGATCCCGGATTCGACACACCGTCGGCGAGAAGGTTGTCCCCGTCGCGTTCGACACCGAACCGAGCCCGGAAGCAAAGACCGCCTTCGGCGACTGGCTTGGACATATCGTAAAGGTTGGGTGTACCCGGGTGCTTCATGTCAGCAGTGCCCCAGCATGGCCAGGGCATACCGTAGTATTCCCCGTCGTTCGGTCCGCCGATCGCCTGCAGCGTCGTTCGGTCGAACGTATGCTGGTTCGCCATGTGCGACTTGATCCGCTCCGGAGACTGTCCGGTGTAGCCGATCGTCCAGAGACCGCTGTTGAATTCGCGCGTGATGCTTTCAACATTCGGGGTTTCCGGATCGTCCATGTCGATGTTGCGGAACAGCCTGTCGCCCCAGCCGAACTTGTTGGCGAATTTCGCCATGATCACTTCGTCCGGAAGGCTTTCAAACAGCGGTTCGACAACCTTGTCGCGCCACTGCAGCGAGCGGTTCGATGCGGTCACGGAACCACGGGTCTCGAACTGCGTACAGGCCGGCAGGAGGTAGACACCGTCAGTGCGGTCATGAAGCACGGCGGAAACCGTCGGATAGGGGTCGATCACGACCAGCGTATCCAGTTTTTCCATCGCGGTTTTCATTTCCGTCATACGGGTCTGCGAGTTGGGCGCGTGGCCCCACAGAACCATTGCGCGAACTGAGTTCGGCTGGTCTGTGTTCGCCGGATCTTCAAGAACGCCGTCGATCCAGCGGCTGACCGGGATGCCGGTCAGGTTCATCAGGTTCTTGTCCTTGCCGTCAGAACCTTTCTCCGTCGCGAACTGCCCCTTGAGCCAGTCGAGGTCTTCACCCCACACGCGTGACCAATGGCCCCATGCGCCTGCGCTCAGGCCGTAGTAACCCGGCAGGGTGTGGCTGAGAACACCAAGGTCCGTTGCGCCCTGAACGTTGTCATGGCCACGGAAGATGTTGGTGCCGCCACCTGACGTACCCATGTTTCCAAGGGCAAGCTGCAGCACGCAGTATGCGCGGGTGTTGTTGTTGCCGTTCGTGTGCTGGGTTCCGCCCATGCACCAAATCACGGTTCCAGGTCGGTTGTTGGCAAGCGTCCGCGCTACCCGCTTCAGCTGGCTTTCAGGCGTACCTGTCACGCGTTCGACTTCGTCCGGCGTCCATTTGGCAACTTCTTCGCGGATCTGGTCCATACCCCAGACACGGGTGCGGATGAACTCCTTGTCCTCCCAGCCGTTGTCGAAGATGTGCCAGAGAATGCCCCAGACGAGCGCTACGTCCGTCCCCGGACGGAAACGCACAAATTCGTCGGCATGGGCCGCCGTGCGGGTAAACCGCGGGTCACAGACGATCACCGGCGCATTGTTCTGCTCTTTCGCACGCAGCAAATGCAGCAGCGAAACCGGGTGCGCTTCGGCAGGGTTGCCGCCGATGATAAAGATCGCCTTGGAGTTATGGATGTCGTTGTAGCTGTTGGTCATGGCGCCGTAGCCCCATGTATTCGCAACACCTGCGACAGTCGTTGAGTGGCAAATACGCGCCTGGTGGTCGACGTTGTTCGTTCCCCAATAGGCTGCGAATTTCCGGAACAGATAGGCCTGCTCGTTGTTGTGCTTGGCCGAACCGAGCCAGTACACGCTGTCGGGTCCGCTTTCTTCGCGGATCTGCATCATCTGGTCGCCGATCTCGTTGATCGCCTCGTCCCAGCTGATCCGTTTCCACTCGCCACCCTCTTTTTTCATAGGGTATTTCAGTCGGCGCTCACCATGTGCGTGTTCGCGGACCGCAGCGCCCTTGGCGCAATGAGCACCCAGGTTGAAGGGGCTGTCCCATCCCGGCTCCTGGCCGGTCCAAACGCCGTTCTTCACTTCGGCGACAACGGTACAGCCGACTGAACAGTGCGTGCAGACCGATTTCACCAGATTAACGGCGTCATCCGCCGATTGCGCCTGTGCTTTGGTCACGGTACCGCCCGTCGCGGTAATTGCAGCCAGGCCGCCAGCAGCGACACCGGATCCCTTCAGGAATGTCCGGCGGTCTACCGATTTGTGTGCAGCGTCTCTAAGGATACTTGCACCCTGGGGGCGTCGCGCAACCCCATTGGTCTTTTTCCTAAGCATATTGCCCTACCTTGCTTGTATCTTCATCGATACGGCTGGGTTGGATTTCAGCGAACCGGCCATCGGGCGTCACGCAACCATCGGCCGGGTGTGAAACAGGGTCCGGGGTTAGAACCGGGCGCTGTCGAAGTAGGCGCGCGTGTGCGCGGTGTCCTGCATCTTGTCGGATGCCGGATCGACTTCCGCAGCCTGCACTGTTCCGGATACCGCAGTAGCAGCCACGGCGACCGGGGCTGATAGAGCAGCCAGCTTCAGGAAATCCCGTCGGCCGGACCCTCTCTCGGGCACCGTTTGATCGGGTTTTTTCATCGTTGCAATCCTCCTCTCCTTGCAGCGGCTGGCAGCCGCCTAAATTGCCAACGTGAACCTAGTTGGGCAGCATGCCGAAAGCTTCGGCCTCGATCTCCATGAATTGCCGCCCTAATGCGCCAACAGCCCCGTAAAACACGGAGCTCTTGGAAGCTTCGAGATCAGAGAAAAAGTGTATCGCCCACGGCTCGATGTGAGCCTGGAAGAACTGTTTTTGTTCGGCAACCGATGTCACGGTGCCGAACCGGCCAACGATTAGGCCGGCCATCATTTCCATGAGCGACGCGATATTATCTTCCGGCTCTTTCTGGCCGTCCGCGCGGCCAATGCCCCGCTTCGCCATTTCGCTGCGCAGGTTTGCGAGCGGCTTTTCATTAAGAAACCCGGTAAGATAGTGACTTGCGTAGGGAAGAAGCTCGCCGCGCCCGAGACCGACGAACAGCGCGTTGAACTCACGCTCCGCTGTTTCTGAAGATGTTACGGAAGCGACTTTGGAGATTAGGCCGAGCGCACGACCGAGCGACGTCTCGTCTCCCTTGAGATCCGAAACCTGCTTGAGTAGCGCGGCATCGGCTGGCTTTACCAGCAGAAGACCTAGAAAATCATAGAGTTCCGATCGAGCCCGATCCTCCGGGTCGATCACATATTCCGTCACCACAGCGGACATCCGCGATGTTCCTCCCTCAAGCGCGGTTCCAGTCTCGTTATTTTTCTTCATCTTACATAGACGACTTTAGTACTACGAATAATCAAAACGCAAGCGTCGTCTTGTAACCTGAAGATTAGGGTCAACTTTGTCAGGGTTGGCTTCTTGTGATTCCGATGGGTTTTCGTGCTTTTCATTAGATTGCACGACTTCATCAGCTTGCGTCAATTGAACAGATGCCGATTCACTTTCAACATATTCATTGTGCGGCGCAATATATTCTTCCGAATTCTCGACTATTGTTTCTTCGACAACAGATCCGCGAACAATTTCTTCGCTCAATTCAGCCTTTTCGACGACTTCCGCCTCTTCGTCAGCAAACTGCTCAAGCATGCCTTTGCCGATTTTGTAGACCGTTTGCAGATTATCGATGACCATCGCGGCATCGGTGTAATCCTCACCGTAGTCGACCAACCCGTCGACATTCGCGAGAACCGGATTCATGCCCCAGAGCCGGCGCAGCGCTCGTCGCCTGATTCGTTCGGGCACGGTCGCCGACAAAAACCCGGAAAAGTCATCATCCTTTGTCAGTGTATCGGGATCGGGCAATTCAAGTTCTTCGAGGATTTCCTGATCGGTTTTCTCCTCCAGCCCCGCGCGCTCTTCAGCCGCAGCAACAGCTTCCTTTTCTGCCTGCTCTGCTTCTTCTGCCTTGCGAACGGCGGCCTTGCGCCTCGACCAGAAATCTGTGCCTTCGCCGTCTGCCCCGCTCATTGCAGCGTATCCTTGGGTTTTCGTCCCGGCGCCCGATAGACGTCGCTGACCTGCCGGATGCGGGCATCGCCAATGCCATCTTCCTTGAGGTCGATCCGCTTCTTGTCCCTCTTGCGCTTGATGAAGATTTCATCCTCGTGATGCTGCTCTACAAACTCCCGTATCCAGGCGATGAGGCCCGGCGGCATGGGAACCTTTTCAACCATAACGTCGCTCGTATCGGCATAGTCCTGCCCCTCATAGGCAGACGCCGTCAATAGAAGCACATCCATCGGCACATCCCGTCCGACCTCTTCAGAAGGACGCATGACGACATAAATGGACGGCACCTTGTCGGAGAGCGCTGTCAGGTAGGCTTCGGTATCGGTGCGATGAAGTTCAAGGTTCAAGGTCGCTGCATGATATTCAACGGCCTCGCCTTCTTCACGCAGCACGGTCCAATCGGCGTCCTTTGCTCCTGGGAGAAGAGAGACCGGCCGCCAGCTCCATTTTTGCCAGCGCGTAACACCAGGCAATCTTCTCACCACGACACCGACGGGGATCGCCCGCATTCTTTCGCTTGCCACTGCGGACCATCCTCCCACCCGCGCCTTATGAAGTATTCTTTTGCTACAGCCTACATGCTGTAGCAACGCGGACAAAATTCAAGCCCCGCGGAAGTCGAACTTGACCTTGTGCGTCATACGCCCTTGTTATGTGATCTTGGAACGCGCGAATCTGGAGCGAATACTGGAGCGCGTTGTTCAGGGAGAGGACGCGCTTAGAATGACAGACACCAAGCTTCTGCTTTGCGATTGCCGCAAAAGCCAGGCAATCGATTCGCAGCAACTGCAAGATGTGACGGGTATTTCCTGCTCGAGGGTCCACACCGAACTCTGCAGAGCGGAAGCGACAATTGCAGAAGAAGCGCTTCAGGCGGGCAATGTCCTGATCGCCTGTACGCAGGAACGAAGCTTCTTTCAGGAAATAGCGGCAGACCTGGATGCCGAAGATCCGGCCTTCATAGACCTTCGTGATCGTGCCGGCTGGACAGAGGGATCGGGATCAACCTCGCCCAAAATGGCCGCTCTCATCGCGGAAGCGCTCCTTCCGGCACCGGGCGAAAAGGTTGTCGATGTGGTCTCGGAGGGCACCTGCATAATCATTGGTGAAACAGGAGACGCGATCGCGGCCGCAGAGCATCTGTGCGACATGCTGAGCGTAACCGTCCTCTTGGCGCCTGAAGCGGAATTGCCGGTTTCGGACTATCGCCGCTATGACATCGTGCGTGGACGCATGAAGTCGGCGACGGGTTCGCTTGGCCAGTTCAAGGTAGCGTTCGATGCCCTCCAGGAGCGTATTCCAGGTGGCCGGGGCGCGTTCAATTGGACTGAACCGCGCAACGGCGGCCGGACCGAATGCGACATCCTCATCGATTTCCGGCGCGCATCCCAACCGCTCTTTCCGGCTCCCGAAAAGAGGGAGGGTTATTTGCGTGCCGATCCGGGAAACATGGAGGCCCGCACGAAAACCCTGCTGGAGGCGTCACAGCTTACCGGCACGTTCGAAAAGCCGATCTACGTTAAACAGAACGAAGGGCTGTGCGCTCATTCAAGGGCGCAGAAAACCGGCTGCACGCGCTGCCTGGACCTGTGCCCGACCGGCGCGATTACCCCGGCCGGTGACCATGTTGCTGTTGACGCGATGATCTGTGCCGGATGCGGTAGCTGCGCATCCGTCTGTCCCTCTGGCGCGATCACCTATGACGCGCCGCCACCGGAACACGTCTTCAAAAGGCTTCAGACCCTCGGCGCAACCTGGCGCAAACTCAGTGCCGCTCCGCCGCATTTGCTGGTTCATGACGCAAAGCACGGGCTTGACCTCATCCGCCTGAGCGCCCGCTACGGCAAGGGCCTTCCTTTGGATGTCATACCCATGGAAGTAACTGCGCTTGCAGGTTTCGGGCACGCGGAAATGCTCGCGGCGCTGGCGAGCGGGTTCCAGTCCGTAACGGTTCTTCTTGCACCTGAGACAGAACGGGACGGCCTCCCTTTTCAGACAGACCTTGCAAACGCAATTGCTGGCGATGACCTCGTCAGGCTGATCGAGCCTGTCGATCCCGATCAGCTCGACGAGCTTCTTGCGGTTGAAACCCAGACAGGCCTCACCGTGCAACCCATCCTTCCGCTTGGTTCCCGCAGACAGATCACGCGCCTGGCCGCAAAGGCGCTGAACGATGCTGCCGAGCCGGTCCCGTTGCCTGCAGGTGCCCCCTATGGTGCCGTCAGTCTAAACCTGGACAGCTGCACCCTCTGCCTCTCTTGTGTCTCCCTTTGCCCGTCAGGTGCCTTGAAAGAAAACCCTGATATGCCGCAATTGCGGTTCCAGGAAGACGCCTGTCTCCAATGCGGTATCTGCACGACCATCTGCCCTGAAAGTGCGCTCACGCTCGAACCACGCCTAAACCTGTCGGACGATGCGCTCACGCCGAAGGTTCTGAAAGAAGAAGAACCGTTCAAATGCATTGAATGTGGCAAACCGTTCGGCGTGCGCTCGATGGTCGAACGGATGACCGAAAAGCTGGCCGGAAAGCACGGCATGTTCCAGGACAACAAGGCGGCCAAGCTTATCCAGATGTGTGACGATTGCCGCGTCAACGCGGTCTACCACTCTGAGAACAATCCTTTCGCCATGGGCGAGCGGCCCGCCGTACGCACCACCGACGACTACATCAGCAAGCGGCGCGACCATTGAACATCGCGCCACATCATCACTGGTACTGGATCGGTGCGCCGAGATCAGCCGGCGGAATGCGCGAGACGAACGCCAGAATGGCATCAAGCTCGTCCAGCGTGATTTCCAACGGGGTGATCGGTGACGGCCGACTGATATGGAACGGCTCTGTCACGCCTTCGACCTGTGTGAAGGACGGGTGCGGATTGAGCGCGAAGAACGCTTCGAAACGTGCCCGCCAGTCGGAAAAACTGCGCATTACGGCAAAGGACGGTGAAGAGCCGATCGTTGTCAGCCGGGTGGCCTCATTGACCATGTGGCAGCGTCCGCAGTGGACAACGGCCAACTTCTCGCCCGAGACAACGTCTCCGGAAATCGCCTCAGAAACCACTTCTTTCGGTTTTGCGGTAGCTGCAACGAAAACTTCGCCGTTGTCCGGCTTGAACGAGGCGATTGTCTTTCTGCCGACATCGCCTGTCAGCCAGTCCTCAAAACGTGCAACATGCTCGTTTCCTGCATCCGACACTGCAAAGAACCAGTCCTTGCCGGCGCCCGAAAACACGGGGGTTTTGGTCTGCAACGCCGAAAAAGCAGCCTCAGCCGCAGCGGTTTCCGGAACGATTTCAATCCGGATGCCGGTCTTCAGCGAAAACCGTGGCAACAGATGTTTCAAGAACCCGGACGCAACAAGATCGTCCGGCGCGCTCAAACGAAACGTCTTGGCAAGTGCCTCGCCCGTCGCGCCCGGCCCTGCGACAAGAAACAGTCCAAACAGGACTGCAAACATAATACGGCAGCACACGCGCTCCTCCCTCACGATGCTGACAAAACACGTTAGGTTAGGGGCGAAATCCTCGTGCCGTCAATTCACACAATGCTCAGAGGGAGGTTAAGATGAGTGACGAATTCAATATGTCCATGCGAAAATTTCTGAAACAGGTTGGTGTCACGTCCCAGCAGGCGATTGAGGAAGCGGTCCGAAACGCAGGGCCTTCGGAGGGCAAAAAATATAAGGTCAAGGCTGTGGTCACGATTGAAGAAATCGGCCTGGAGCATGAAGTGAACGGCGAGATCGAGGGGTAATCCGGACGTGTCCGTGACGCGCGAAACTGTTCTCAACAAACTGAAATCCGTCAAGGATCCAACGACCGGCGAGGATATTGTTTCCTCAGGCATGGTCCGCGCTCTCCAGATTGGCGACGGAAACATTCGCTTCGTGATGGAGATCGACGCAAGCCGCATGAGCGACATGGAAGCTCTTAAAGATGAGGCCGAATCGTCCCTGTCACAGCTCGATGGTGCCGGGACAGTGCAGATCATCCTGACGGCGCATTCCGAAAAAGCCGCTGAACCGGTAAAGCCGAGCGAACCGACCCCGATCAGGCCCCGCCCGGCACCTCCTGGCAGTTCCGGCCCGCAGAAGGTCCCCGGTATTGACCGGATCATCGCTGTTGCCTCCGGAAAGGGCGGTGTTGGCAAGTCGACGGTTGCCGCCAACCTGGCATGTGCCCTTGCCGCTGAAGGCCGAAGGGTCGGATTGCTGGATGCGGACGTTTATGGCCCCTCGCAGCCGAAAATGCTTGGCATCTCCGGCCGGCCGACCTCCCCCGACGGGCAGATGATTCTGCCGCTGCGCAACCATGGCGTCACCATGATTTCCATCGGGTTGATGACCACCGGCGACAAGGCTGTTGTCTGGCGCGGACCGATGCTGATGGGCGCTCTGCAGCAGATGATGGGTCAGGTGCAATGGGGGGCGCTCGATGTTCTGATTGTCGACCTGCCGCCCGGCACCGGCGACGTTCAGATGACCCTTTCACAGAAATTCATCGTCGACGGTGCAATTATCGTCTCAACGCCCCAGGACGTTGCGCTGCTCGACGCGCGCAAGGGCATCGACATGTTCCAGCAGATGCAGGTCCCCATCATCGGCATGATCGAGAACATGTCGACGCATATCTGCTCCAAGTGCGGTCACGAGGAACATGTTTTCGGCCATGGCGGCGTCGGTGCTGAAGCCGAAAAACTCGGTGTCCCGCTGCTTGCGGAAGTGCCGCTGCACCTGAACATCCGCCTTGCCGGAGATGGCGGCACGCCGATTGCCGTGGAAACACCGGACGCACCTGAAGCAAAGGTTTTCGGAAAACTGGCGAAAACACTCGTTGCGGAGGGACATGCGTGAGCGATTTGCAGTTCCCGCCGATGTTTCAGGGAGAGGCGCTTTCCGGCGCTGCCGATCCGTTCGAGCGCGCTCTAGCGCTTGCTCTTGCCGGCACTGACGCGGGAACGGTGGTCTACAATTCAAAAGGCGACACTTTGAAGGCCAGCCTCATCTTCGCTCCTGAGGTCCGTCTCGAAGAGGCTGTCGCAACGCTGCCGGTCTGCGCGCTTGGTTTTCAGGCAGCCCTTGGAGCGCTCGCCCCACCCGAGGTTGCGGTTCATCTGGAATGGGACGGGACGATCCTGGTCAACGGCGCGGTGTGCGGGCGGATGCGCATGAAGGCATCCACTTCCAACCCGGACGAAATCCCGGACTGGCTCGTGCTTGGCCTTGAACTCAACATGACGAGTTCACAGGAAAATCCGGGCGTCGACGCCAATATCACCTATCTTTCCGAAGAAGGCTGTGCGGAAATCACGTCCGAGAACTTTCTGGAGGCCTGGGTGCGTCACAGTCTTTACTGGATCAACAGGTGGCTGGATGAAGGCCTGCGCCCTGTCCATGCCGACTGGCGCGGTCTTGTGCCCAAACTCGGCGAACCGGTTGAAATCGACGGACGGTCTGGAACATTTGTCGGTGTGGATGAGAATTTCGGGATGCTGCTCAGAACCGGGGAAGAGACGAACCTGATCCCGCTGTCGAGCCGATTGGAGACTTGAACTCATGAAACTTGCCCGTGCGATCCACATGGATGACAGCGATCGCAATGTCTATTTTTCTCCCGCGCGCACAGGCGAATGGTGCCTGTCAGGCGGATTTGAATTCTCCGATTGGACGGAGGCCGACCTTGTCGGCAAAGCGCGCCAGGCCTTTGCAAATGGTTGGCTGGGTCTGGAAACCTTTGGCCGGGTGACCTTCGTTGCCATCACACCGATCGAGGAATCCGAATTCTCCAGCCTTGTCGACCGGCTTGCGCAGCATTTCGTGGATGTTTACGGCGCTCCCTCCGTGGACGCGGCGCGCGGCGTCGCCGAAGACGAACTCCGCTATATGGCTGACCTTTGTTCCGAGCACGATGAGAACATGCTGCTCGCCGTCCACCGGGAACTCTCTGAAGAAGGCGTCAAGGAGAGCTACAGCGCCATCGAATCTCCCGCGGCGGAATTGGATCTGGTGGCAATGCATGGGGACATGCAGTGAATGGCAACACGTCCATTGCGCCAAAACACCCGATAACATGAGCGCAAGTTACCCGCGCTTGCGTTGCCCTGCGCACCTGAATAGTGTCTTGGGCAGGATTAGAAACATGACTATGAAATTCGACATCGTGGTGAGAAACAGGCGCGTGGAACGATAGCGGCGACCCCTGCCGTTTTCCATGTGCCCCCGGCTTCTTACCGGGGGCTTTTTTTGACCCATGGCATTTCGAGAAACCCTTGGCCCGCACACCGCCTCATCTCATCACGATCATCCTGCTGACTGCGTTTTCACCGCTGTCGCTGAACATGTTCCTGCCGTCGCTCGGAAACATCGCCGAAGACCTGGAAACGAATTACGCGCTCGTGAGCGTTGCCATTGCGGGCTATCTGGCTGTGACGGCGGTGATCCAACTGATCGCGGGGCCGCTTGCGGATCGCTACGGCCGACGCCCGGTTCTCCTCGCAACTCTTGCAATTTTCAGCGTGTCCTCGCTCGTGTGTGCGCAGGCAGAAGATGTCTGGGTCTTTCTCTTTTTCCGGATGCTGCAGGGCGGCATTACAGCAGGTTACACGTTGTCGCTGGCAATCGTTCGGGACACCCACGAACCTCAAAAGGCAGCGGGGCTTATCGGGTATATCAGCATGTGCATGGCCATCGCTCCGATGCTTGGCCCCGTTTTCGGCGGGCTCCTGGACACGGCCTTCGGCTGGCGTGCCAATTTCTATCTTTACGCGACTTGCGGGGTCCTGCTCCTGGCACTCTGCTGGGTTGATCTGGGAGAAACGAAGCCTGACCGTCAAGAGCATCAGCAGTCCATGGCGGCTGCCACCCTGGCCCTCGTCAGCGACTTGCGTTTCTGGGCCTATGCCCTTTGCTCCACGTTCACCGTGGGCGCCTTCTACATTTTTCTGGCCGGTGCGCCACTGGTCGCCACAACCTCCTTTGGCGTGACGACGGCCGAACTCGGGTTTCTGATCGGAAGCATCACTGTCGGCTTCTCTGCCGGCGGTTTTCTGGCCGGCAGGTATTCATCCAGACTGTCCCTGCCCGCGATGATGCTGGTCGGACGGATCACGGCCTGTACCGGCCTCACCATTGGTTTGGTCGCCTTCCTCTTCGGTACGGCGTCTCCGATGGTCTTTTTCGCAAGCACGGTCTTCGTCGGCATTGGAAACGGTCTGACGATCCCGGGAAGCAATTCCGGCGCGATGTCCATTCGCCCCGATCTTGCCGGAAGCGCTGCGGGCCTCGTTGGAGCTCTTACGCTAGCGGGTGGTTCAGCACTCACGAGCCTGGCGGGGCTCGCCGTGGGTTCGGGAGAACAGCCAATCACGGTCCTCGCGCTCATGTTGGCGAGTTCCGTGCTCGGTCTGGTCTTTGCCCTTGGGGCTTTGGTATTGGAACGGAGTGGAGCGGACAGGTAGGATCTTCCGGCTCTGCCACTAGCTTTGAAAACCTCGCCCGCTGACTGTCGATAATGTCCCGACCATTCAACTGCGACTCGGGAAATCAGTGCCTGAATGAAGCAAGGCGGATTACCGCCTTGCTCCTTTTCTCTTCTTCCAGAACGGCTCGATATCACCGGCCATGATGCAGCCGAAGGGATCGATATAGTCCTCGATTTCGGCCAGATCGTATTTCTTGATCTGGGCAACAACCGCATCGGCCTTCTTGTAGCCGGACGGCAGTTCGGAGACGTCGATCTTCTCTTCGAAGAAACGGATGTCGAGACCTTCCGTTTCTTCCTTAAGCATCTCTTCCGGCGTCTTGCCGAGCGAGCGGCGCTTGTGCTCGGAGCGCGAGAAGTTGCGCCCCGCGCCATGCGGCGAGAACCCGAGCGCATGACCGGCATCCTTGCCGCGTACGACCAGAACCGGTTCAGCCATGTTCAGCGGGATCAGTGTCAGCCCCGTTGCATCGGATGCGTATCCGTCCCAGGCCGGGGTCGCCCCCTTGCCGTGGTAGAACAGACCGTCACGCTCGAACACGAAGTTATGCTCGTTCCAGAAACGGTCCGAGTGGGTGGTCCCGCTCGCCTCGACCGTCGCCTGATGCAACGCGTTGTGGTTGGCCTTGGTCCACTTGCGGATCAGCTGCAAGGCTTCCCAATAGGCTTTTCCTTCCTTGCTCTCAGACGGGATCCAGGCGTTCTGCTTCAAGGTTTTCGGCGACAGTTTCCTGCGGTATTTTTCCGCAACGCTCATGCCGATCTTGTAAAGAACAGCCCCCGGCCCGCGGGATCCATGGTGGGTCACCATCGCCGTTTTCCCGGTATTCCTGGAAACGCCGACAAATAGGAAATGGTTGCCGTCGCCCTGGGTTCCCAGATGCTCCTGCGCCATGCGCAGGATCTTCGGGTCGTTCAGGAACCGGTTCTCGCGGAACTGGTCGTAAAGGCCCATGGACATCGTGAAGCGCTTGCCGTTGGCACGGCCACCCGAGCCGAAATGCGTCACCGAATGCGCGGCATCCAGAACGGTTTTCGGATCAGCGTCCTCAAACTCTGTCATCATCACAGAGCAGCAGATATCGGCGCTGTGCATTCCCGGATGGATGGCGTTGCGGGCCGCAACGACACCGCCGACCGGGATGGTCCCGAGCGGACCTGCCGGACAGGCATCCGGCATGATCGCGCCGGCTTCGACCGTCGGCGTACGCATCAGCTCGGTCATGTGATGCTTGACCGCCTTCAGGTTCGCCTCTTCGTCCTCACCTTCCGCGTCCAGGTTGACGTGAAACGGCTTTTCTCCGGACGCAGCCAGCGGCAGAACCGGGGCCGGCTTGTAGCCTTCCAGCATCTGACGCACATCCTCAAGCGGCGTACCCTGATCGAGCGCGGCCTGACCGTCCCTGAGGGCGGCACCAAAGGCCTTGCCTTCTTCGTGGCCCCACGCGGTCAGCATCGCGCTGGTCAGCTGTGTCATTTCCCTCTCAATCGTCATTGTCTTCTTCCTTCATACCCGCCTGGCGGCAAACGTGTCGCGGAAAATCGTCAGAAACGAACGCCCGCCAGCATCCGCCAGGCTATGCGGGGCAAGGTTTGGCAAGATCTTCTTTCCGCCACCGGATTGCTCCGGGCCAGGCTTGAACTGGCACGGGAAGCACTGTCGCGCCTCCCCTCTCGACCGCGCCGGGAGGCGTCTACCTGTAATCCTGCCGGCATCCCCGATTTCGCGGCAAAGCCGCATTCAAAGTTACCGTTCGAAAATTCCAAAATCCGGTCAGAGCGACGAGGTGGGTGCGAAACGTTCCTGCTCTACCGCTTGAGCTACGCTGCATCAGATGGTTGCAGCGACGGGACTCGAACCCGCAACCTGGCGATTAAAGATCGATGTAGTTCCGCAGGCATTCGCCCTGACCGGTTTTCCGCGCGGCGGCAAGGTGATGACAAGACACTCATGGTCAAGAATGTAGTCCTGCCGGCATCCGCCGCGTTCAAAATATCTTTCCTTTAAATCTCCTTCATGCGCCAGATACTGGTTGCTATTGGTGTCAGTCCGGTCAGGACGACAAGATCGGTGCAAAACACTCCTGCTCTATCCGTTGAGCTACGCTGCATCAGATGGTTGCAGCGGCGGGATTCGAACCCGCAACCTGGCGATCCTGAGTCGATGTAGTTCTGCAGGCATTCGCCCTGACCGGTTAATCTCTGCGGCGGCAAGTCGATGATGAAATCAGCTCCGTTGCCTTTCCTCGTTAGACGACATCGCAATCCCGCGAAGGCGTGGCCCGACCCACGCATTTCCGGAGGTAACAATGTAATTCCATCGGCATCCGCCTCGCATCAAAAACTCTGGAAAGACCAGGCGACAAAAGTAAAGAAACACGGGAGTCCCGCTCGAGCCTAAGAGCGCATGCTGCGATCAACCTGCGCTCGGAAAGCGCAGACAAGTTGATCGACCCGTTAAGGCCGGTCAGCCTATGGACATTCCATCGGTTCCGATTGAATGTCCGCTGATCTGGAGGGGAGTCGAACCCGCTCGGACTTTGTCCCATAGTTGGAGCAATGTAGTTCCTTCGGCATTCGCCGGATCTTCCCGGAACCGCGGCAGGCGGATTGCCCGCCGCGGTCGTAAACGTCAGGTCAGTTCGATCGCTTCGATCTCTCCGACCCACTGGTCCGCAGTCATCGCCCCCTTGGCAAAGGCCGCAATCTGGTCGAACACCGCATCGGAGAAGCCCCCGATGTTGAGGATATCCGGCCGCGACTTGGCCTGGCTTGTGCCATAAGGCGCGATATCGATGCACACCAGCTTGGCATCCGGGTTACGCCTTTTCAGCGCTTCCCATTCACGCATCACGCCGGTTCCATGCCGATCCTGGACTCCCGCCCAGGACTGGTTATCGGATACCAGGATCACCAGATCCGGTGCCCGGCGTTTTGCGTTCAGCCACGCCAGCGGCGCTGCACAGTTCGTTCCGCCGCCCCACTGCTCGGTGAGCTTTTTGGCGTTGGTCATGACGGTATCTCGCCCCGTCAGCTTGACCTGCCGAACCTTGACTTCAAACGGCAGGACCGTGGCCCCGCGGTTTCGCCGCAGAACGGCTGCGGACACAAGAGCTGCAACATCGACGCAGCGCGTCTCGGTTGTCGCCCCCTTTCTGTACCCCGTCACCGGAGAGATCATGGACCCGGAAACGTCCGGGCACACAACGACCTGACCCTTGAAGGCCGGTACGTTGGCGACCGAGATTTCCAGCGCTTCATGCATCGCCTCGCGGATTTCGGACGGCATATCCTCAGACAATGCCTGGAAACCCGTGAGCAGCTGATACGGAAAGGCGCGAGCCTTCCTGATACGCTTCGGATCCTTCAATATATCGGCAACGATGCCGACCACCGGTGTCTTTTTGAACCGTTCATCCTCAAAGATGCCATGGCGCAGGAAAGTGTTCAGGTTCATGCGCACCATGTTCCAGCTTCCACGTTCTGCCAGCTTCGCCCAGTCTTTCCTGGAAAGCGGCAGATGCGTCAGCATCTGGAACGGAACGTCCGGTACTTCACGGCCCTTCGGGTTTTCCAGGAAGGCCACATAGTCTCGGACCTGCTCCGGCAGCTTTTCAACGTCGCACGGCTTGCCGATCAACCAGGCGAAGAGAGCCTCACGCTCGGCATCGCGCGGTTTCGGGTGCACTATCTTGATGACATCGGCAAGCGACGGATCTTTCCCGATATTTGCCTGAAGCAACTGGTAATCCGTTGCAGCGTTCAGCCAACCGCGCACCAAGGCCTTCGGCCTGGTTCCGAGCGACTTGCGCCCCGTCTGACCGGATCGCAGGATCTGCACGAAGTTGCGCAGCATTTTTCCGTCGGTCACGACATGCGGGAAGGCTTTCGCCAACAGCTGCGGGTCACGCGATGCCAGCACCGCCAGCAACAGGGCCGGCAGGTCTTTCATCTTGCCCTTCTGGCGGGCGTAAACAGCCGTCTTCGCCAGAAACCCATCCGGAACCGAAGCCGCCGTTTCAAGAACGGCCTTCAGCTCGAGCTCGGCGGACTGGTAGAACGTGTTGCCGATGGAGCCCGTTGCAGCCAGCTGCGCCAGCTTGTGACGGTCTTCATATGTGTAGGCCTTGCCACCCGCCAGGTTCCTGGCGTCGGCTTTGCCGGAAAAACGTCCACGCTGGGATGCAAACAGAGATTTGTTCGCCATTGTCTCGCTCCTCAAACCCGTGCCTGGAAAGGCGTTGGTGTTCGTGTCTGTGTTGAGAAGGAGATTGCATCAGCGAACCGCGCAGAAAAACAAAAAAGCAAATTAGATGTAAGTCACTGTATTTAATAGGTTATCTTGAATATTGACATTTGCAGCAAGAAATATTCTTATACTTTTGGATACGAATTTATAAAACTGGATATCTCGTTGAAAAAGAACGTCGTCATCGGCTTTCTCGGCACGCAACTGGACGCCGGCAAAAAGCGTCGCTGGCGTCCGTCTATCGCCGTGACCCAGCATGGCAGTTTTCCGGTACACAGGATTGAACTCCTGTACGACAGGGCGTTTCATCGCCTCGCGCAAAACGTCAAGGCAGACATCGAGGATGCAAGCCCGGCGACGGAGGTCTTGCTGCAACTCGTCGACCTTCGCGATCCGTGGGACTTTCAGGAAGTTTACGGAGCCCTCTTTGACTTCGCGCGCGAGTATGGTTTCGACGAGGATAGAGAGGACTACTTCGTCCATCTGACAACGGGGACACACGTTGCCCAGATCTGCTGGTTCTTGCTGACGGAATCCCGTCACGTCCCAGCCAAGCTGGTGCAGACATCACCGCCGCGCGGCGAGGACAGCGAGGTCAACGGCCGCTACAACATTGTCGACCTTGACCTCTCGCGCTACGACGCCCTGCAGCAGCGCTTCGATCTCATTGCAGAAGAATACAACGCGCTCCTGAAAGCCGGCATCGAAACCCGCAACCCGGCCTTCAACAGCCTGATAGAACGCATAGAGCTTGTCGCCACGAACTCGGATGCGCCACTGCTCTTGCTCGGAGACACCGGCACCGGCAAGAGCGAGCTGGCAGAACGCATTTACGAACTCAAGCTGCAGCGCCGCCGGGTAAAGGGCAGGCTGGTCCATGTGAACTGTGCCACCCTGAAGGGCGAGCGCGCCATGTCGAGCCTCTTTGGCCACCGGCGCGGAACCATGGGAACCGGCAGCCCGGACAGGCGAGGCCTGCTGCGCGAGGCCGATGGCGGCGTCCTGTTTCTCGATGAGATCAACGAACTCGGCCTTGATGAGCAGGCGATGATCCTCCACGCCGTCGAGACCGGCCGCTTCCTGCCCGTCGGATCCGATCATGAAATCACCAGCCGTTTCCAGCTCATTGCCGGGACCAATCGCGACCTCGGGCAACTTGTCTCTGAAGGAAAGTTCCGGCCGGATCTTTACGCGCGCCTGAACCTCTGGACATTCCGCCTGCCCTCGCTGACCGAGCGCCGCGAGGATGTCGAACCCAATATCGAGTTTGAACTCAACCGGTCCGAAAAACTGCTTGGTAGCCGGGTCGGCTTCAACGCTGATGCGCGCGCGCGTTATCTCGATTTCGCCATGTCTCCTGCGACGCCCTGGCCGGGAAACTTTCGCGATCTGGGCGCTTCGGTTCAAAGACTGTGTACCCTTGCCCCGCGCGGACGCATCACGCAAGCGCTCGTGGATCAGGAGATTGAAGCCCTCGAACGTCAGTGGATGAGCGCTGAAACCAATCCGGATGACGCCCTTCTGGAAGACTTGCTCGGAGATCGAACCGGGGACATTGACGCCTTCGACAGGGTGCAGCTTGCCTATGTCATTCGTGTTTGCCGCAAGAGCCCCTCGCTGAGTGCGGCGGGCAGAGTGCTTTTCGCAGCCTCCCGCGCGACACGAACCAGCCGCAACGATGCCGACCGCCTCAAGAAGTATCTGGACCGGTTTGACCTGAGTTGGCAGTCGATTGTGGCCGATCGCTGAGCGCGGCACAGCGGGCTCACGCGCCAATGGCGTTTCCGTGATCCGGACACGCTTGAACTTGAAGTAAACGTCAACACGAAGAACATCGAGTTGAATGCACGTTACCAAATGCCTTCCCAAATAAAGGGCGCAACAAGATTGTAACCTGGAAGGCTAATGAACATGATGACACTTACTTCTGAAAACCGGCTGGTCGGCGCGCTGCCCTCCATAAACTTCGCAACGCTCGGACTGATGTTTGTTTCGGGCTTTTTCGCAACGGTCGCGTTTGACCTATGGGGGCAGGTGATCAGCCCGGCGCTCGGATATGCAAAACTCTCCCCGCATGGCCTGGCTCAAAGCCTGCTCGGCTCCCTTGGACTGCCGAACAATGCCTTTGCCGGCTATTTCGTACACTTCTATGTGGTCGGTCTCATCGGATACCCGATCGGCTGGATGTTCATCTTCGCACCGATCTGGCAACGCGTTGTCGGCAACACCCACTGGTTCCTCCCCTCCGCAATCTATGGCTTCGGTCTCTGGGTCTTCGCCATCGGCGGCATCACTTCTCTCGCAGGCCTGCCGTTCTTCCTGAACTTCTCCGGTATTGTCTGGGTCGCTCTGATCGGTCATGTGCTCTACGGCATCGTTATGGTCGCCATGCTGAAACTCATCGAAAAGCAGCAGAACGCCTGACTCTCTGCAAAAACCATGCGGGCGAACCACGCCCACATCCAAAAAAATCGCGCCACACTGTGGCGCGTTTTTTTTGCATGACCTGACTGCGCCGACGCGTGTTGAAATGGGCCTTCAAAGAATGAAATAAGATAGTGGTATTTTGAATTGCATTTCAGATGGGCTTCGCTTTGAAAAGCCCAAACGGAGGCTGGCATTTGAGTATTTTTTTGCGTGTGCTGGCTGACCAGGTCCGGCTCTTGTCCTTCAGAGCCTTCAAGCCATCGCTTGCAGAGCATTGGCACATTTATCTCGGCTGGGGCCTCTTCACCACCTGGCTGGTCGGGATTGGCCGGTATTGGGATCACCCGAGTGCAGATTGGTGGCAATATGCGGGCCTTGGCTCTCTAGGATATGTTTTTGTCCTGGCAGCCATTGTCTGGGCCATTTCCGCCCCGCTCAAACCGCAGCATCTCAGCTACCGCAACATTCTGATCTTCATCACCCTCACGTCTTTGCCCGCGCTTCTCTATGCCATTCCCGTCGAGAGATTCATGTCGCTCTCGTCTGCCCAAACCGTAAATGTCTGGTTTCTCCTGATCGTTGCCGCCTGGCGGGTAGCCCTGTTCGCAGTCTTTTTGCACCGTGTGGGGAAACTCTCCGCGGTCGCTGTTGTCGTCGCAACGCTACTGCCACTCGTTCTCATTGTGACCACCTTGACAATCCTCAATCTTGAACAGGCAGTCTTCGCCGTCATGGGTGGAATCCGGGAGCCAACATCCAATGATGCAGCGTTCGACATCTTGGCGTCGATCACACTCTTCTCCATTCTCGCAGCGCCGGTTCTCCTGATCATGTATTTGTTTCTGGTCGCCCGTATTCACTTGCGGAAATCGTCCGTATGAGGCTCGGCCTTATCGCCATGAGCGGTGTCCGGGCCCAGAACCAGGACCTGATGCGACTGGGCCTGACGCTGCCGGGATTTGTGGAACGCAGCAAGGTGATCGCGTCGCTGCCCAGCCTCGCCCTGTTGACCATTGCCGGTCTGACAACGTCCGATATCGATATCCGCTACCTTGAGGTCGCGGACTTTGCCGGACTGGACCGTCTTCCAGGTGATTTTGATGCCGTCGCGATCTCAAGTTATTCCGCCCAGATCAAGGACGCCTATGCACTTGCAGATCGGTATCGCCGCGAAGGAACCAAGGTCATCCTGGGCGGATTACATGTCACGGCCTGTCCGCAGGAAGCTGCACTGCACGCCGACGCGATTGTCCTCGGCGAAGCTGAGCCAGTCTGGCCGCAAGTCATCAAAAACCTTAAAGACGCCGCACTGAAGCCGGTTTACGATGCCCGTTCAAGTTCCTTCGACCTGCAGCACGCCCCAATGCCGGCGTTCGAACTGCTCGATATCGACCGCTACAACAGGCTCACGGTTCAGACCCAGCGCGGCTGTCCACTCTCCTGCGACTTCTGCGCCTCTTCGATCCGTATCTCACCCAGATTCAAGACCAAACCGGTCGAGAAAGTCATTGCTGAAATCCGCCGGATCAAGACCATCTGGCCAAAGCCGTTTATCGAGTTCGCGGACGATAACACCTTCGCCAACAAGGCCCATGCAAAACGGCTTGCAAAAGCGCTCGCAGGCGAGAACATCCGCTGGTTCACCGAGACGGATGTGTCGGTCGCAGATGAGCCGGATCTCCTTGCCATGCTGCGCGATGCCGGGTGCAGCCAGCTCTTGATCGGACTTGAGGCGACAGACAAAACGGTTTTGAACGGGATAGAGCAGAAAGCCAACTGGAAGGCCAAGCGCGCCGACACCTATCTCGAAGCGGTTCACAGGATTCAGCAACACGGAATCACCGTGAACGGATGCTTCGTTCTCGGGCTCGACGGGCAAACCGAGGATAGCTTCGACGATGTAACCCGCTTTGTCAGGGACAGCGGTCTTTATGATGTGCAGGTAACGGTGCAGACCCCGTTTCCCGGAACCCCGCTCTATGACCGGTTTAAGTCGCAAGGACGCCTCATTCGAGAAGATGCCTGGGAAACCTGCACGCTTTTTGACGTCAATATCCGGCCCGACGGCATGACCGTCGATGAGCTTGAAGACCGGTTCAAGGATCTGGTGGCAACGCTCTATACGGACGACTTCACGCAGTGGCGCCGGGGTGCTTTTCGCCGGCAAATGCGGACGGCAAACAAGCCGGCTTAGTTTCCCGAGATTTTGCGCCGACGCGGTCATTTGCACCTGTTCGGATTTTTGAAAAAGAATGTCCGGCTTCAGCCGGAAGGCAAGATGGCGTCCTGCGACGGGAAAACTTTTTGGCGCTGCTGACCCCGTCGGGATGCAACAATGGGAAATCGGGACGACTGCTCAAATTCCGTCATTAATTCATTGAAACTCATCACCTGACCAGAGGCCAAAGCTCCCCGCGAAGGGTGTTAGACGAAAAGAATTCATGGCCCATCCTTCAAGACGGACATCCGTGTCCTCCTCAGGATGAGGCTGTTGGAAACAAGCTTGGCCGAGTAGTCGCACAATCGCAGAACCTCATCCTGAGGAAGCGCGTAAGCGCTGTCTCGAAGGATCGGGCGCCAAAGCAGAGAACAACAGTTTGCGCCATATCGAGTCGGGATCAGGAACGTGCCACCGAATCGTGCGGGTAACGGCGAACGTGTTCGAATGAGGCTGGTCGATTTCCAATAGCTTCATCTTCGTCATCCCGGACGCAGCGAAGCGGAGATCCGGGACCGGAGTGCCTCGGAGTCTCTTCCATGATCTTTGTACGCACGGGCTCCCCGATCCCGGCTCGCGTTGCGCACGGCCGGGATGACGATGGCTTGCGAGTGAAACGGCGCACTATCCGCCGGTTCAGACCGTACCGCTCTGCGCCATGTCGAAAATCTCCAGAGCACCGGCCTTTGTCAGTTCAACCGGATTGCCGCCGGCGGTCGGATCGACAATGGCCATTTCCGCGATCAGGTCGCGTTTGCTGTCATCGACATTCAGGCCCGCAAGTGTATGCGGCACGTCTAGGTCGCTGCGCAGCTTCAGCACCGTGTCGAGAACGCCCTGATAGCCGCCTGAAATTCCAAGGAAGCCGGCGAGCCGTTCGAATTTCTGTTCGATTGCCGCTCTGTTGTACTGCATCACGTAGGGCATGAAGACGGCATTTGTCATGCCGTGATGGGTGTCATAAAGCGCACCGACGGGATGGGAAAGCGAGTGGATGGCGCCGAGCCCCTTCTGGAAGGCGACCGCCCCCATCGCAGCGGCGCTCATAAGGTGCCCGCGCGCTTCAAGATCCGAGCCGTCGGCCGCGACCTTCGGCAGGTTCTCCAGTACGAGCCGCATGCCTTCCAGTGCAATACCTTCCGACATCGGATGATACATCGGCGCCGAATACGCCTCCAGGCAGTGCGCCAGTGCATCCATGCCGGTGCCGATCGTGATGAACCGCGGCATGCCCACTGTGAGCTCCGGGTCGCAGATCACGATTTCAGGCAGCATTTTCGGGTGAAAGATCACCTTCTTGGTATGCGTTGCCTCATTGGTGACGACACCCGCACGCCCGACTTCGGACCCGGTTCCGGCTGTCGTGGGAACAGCGACGATTGGCGCAATGCCATCTGCATCGGCGCGTTTCCACCAGTCACCGATGTCCTCGAAGTCCCAGATCGGCCGCGTCTGCCCGGCCATGAAGGCGATCAGCTTGCCGGCATCAAGACCGGACCCGCCGCCGAAGGCGATCACGCCGTCATGACCGCCTTCCTTGAACGCCGCAACGCCGGCCTCAATGTTGCTGTCGACCGGGTTCGGCTTCACGTCCGAAAAAACGGCAGCCGAGAGACCGGACGCCTTTAGGCTCGCGATCGCGTCCGCGACCATCGGAAGACTGGCAAGGCCCGGATCGGTCACGAGAAGCGGATTGGTCATGCCGACGGCCTTGACAGCTTTCGGCAGCTCCTTGATACGGCCGGTCCCGAAACGGACGGACGTCGGATAGGACCAGTTGACGGAAGGAAGTGAGCTCATGGGTGTCTCGTTGGTTTTGAGTTCTTCAAAGTCTTAAGTTTGCGGGTGACCGTATCCTGAATTCGGGGTCGAACACTCGACCGTTTGACCCCTACACCCTCTTTTCGAGGGGCACATACTCCGGCAGGGGTCCCGTATCCATCGGCCTACGCAATCTTGGTCTGGATGGCTGGGCCGGTCACCGGGTCCCGGCCCTCCACTTCGTTTCAGCCAGGATGACAATTGCAGCGGATCTGCACGGTGTTCGTTCTTTCTCCCGTTCAGTGCTCCACCCGGAAGTGGAAGGATTTCGGCCGGGTCAGATTGTGAAAGCCGATTTCGGAAAGCGCCGCGCCCTTGCCGGTGTCCTTGACGCCGGTCCACACCAGCGCCGGATCGAGATAGTCGCAGCGGTTCATGAAGACCGTTCCGGTCTCGATCCTGTCGCCGATCTCGGCAGCAGCCTCGACATCTTCCGACCAGATCGACGCGGTCAGGCCGTACGGGCTGTCGTTCATGAACTGCAGGGCTTCCTCGTCGTCCTTGACTTTCATGATGCCGACAACCGGACCAAAGCTCTCTTCGCGCATCACCGACATCTGGTGGTTAACATCGGTCAAAACCTGCGGCGCGAGATAAGGCGTGCCGTCCTTGTTTTCTGAAAACGCTGTCACGTCGATATGAGCTTTCGCGCCCTTGCGCAGAGCCTCACCGGTCTGCTCGCGGACCCAGGCCGCGAACCGGGTTTGCGCCATCGGGCCAAGCGTTGTTGCTTCGTCCAGCGGGTTGCCGAGCTGATACTGTTTGGTCAGGTCGACAAAACCGTCGACAAACCTGTCGAACTGGCTCTCATGCACATAAACGCGCTCGATGCCGCAACAGCATTGTCCGGCATTGTAGAACGCGCCGTCCACCAGATTGCCGATGGCATAGTCGAGATCGGCATCTGCCCGCACATAGGCAGGGTCCTTGCCGCCAAGTTCAAGGCCAAGCGTCGCGAATGTTCCCGCAGCCGCCTTTTCAATCGCACGGCCTCCGGCCACCGAGCCGGTGAAGTTGACATGATCGATCAGGCCGGAGCCAAGCAGTTTTTCGGTGCCTGCATGGGTCAGAACGATGTTCTGGAAGACACCTTTGGGCAAGCCCGCCATCTCGAACGCCTTGGCAAGACGTTCGCCGACAAGAAGCGTCTGCGCCGCATGTTTCAAAAGGATCACGTTGCCAGCCATCAGCGCCGGCATAATCGTGTTGATGGCCGTCATGAAGGGATAGTTCCACGGCGCTATGACCATCACGATGCCGAGCGGCACGCGCTTAAGATACCGCTTGAAACCGGGTTTGTCGCTCCGCTCGATATCGGCCAGCGCATCTTCGGCGATCGACGCGCAATACTCCGTGCGCTCGATCGTGCCGCCGAGTTCCCCGCCGAAGCGCACCGGACGACCCATTTGCCAGGCAAGCTCCGGCACGACCTCGTCATTCATCGCCTTCAGCGCTTCCAGCGCCTTTTCGCAATAGGCAACACGTTCGCCGATTGGTGTCGCCGCCCAGGAAGCCTGTGCATTTCTCGCCGCCGACACAGCCCTTTCGACGGCTGCTTCGTCGAGCGCGGGGCGTTCGGCATAGACCGACCCGTCGACGGGGGAGATCAGCTTGATCACATCTGACATTTGAAACCTCTCATGCCGCATCTTTGCGCGCGGTGTGTTGAAAGTGGTTGGCTCTCATTTCTCGTCCTGACCACCCCGAACCCTCATCCTGAGGAAGCGCGCAAGCGCTGTCTCGAAGGATGGGCTTCAAAGGCAGAGCATGTCGCCCATCCTTCGAGACGGGCACTTCGGCCCTCCTCAGGATGAGGTTTGGACAAAGACATCTCTACGTGTTTGTCATATTCCTATGCCCGCTCAAATCCGCGAGCGATCTCGTAGTCCGTCACGGCCCGGTCAAATTCCTCGATCTCCCATTCCGCCGCGCGGGCGTAGTGGTCAATGACGGCATCGGAGAACGCTTCGCGCAGGAACTTCGATTTGTGCAAAGTCTCGCGTGCGTCGCGGAGCGTGTGCGGGATTTCCTTCGCCTTTCGGTTCTCATAAACATCGCCGGTTGTTGGCGGGTCGAGTGGCAGTTTTTCTTCCAGCCCCTTGATGCCCGCGGCGATCAGTGCAGCCAACGCAAGATAGGGATTGAGATCGGACCCGCCGATGCGGCATTCGATACGAAGCGCCTTGGTCCCCTCGCCGCACAGCCGGAAGCCCGCAGTCCTGTTGTCGACGGACCAGACTGTTTTCGTCGGTGCGAAGGTTCCTTTCTGGAACCGCTTGTAGCTGTTGATGTAGGGCGCCAGGAAATAGGTGTATTCGGGCGCGTACTTGATCATGCCGGCAAGGTAGTGGCGCATCGTTTCCGACATGCCGAGCTCAGCCTTGTCATCGCAGAAGACATTGTTGCCCTTCTTGTCGAACAGCGAGTGGTGAACATGCGAAGACGAGCCGACCTTGTCGCTGCGCCATTTGGCAAGGAAAGAGACCGAGCGTCCCTGTGCCCAGGCGATCTCCTTGACGGCGTGTTTGGCGATCGTGTGATACTCAGCAGTGTCCAGGGCAGGAGCGTATTTGATGTTCAGCTCCTCCTGTCCGGTTTCGGCCTCGCCCTTGGTGTTTTCAACGGGAATACCTGCACCGTAAAGGCCGTTGCGGACCGGCCGCATCACATCCTCTTCCTTGGTGGTTTGCAGGATGTGATAGTCCTCGTTGTAGCCGGAGATCGGCGCAAGGTCGCGGAAGCCTTCCTTGCGGACCTCGTCGAAACTCTTTTCGAACAGGAAGAATTCCAGCTCGGTCGCCATGATCGGTGCCAGACCCATGTCGGCAAGCCGGGCAACCTGTGCCTTCAGCATGGCTCGGGGCGAGTGCGGCACGTCTTTATGGGTATGGTGATCCTGGACGTCGCACATGACGAGTGCCGTCGCTTCCAGCCAGGGCACCTTCCGCAAACTCGACAAGTCAGGCTTCATCACGTAATCGCCGTACCCGCCTGACCAGCTCGTCGCGGCGTAACCCTCCACAGTGTACATCTCAAGATCCGTTGCCAGCAGGTAGTTGCAGCAATGGGTCTCGTCATAGGCCGTATCGACGAAATGCTGGGCATGAAACCGCTTGCCCATAAGCCGTCCCTGCATATCGACGATACACGCGAGCACCGTATCGATCTCGCCGGAAGCGACGAGCGTTTTCAGCGCGTCAAAGGTCAGGTTGCCAGGCATTTTGTCTCAATCCCGTGTTGGGCAGTGTCTTTGGTCAAGGGCCCGGCCCGGCAGATGCCTGACGGGCCGGTAAATCATGATTATGCCGACCAGTGGTCGGCATAACCGGTGCCGTTAGCTGTAACGGTAAGGCCGTCCGGCTTTCTGCATGTCGGCGTTATACTTCTTGAAGATGTCGACGACTTTCGCCTTCACCGGGGACTCCGAAGCAATCTCGTCCCAGAAAGCAAGGGCTGCTTCTTCAACGGTTGCCCACTGATCATCCGGGATGGATGTCAATTCCATCTTGGTGCCATTGACGCGCAGCGCTGCTTCGCCGCCCCAGTACCACCACTGGCGATAGTAGTGAGATGCGTCCATTGCAAGCTGCAGCATGGTCTTCAGATGATCGGGCAGCTCGTTCCAGCGTTCCATGTTGGCAAAGAACGATCCGGCCCAGGCACCAGAGATGTTGTTTGTCAGGAAGTAGTTGGTCACGTCCGCCCAGCCGACCGTGTAGTCTTCGGTGATGCCCGACCAGGCAATGCCGTCGAGTTCGCCGGTCTGAACTGCAACCTCAATGTCTTCCCATGGCAGCGTCACCGGCACGACACCAAACTGACTCATGAACCGGCCGGCTGTCGGGAAGGTGAAGACGCGTTTGCCCTGAAGATCCTCCAGCGAGCGGATCGGGTCCTTGGTTGCGAAGTGGCACGGATCCCAGGCACCGGCGGAAATGTGCTTGACGCCAACCTTGGAATATTCCTCTTCCCAGATTTCCTTCAAACCGTACTGGTTGAACAGCACCGGCACGTCGAGCGAATAGCGCGACGCAAACGGGAAGTATCCGCCGAACACGGTGACTTCGGTCGGTGACGCCATGGAATCGTCGTCTGACTGAACGGCATCAATGGTGCCCTGCTGCATGGCGCGGAAAAGCTCACCGGTCGGCACAAGCTGGTCGGCAGTGAAGAGTTCAATTTCCATTTCGCCATTCGCAGCCTGGTTGAAGGCGTCGATATGCGGCTTGATCACATGCTCGGCGAGAGCCGGACCGGCATAGGTCTGCAAGCGCCATTTTATCGGCGACTGGCCGTGCACGGCGGGTGCTGCAAGCGTCGTGGCTCCGGCGGCGGCAACTGTGCCGACACCGGCTTTTTTCAGAAAGTCACGTCTGTTGGTCATCTCAGGTTCCCCTAGTTACAAGTACAAAATCCATGCGGCGCGACCGTTTTTCCGGTTCTGTCTTGCCGCTGCCAAAAGTCCGTTTCCTCCGGACAGTCTTCTTATTGTCCCGCATGGCTCCGCTACCTGCCATAGACCAGATCGGGTAGCCAAAGCGCAATCTGCGGGAAAGCCATCACGAGCGCCAGCGCCAGAACCATCACCAGGACGAATGGCGTGATCGAACCATAGATGTCCCGCATTGTGATGTCCTTGGGCGCCATTGCCCGCATCAGGAAAAGGTTGTAGCCGAACGGCGGCGTCATGTAGGCAATCTGCGTGGTGATCGTATAGAGCACGCCGTACCAGATCAGGATGTCCGTGCGCGGCATGCCGAGGTCAAGTGTCGCGACCAGCGGCACGTAGAGCGGTGCCACGATCACCAGCATCGCCGTGTCATCGAGAAACGTGCCCATGACCAGGAAAGACAGCTGCATCAGGATGAGGATCATCCAGGGCGACAGGCCAAGCTGGTCGGTAAAGAGGTTCTCGATCGCCTTGACAGCGCCAAGCCCATCGAAGACAGCGCCGAAGCCGAGAGCCGCCAGGATGATCCACATGAACATGCAGGAAATGCCGAGCGTGTTCTTCAAGCACAGAATGAGAATGTCCCAGGTCATCCGGCGGCGGACAATAGCGGCCAGCAAGGCCGTCAGTGCACCGATCGCGGAGCTTTCAACCAGACTTGTCCAGCCGTTCACGAAAGGCACCATCATCGTTGCGAAGATGACGATAGGCAGGATGCCGGCCAGCAGCAGCGTGTATTTCTGATCCTTGGAGGCTTCGCGTTCGTCTTCGGTTAGGGCCGGTCCGAGCTCGGGCTGAACGCGGCACCTGATCGCAATGTAGATGACGAACATGGCCGCCATCATCAGCCCCGGAACCGCGCCTGCCAGCCAGAGCTGGCCAACCGGAGCCCTGGCAATCATTGCGTAGAGAACCAGCACGACCGATGGCGGCACCAGGATCCCGAGCGACGACCCGGCCTGGATCACCCCCGTGACCATCCGCTTGTCGTATTTTCGTTTGAGCAGTTCCGGCAGCGCGATTGTTGCGCCAATCGCCATTCCAGCGACGGACAGGCCGTTCATGGCCGAGATCAGCACCATCAGGAGGATGGTGCCGATGGCCAATCCACCGTTCACCGGCCCCATCCAGACATGGAACATCTTGTAGAGGTCGTCGGCGATCTTGGTCTCTGACAGGACATACCCCATGAAGATGAACATCGGCAGCGTCAGCAGCGGATACCACTTCATCAGCTTCATCGCCGCCGAGAAAGGAATGTCACCGCCGCCGGTTCCCCAAAGCAACAGCGCGGCAATGGAGGCGATACCACCGATGGCACCGAAGACCCGTTGCCCCGTCAGGAGCATCAGCATCATCGACGAAAACATCAGAAGAGCGATCATCTCATACGACATCAGATCGTCTCTCCCTTGATCCGGGCAATGTCTTTCAAAAGCTCAGCAAGGACCTGCAAAAGCATCAGGAAAAATCCAAGGATCATGATCAGCTTCACGGGCCAGAGATAGGGGCGCCAGGCCGTCGGACTGCGCTCGATAAACCCGAGTTTTTCCTGCGCGGCCGCCGGGCCACCGGTCAAGAAGGCTCCGATCAGCTCCAGGTAGAACTGGAAGGGTTCCTTGCCGAAATAGCCAAGTGAATAGGCAAAGGAATTCAGCGCCCCATAGATGAGAACGCAAAGGTAGAACACCAGCAGGAGTACGGTGAAAGCATCAAACCAGGCTTTCTTTTTCACGCTCCACTCGGCGTAGAAGAGATCCATGCGCACGTTGGATCCCAATTGGATCGAATAGGGTCCACCGAGGACATAATAGGCGACCATCGCGAACTGAGCGACTTCAAGTGTCCAGAGCGAAGGATTGAAGAAGGTTTTGGATATCGACGACCAAAGCAGGATGCCTGCCATGACGAAGACGCCCCACATGATGACCTTTCCAAGGCCGCGGTTGAAACTGTCAACGATGCGCACATAAATCCGCGCGGCCTTAAGCATCAGCGCCTCCCGCCGCGGCTTCGCCACGTGCCGAATTGCCGGCCTGCATGGCCTTTTGCAGGAGCGGCGCCAGCAGACCTGCCCATCGTTCTTCTTCTTCCGGTGTGGTTATCTCGTCATTGCGGATTTCGACCATGAGGCACGGCAGCTTTCGGTTTTCACCGTGCCGGCTGAGTGTGTAGTAAACGCCGTCAGAGGGGGAATAGGGTTCGTTGTCTCCCACTGTCAGGCTTCCGAGCTCCTTGAGATCTACAAGAACCTGTTCGGCAAGCCGTCTGTCCCTGTCCGAAATCAGGCCGATCTCCCAAGGCCGGTTTTGTCCCTTGTAAACGGGTGTATAGGAGTGAATGGAGACAACCGCGGTTGGCAACCCGCGGCCTTCCCGCTCGCTGATCACCTGGTCGATCGCATCATGAAAAGGGCGATGCACCAGATTGAGACGATAAGATCTCTCGTCATCAGAGAGGTTCTTGTTTCCTGAAATCTCGGTGGTTTCGCTCAAGGAGGGGATCAGGTCTCCTCTGTCCTCTTCGCGGTTGCAGTCGATGATCAACCGCGAAATCGTGGTGTGAACCAACGGGGAATCGAGACGCTCGGACAGGCCCTTGGCAACACCGAGCGCGCCTGGATCCCACGAGATATGCGCGCGTTTCTCAGCATCTGTAATGCCCAGACACTGATCGTAGGGCGGTGGAAAAAAATTGGAAGCGTGGTCGCAGACGAAGACGAAAGGTCCCGTCCCCCGTGAATTTGCAATCGCGACAGCCCCGGCGAATTCGCCGTTTTGAGGGCTTGCTCCCATGCTTGTTCCCCTTGAAGTGCCAACACAGCACTTTGTAATGTTTATTACAGGATTGCTGATTGAGTTGAGTTCTGTAATATTTGATACGCAGATCGATGCCGCTGTCAAATGAAAATAAGACGACAGGGACACAAGCAGGCAAAACCAATGGAACGCCCACTTCTGGAAGATATTCGCGACCGCCTCGACGAATTCACAAGCACGGAAAAAAAAGCAGCGCATGCCCTGATGGCGAATTATCCGGTTCAGGGTCTGGGCACGGTGGCGCAGTTTGCCGAAGCCGCCGGGGTGAGTTCTCCGACGATCCTTCGATTTGTCGGACGGCTCGGGTTTCCGGGCTTTTCAGAGTTTCAGAAAAAACTGAGAAATGAACTGGAAAGCCAGCTGAACTCGCCACTGGCTCGAAGCACGACGCTTGGCGAACAGACCAGTGGCGATCCGCATGTCAGCCAGTTGCTGGAAAACGTCCGGGAGACTTTTGAGCATCTTCCCAAGGGCGAACTTGACGGATTGATCCGCCTCTTGTCGGACGAGAAGAAGACCGTTCACCTGATCGGTGGACGCTTTACCGACGGGCTTGCGAGGTACATGGCAGCGCATCTGCGTATTGTACGTTCCGGTGTGAATCACATCGCCGGGCAACAGGGCAACTGGCTGGATCAGCTGTTGGCCATCGGCCCCAAGGACGTTGTTCTTGTGTTCGATATTCGCCGCTACCAGACGGAAATCATCCAGTTTGCCGAAGCTGCCGGAAAACAGGGAGCAACGGTGGCCCTGGTTACCGACAGCTGGATGTCGCCTGTCGGCCGCATCGCAAGCTTTGTTCTTCCGGCAAGAGTAGCGGTTCCCTCGCCCTGGGATTCGTCCCTTGCGCTGATGGCCATTGCCGAAGTCCTGATCGCTGGAGTGACCCGCCAGAACCAGAAACATGCGCAGGAACGGATGCGTGCGTTGGAAGCGCTGCGGAATGAGATCGACCCCACCACGGAAGGGCGCACGAACGGGCCGGATATCTGATCATTGCGCGCGATTTGTCATACGTGACGTAAATCGCCCGGAGAATTACCGTAAACGGTTCGGTAGTTGGAATAAAACTGGCTCGTCGACGAAAACCCCGCTTGAAAGGCCGCTTCCGACACGGAGACGTCTGACGACAGCAAAAGCTCCCGGGCCCTGATGAGGCGCATGCGGACTGTGAACTGTTTGAGCGTGATGCCGAGATATCTTCTGAATAGGTTTGACGCGTAATTCGCGTTGAGGCCTGTCGCCTCGGCAATGTCACGAGTCGTCAGTTGGCCGGAGATATTCTGGATCACAGTCTCGATCATGCTCACGACATGTTCTGTCGGTCCGGCACGCACTTCCTTATTTGCCAAGGGCGTTTGAGGGGATCTGAGATCCTCCAGTGCGTCTCTCAATGCGAGGCGGCGCATCAATGCCTGCAGTTCGATTGTAAGACATTCAAATCGCAGCAGATTGCGGGACTCGTAATCGCCGAACCATCGGCTGATCATGCGCATATCGACAAGGTCTTCAGGCACTGTCAGAAAAGCCCCGGCAAGCAATGCGCGCTGGACGTGACCAACACCACGCAATGACAGAAAGACATCCAGCGGAAAATACATGTTCGTGAGCTCGTAGGTGTCCTTGTCGTCGGGGCTGAGCTCGAGCGTCTGATGGGGGATCCCGGCCCAGAAGAAACAAAGACGCCCCTTGGGAAGCACCACCTTGTCCGCTTCGAACTGATAGGTCATCGATCCGCCGACGAGCCAGTTGAATTCGATGTGGCCATGCCAGTCGATCGGATGGGTAACCGGTACGAATCGGCGCATGGCGAATTGCCCGAACACCACGGGCTTGCCATCAACATATGTTGCGCGGTCGCTGTCATCAGGACCGAAAACCGACTGTCCGTCCAAATCGGGCATTTCTGTAAAATCCGGACTATTTTCTTTGATTTCAGGATATCTCAATCAATCGCGAAAGTGCAGTCTGATTTCAGCAACCGAAGGAAGATGCCATGCCTCATACAACCAAGATTACGTTTATCGGCGCCGGTTCCACAGTCTTCGCCAAGAACATTATTGGTGACTGCCTTTTGCGCCCGGCACTTGCAAACGCGCACTTTGCCCTCATGGACATCAATGCGGAGCGGCTGCGCGAATCCGAACAGGTTGTTTCCAAGATGATCACTTCTCTTGGAACAAAAGCGACCGTATCCTGTCACGCCAATCAGAGAGAAGCGCTCGAAAATTCGGATTTTGTCGTCGTTGCCTTCCAGATCGGCGGTTACAAGCCGTGCACGGTCACAGATTTCGAAATCCCGAAAAAGTTCGGTTTGCGCCAGACGATTGCAGATACGCTCGGCATTGGCGGCATCATGCGCGGTCTGCGCACCGTCCCGCATTTGTGGAGCATCTGTGAGGACATGCTGGCGGTTTGTCCAGATGCGCTCATGCTGCAGCATGTGAATCCGATGGCGATCAACACGTGGGCGATAAGCGAAAAATACCCGGCGATCAAACAGGTGGGCCTGTGTCATTCCGTTCCACTCACTGCAGTGGAGCTGGCAGAGGACCTCGGCATCGACCCGAGCAGATTGAGCTACAAGGTCGGCGGCATCAATCACATGGCCTTCTACCTGCACCTGCATGAAAAACAGGATGACGGCACGCTTCGCGATCTTTATCCGGTTCTGAAGCAGCGTGATCTCGAAGGGAAAATCTCAAAGGCCTCGAACTGGAACCCGCGCTGTCCAAATCTTGTCCGATACGAAGTCATGCACAAACTCGGCTATTTCGTCACCGAAAGCTCCGAGCACTTCGCAGAATATGTACCCTGGTTCATCAAGTCGGGACGCGACGATCTCATCAAGCGCTTTTCCATTCCGCTGGATGAATATCCAAAACGCTGCGAAGAGCAATTAATCGACTGGAAAGAGCAGGCCAGGGTCTTTCTCGGTCCTGAAGCCATCGACGTCAAACTGTCCCTCGAATACGCATCTCAGATCATGAATGCGATCGCCACGGGAGTGCCGGCGACCATCTATGGAAACACACCGAACCACGGACTGATCGACGCGCTTCCGCGGGGCTGTGCCGTTGAGGTTCCGTGTCTTGTTGACGGGAACGGCGTGCAGCCGACCCGCGTCGAAAACATTCCGCCACAGCTGACTGCATTGATGAGAACCAATGTGTCCGTTCAGGAGTTGACGGTGCGCGCCTTGATCGATGAAGCGCCCGAACACGTCTACCATGCCGCGATGCTGGATCCGCATACCGCCGCTGAGCTTGATCTGGACCAGATCTGCGCGCTGGTTGACGAATTGATAGCGGAGCACGCGGACTGGCTTCCCTCCTGGCTCCAGGGCCAGAGAAAAGCGGCCTGAACCGTTGCGCTTCAGGAGACCAAAATAAGCGGCTGCCACGCGACATCGGGTGGTGGCCGCTGACTGCCGCATAACTTGAACGCAAATCGCACGACCCAAGGCTCGCACATTGCGCCTGTGCTCCCGGCTACGAGCCGTCAGGCTAGCCAGTTTTGACGAATCTATTTACTGTTAAAGCACGGACACAGACCGGTCAAAATGCTGGGTCTGCCCCTGTTTGGGCGAGTGAAACAAAGGAAACTGTAGTGCGTATCCGAAGATCAGCAGAACGGTCGTAGACAGACGCGCTAACACGGGACGGCCTGACATCTCCGCCGAAAGCAATCTTGAAGCTCCCGCATTCCGCCCGGTCATACGGTCGACACCCCGCGCCTTCATTTTGAAAGAACAGCGGCTGCTTGTTCAGGAAAAACATCATCCGCTGAAAGGTCATTATTTCACTCTTCCGGGCGGCAAACAGGACCCAGGCGAATCGCTGGTAGAGACGCTTCTCCGCGAGTGCCACGAAGAAATCGGCGCCGAGGTATCCGTCGGCCAATTGCTTCATATTGCCGAAGTCTACAGGCACAAAACCGATCCGCCCGAGCGGCAGCATCAGCTCGATTTCGTTTTCGAATGCTCCGTTCCTGAAGACTACGAACCTGTTCTCGGCGCCAAGCCCGATCCCCATCAGACGGCAACTTGCTGGATCACGCTGGAAAACGCTCAACAGCTTCGTCCGGCCTATGTCACAAAACTGTTTTCACTTGGATGTAGGGCGAACCGCGAAGTCTATCTCGGACCCTTTGATGACTAACCTGCCGAAGACACTACGGGAAAATCTCCATTTTCTGTGCGCGGAGATTGACGGTCAATTGCTGCAGCTCGAAGCCTTCTTCAAGGACCCCACGACTGCGCGCGCAAGACGGATCCTGGACCGGGCGGGTTACGCGCATAATCTGAAGACACGCATTCATTCCGCCTGTGTCCGGCAATTGGCAAATACGCGCCAAAGCAACAGGAAGCATCTGACGCTGCGCAGTCTGGAGTTCATTGCAACCGATCTGCAGCGCCTTGCCAATCTCGCGCGTCAATCGCTGCGTCATGTGGAGCGGATCGATACATTCGAAACGCTTCTTCCGGCTCGTTATCCGCCCCTTGTCAGATATGTCCGCAAGGGTGTCGGCAGGATCGAAGAGGCCTTTTTCGGCAACGTCAGCGAACAGGCCATAGAGATCGGCGAATTGCAGAAAAAGATCGAGGCCGACTACCGGAAGCTTTTCAAGAGCTACACCAAAGACATGAGCAACCCGAAGCTGCGACCGGCAGATATCGCCAACAGTCTGCTGGTCGCCAGCGAGTTCCAGAGAATGGGAGATTCCCTGAATGCGATCAGCGAGGCAGTGATCTCGGCAAACATCGGTCAGGCGGTCAATCTGGAGCGTTATTTCGCCCTTCAAAGCCTGATGGCGGATCTTGAGGGAACTGGTGGCAATCTGAAAATCGAAACGATTGCCGAAACACGCTCGGGCAGCTCTATTTCAGCAATCAAGAACAAGCAAACAGAAGAAGTCGCCGCTGTTTTCAAAGATGGTGAAAAGAGCAAGGTCAAGGAAGAGCGCGAAGGCGTCAAAAGCTGGCACGAAATCTACCCCGGCCTCGCTCCGAAAATCCTTTCCTACGAGAAAAGAAATCAATCCGCTGCATTGTTGATTGAACACCTTCCCGGCCAGACTTTCGAGCAGGTCGTGCTTAACGAAGCAGAGGCCAGGTGCGACAAGGCTCTCGCATGCCTTTCGAAAACTCTGAAAGATGTCTGGAAACAGACAAAGACACGCAAACCGGCGGAATTGGGAAGCATGCAGCAGCTGATCAGCCGACTGGATGAAGTCCGCCGCGTGCACCCTGAATTCAAGGACGGCTCAATCAGGTTTTCCGGTGTCAAACTGCCGTCTCTTCAGAGTCTGATTGACGAGGCATCCGCGCGCGAAACAGCCGCACCTGCCCCGTTCTCCGTATACATCCATGGCGATTTCAACGTGGACAACATCATTTACGACCCGGACGAAAATCGCGTGCACTTCATCGATCTGCACCGTTCCCGCTACATGGACTATGTTCAGGATGTGTCTGTTTTCATGGTGTCGAACTACCGCCTCCAGGTTCTCGACCGTGAAACACGCCAGAGGATCATGCGGGTCTCGCTGGCCTTTTGTAAATCCGCGAAATCCTTCGCCGGCAAGCAGGGGGACGATACGTTCGAGTATCGGCTGGCATTCGGCCTTGCGCGGTCATTTGCAAGTTCCACACGCTTCATATTCGACAAGCAACTTGCCCGTCGCATGTGGCTCAGAGCGCGGTATCTCCTCGAACAAGCCCTCGCCTGCCCACCCGGCGAGGAAGCAAGGTTCCGGCTGCCATTAAAGGAGATCTTCGTTGACTGAGCTGAAGATCGGCGTGATCGGAATTCCGGGAAAATGGTCGACCGAAGTGCTGGCCGATGCGCTGGAAAACCGTACGGGTTTCAGATGCGTTGTCGACATGGCCGACGTCGCGCTGGATCTGGAATCCCGGAGGCTGATGGCCGGCGAACAGGATCTGTGCCGGCTTGACGGACTGGTGATCAAGAAAATCAGCCAGGAATACAGCCCGGCAACACTCGACCGTCTGGAGATGCTGCGTGTCGCAGAAAGTGCTGGGGTTCGGGTTTTCTCCAAAACCGCTTCGATTCTCGGATTGGTCAATCGCCTGAGCTGCACGGTGACCCTGTCCAATGCGGGGATACCAATGCCGGCGACCTGTGTGACCGAGAGTGAGACAGAGGCGTTGGACGCCGTCAAACGCTTTGGCGGTGCGGTTTTCAAACCGCTCTTTTCAACCAAGGCCCGCGGCATGACCCTTATGGACGCGAGCACCGGCGAAGATGTGCTGCGCGAGAAGATAGTGGCGTTCAAATCTGAAAACCCGGTCATGTATCTGCAGGAGAAGGTCAATCTTTCAGGCCGTGATCTCGGCATGGTGTTTCTCGGCGGATCTTATCTGGGCACATATGCGAGAGTTGCACAGACAGACAGCTGGAACACAACGATCCTCCATGGCGGAAAATATGAGCCCTATGAGCCGGGACAGGATCTGATCGATCTGGCGCACAAGGCGCAGGCTCCCTTCGAGCTCGATTTCACAACGGTTGACGTTGGGCTTACAGACGATGGTCCTATCGTTTTCGAAGTGTCGGCATTTGGCGGTTTCAAGGGAGCACTTGAAGGCGCATCGATCGACGCCGCGAGCCTTTATGCAGACCACGTGATCGCGAGGCTGATCCGATGAGCGGTGTAACCGTGCAAGACATCGTGGATTGTCTGGCGCCGGTCAAAGCGACAAGGAATGCTGATCCGTTTTGCCTTTCCGTTGGCGGTTATGTTCTTGAAATCCGTTGCACCTCAAACGAGCTCCTCGCAGAGTTGCTCAGATATTTTCAGCATGTGATCACTGCACCCGCGGAACCCGACAGGATCGTTCATGTCCTCGGGCCGGTAGAACTGCCCTTTGCGGTCAGTTTTGCGGACTGGGCAAGAGAGCCCGGGAAAACCGGGCGCAAGGACGCGATTGCCGATCTGGAAAACGGCCGCCTGATCAGGAAAGTTCGAACAGGCGTTCAGTTTCTCCAGACCCCCGATTGGTCAATCGCCTTTGGTCCGACCGAGAACAATCCCAACCAGGTGATCAATTTCATAAACACGCAGATCCTGAACCACTTTCAGCGGCAGGGCTGGGTCGCCTGCCACGCTGCGGCTGTCAGAACCGGTGGCAAGGGACTTGCCATTTCCGGCCTTTCCGGCGGCGGCAAGTCGACCACGATGCTACGCCTCATGGAAGTTGCCGGCACCCAATATGTGACCAATGACCGCTTGCTTGTGCGCCAAGACAACACGGTCACGAACGCCCTTGGTATTCCGAAGCTTCCGCGCATCAACCCGGGCACGATCGTCACAAATGAGCGCCTGTCTGGTTTGATCGACGAAGAGCGCGAAGAAGAGCTCAAAAACTTGGAGCCGGACGAGCTCTGGCACCTGGAAGAAAAATACGATCTCTTCATCGATGACATTTACGGCCCCGGACGCATTTCCCACGATGCGCATCTCACGGACTTCTGGGTTCTGAACTGGTCACGTGATAGCGATGCGCCAACCGTAGTTTCGAAGATCAGTCTCAACGATAGGCCGGACCTGCTCGCGGCAATCATGAAAAGTCCCGGACCGTTCTACCAGACCAGCGAAGGTCCTTTCTGGACTGATCGGTCACCTCTGGAGACCAGTGCCTACCTATCGGCATTAAAAGACATCCAGGTCTGGGAAGTAACGGGGCAGATCGACTTCGACGCCCTGTTCGATGCCGGCACAGAACTGCTGGGGCAGCCATGATGGCAGAACGGTTCGCAATTCTGCTCCGGCACGGCGACTACCATCAGAAACCGGAAACGCCGAGTGCGCTGCAGCCCTTCGGATTGTCGGAGACAGGCAGAACCCAGGCAATGAATGCAGGCCGGGACCTTGCAGCAATGGCGCGAGCCAATGGTTGGACGATCTCATCAAAAGTCATGTCGTCCCAGTTGCTGCGCGCATGGGAAACCGCGTCGCTTTTGTGCCGGACGCTGGGGGAAGAGACCGGAGAGCTATTCGAAGTCGATGAGGAAGCAGACCTGGCCGAGCGCAGTGTCGGCGCTTTCGCAAACCTCACACTGGCGCAGATTGAAGAGGTTCTTGCCGAAGACCCGCGATATTCAACGCCTCCGGCCGACTGGAAATCCGACAGTACCTACAAGCTCCCGGCTCTCGGTGCTGAAAGCCTTATGGAAGCGGGCGAACGGGTCGCGAGAATCCTATCCGCGGGCATCGGGGATCTGAAGGCATTCCCCGGATCAAACGCAAGGGTGTTTGTCGGCCATGGCGCATCCCTGCGCCACGCCGCCTATCACCTGAAGGTCCTGAATTACGACGACATTCGGGGTCTCAGCATGCATCACGCCAGGCCCGTCGTTCTGAAATGCTCCGAAGATGGCCGCTGGTCGCACTGCGCCGGCGGCTGGAAAGAGCGGACACCCAAAGACGTTTCGACAGATTGACGTGGACGAAAAGAGAAATTCATGACGAACAGTCCCTTGGCCCCGTTTCTCCCTCCGATTGCACCGGGTTCCGCCATCGATCTCGGAATTCCCGAGAGTGTCGTTCCGTGGCCGATTGAAACATCCCCCGAAGGCAAAACCGCCAACGAAAAGTCGCCAGATCTCGTGACAAGTCTCGCCAAGGCAAATGCGCTTGGTCCCTGGGACTGGCCCGACAAACCGATTGTCTTCATCTCGGATCTGCATGCGGATGCTGAGAGCCTGTTCAGGTCACTTGTCGCTGCCCGTGCGATCGTCCGCAACGGACCGGTTCAATCGGATTTCAGCCTGACGACCTTCGGCAAAAGCTGCCAGATCATCATTGGCGGCGACTGTCTGGACAAGGGACCGAGCAATCTCGATTTGCTTGACAGTCTCGCCAGGCTGAAGAAATCGGGTGCCGATGTGGTGCTCCTGGCCGGAAACCACGACCTGCGGCTTTTTCTCGGACTGGAAGCCTTGACCGTCAAGCGGGGCTCGCTCAATGCGCATATGTTCGTGCGCATGGGCAAGAAGGTCATGCCCCTGATGCGCGAGGTTTTCGACCGGTACGTCGATGAAGACCGGGCCTTGGCCGAATTGCCGGATGAGAAAGCGTGCCTTGCACTTATGATCCCTGGCAAGAAGTGGACAAAACAGTTTCCAAAGGCTGCGGCGGATTACCTGAACGAAGCGGCGGTGCGCAAGGAGATGCGGCGCCTGAAAAAGAAGTCGGCAAAGTTCGCCGAACATGCCGAAGACGTTGGCCTGTCGGTTCGGCAACTTTATGCCGCGGCCCTGACATGCCGCCGCCTGTTCGTTGAGCCGGAAGGCCGATATGCCTGGTTTTTCCAAAGCATGAAGGCCCTGCACCAAAGCGGCTCTCTTCTCTTCGTTCATGCAGGCATTGACGACAGCATGGCATCCCTGATCTCCGCCAAGGGCATTGCGCATGTGAACCGGCGCTTCAGGAAGGAGAGCCGGAAAGATCCCTTTGTGTTCTATTCCGGGACCGTCGCCAATCTGATGCGCACGAAGTACCGGGACATTGATCACCCGCTGACAGGAAAAGGCGTGGAGGATCTCCACCTCGCCGGCATCAAGATGCTCATCCAGGGACATATCAACCGCCACCAGGGCCAGGAGCTCAAATCAAAACACGGATTGCTTCATCTGGAAGCGGATATCACCCTTGACCGCCATTCCAGAAGTTCCGAAGGTCTTGAAGGGATTGGAACGGGAGCAACGATCATTCAGCCGGACGGCAACATAATAGGGATAAGCCGTGACTACCCGCACGCCAAGCTGTTCGACCCGGCGCAGATCCTTGAACAGCACGGGTTGATCCGATGATGGAGCGCAAGGGCCGTTTCCGGCACCAGTCCCTGCAGGACAGGAAATCCATCCAGAAGATGCTGGATGCCGTCAAGCGCGGCATTGCCAAGGGCGAACTTCAGTTCGGTGATGATACCGGCGACATTACGCTGGAACCCAACGGTTTGATGAATCTGCGGGTGACGGCCACTGTCGAGGACGGCCAATCCAGGCTCGATCTGCGCATCACCTGGTCCAATGACAGTCACGACAGGAAGGACAGCGGCAAGCTGAAGGTCAAAGGCGGCTGACCTGACCCTCGTTTGCCGCTCCGCTCCATCAAAGATACCGGCCAATTAGCCGGCAAGATAATTCAGTGTCTTGAGACTCGGAACAAAGAAGACGGCCAATCCCTTGTAACGGATGAAGTCCTTGAGAGGCAGCTTCAGAGCAGGTGTGCCGGCTGCTTCAACGGGGATATGGGTTGTCGTCTCTGCATTCCGCTTTCCGCGGAAGCCGAACATCATGTCCTGCCGCTTCCGGCCACGTCTGATGGCGTCGAACTGATCGCTGAATGACGTCTTCTGTATCCAACGCACCACGGAATAGAACTGCTCATTGATACGCGCGCAGGCGAAAAGCCCGATCAGGCCACGATCGAGGCCGTCATCCTGGGTGCCCTCAAGCGGGGGGCCGTAGGAGAAACCGCGGCGGATCAGTCTGGGGGGGCCATTTGGAAAGCGGACACTGTTTGCATGGGTCAGTCCCTGGTCCCGGGGATTGCACACCCGAATATGCGAAAACAGGGGTGTTTTCAGGCCCTCATCGTCGTCAGCATACCCGAACCTGTCGGACGGGTCCCAGGGCTGTGGCATCGTGTTGGGATGAAGTGCCATCGCCGAACCGTTACGCCAACGCCCCATCATCTTGGCAGCCAGCCACTCCTCGGGATCCGCCGCACCACTATGAGGCTCAGCAGCAGCGCGCTGTTCGTGCAAATAGGCGTTGAAGGCGGCAACGTCCTGATAGAGCCACGACAGGTTCAGGTATGTCCCGTCCCGGACAAAATCCTGCCACGGCCCCGGATTGGTGGGGCTTATCTTATAGCTGTCGGATGGATAGCCGAGCAGCAACTCGCGGAAGTTCGTCTTGCCGGCTGCACCGGTATCTTCCCAGTCGATGTCTATCTTGCTGACACCGTCCCGGAAACCGAAGTGCAAGATACCCTGATCGGGAACATGACCTGAGAGCGCGTTATCTTCGAACGACTGGAACTGCCATTCCACGAGGCCGGCCGTTGCGGCCGCGGCACGAATGCGGGCGAGTTCATCTGTCTTTTGCGTGTCGTCTGCAAAATAACAAATCATGGCAATGTGAAACGCGGACGGGTCTGCATTGCCTTCCCACCAGTGCTCCGGGGCATTCGCGTCCAGCATGTCGAGGCTGACGGTCACGGATCTCGAATGCGGGGCATTTTCCGGTTTTGTAAAGAAGGACTCCAGATTGGTGCCGACCTCCTCGGGATCAAGGCCGTCTCCAGCTCCGTTCCTTGTAGCCAGGAGCAGTGCGGTTCCCGGCCAGTTGAACGCAAAATGATAGACCGGCTCCAGTGACCCGCCGCCGGTGTCCGTGTAGGAACCCGGCGGCGCGAGGCCGCCATTTACGGATCCGGCCCAGTCTCGCAGGAACCCCCGGGCAGCGGCGGGGTCGATAATGCGGAACAAAAGAACCGCGCGAAGCGGGTGCCTGTACCGCGTAATGAACAGGCTTTGAATATTGTCCGTATTGGGTGTCATGCCAGCCCCCGCCGCTGTCGGTTGGTTTACTCGGCCGCTTCGGCCTGCAAAGCGCTGAGGATGTCCCGAACCTCGGCATGGTCATATGCTGAAAACAGCCAGCCCGACTGGTTACCGTTCATATCGGTCGCACCGTCGGTGGATTTACCAAGCGTGCGGTAGTTGGCGTTTTTCGAAAACTCAAAGAATGCAGCCGGGTCGTTCACATCCGGCACGCCGTCGGCAAGCGAGAATATGGTTGCGAAGACCGGCGTGAGTGCATCACGGAAGAATTCCGTATATTCGAAATGATCGCCATCATACTCGGTGATCACCTGGATATACTCATTGTCTCCGATCACCACGACCCGAGCGAAATGCACGATCTTCGATTTTCTGAGAGCTTCTTCGATCTTTGGCTGGATCTGATCGGCGAAGTTCGCCTTGAGTTCTTCGAGCTGAGCAAGCGTTGCCGGGTCTTGCTTGATTTTCAAAGTCAAAGTCAGTGGATGCGTCATGGTCTTCTCCCTGTTTGTCCGTCGCACGCCAATGCAATGTCCAAATCTTTCGAAGGCGGCCGTGCGGCGGCATTCCCGATGAAAATTTCTAAGTCGAATAAGGTCACCGCCCGGTATGCAGCGAGTAGCTAGTGTCTTTAAAAATGCGCTTCTAAAGGGTCCGGCATAGCGTCCTGACCCGTTTCTATTCAGACTGTTACTTTCGCACGGGCTTCTGCTCGCACGATTAAATCAAGCTGAGCGCAGACCGCGCGCACCTTGAGTCATGAGGCTGGCATCGCGGCCGCTCCAGGCGAGACTGTTGAACAGCGTGGTTCTTATCCAAAGCGGGGAAGAAGCCGTCTACCTCACGGACACGTTGTGGGATTGGCGAAAAAATGCCGAAACTGGTTTTGTACATAGCGATGTCGCTCCACTAAAAATCACATGGAGAAAATTTGTTTAAAGAAATAAAAAACTACTTATTCGAGCGCTACGCAGCGTAATGCAATCCATTCACTTAGACAAGTAAATTCAGCACAGTAATCGCAAGAATTTGGAATGAGCGGAAAACGTCGACGGAATGCTGCGCCAATGAAGGGATCAAAGGTGGCGCGCCAAAGTGCCCGGTTTATGCAGTGCCCTGAACAGTCGATCGATGACGGCCGACAAGGCAAACGGGCCCAGTCCCATCGCATTCTCATAGGGACTGGGCTAAATCAAGGATTGTTTGCCGCTTTATCGCAACGGGCGCTGTCCAAAGGTGTTGATCGTCTCGAGGCGCTCAAGATTTATGATCGTTGAAAGCATAAGCCGGTCCTGCGTCCAGTCGGCCGGTTTCTGGATCGACAGAGCGGACAGAAAGACAATCGCAATCATCGGCAGGACGGCGAGAAACACGAAGCTCCAATGCGGTCGCATGCGGTCTTTCTCCAGAAGCGCTTCAACACGCCGACGGAGTTTTTGCGCAGGCGAGCGACGCATCAAACGGTCTTGCACCTCGATGAGCGCCACAGCGGCAACGTTTCCAACACGGTCCTTGCCGGCAATCCGATGCCGCCGTCTTATGCCTGCTTGCGCAGCGCGCAAAAGACACATGCAATAGGACCGAAGATCAACATTGGTCGCGTCGGTCACCTTCTGGTCGCAGGCCAGCTCCCGGAGCCGCTCGACCTCCGATTTCCACACGTAAAAGAACGGGTTCCAGAAAAAGAACGGCCGCAGTGCCTCCAGCCCGATCTCCCAGGTCACATCACCCTGGCGCAAATGCTGAAACTCGTGCTTGAGAACCAGTTTCAGGTCATCCGGTTTTGCCAGTAGCTCAGATGGGATCACAACGTAATGCCGGAAAAATCCCCGTGCTGAAAACGGCACCAGCGCGCGATCGGACAAGAGCAATTGAAGCCGCCCAGCCGCGCGCCACTCGTGACACGCCGACAGCATGCGTGCAAGACGCACCATGCTGACGATTAGCTTGATGCCGAAATAAGAAAACCCGGCAAGGAGAAACAGGACGACGCCCATTCCGAGGCCCGGAGCAAAACTCAGCACGCTTTCCGTCAATCGACTTCGCAGACCCAACAGCGCCTGAAAGTCTTCGGCGGGTATGGCGATGCCGCCTCGCAGATACTGTGAGACAGCATAGTCGGCAAGGTTCACCGATCCGGCCGCCGGAACAACCTGTGCCACCTGCATCTGCTGATAAACAGCTACGGCAACAGGGGACAAGATCATCACGGCAAACAAACCGTTCAGGATGCTCAGCTGATAATTGAAGGCAAGTCTTCTCCCGAGACGCGCCAGTACCAATTTTGCAGCAAGCCAGATGATGGCCGTGAGGGCCAGTGTAATGTTCCAATCGACGTAAATGTCGAAAGTCTGGTTAAGTAGCGTCATCTGTCCTCCTCCTGTCCAGTAACGCTCTCATTTCCTCCAGGTCGTCATCTGAGAGTTCATACTCATCGACAAGCCGCGCAACGAGTGACGCGGGTGTACCGTCGAACAGTTTTTCAGAAAGGTTTCTCAGGGAACGGGACTGGTAGGTGTCCTTGGTCAGCCGGGGGGTATAGATGAATGTTTTGCCTTCTTTCCGGCTGTCCACGAAGCCTTTTTCATCCAGGATCCGCATGATGGTCGCACAGGACGTGTAAGCAAGTTTTCTGTCTGTCGGCAGCGACGCGAGAATATCCCGCACCGAGCCCTCGCCGAGTTTCCAGAGTTCGCTCATGAACTCCAGTTCGACTTCAGTCAGAAACTCGTTGCTTTTACGCTTTCTCATTACAGCCCTGTGCCAATTGCAGTTTGGATGCGGCTCAGGTCATGCCCAAAACTTCTTTTCGATAATTTTATGCATGCCCCTGACACCTATTCATGCACGATTAGATGCCGAAATACTATAGCCTCAACCGATCCCTTCAATTTCATTGCTTATCGCGGGTTGAGTCTTACTCTCAACGCAGCGATCTACCGGATTATACTTTCCAGAAGCAGAAGACGCCCCAACCGATGCTCAGAGCCAGCGGCCACCATAACGGATTACCCATCAGCCCTAGCCAGGCCAGGAAGATATAGGCCGTTCCGAGCAACGTGATGAAAAGACGGTCGCCCCGTGTCGTTGTCAGTCCGAGGACACCGCGGCGGGCGTCGCCGCCGGGGTATCTGATTTCAAGCACGGTCAGGAGACCGATTGCCGAAAATATGCCGACGAACAGCAGTGCCGTCGGCCAGGTCCACGCCATCCAGCCGAGCATCAAACCCTCCCCAGGGCAAAGCCCTTGGCTATGTAGTTGCGTACGAAATAGATGACGATGGCGCCGGGAATGATAGTCAGGGTCCCGGCGGCCGCCAGCAGCCCGAGTTCGTAGCCCGCGGAGGAGGCGGTCCGGGTCATAACGGCGGCAATGGGTTTGGCCTCGACAGCGGTCAGCGTCTTGGACAGCAACATCTCCACCCATGAGAACATGAAGCAGAAGAAGGCAGCCACGCCAACGCCCGACTTGATGGCAGGCAGGAAGATGGTCACGAAGAAACGCGGGAACGAATAGCCGTCCACATAGGCGGTCTCGTCCAGTTCCTTCGGAACGCCGCTCATGAAACCTTCAAGGATCCACACGGCCAGCGGGATGTTGAAGAGGCAATGTGCGAGCGCAACGGCAAGGTGCGTGTCGAACAGTCCGACCGCCGAGTAAAGCTGGAAGAACGGCAGGGCGAACACGGCGGCAGGCGCCATTCTGTTGGTCAAGAGCCAGAAGAAAAGCTGCTTGTCGCCGACGAATGAATACCTTGAAAAGGCATAGGCCGCCGGCAACGCAACCATGACCGAGATGACGGTGTTCAGCGTCACGTAGATGATGGAGTTGATGTATCCCCAGTACCAGGTCGGGTCGGTCAGGATCTCGATGTAGTTGGCAAACGTCCAGGTTTGCGGGAACAGCGAGAACCCGGCCAGGATTTCGTTCGTGGTCTTGAAACTCATCGCGACGAGCCAATAGATCGGCAGCATCAGGAAGAGAATGTAGAGCGCGGGAACCAGGCTTTTCAGACGCATGATGGGTCTCCTCAGTTCTTGTTATCGTTCAGTGTCATCAGCGTGTAGAACAGCCAGGAGACAAACAGCGTGATGGCAAAGTAGATGAGCGACATGGCGGCTGCAGGACCGAGGTCGAACTGACCGAGTGCAATTTTTACCAGGTCGATGGAGAGCAACGTGGTTGAATTGCCCGGCCCGCCGCCGGTCAGCACGAACGGCTCGGTGTAGATGTTGAAGCTGTCCATGAACCGCAGCAGGATCGCGATAGTCAGAACGGTCTTCATCTTCGGTAGCTGAATGAACCGGAAGACCGCCCAGTTGGAGGCGCCGTCGATTTCCGCGGCCTGGTAATAGGCGTTGGGGATAGACACCAACCCCGCATATGCAAGCAGCACCACGAGTGACGTCCAGTGCCAGACGTCCATGACAATAATGGTGACCCAGGCCGCAAACGGATCCTGCGTCATGTCATAGGACAGTCCCAACGTGTGGTTCATGAAGTAGCCGAGCAGGCCGATATCGGGCAGCGTGAAGATGTTCCACATGGCACCGACAACATTCCAAGGGATCAACATGGGCAACGCCATCGTCACGAGGCAGAACGGAACCCATGGGCCCTTTTTCGGCATGGCAAGCGCAATCGCGATGCCAAGCGGAACCTCAATGATCAGGATCAGGAACGTGAACAGGAACTGCCGTCCGAGCGCATTGTGAAAACGCTCCGAAGTCAGGACCTGCTCGAACCAGTCCAGCCCCTGCCAGAAGAACAGGTTGTCGCCGAAGGTTTCCTGAACCGAGTAGTTCACCACGGTCATCATCGGGATGAGCGCGTTGAACGCCACCAGTATCAGGACCGGCGTGACAAACAGCCAGGCACGTTGATTTTGCGTCTTCATTGGACACCCTCCGAAGGCGTGCTTGCCAGCCAGCCGTCTTTGTAAAGCCGTGTCTGGGATTGCTTGAATTCAAGGTTCACCTGATCTCCGGCTCCGGGCGCCTCGCCCTCCAGAATTGCGTGAACACGCCTGTCGTTGGCAATTGCTTCAACAACCTTGTGGCGGCCGACATCGGCAACCTTGCGCACCGTTGCCGGCAAACCGGTTCCGTTGGCAGATATTGAGACGAATTCGGGCCGGATACCGATCTCCGCTTCACCGGCAACGGCGCTCTCGAGCGGACCCTCCAGGCGGATTTGCTCACCTGCGAAAAACGCTCCGCCGTCCCTGACGTCGCACGGCAGGACATTCATGCCCGGAGAGCCGATGAAGTGGCCGACGAAGGTGTGCGCGGGACGCTCGAACAGTTCGATCGGTGTTCCGATCTGAACGATCTCGCCATCCTGCATGACGACCACCTGATCAGCGAATGTCAGGGCTTCGGTCTGGTCGTGGGTTACGTATATCATCGTCGCCTTGACCCGCTGGTGGAGTTCCTTGAGCTTTGAACGAAGCTTCCACTTCAGATGCGGATCGATCACCGTCAGCGGCTCGTCGAACATGACCACATTCACGTCCTGGCGCACGAGACCGCGGCCCATGGAAATCTTCTGCTTGTTGTCCGGGGACAGGTTCGCCGCGCGCGTGGTCAGCATATCGGTGACCTCGAGCATTTCCGCGATCGCGGTCACACGCTCCTTGACGGTTCCCTCATCGCGCCCGCGATTGCGTAGCGGAAAGGCAAGATTGTCGTAAACCGTCATGGTGTCGTAGATGACGGGAAACTGAAACACCTGCGCAATATTGCGCTTTGCAGGTGGCAAATCGGTCACGTCCTGATCGTCAAACAGTATTTTGCCTTCAGAGGGCACTAACAGTCCGGAAATGATGTTGAGGAGCGTCGACTTTCCGCAGCCGGACGGCCCCAACAACGCATAGGCCCCGCCGTCTTCCCACGTCAGGTCGATTTTTTTCAACGCGTAATCGGCATCATCCGTGGGATTTGGATGATAACTGTGACGCAGGTTGGAGAGTGTGATTTGTGCCATGAACTCTCTCCTCAAGCCACCAGTTCGCCGTCAGGCGCGAAGAAGAAACAATGGCTCGGGTCCAGATAGAAGCTATGGACTTCGCCGACGAAGTAAGGATGGACGCCCGGGGAAAGAGACACCCAGGAATGGCCGTGCAGGTCAAAGTGAGCGCTGCTCTCCGAGCCGCTCAACTCGGTCACCTGGACATGGCCGTCCAAGCGTACGGAATGTGCAGGCGTTTCGACAGGCATGACGTGGTTCGGCCGGATCGCCAAAGTATAAGAACCGTCCTTGAGAGCCGCGACCGCGTCAGAGGCCTGCCACCGGATGTCTTCGGTCAGTATGACCGTATCACCCCGTTTGGTGACCGGTGCGACATTGATCGGTGGGTTTGAGAAAACCTTCGCCGCATCCAGGTCCTTCGGCTTGCGGTAGATTTCCGAAGTCGGCCCGAACTGCACGACATTGCCGTCGGTCATCAGCGCGGTTTGCCCACCCAGAAGAAGTGCCTCTTCAGGCTCGGATGTGGCATAGACGACTACAGCGCCACGGCCGGCGAAAAGATCCGGCAACTGATCGCGCAATTCCTCGCGCAGCTTGTAGTCGAGGTTTGCAAGCGGCTCATCCAGAAAGACGGCATCGCTCGTCTTGACGATCGCGCGCGCCAGTGCGGTGCGCTGCTGCTGACCGCCGGAAAGTTCGTGCGGCTTCCTGCCGAGGTAGGGCTTGAGTTTGAGAAGATCCGCGGCCTCCTCAACCCTGCCTTCGATTTCGGATTTCGCGACACCGGCGACTTTCAGCGGTGAGGCGATATTGTCAAACACCGACATATGCGGATAGTTGACGAAAAACTGGTGGACCAGACTGATGTTGCGCTTCTGTGCCGACAGTTTGGAAACGTCCTTGCCGTTCAGAATGATCTGTCCGGAAGCAAGGCTGTCGAGACCGGCCATGAGCTTGATCAGCGAGGTTTTGCCCGAACCTGTTTCTCCCAGGAGAACATTGAAGTGGCCGGCATGGAGCGTCAGGCTTGTGTCCTTGACATGGGTAATACCCTGGACCTGCTTGCTGACGTTTTTGAGTTCAAGAGACATGTAATATAGCCCGCGTCCGGACCGGGCATCCAGGCGAGGCATTCGCATCGCCACCCGTCACCTTCGGATCGGTAATGGACCGGGGACAAGCCCCGGTCCGGCTTCAGATTTGGGACGCACCCAACCTTAGTTTTGAGACCAGCGAGCGACGAGGTCGTCGTAGTTCACTGTCTGGCCTTGCGGCTTCTCGTTTTCGAGTTTCGCCTTCGGCGCACCCGGCTTCTCGAGCCAGAAGGCTGCGTCTTGCGGTTCGTTCAGACGCGGTCCGCAGCCGCCGTAGACATTAGCGCGTTCGTCAGCCTGCTGCATGCGGGCCATCACGATGTCCATCTCTTCGGCAAGTCGGTCCATGGCTTCCTGCGGCGTGAACGCACCTGAGTTCACGTCACCGATCTGCTGCCACCAGATCTGGGCCAGCTTCGGATAGTCCGGAACGTTGACGCCTGTCGGAGACCAGGCCACACGGTCAGGCGAACGGTAGAATTCGACCAGACCACCGAGTTTCGGAGCACGCTCGGTAAAGGACTCGTGGTTCACCGTGCTGTCGCGGATGAACGTCAGACCTACGTGGCTTTTCTTGGTGTCGACGGTCTTTGAGACAACGAACTGTGCATAGAGCCATGCAGCTTTGGCGCGATCTTCCGGGGTCGACTTGAGGATCGTCCAGGAACCCACGTCCTGGTAGCCGACCTTCTGGCCTTCTTCCCAGTAAGGACCATGCGGGCTCGGAGCCATCCGCCAAAGTGGTGTGCCTTCGTCATCCACCGTGTTGTTACCTTCCGACTTCGGCTTCACCATGTCGGCAGTAAACGCAGTGTACCAGAAGATCTGCTGGGCAACGTTACCCTGGCTGAGCGCCGGAAGGGACTGGTAGAAGTCGAAGCTGGCAGCACCAGGAGGCGCGTAGTTGCGCAGCCACTCGTCCCATTTGCGGATCGCGTAGACAGCCGCAGGTCCGTTGGCCGCACCACCGCGAGACACGGATGCACCGACCGGATTACAGGACCCCGCTTCCATGCGGATGCCCCATTCATCAACCGGAATGCCGTTCGGCTCGCCTTTGTCCCCCGCGCCGGCCATCGACAGCCATGCATCGGTCATGCGCCAGCCGAGATCCGGAGCGCGCTTGCCGTAGTCCATGTGACCGTAAATCGTGACGCCGTCGATTTCCTTCACGTCGTTGGAGAAGAACTCGGCGATGTCTTCGTAGGCCGACCAGTTGACCGGCACACCGAGATCATAACCGTACTTTTCCTTGAAGGCCGTCTTGAGGTCTTCACGGTCAAACCAGTCCTTGCGGAACCAGTAAAGGTTTGCGAACTGCTGGTCGGGCAGCTGATAGAGATCACCGTCTGGACCGGTTGTGAACTGGGTGCCCATGAAATCGTCAAGATCGAGACCCGGGTTGGTAACGTCCTTGCCGTTGCCCTCCATCCAGTCGGTCAAATTGTAGGCCAGCTGGAGCCGCGAGTGCGTGCCGATCAAGTCGGAGTCGTTGACATACGCATCGTAAAGGTTCCGGCCGGTCTGCATTTGTGTCTGCACGGCCTGGACAACTTCACCTTCGCCGAGGATCTGGTGATTGACCTTGATGCCCGTAATTTCTTCAAATGCCTTGGCAAGAACTTCCGACTCATAAGAGTGTGTCGGAATACCTTCGGACAGAACATTGATTTCCATGCCGTTGAACGGTTCAGCCGCATTGATGAACCACTGCATCTCGGCAAGCTGCTCATCCTTGTTCAGCACGGACGGCTGGAACTCCTGATCGATCCACTTCTTTGCCGCTGCTTCATCGGCAAAAGCGGACCCTGCTCCCGCAAGTACAGCACCGGCTGCAACTGCGGAGAGTAGATACTTACGCATCTGAAACTCCTCCCATGTGAGTATATAAGCCGTTTTCGTCGGCTTCGCTTACAAGGACACACCATTGCCATGATGTCAAACTAATTTTTTAGTAGATTTATTTTCTGATACCGAATTTAATTAATTAATTGATTTAAATACGTTTTTTACACAAATCCTGCAGGCAACACCGTCAGCAAAATGAAGCTGTTTCCGCACCTGGCGATGAAAGTGTGGCACAATCTTGACATTTCACATAGCGCAAAATGCGGTTTCGAGTCTTTCGGATTAGCGCTGCGATTGCTTCGAAAAATTTCGTTTTGCATCGCAAAACGAAAACAAGAGAAAATTTACTGCAATGCACCATCCGAGCCCACAGCGCCCATCGGAGACCGGACAATCATGACAGGGGACGGCAGAGTGACCAAAAGGGAGTTTTAAATGCCGAGTACATGGGATGAGATTTCAGAGTACGGTTCTGACGTGCCAGAGCTCGGGGAAAAGCTCAACTTCCAGCATCCGTTTCAGATAGGAAACGCCGCCCGTTCCCCCGGTGCCGCGTTTGAAACCGATTACGCGCTCGACGGTCGTTACATGGTTGAACCGCCAGCGGCGGAAATAGTCTTCAAGGTCGACGAGCTTTTCACCCACTTCATATAGAGCCCAGTGGCTGGTGGGGTCCTGATAAACGGCCTGCCAGAGATCCCTGATTTCGATCACTTCAAGATGCGGCGCTGATGCAGGCACGGAGGTCGTCTCGACCGGAACTTCAAAACCCTGGCGGCGCGCAAACTCAAGGACCACCTGATAAAGGCTGGGTTTCTCAAGCTCCGCTTCCAAAAGGGCACTGCCGTCCGGATCGTGCGCGTGTGGCCTGGTCATTGACAGGTTCCGGTTACCAAGCACGTATTCGATCAACCGGTATTGTAGAGACTGAAACCCGGACGACTGGCCAAGCGCATCCCGGAACCGCGTATAGTCGCTCGGCGTCATCGTCCGCAGCACATCCCAGGCCGAATTGAGCTGCTCCATGATCCGGCTGACCCTGGCGAGCAATTTCATGGCTTCCGGCAACAGATCGTTTGCAATCGCGTCCCGGGCGGCATGAAGCTCGTGCAGCATCAGTTTCATCCATAATTCGGACGTTTGATGCTGAATGATGAAAAGCAACTCGTCCGGTGCGTCGGACAGCGCCTTTTGCGCGGACAGTATCTTTGAAAGTCCGAGATAGTCGCCGTAAGACATTCTGTCGGAGAAGGTCATTTGCGCACCTTCTGTTTCCGGATTGTAGGCAGCGCCCAATTCGTCGTCTTGCATGATGTCTGTCTCTCGGCCGGAGTTTTAGTACCCTTAGCGTCTCTATACAGGGCAAGGACGGCAGATTGAACAGGCAGCGTGTCGGCCTCGCAACCAAGGCGTCTCGAGCGAAGGCGGTTTTCTGTCGTGCCCCGGAAAAGACCGATTGTGTTCTTGGCGGTTATTGCGAGCGCTTCGCGTCGCCCGCATCTGCAGCCCGCAGGATCGCTGCGGCGGAAAAGTCGTAGTTGCTCCTGCCGGTTCTGGTCTTGCAGAAACGGCCAAAATCTATCTTGCGCCAGTTTCCGTCACCCAGGTGCTCCAGATAGTCATCGACGTTGGCAGGTGTTATCGGGGACATCTTGAATCGCACGTCGACATAGACCTCACCCTTCGAGGTGCGGAAGAAATGATCCCGCAGCAAGACAATCGCCCAGGCACCGGCAAAAACGTCACCGCCATGAGACATCGTCATCTCGCGGCGTGCAATGGCTTCCATGGCGCGTTTCGACCAGTTCAAACCGGCAAAGAGGACATCTTCCCCAGCGGTTAGTCCGCGTTCTACAGCGGCTTTGCGAGCCCCGAAGGCGATAGCGTCTGTTGCGCCCCAGATTGCATCGACCTGCGTGCGCGCCAAAACGTCTTTGGTTCTTGCAAAAGCAACCTCTTCGTTCCAGTCCACGGGAATAGCGTGCAGGAGCTCAACATCCGGATTTTCGGCGACGGCACGCTGCATGCCGGTTTCGCGCAGGAGTCCCGATGGCGTCGAGGTGTCCCCGGTTAAAGCAAGCAGTCGGATCTTCTTCTCGCCGGCGCGCATACCTCTCCTCTTTTCGATGAGTGAAAGCGCCATCTCGTAGCCGGCGTTTTCATTGTCCGGCGCAATTGACGCAATTACCCGGCGCAGATCAATTCCACGCGCCTCAAGGAGCGATCTCTGCGTCCGTGTGAGCGTGTTCAAGAGGAAAAGCACCTTGCTTGACGTACCATCAAGCAGATGCAGCAGTCTGGCGGCCGACTGATATTCGTTCACGAGGATGAAGTAATCAGGCAGATCGCCTTTTTCCAGGCGCTGCTTCAGGACCATCTCCATGCCGTATGGCTGTCTGTCGGCATTCAGGATTTCCAGATCAATGTTCAGGTCGTCTGCGGCCGCCGTCATCGTCCTGGAGACTTCGCCCCAAAAACCGTCATTGCCGCCCGGATTGATGAAACTTACCCGGAAGTCGGCAGCTTGAGCGGCTCCGGCAAAAACCAGAATCATCACAAACAGAATACACCTTGCGATCATGACTTTCCTATTTCGCCACACCAACTTAACGCTTCGCAGCGCCTACGGCGCATTTCAGGACCGGTCACCGACAGGTCTGATTAGGGCTCCATTGCCCCGATCCTTCAAGTACTGACGGTCACATATGCACACATATCAATAACTTACCTATGGGCACTTTCGTTCGAGAAGTGACTACTCAAGCACTCGCGATGAGGTCGGCCAGTACCCAGGTTTTGTTCATCTGGGCAATCTGAAGTATGATCGCGCCAACGAAAATCCCCGCATTCAAAACGGCGGAAGATCATGTGCAAATTTGGCCGACTGGCACTGGCGATATTCTGTGGCGTATTTTTCCTGTCATTCGATGCAAGAGCTTTTACGCAGCTAGATGAAATAGTCACGCTGAAACCCCGGGGAGAAGCGGACAATCGCTACCGTTATGTAGAAGAGCTTCTGCGGAAGGTACTTAAGAAAACGGGCACCAATGCGTCGGTCACGCAAGCTGCATCGGATTATTCGAGGGATCGCCTGCTGCAAGAGCTTATTGTCGGCGAGAATATTCAGGTCATTGCGGAGGCACCCAAACCCGGTTGGGAAGAAAAGCTCATTCCAATTCGAATTCCACTGCGAAAGGGAATTCAGGGATTCAGGCTTTTGCTGATCAACAAACAGGATCAGAAGGCTTTGGCCGAAGTCGAAAGTCTGGATGACCTCATGGCGTTTCCAACAGGCTCCGGCTCACAATGGTCTACGCGTACCGTAATGGAAGAGGCCGGGTTCGAGGTCATCACAAGCGAGGACTACGAAACGCTTTTCAGGATGCTTCAGCTTCGGCGTTTCGTGACCTTCGGACGCGGTGTCAACGAGGCGTTCGCGGAGCAGGCCAGTTTTTCAAGAAAAAACCCCAACCTGATCGTTGAAGAAACGCTGTGCATCTACATTCCGCTTCCGACGTATTTTTTTGTAAGCCCTGCATATCCCGAGCTGGCGGAAAAAATAGAAGCCGGCCTCCTTGAGATGATAGAAGACGGCTCCTTCGACGAGCATTTCCGCGCCTTTCATCAAGACGATCTCGAACGCGCCAATCTTGCGAATAGAAAGATTTTTTCGCTCACGAATACGAATCTCAGCGATGAAACGCCTTTTGAGCAATCCGACTACTGGTTTGATCCGGCATCGGTGGGTGCCGTCATGACCAAAGACGGCAGCTGAGACAAATCACATAAAAAGACATCTGCCTGGCTCCACGAAGAAACACGTGGTGCGGTGCGTCAAAGTATGAAAATCTAGGCCCCGTTTTCTGAACCTTAAGCTGATCAGGGTCACCGAATGTCCATACGCGCAAGCATTTATCACTTGACCCATTACCGCTATGACAGACCGGTGACGCTCAGTCCGCAAATCATCCGGCTTCGTCCGGCCCCCCACAGCAGAACCCGGGTGCTGTCACACTCATTGAAGGTCTCGCCTGGTGGGCATTTCGTCAATCACCAGCAGGACCCCTACGGCAACTGGCTTGCGCGTTTCGTGTTCCCCGAACCGGTGCGCGAATTCAAGATCGAGGTGGATCTTGTTGCCGATATGAGCGTTTACAACCCGTTTGATTTCTTCGTTGAGGAGACCGCGGAAGAGTGGCCGTTCGACTATCCGGAAGATTTACGGGTCGATCTTGAGATCTACAGGCGCACCGAAACGCCTGGACCACGCCTTGCCGCCTTTCTGGACTGTGTCCCGAAGGACAAAGCCAGGACCATTGACTTTGTCGTTGGATTGAACAGCCGCGTCTCACAGGAGGTCGGCTACGTCATTCGCATGGAGCCCGGCGTCCAGACGCCTGAGGAAACCTTTGAACGGGGAACGGGCAGCTGCCGGGATTCAAGCTGGCTCCTGGTGCAGGCCCTGCGGCATCTCGGCTTTGCTGCACGTTTCGTCTCTGGGTATCTCATCCAGCTAAAACCGGATCTGGAGGCTTTGGACGGCCCGTCCGGCACCGATCACGATTTCACCGATCTTCATGCGTGGGCAGAAGTCTATCTGCCGGGCGCGGGGTGGATCGGTCTCGACCCGACCTCCGGTCTCCTGACCGGTGAAAGCCACATCCCTCTGGCTGCGACACCGCACTACACGAACGCTGCGCCCATCGTCGGCATGGCCAGCGAGGCAAATGTCGACTTTTCCTTCGACATGCAGGTTTCAAGGATCGCGGAGCATCCGCGCATCACGAAACCATTTTCCGACGAAGCCTGGTCGGCGCTGAACACTCTCGGCGATGAGGTCGATCGTATCCTTGCGCAGGAAGACGTGCGGCTGACCATGGGCGGAGAACCAACTTTCGTATCCATTGACGATTTTGAATCCGATGAATGGAACACGGACGCCGTCGGCCCGACAAAACGCGATCTGGCAGACAAGCTCATCCGGCGCCTCAGAGATCGGTTCGCTCCCGGCGGATTTCTGCACTACGGCCAGGGCAAATGGTATCCGGGCGAAACACTGCCCCGTTGGACGTTTTCGCTCTACTGGAGGCGGGACGAAAAACCGATCTGGCAGGATGCCAACCTGATTGCCGAAGAAGGCACCGAGACCGGTGCAACCGTCGAGCAGGCCCAATCGCTCATGCAGCATATCGCGACCCTTCTGGAGCTTGAACCGGGGTACGTCGTACCGGCATACGAAGATCCCGCTGTCTGGATGGTCAAGGAAGCAAATCTCCCGGAAAACGTCACACCGGACAATTCCGAGCTCGAGGATGCCGAAGCACGGCACCGCATCGCACGTGTGTTTGACCGGGGCCTGACAAGTCCGGCCGGTTACATATTGCCTGTCCAGCGCTGGCAGTCGAAATCAGCCGGAACACGCTGGCGCTCGGAACGCTGGAAGCTGCGACGGGATGCGCTCTTTCTCGTCCCGGGTGACAGTCCGGTCGGCTACCGGCTGCCACTGGAGTCGCTTCCCTATCTAATCCCCGCGCAATATCCCTACACGAACATTGCCGATCCGTCGGTACCGCGTGATCCATTGCCCGAGTTCACAGTCGAACCACGTACTGAGCCGCAACAGAACATTGCGCGTTTCACGGCAAATGAACCGCAGCAGGAGCGTCAGGAACAAGTTCCCCCTGACCGGGAATTGGGCGATGCGACGGTCAGAACCGCGCTTTCTGTCGAGCCGCGCGATGGCCGCTTGTGTATCTTCATGCCGCCGGTTGAGCGGCTTGAGGACTATCTGGAACTGATTGCCACAGCCGAGGCGGCCGCTGCCGATTTGGAACTGCCTGTCCACATAGAAGGATATCCGCCTCCGACCGACCCACGTCTGAATGTGATCCGCGTGGCGCCGGATCCCGGTGTCATAGAAGTCAACATTCATCCCGCCGGCAGCTGGAAGGAATGCGTCGCAATCACTGAAAACGTCTATGAGGAAGCACGGCAAACCCGTCTGGGGGCCGACAAATTCATGATTGACGGCAAGCACACAGGCACCGGGGGCGGCAATCATGTGGTGGTTGGCGGAGCGACGCCGCTGGACAGTCCGTTCCTGAGGCGCCCCGATCTGCTGCGCAGCCTCATATTACACTGGCAGCGGCACCCGAGCCTCTCCTATCTTTTTTCGGGATTGTTTATCGGACCAACCTCGCAGGCACCCAGGGTGGACGAAGCCAGACATGACGGGCTCTACGAACTGGAAGTCGCACTGTCGCAGATCCATCGACCCAACGAGGGACCGGCCCCGTTTCCGTGGCTGGTCGACAGGCTGTTGCGCAACATTCTCGTCGATGTAACGGGAAATACCCATCGCGCCGAAATCTGTATCGACAAGCTTTATTCACCGGATGGTCCTACGGGCCGCCTCGGGCTGGTTGAATTCAGGGGTTTCGAGATGCCGCCGGACCCGCGGATGAGTCTCGCCCAGCAATTGCTGTTGCGTGCCCTGCTCGCCCGGCTTTGGCAACATCCCCTGTCGGGTAACCTGACGCGTTGGGGCACGACCCTCCACGACCGGTTCATGCTGCCGCACTATGTCTGGGCCGATTTCCTGGAGGTGCTTCAGGATCTCCAGCACCATGGCTTTGCCATGCGTCCCGAGTGGTTTGAGGCACAGTCTGAATTCCGGTTTCCGTTCTGCGGCGAGATCGAGGTTGACGGCGTCCATCTGGAACTGCGCCAGGCGCTCGAACCCTGGCATGTTCTCGGCGAGACCGGAGCGATCGGCGGAACCGCCCGCTATACCGACAGCTCCACGGAACGCCTTCAGGTGAAACTGACGACCGCAGATCCTGAGCGTTACAGTGTCACGTGCAATCGCCGGCTGGTCCCTTTGCAAAAAACAGAGACGAGCGGCGTAGCCGTTGCGGGCGTGCGATACAAGGCCTGGCAGCCTGCGATGGCACTTCATCCTGTTCACCCGGTCGACGCTCCACTCACCTTCGATATTTTCGACCGCTGGAGTGGCCGCGCACTCGGCGGCTGCGTTTATCACGTGGCGCATCCGGGCGGCCGCAGCTACGAGACGTTTCCCGTCAATGGTAACGAGGCGGAAGCCCGGCGGCTATCGCGTTTCGAATCGCACGGTCACACGCCAGGTCTTTTCGTGCCTCAACCGGAGCAACCGCACCCGGAATTTCCGCTGACCTTGGACCTCAGGCGTCCTGCCGGTGTATAAGGCCTTCAACGCGTTGGAGAAGCCGGATTGGGAATGATGTGAATGAGCCTGGATGAAACAGCAAAAAGCGGCGACCTGGAGTACGACTTGTTAAAGTCGTATCGCCCTTTTCCAGGCGTTTCCGACGAACTGCTTGATCCGAGCGGCACGGTCCGACCGGTCTGGAGGCCGTTTCTTGACCATCTGTCCTCACTGTCCGCAGAAGACATCAGCGACCGGTTTGCGCGCGGCAATCAGTACCTCAACGACGCCGGCGTATACTTTCGGCAATACGGACAAGATGGCGCACTGGAGCGCGAATGGCCTCTCAGTCATATTCCGGTAATCATCGGCGAGAGCGACTGGCAAACGATTGCCGAGGGCTTGGTTCAGCGCGCGGAACTTCTGGAAAAGGTCGTTGGTGATCTTTACGGCGAAAACCGGCTCGTCACCAATGGATACCTGCCTGCAAGCCTGATCGCTGAGAGTCCGGAATGGCAGCGCCCGCTCGTCGGCATCACGCCGCGTTCGGGTCATTTTCTGCATTTCCTGGCGTTCGAAATCGGTCGTGGTCCGGATGGCACATGGTGGGTCTTGTCTGACAGGGCACAGGCTCCTTCCGGAGCTGGTTTTGCCCTTGAAAACCGGGTCGCCACGGGCCGGGTCTTCAACGAATATTTCGCCAAGGCAAATGTGCACCGTCTTGCCGGGTTCTTCCGCAGGTTCCGGGATCAGGTCCTGGACTTGCGCGGCGAACAGGACAGCCGCGTCTCGATCCTTACGCCGGGTCCGCTGAACGACACTTACTTCGAGCATGCCTATATCGCACGCTATCTCGGCTTCATGCTCCTCGAAGGAGAGGATCTGACGGTCGAGAACGGTCATCTGATGGTACGGACAGTCGCCGGGCTGAAACCGGTCAGCGTGCTTTGGCGCCGCCTCGATTCTGCCTGGACCGATCCCGTTGAATTGAACGAGGAATCGCATATCGGCACGCCCGGGTTGGTCCAGGCCGTGCGCGAGGGCACCGTGACGATGGTCAACGCACTCGGCACGGGCATTCTGGAAACCCGCGCCCTGCTTGCCTTCCTGCCGCGCATTTGTGAGCAGCTGTTAGGGACCGGATTGAAGCTGCCCAACGTCGCCACCTGGTGGTGCGGAGAAGAAACCACCCGGTCCTATGTTAAGGAACATGCCGCGGCGATGATGTTTAGTCCGGCGCTCTCGACCGCGCTGCCCTTCACGTCTGGACAGACCGACTTTATCGGCAAGGATTCAGACAGGTTTCAAAAGGGCATCCTGGAAAACTGGATCGACTCGGAAAAGGGCGGCCTCGTCGCTCAGGAAGCTGTCACGCTCTCTACGACACCGGCTTACCACGACGGCTTGCTCGTCCCGCGTCCAATGAGCCTGCGCGTCTTCCTGGCGCGTACCCACGAGGGCTGGGAAGTCATGTCCGGCGGATTTGCCCGGATCGGCAAGGCGGAAAGCGCGAGTGCAATCGCGATGCAGGCGGGTGGTTCTGCCGCCGATGTCTGGATCGTCGGAAAGCGCAAGCTTGCGATGGACACCCTGCTTCACCAAAGCGAATCTCCTTTCTTCAAGTCGCAGTCCGGCGCCCTTCCCTCCCGGGCCGCGGATAATCTTTTCTGGCTCGGAAGGTATGTGGAGCGAGCAGAAGGAGCGGTTCGTTTGCTGCGTGCCTATCACGCGCGCCTCCTGGAGACAGCCGATCCGGAAGCACCCCTGATCTCGCGCACGGCCGACTATCTTGAAGACATCGGCGTCGCCCCCGAGGCCCCGATCCCGGACGGGCTGTGTGCCATGCTGCAGTCTGCCGTGAACAGTGCCGGCAAGGTTCGTGACCGTTTTTCAGTTGATGGCTGGCTTGCCCTCAACGACCTCGCGCAGACAGCCAATGGTGCGCGACAGATCATGAAGGACAACGCGGATGTGCCCCGCGCAATGAGCCTTTTGCTGCGCAAGATCACCGGGTTTTCTGGGCTGGTGCACGAAAACATGTACCGCTTCACCGGGTGGCGTTTCCTGAGCATTGGTCGTGCGCTGGAAAGAGCAAACAGAATGGCGGATCTGTTGTCCGGCTTCACCGGCCCCGATGCACCCGATGGAGCTCTGGAGTTGTTGCTCGAGGTCGGTGACAGCGCCATGTCCATGAGCCGCCGCTATGCTGTGTCTCTTTCGCACGCGACTGTTCTCGACCTGCTGGCGATGGACCCGAAGAACCCGCGCTCGGTGATGTATCAGCTCACGGATATGAAAGACCATATCAGCGTACTTCCCGGCGCTTCTGAAAACGGCTATCTGTCCGATCTTGCCCGCGCTGTCCTGCAGGTTCACACGAGCCTTGCCGTTGCGACGCCCGAAACCCTGACACCGGAAACACTCGACGAATTGAGGGACCAGATCGCGTTTCTCTCGGTCGAGCTTTCCGATACATATATTCGATAGCCCGGTTTTCCGCCGGGCCGACATTTGAGAGTCAAACGTGCTTTATGACGTAAGCCTGGAAATTACGTACGACTACGCCAGTGCCGCGTACTCAGGTCGACACGCGCTGCGTCTGCTGCCCGCAACAATTGCTGGTGAGCAAAGGCTTCTGTCGTCCAGTATCAGGCTTTCTCCGGGACCAACCGAACGAAGGGACCGCAAGGACTTTTTCGACAACGCCGTCACTGACGTCATTTATCGCAGATCCCACAGCGAGTTGACGTTCAGACTGGCCGCCAGGATCGAGCGAACCGCGACACCTGAGGAGCTCGACATTTCACCGCCACTTCCGGTGCTGGCAAGAGAATTGGCAAACGTTCAGTCACTCGGACCCGATGAGCCGGTCCATTTTCTGACAGCCTCTCCAAGGCTCCCGCTCGATCCCGCCTTCGCCGTCTATGCCCAGGAACATATCAGTCCGGGGTGTACGGCACTTTCCGCCATCGAAACGATCGGCAAAGCGCTGCATGAGGATCTGGAGTTCGACGCGGAAGCTACAACGGTAGATACGCCCGCGCTCGAAGCCTTCGAGCGCCGGCATGGTGTTTGTCAGGACTTTTCGCACATCATGATTGCCTGCCTGCGCAGCATCGGTATTCCGGCAGGCTATGTCAGCGGTTTTTTACGGACGATCCCGCCTGAAGGACAACCGCGTCTTGAAGGTGCCGATGCCATGCATGCCTGGGTCCGCGCCTGGTGTGGAATCGAAGTTGGCTGGGTCGAATACGACCCGACCAACGCGCTTCGGGTAGGGCAGGATCATATCGTGGTTGCAAGGGGCCGGGACTACGGGGACGCGGCGCCCGTGAAAGGCGTATTGCGCACGGCGGGTACACAGACCACGGGCCACAAGGTGGATGTGATTCCAAGGTAGAATCTGCTGCTGCTTTTTGGAAATGCCATCTGGTTTACGTCACTGAGGAAACGGCATAATTCCTCGTGACACCAGGTCGGAACACGGAATTTCTTCCTGGATTTGTCACCCCGGTTTGCCGTGCAAACGGCAGGACCGGGATCGAGTACCCCGTGAGGCCGAAGACTAAAAAATACCGGAAACAAGAACTTACTGGGGTCCGGCGTTCCGCTTCGCTTCAGCCGGAATGACAAGTCTGTTGATGGGAGATCGCCTCGCGAGGTCTGTTGCGAGGCGAACAGGACAGCAATCGTTGAGGCTCGTCAGCGTATGGCCTGGTTCTCCGCGTCGAAGAAATGCATGCGCTTTTCATCGAACTTCAGGCCAATTCTGGCGCCTTCTTCGATCGTCTCACTGCCGCTTATTCTGACAAGAATGGTTTCAAGGCCGTCCAGGGCAACATAGAGGAAGATGTCCGCGCCGAGATATTCGGCAACTTCAACGGTTCCGCTGCAATGGCCTTCCCCCTCAGCGACGATCGTCATGTGCTCAGGGCGAATGCCGAGCTTGACCGGTTGCTGCGTCAGTTCGGCATGCGGATAATGACCACCGCCATGCCCCTGCAGCGAGAACTGATCACCAGAGACCGAACATGGCAGCACATTCATTTTCGGCGAGCCGATAAACTGCGCAACGAAAAGGTTGTCCGGTCTTTCGTAGAGTTCGCGCGGCGAACCGACCTGTTCGATCCGGCCAGCCTGCAGAACCACGATCTTGTCCGCCAGCGTCATCGCCTCGACCTGATCGTGGGTGACGTAAATCATCGTGGTGCCGAGGCTTTTGTGGAGACGCGCAACCTCAAATCGCATCTCAACCCGAAGCGCGGCATCAAGGTTGGAAAGCGGTTCGTCGAACAGAAACGCGCTCGGTTCGCGCACAATCGCGCGACCGATGGCAACGCGTTGGCGCTGCCCTCCCGACAGAGCCTTTGGCCGGCGGTCCAGATAGTCGTCAAGCTTCAGAACTTCGGCCGCCGCATTGACCTTGTTTTCAATTTCTGGCTTTGGGACACCTGCCGTTTTCAGACCGAAGCCGACATTTTCGCGCACGGACATGTGCGGATAAAGGGCGTAGGACTGGAACACCATTGAGAGACCACGCCCTGATGGCGGAAGAGCCGTGACGTCCTTGCTGTCGATCTCGATCGATCCCCGGCTGGTCTCCTCAAGGCCTGAAATCAGGCGCAGCAGCGTCGATTTTCCGCAGCCGGAAGGGCCGACAAAAATGACAAACTCACCGTCCTGAATATCCAGATCTATGCCCTTGATGACCTGGAGATCGCCGAACCATTTTTCGACCTTGTTGAGCTGTATCGCGCCCATGCCTTATGTCCTCCGGCTTGTTATGCTGCTTGTTCAACATGTGTTGGGGATGCCCAGGTCAGCCAGATGGCTGCCGTCCACGAAAAGGTGCCTCCTCCGGCACCTGCCGCCGTTTCCGGGCTGAAATATTCGGCAAAGCCGCTCGCTTCGACGAGCCGTGCCGTATCATTTCTCAACCTTTCCGCGCGTACGCTGTCACCGACTTCGGCAAAGCCCCTGGCGATCATGTAGTTCACCATGGCCCAAACCGGACCCCGCCAGTATCTGAGCGGTTCATAGCTGGTATGTTCCGGATCGTAGGATGGCATCAGGTAGCGCACCTTTTCGGCGATCCTGTCAAAATGCCCCTGGAGCGAAACCAGCGTTTCCTGATCGGCAATGCCGGCATAGGGAGCAAGGAACGACATGCTCGAAATCCCGTTGGTGTGCTTGCCGGATCTCCGGTCCAGCGCAACGTGAGCTTTCAGATCGTCGTGCCAAAGGGTTTTCACCCCCGTCTCCATGCGGTTGATCCATCCCTTGATTTCATCCGCTTCCGCGTCTTTGCCCAGTCTTTCGGCCAACGTCAGAAGGTCGCGGGATGCCCGCAGGAAGATGAATGTGACGCCCGGATCGGCGACGAAGAAGGGACAGGTTCGCGCAACCTCGGCCGGGTCCCATCCGACATTCCGGCAGGCGGCCATGATGCTCAGATACCTGTCGTAGTCTTCCTTGTGCGGCCGCATCGCCGGGTCGACATGAGATGTATCCTTGCGCTCATAGGGCTCGATGTCCTGCACCACAACGGCACGCAGAGCATCGTCCCAGTCCGGCAGGTTGTCGCGGCCAGATTCCCAGGGATGGATGACGGACATGGCACCCTTTGCCTCCGGATCCCGGTAGGCAAGGAACCACCGGTGCCAGTTCATGAGACTGGGAAAGAGGGCAGCGGCGCGGCCGAGCGCTTTCCCGCTGGTATCGTTATCGACAAGATCGCGGATAACTGTGGCCGCAACCGGCGGCTGCGAATGGCCCGAACTCGGGATGGGCCCGCCATTTGTTCCCCAGACGGAAGGACCAGGAAAGTAGCTTGGGTCATCTTTTCGAAAGAGAATGTGAGGAACCATTCCGTCCCGCCATTGCCCTTCGAAAAGCATTTCGATTTCCCGCCACGCCCGATCCTGATCGAAGGTTGCGAAACCAAGAGCCACGAACACCGAATCCCAGTTCCACTGATAAGGGTAGAGGCCTTTGGTCGGTACCGTGTATCCGCCCTGATCGTTTTCGATCAGGATGGATCTTGCTGTTTGATCTAAGTCTGCGCTTGACACAGATTTCTCCTTGGCCGGTGCGGCCGTTTCAAATTCGATCTAACCCTTCACACTGCCGGCCGTCAGGCCCTGCACGAGGAAGCGTTCGAACCAGAGGAAAATGACGAGGACGGGCACGGTCGCAATCACCGCGCCCGCCATGAGGTGCTGACGAGGCACCTCGGAGGAATTGAGGGACACGACACCGCGTGACAGTGTGAAGATGTCCGGATTGTCGAGGAACATGAAGGCGAACAGGAATTCATTCCAGGCGATCATGAAGACGTAGAGCGAAACGGACGCCAGCGCCGGCAGCGACAACGGCAGTGTTATCTTCAGGATAACGCCAATCCGCGTCAGGCCGTCCATCAGACCGGCTTCTTCCAGCTCGGAAGGAATTCCGCGGAAATAGCCCTGCAGCATGTAGAGAGCGACCGGGATCGTTGTTGCCGGATAGACGATCAACAGCCCGGTGAGCGTGTTGCGCAGACCGAGTTGGGAGAACACGGCGTAAAGCGGGATCACCAACACGATCGCAGGGACCATGTAGATCAACAGCACCGAGCGCGACAGGAACGCCTGTCCCGGAAACCGCAGCCTTGAAACCGCGTAAGCACCTGGAACGGAGAAAAGCAGCGTCAGCAACACCGTTGAAACGGAAACATAGGCTGAGACGAGCAGATAGCGGCCGAAGTTGAACTGGGTAAACAGCTCGACATAAGAGCGGAACAGCCCATCCAGCCCTTGCGAAAAGTCGATGGAAAGATCCAGCGGATTTGCCAAAAGGGTCTGCTGGCTCTTCAGAGAGGTCATCACCATCACATAGAACGGCAGTGCTACGATGATCGTGAAAATGACGAAGCCGACACCCTTGGCAATGCGGATATAGATCACTTCGCGTTCGTAGCGGCTCATGGCACCCAGGCTCGCGCCCGACAGGCAAACGCTTGTCGCCCAGGTGGCCCCTAGAACGAATACGATCAGCGCCAGAATCTGCCAGACCGGAACGGTACTCAGCGGCAGGGTAAAGGGTGCTGCGAAAGATCCGACCATTAAAATCACGAACAGCGTGATCGCGGCGATTGCCCAGGCCGGCAGGCCACCGCTTGAGCCGGCCGATTGCCGCCAGACGAACACCAGCGCGCTCACCAGACCTGCAATGCCCGCGGCCGTTGCCTGCGGCAGCGCGACCTCACCCGTAATCAGCGTCAGCGTGACGGCGATGACGACAATTCCCGTTACGCCCCAGATAAGGCCCGTGATGGCAGCAAGAAGGATACTCCCCGGTCTCATAGCCCTTCCTCCTTCGGTGAGAAGCGGATGAACAGGGTCGCGAATGTCACCAGCACCACGAAGACCACGACCGCCACCGCGGCACCGGCTCCAAGGTTGGAGAGTGCAAATCCCTGTTCATAGACATCGACGGTGAGCGTCCTGGTTCCGGCATTGCCGCCGGTGAGCAGGAAGATGTCGTCGAACTTGTTGAACGTCCAGATGAACCTCAGCAGGAACAGCACAGACAGGATGCCCATCAGCTGCGGCAGCGACAGGTACCAGAACTGCTGCAACGGCGTCGCTCCGTCCATCTCGGCCGCTTCATACATATCCGTGTTGATCGACTGCATGCGCGCCAGAATGAACAGGAAGGACAGCGGAAAATACCGCCACGCCTCGAACGCGATCACGGTCGTCAGCGCCAGCGGAAACTCCATCGGTATGCCGAAGAGCGAGTACTCGATCGCCCGCTGACCGAAGAAATTGATCGGGTCGCTGACCACACCCATCTTGGTCAGAAGAGCATTCACCGTCCCGGAAAACGGATCGAACAGCACGACCCAGGTGAAAGCAACGGCAATCACCGGAGAGACATAGGGAAACAGGAAAAGTCCCCGGACGAACCCTCTACCCTTGAAAACCGTGTTCAGCAGCTGTGCGGCGAAAAGGCCGAGGACCAGTGCCCCGCCTGTCCCGAAGATCGTGTAGTAGAATGTCACACGCAGAACCGACCAGAATTCCTCCGCGCTGAAGATCCGCTGAAAATTCTCAAAGGTGAAATCGAAACTCGTCAGGATGTTGTCCGCGTCGCCGGTTATGACCGGTTCGCTGGCGCGTTCAGGCCTGTTGGCTGCAAGAAAGGCATCCGTGACCGTGCCTTCGATCTTGAGTCGTTCGCGCCAACCCGGTTCAACCGTGCCGATGGTGCAAGTCAGTGCACTTCCATTAAGGGTACAGACATCCGGCAGAAGCGAGACATTGAAGCCGTCCGGAATAGCGTCTGTCAGAACGACATCGCGGACTTCCTCCTCCTGCGAGGAATTGCGTAGCCGGTATTCAAGCTCAGCGCTGTCTCCGGCGGCCTCGGGACCTCCGCGCAATCGTTCGTTGACCAGCACTGTCGGCGGACGCAGATCTGCAAGCTGAACCGGTTTGACACTGATCCAGAAGTTGGCAAGCAGGGGCCCGGCGACAATCATCAGGATGATGGCGAATGTGGGCGCCAGCATGAGATAGGCCAGCCACATCTCGCGGCGCTGCATGGGCCCAACACCTTTTGGCGGGCCCAGGGACTCCGAATTTTGATTCTGTGCGCTCATGGTTTCAGCTCTGCTTTTCTGCCCGTTTGCCATCTGAAATTCAGGGGGGCGTTGGGACAAACCGTCCCTCACCTCCCGCACGGCATGCGCGGGAAGAAGCACTTGGTGGGGATCGGGCACCTGTCGGCTTTGCGCCCGATCCAAATGTTGCTGGTGGGTGGTGTTCCGCCGGGTAGCCGGAGGAACCACGTGCATTTTGTTGTTGTTATTGAACCTTGGCGAGTTCTTCGTTGAGCTTGGCAACAGTAGCCGCTGCATCGCGCTCATCGTCGATGAACTCACGGACATAACGGTTGATCACCTGGCTGTTGATGATCTTGGAGGCAAGCGAAAGCTGTCCTTCCGTGACACCCCAACGGCTGGCGGTATCGAGACCGGCAACGATGGTCTTGATCGTCTCGGGATCATAGAGCTCGGTCAGCGGAGCCTTGCGGTCCACACCGACCGGAAGTTGGGCCCAACCGTCCACGAAAGCCGTTGCATTGTCGGCGTTGCCACGACGGATCGGGAACTTGCCTTCAGGCGCAATCGACAGAGTCGACATGTAACCGTCATCCATGGAGAATTCGACAAACTGCATCGCAGCTTCTGTGTCGGCGTCATTGGTAATGCCAAAGTAACGCACATCGCCCCAGGCCGCGCCGTCGGGATTGGACGGGCCGCTCAGCGTTGTCACGACGCCGGTTTTCGATGCCAGTTCCTTGGAAGTCGGATCGTCGGTGATCGTCGGAGGCGCGCTGTCGCGCAGACCGGCAAGTTCATCCAGGATGAACGGAGACCAGATGATCATCGCAGCTTTGCCGGCGAAATAAAGTTCACGCGACTGCTTCCAGAAGAGGTCGCCCGGAGGAGAAGCTTTCGCGATCGCCTTGTAGAATTCCAGCGCCTCGATGGTCTTTTTCTCGTCAAGAGCCTTGAAGCCTTCGCCGTCGACCGGCGTTATGCCATTGGCCAGCAGGACATGCTCAAGCACCTGGCTCATGAAGTTTTCGTCGATTTTGGTCGCGGCGACGAAAGCGAACATTTCCGGCGGATTGTGCAGCTTTTCAACCGCAGCCAGAATGTTTTCATAGCTGTCGGGTGCGGCAAGACCGTTCTCGTCGAAGAGATCTTTGCGGTAGACGACCATCTGCGTCCAGCCATCGACCGGGACCGAGGCAATACCGCCGTCAACCGCCGCCATCGCGACCGCACCGGGTGCAAAGGTATCCTTGCCGAGATTGTCGACGACTTCGGTCGCAGCTTCTGTATCCAGAATGCCGGCTTCTGCCCAGGGCAGCGCATATTGAAGCGTGTGATAGATCACGTCCGGCAAATCACCGGCGGCAAAAGCCGCGGTTGCGCGCGTGCCGAGGTCGGATTCGGAAACCGGAATGACCTCGACTTCGATACCGGTCTTGTCCTTGAAGGCTGCCGCCATTTCTTCTTGTTTGGCCAGACGTTCAGGCTGCTCTTCCGTTGTCCAGAAACGCAGCGTATCCGCCTGTGCCGTGGTCAGGCCAAGTGCGAGCACGCCCGCAATGGTCGAGGCCAGGAATTTACTCCTCCCAAACATTTCATTCTCCCTTACTGCCAGAAGGTGGCTGTTGGTTCAGCCGGTCACGGAGCACATTTGCCAGCGCATCCGATGTCATGGATGGAGCGCCATCGGAGGCGCGCCGGATAAGTCTTGCCTTTGCGAGAGCCTGCAGTGTCTGCGGCTCTTTTCCGTCAAGAAGGTCGATCAGCATGCGGGCAACCCGCCCGCCGGCTTCCTGCGCGCTCTGCGAATACGTCGTCAGCGGCGGATCAAGATATTCACCTGCCGGCAGACCGTCATAGCCGATCACGGTCACGTCCGACCCGGTCTTCAGACCAAGTTTCCGGCAGAGCTGCACGACACCGATTGCCAGCGCATCCGTTGCGCACAGTATTGCGGTTGGTGGTGCAGCCTGAGACAGCAGAGCTTCAGCACCCGCAAGGCCGCCCTTCTCGCTGATCGTCTGGATTGTCTCAAGGCTCGGATCATGACGGACGCCTAGCGCGTCAAGACCCTGGCGGTACCCTTCCAGGCGCTGGCGGGCGAAGTTCAGGTCGAGCGATCCTCCGACAAAGCCAATCCGCTCATGACCCAGGCTGTAGAGATGGCGAACACCGTCTGCAAACGTCGCCTCGTTATCGATGTCGAACCAGGCATAGCCGGAAGGATCACCGGTGCGTCCGTGGGCGACAAACGGAAAATTCTGCTCACTCAGATACGCGATACGGGGATCATCGACTTCCGTCCGGGTCACAATGAAACCGTCCACCTTGCGCCGGGCGATCAGGCGCTTCAGCGTTTCAATCACGTGATCGCGCGAGTGCGCCGTTGTCACAAGGAGATCAAGGCCGAGTTCATCAAGTGCCCGTGCGATGCCGTCTATGAACTCCGCCAGAAACGGATCGGCTCCATTGCCGTGTCCGACCGGGATGATGATACCCAGCGTATCCTGCCGTCCGCGCTTCAGGTTCCGTGCTGTTGCCGACGGCTGGTATCCCAAATCCTGAACGGCCTTGAGGATACGCTTGCGGGTGCTGTCTGAAATGTCGGTATAATTGTTGAGGACGCGCGAGACGGTTCCCTTGGCAACGCCCACATGGCGGGCCACGTCGTCAATAGTGACGGAACCACGGAGTCGCGACATGTTTCCTCCCGAAGGGCCCTTGTCCCTTTGAATTTTCGGCTACCGGAATGCACCAGGTGCCGATTTATTAGGCAAAAGTGTTCCAAAACCGGTTTCGGAAGTCAACAAAATCGGTTTCGGAAACATAAAAAGAATTTTTCGCACTGCGGGAACCTGCTGGTGTTAAAGCAAAACACCACGCTCAAAGGTTTCGGAAAATCAAGAAGACGTCGCGCGCCAAACCTTCAGTAACCTACGATTGGAAGCTCGATTGGAATCCATGATCATCCCGGTCTGGCAGCGCCAAGACCCGGATCCGGTATCTGCACGCGAGGAGGAACGCGCTGAACTCAGAAATTACTGGATTCTGGCTTCTCGCTTAGCTTCAGCCAGGATAACGTTCGATCGTCAAGATAACCACCTGGAAGGCTCAGAACGGTACCGAGGACACCAGAATAATATTGGCGTAAGGCGTGACCTCGCCGGTGCGTATGATCGCTCGGGCGCGCTGTGAGCGGAGTTTGAAGTCGTCGTGTGACATCCGGACGTGCTCGATCGGCTTGCCGGTTTCCGCCGCCCAATGCGCCAGTTTCACCTCAATCCGCGTGACCAACTCAGGAGATGCTTCTTCTGCGAAGGCAGCCTGTTCAACAATGAGTTCCCAAGTCAGGGCTTCGAAGACATCGAAGAAGCCCGGAACACCCGGTGACACGGCAAGGTCGATGACACCGACACCTGGCGGCACCGGCAGTCCGGCGTCAGCAATCACAATCTCGTCCATATGCCCCAGCGAAGCCACCAGCTTGCTGAGATGACGGTTCAAGAGCGGTGTGCGTTTCATGAAACCTTCCCGACTTTCAGTCACGTGACACTCAGCATATGAACACGGACGCGTGCAGATTGTCTTAAAGCCAAGCAGCACCAGCGGCGGCCCTCTATTCCTCGGGCAGTTCGCCCTCCGGTGGTTGCCAGAGTTCGACAGCGTTGCCCTCCGGGTCCAGGAAGCGGAAGAAGCGGCCGTATTCCTCATCGTCGTAGCCGAGCTCAGTCACACCGCTGGCACGAAGGCTTGTCATCAGGGCATCAATGTCATTCACCCGGAAATTGATCATGAAGCGATTGTCAGCGGGTCCAAAATAAGATGTGTCCGCCTTGAAGGCAGCCACGACGGACGGACCCGCGTTCTGATGCAGCCACGTGCCGAGATTGATATCGAAGTGCTTTTTGTAAAACGCGGCCTGCCGCTCCGGGTCGGTGCTTTTGAAAAAGACGCCGCCAATACCGTCGACCTTCGCTGAATGACTCATTTACCGTCCTCCGACTGTGTTCACACCAACGAGACCAACGCTTCACAAAGCGCCACCGGGTCGTAATACGGCGAAGACGTCTTGCTCACCAGATCGAGCTTCAGCACCGTGATACCACGCGCGCTGATTTCGCCAGTCTGCGCGTCCGGTATGCTCTTGTCGACAATAACGAAATTGAGCAGATTTTCTGTGCGGCAAGCGGCACCGGCATCGCGATGCAGATAGGTCAGCAGCGTGTGGACCTTGTCCGCGAGTGGCATGTCGCCGGTTTCAGGATCTTTACCAAGACTTGGAACGTAGACTTTCGGAACCGTGCGTTCCGCGACCGCGCGCCCGACCCCCTCCGGCAGCAGGTTGGCCATCAGGCTTGTGTAGAAACTGCCGGGCGCATAGCAAATCAGATCAGCGGAATGCATCAGCGTCCGGTTGCGTTCCGGGAAAACAGACTGCGCAAGGTTTTTGCCGTTGAGACTGTGATTGAGGAAAAAGTCCTTGATCGGCGACGTCAGTGCCGGGTGCTCTTTGCCGGTCAGTAAATGCTGGCCGATGATCACGTCACCATTGGCAAGTTCGGCACCCAGATGCAGGTTGTCGTCGGTTACCGCTCGAACCGTGCCCTGCACACCGACCAGTTTGGAGACCAGAAAGATGATCGGCTCAAGCTGCTGGTTCTGGTTGATGTAGCCACCCGCCAGAATGAGATTGCCGATGCTTGCGCCGCGCAGGTCGAACGTTTTCGGGCAGGCAGACCGGAACATGCCGAGCTGGTTCTGGATGAGCATGCGCATAGGTTGCTCGATGGCACCGACCAGCGGATGCGTGCCGGCGATCATCGCGCCGAGTTCATTGTGCAGATCCTCCAGCATCGCAGACTTTGCAAAACGGTGCGTGAAAAGCCGGAAGACATCCGGATGCCCAAGCACCGTCTCGTCGGCAAGCGCCATAAGACGGCTTCTCAGATCTCCGATTGCCGGCATGTCAAATGCGACCCGAAGCCCTTGCGAGCTGCCGCCGGAATCAAATGGCGTCACGAGGTGAATGGAGTTGTGCGTGTAGCGCTTCAAAACTTGCGACACGCCATTCAGCGCCGATCCTCCGCTGAAAAAGAGGAGGCGTGGGCCGAGCTTCGGATTGGACAGAAACCGTTCGATCCTGAACGGGTCCGGCATGCGCACCGCACGCGTGATGGTGACTTCGGACATACCAACCCCTGTTCAAATCGCCTTTCGGCAAATCCGAATTTGCCGCCGGATCAGGTCGCTATTCAATCCATATGGCACGGAAATCATTCACATTTGTCAATGTCGGTCCTGTGACGACCTGATCGCCGATCTTTTCAAAGAAACTGTGCGCATCGTTTTCGCCAAGCGCTGCCGATGCCGAAACGCCCTTTACTTCGGCTTTGGAGAGCGTATCGGGTCCGATGACGGCACCGGCAACCTCTGCGGCTCCGTCGACACCATCGGTATCGCATGCAAGCGCATAGATGCCCTGCGCCCCCTCAAGCGCAAGCGCCAAGGCGAGGGCATATTCCGCATTGGGTCCGCCGACCCCGTTGCCATTGCGGGTCACTGTCAATTCACCGCCTGAGAGCAACAGGAGCGGCCGGCCCCCTGCGCCGCGCGCTCTCTGGCGCTCAAGAGCGAGGCCTGCATGCGCACGCGCGACCTCTCGCGCTTCCCCTTCCAGGGCGTCCCCCAGAATCTCAACGTCGCATCCGAGGCCTTTGGCCAGCGCCCGCGCAGCTTCAAGCGATTGGGAGGGGGCAGCAAAGATCGTGTTGGTTACGCGCGAGAGCCTTTCATCGTCGGGCGGAATGACCCCGGTTGGGCCCGCCAGAACATTCTTGACTGTATCCGGCACCTCAAGAGCCCAGTTATCGAGGATTGCGCTCGCGTCGTCTTGGGAGCTCTGGTCCCCGACCGTTGGCCCGGACCCGATTTCGGCCGGATCGTCACCTGGAACGTCGGACAGCAGCAATGCCTGCATATGCGCTGGATAGGCCGCCGCAGCGAGCTGACCGCCTTTCACCGCACTAAGGTGCTTTCGCACCGTGTTCATCTGACCGATGGGAGCACCCGAACTTAAAAGCTTCTGATTGACCAGCTGCTTTTCCGAAAGCGAAATTTCGCCCGCAGGCGATGTCAGCAACGCCGAAGCGCCACCGGAGATGAGCGCCAGAACGAAGTCATCCTCGCCAAGACCCTCAAGAAGCGACAGCAGGCGGCGTGTGGCATTGAGACCCGCCTCATCGGGAACAGGATGGGCTGCTTCGACAATCTCGATCCCCTGACAGGGACGCCCATAGCCATAGCGCGTAATGACCAGCCCCTCACAGGGTCCCCAGACGGCTTCGACAGCTTCGGCCATGCGCGCTGAGGCCTTGCCCGCTCCAATCACAACGACCCGGCCGCCCGGCTTTTCGGGGAGAAAAGCAGAGAGGCTTTTCATCGGATCGGCCACTTCCACCGCCCGCTGAAACAGGTCTCGCAGGGCCTCGGCAGGCTGATTGCTCATGGGGACACACCTTTCATTTCGAACAGGTGAGCAGTTTGAGCGCTGTTTTAAGAGATTTTTCAAGGCGCGATTTGGCCAAAGTCGTCTTCATACTATCTAAAAGCCAAATAGAAGTGCATTTTCGCATGAGAGAATTGCCCATTTCACAATTGCCAAATTGCCTTTGCGACCTCACGTAGGTGAGAAAAGAGAGGACAAACCGATGTCAGACACCTCAATGCCCGCGCTTAATGACGCGATCAGAAACCCGAACAATCCGACCCATATGATGGTGATCAAGGATGTGGCGCGCCGCATCCGTATATACGCCGGCGATGTCTTGCTGGCGGACAGCACTTCTGCACGGAGGGTCGTGGAGTTCGGCAAGTCGGTCTATGACCCCGTGGTCTACATTCCCGAAGCAGACCTGATTGCAAATTTCGAGACCGTCGAGAGGTCGACACATTGCCCGATCAAGGGCGACGCCAGCTACGTCGCCCTGGAGGGCGCCGAGATAGGCTGGGTATATCACAACCCGATACCCATGACCGCTCAACTGAAAGGGCATTACGCATTCTGGCCTGCAAAGACACGTCTGGTGGAAGGCGAATAGATTTTCCTTCCCGCTCCACAGGGTGCGTCTTAAGCGGCCTGGCCGCTCTCAGCTACTGGTCCGAGGCACTGCAAAATCCGGGTCCAGCCTCCCTCATGATTGTCGCGGCTTTCCAGGGATGGAAACTTAACGTGCGTAAGAGTGAGCTGCGTACCACCTTCCACTTTCTCAAAATCAAGGGTCACCAAACTGTCCGGTTCCGAGAACGGGCTCTCCCAGGTGAAGGCAAGACGCGAGTGGCGGGAAATTTCCTTGTAGGTTCCTGCATGGGGTATGTGCTGATCCCCCGCTTGCATGATGATTTCGAAGCGGCCGCCGACAGTAGGATCGGTGGTAGCTTTCGGAACGGTCATGCCCGGTCCCGGCGTCATGAATTTCGCCAGCGTTTCAGGGTTCAACCACGCTTCGAAAACACGTTCCGCCGGTGCATTAAAAACACGCGAGACCACAACACTCAGATCATTCATCATCCGGCTCCGTTTCAAGCAACTCGTCCAGCGCGTCGAGGCGTTGCGCCCAGATGGATCTGAGCTCCTTGAACCAGCGGTCGATCTCTCGCACTGGCCCCATGTCCGGTACGATCAGATGCTCACGCCATTCGGTTCGTCTGCGCACAAGGCCGACCGCTTCCAGAACCTTGATATGCTTCGACACGGCATTGAGGCTGACCTCGAAATGCCTGGCAAGATCTGTGACCCTTGTCGGACCGTGCTGCACAAGGAGTGTCAGCAGTTCCCGACGGCGCGGATCGCTCACCGCCTTCAACAGGGCGGTGAGTTTCTGGTCATCCGGCAATCGTTCAACCATTAAGTTGAATTATCCTGATACAAAAAATTAGTCAACCAATTAGTTGAATGAATGAGTCGGTCAAGATTCCGCTGGCTGCATCGTGAGTTGCTCGACATCCTCGACATAGACAAGAGCCCTGCCTTGGCAGATCCGGGTTCCATTCGCGGTTTCGCAGGTGGTTTCCAGATCAACCAGGTGCTTCTCGGGCCGCAAACGCGTGACGGTGACAGACGCCGTAAGCTCCTCTCCGACCGGGGCTGCCGCCAGAAAGTCCAGACTCTGCTTGAGATAGTTCGTGCCAGGGCCGGGAAGCTTTACCCCGAGAAGATACGAAAAGAGAGCGCCGATAAGCGGCCCCGGTACGCTTTCAGGAACACCGGTAGTCCCGGCAGACAAGGCGGCGAAGGCGCGCATGTCTTCCCTGGTGAACGTTCTTCTGGAAAAAGCTTGCTGCCCGAGACTGAAATTCATGCCGCATCTCCGATCTTACAGGCCCCGGAAAGAGTGACCGCCCCGTCGGCACTGCGGCGTATTTCGATGTCAACCAGACCCTGTGTGTCTGGATATTCCGAAATGGAAATCGTCAACTCTTCATCCGCATAGGAAGGGTTCGGAAACATCAGCGTTTGCAGCTCGTGGTCACGCCCCGGGTAAAGTGCCTGCAAGTGTCCGAAAACCCGCGCGTAAAGAAGCATTCCATGCGACACGGTTCTTCCGAACCGCGTGCGGGCGGAAAAATCCGGATCGACATGTATCGGATTGTCGTCGCCCGAAAGCCTGGCGAATTCATCGAAATCCGCCTGTCGCGGTGTCCAGGTGAAGGTGGTACAAGTCGGCTTTTCGGCGGAGTGGCTCATGGCTTACGCATCCTCCGCAACCGGTTGCGAAGAAAAACTGTCTTTGAGGACGTTCTTGCGCACCTTGCCTGCAGCAGTCCGGGGCAGATCCTCAACCACTTCGAAGCTTTTGGGGATCTTGTAAGGTGCCAGATGCCGCCTGCACCAGGCGGGCAGGTCTGCCGTGTCAAGCTTCGCACCTGGCCGCAGGATCAGGTAACCTGCACCAACCTCGCCCCATTTTTCGTCGGGCACGCCGATGACGACGGCTTCCAGAATGGCGGGATGGCTGACCAGAACCTTTTCGACCTCGGCGGGATAGACGTTCTCGCCGCCGGAAATGTACATGTCCTTTATCCGGTCAACGATGAAGTAGTAGCCGTCCTCGTCCCGCCGGGCAACATCGCCTGACTTCAGCCATCCGTCTTCGGTGAAAGCTCTTTGTGTTGCCTCGGGGTTGTCCATGTACCCGGGTGTAATGTTCGGTCCCCGGAACTGAACCTCGCCTTCGCCGGGGCCTTCGACAACCTCGCCGTCCGCATCGACGAGCCTGACATCGGTCAGCATTTGTGCTTTGCCGACAGAACCTATTTTTCTGTCCGCATTGTCCCCATCCATGAGAAAAACCGTCGGTCCCGTCTCAGTCATGCCCATGCCGTTGCAGATGGTCACGCCGCGTTTGCGGAAATCAATGAGAAGATGCTTCGGAACAGGAGCGCCGCCGCATCCCAGCGAACGAACACTTGAGAAATCCGTCTTGCGGATTTTTGCCGAAAGCGCCAGTGCCTGATAAATCGCCGGCACGCCGAAAAAAGTGGTAACCTTGCCTGCATTTATCAGGTCAAGCACAAGATCGGGCTCGAACTTGCGCAAGACGACCGACGATCCTCCGTTGAGGAAGATTGGAAGTGTCGGGAGATTAATCCCGGCCGTGTGAAAGAGGGGCAGGAAATTGACGCCCTTTTCGCCAACACTCAGCCCGGTCGCCTGGCAATAGTTTGTCATGTTGGCGTAGGCCATGCCGGCGGTCTGGATAACGGCTTTCGGCAGGCCGGTCGTCCCGGACGTATACAAAAGATACCACGGCGCATTTGTCTTGATGCGACCGCAGCCGATGGCCGCGGAGCTAGATTGCACCAGTAGTGGATCAAGCGCGCTCTGCGCGTTCGCTGCAGCGCAGATCGGCAGAACGTCCACCCCGCTTTCCCGGACCAACTCCGTTGCAATTGCAGCATTTTCTTTGTCGGCAAAAAGCAGCCGAGCGGCGGACTCTTCAAGGATGGGTTTCAGTTCGGCAACCGGCTGACGCCAGTTGAGCGGAATGAGCAGGATCCCCGTCTTTTGCGCAGCAAACAACAAAACGAAGAAGTCCGGGTGGTTGTGGCAAAGAACCGCAATGCGGTCGCCCCTTTTGAGCCCGTGGCCAAGAAGCAGGTTTCCAAGGCGGCTTGCCCGGCTGTTCACTTCACAAAACGTATAGGCCAATCCGCTTTCGTGGTCGGTGAAGGCCAGCCTATCGGGCGTTAGTTCCGCCCGCTTTGCCGCCATGTCGGTCAAAAACTCCATGTGTCCTCCCAACACCTGGTGTTCAAATAGGGCTCCGGTTTCAGGCGCTCTTGCTGGTAAAAGTCTTCAGTCCGGCAATGGTCTCAGGCCGGGCAACGAGTTCGAGAAAGTGTTCTTTTTCGTTTTCAAGACGTTTGCGCACGGCTTCAAGGCGCTGTGCATCCCAGACATTTTGCCGGGTGGCCACATGGCTCTGCTGGTGCCGCGCACCAAGAGCCGCGACCCAGTCCGCGACATCTGCCTCAAGACGGGACGGTTTTGAGATCCGTGACACCAGACCGAGCGCCAAGGCATCGTCTGCAAAGATCCTTTCGTTCAGATACTGGATCTGAAGCGATCTGGCCGGTCCGATGCGATCGCTCAAGAGCGCGGTCCAGCCCCCATCCGGACCGAAGCCGACTTCCGAATAGTAGGGTTGAATGAAGGCGTCCTCGGACATCGCGACCATGTCGGCAGCGAAGACCAGACCCGCAGACCCTCCTGTCACGGGCCCGTTGACGGCCGTCAGAACCGGCGCTGGAAACGTCAGAAGATCAAGGATCGCGTCGTGGAGGAGACCAACGAGACACTCCGAATAGGTCTGAAGGTCTTTTTTGCAAGCACCGTGATCCAGAAATCCCAGCAAGTCTCCACCCGTCGAAAAGCTGCCACCTTTGGCGCAGATAACAAGCGCTGCAGGCTTGTTTCTAGCTGCCGCCTGGATTGCCGCTCTCAGATCAAGAAGCAGATCAGGAACCAGCGCGTTGTGGCGATGAGGACGGTTCAACCGGACCCAGAGCGCACCGTCCCGCTCTTCCGTCTCGACAAGTCCAGGCGCCGATTTCACGGTTTGATACCATTGGCGATCAGGTCGTAGGCGCTCTCGACAAGCTCTGCTATCGGCGTTTTGGTCTTGAAGACGACAAGCTGTTCGCCGAGCGCGCGCGCTATTCCCATCAGGGCCCAGGCGCGCGTGTCGGGATCCCCTGCAGAGATTTGTCCCGAGGCGGCCGCATCGACGAGACCCGGGCGGTAGCCGTCGGCGAACGCCTCATAGTATTCACGATAGGCCTGCGGATCGACAAAGAGGGCCTCCTGAACAATCCGGTAAAGGTCAGGATGCGCTTCAACGAATTCCAGAAACGCGCGCAGTCCTTCCTTTTCGGCTGAAAGCCTGTCCTCTATGTCCTGTGTCGCCTCGGAAATCGTGTGGCGAACAAGGCGCCCCATTTCCAGGACAAGTTCGGAAAATACCTCTTCCTTGGTCTTGAAATAGATGTAAAACGTGCCCTGGGCCACCCCGGCTTCGCTGGTTATGTGACCGATGGAGGCATCATTGTAACCTCGTGCGCCGATGACACGTTCGGCGGCTGAAAGAATCGCCTTTCTCGTCGCCTCGCCCCTGGCGGTTTTCGGCTGATTGAAAGGCGCCTTGAGCGGCACATCCAAGGTGCTGGCCGATCTGTTCACGTCGATACTCCAAAAACTATGAAACATGAATCAGTATTCATGTTTGCCTCTTGAAAGCAATAGTCTTATATAAGCGGTTGAAAACAAAAGCGATCGTGGTTCAAATTGCTGGTAATACGGGAGCGCAGCGTTGTTTTTTCCGGTTGCGACAGCTCTATGACGTTTGGCCGCATCACGTGCGTTTGACCTTGATCAAGGCGAATTGTCTATTTATGCAGTTTTGAATAACTTAAAGGTGCCCGATAATTGACTTCAGATGGTTGGGGCCTGAAGCACACTGCCGAGACGCGATAAATCGGCGGGAACAGGACGAGAGGCGCTGGTCGGAAGAAACCAGCGATAAAGAGGACCGGTATCATGGACGTGAATGCGTATCTCGAAGAGCGCTTGGGCAAACTTCATGACAATGGTAATTACCGGGTCTTCGCAGATCTTGAGCGTCAATCAGGAAATTTCCCCCGGGCAACGCGCTATCGCGAAGACGGCTCGCAGCAGGACGTCACTGTATGGTGCTCCAACGATTATCTTGGAATGGGCCAGCATGATAAGGTTGTTGGCGCGATGCAGGATGTCATCGCCAAATGCGGCGCTGGCGCTGGTGGAACACGCAATATCTCGGGCACAAATCACTATCACGTCCTTCTGGAACGCGAATTGGCCGATCTTCACGCCAAGGAAGCGGCCCTGATCTTCACATCCGGATATGTCTCCAACTGGGCCGCATTGGGCACGCTGGCGTCCCAGGTGCCGGGCATGATCGTATACTCCGACAGCCTTAATCATGCGTCCATGATCGAGGGGATTCGTCACGCACGCTGCGAGAAGCGGATCTTCAAGCACAATGATTATGAAGATCTTGAGCGCCTGATGGCCGCGGACGATCCGGACGCGCCGAAAATGGTCGCGTTCGAGAGCGTTTATTCCATGGACGGAGACATCGCGCCGATCAAGGAAATTTGCGACGTCGCCGACAAGTTCGGCGCCCTCACCTATCTCGATGAGGTACACGCCGTCGGCATGTATGGCGCACGCGGCGGCGGCGTTGCCGAACGCGAAGGCCTGATGGATCGTCTGACAATCATCGAAGGCACGCTTGGCAAGGCGTTCGGTGTCATGGGCGGTTACATCACCGGCAGCAAGACGGTCGTGGATTTCATCCGGTCCTTTGCGTCCGGCTTTATCTTCACCACAGCACTGCCCCCGGCGCTTGCTGCAGGCGCAACGGCTTCCATCAAGCACCTGAAGGAAAGCCCGTTCGAGCGCAAGGCACACAAGGACCGGGTCGCACAAGTTCGTGCGGCGCTGGACAAACGCGGCATTCCGCATATGGAAAATCCGAGCCACATCGTGCCGGTCATGGTCGGCGATGCGAAGAAGTGCAAGTGGATCTCCGACATCCTGCTGGAGACCTATGGCATCTACGTTCAGCCGATCAATTACCCGACGGTGCCGGTCGGCACGGAGCGCCTGCGTTTTACGCCTACACCACTGCACACGGCAGCCGACATCGAGCATCTTGCTGATTCAATCAACGATCTCTGGTCGCAATGCGCGCTTGCCCGCGCCGTGGCCTGATCCGTTCCTTCTCCTCCCGGAAGGTAGACCCTGCACCCGCCCTTCAAGGGCGGGTTTTTTTGCGCCTGTTTTCTGCTCGCATCACGTCCGCCATTTCAATCTTATGGAAACAGGCGACACCACCCGTCCCTGCATTTTTGCAAGGGCTTAATTCCTGTTTGCAGCATGCAAAGGCGATAAGCTGGCTAGCCGCGCTTGTCACAAGAATTCGGATCACCACATCCAATAGACCGCAGCGTTGTTAACACAACAGCCTTGGAAACCCAGAGCTCTATTAGATGATACGCAGCCGCTTCATGGAACCAATTCAGCTCGTATCCAAGGCGCTGAGCACAGCGCAATATGGGTTATCGTGCGAGTTCCGCAACGAAGGAGATGGGTTGAATTGGCCGACCGAAGGCTCGATTTTCGGGTCCGCTGGACTGCGTTGCCCTCTGTTTGTGGTCACCCGAACCACCGCGCAGAGCGCGTCTCACCAGCAAACACGAAAACCGGGTCAAGAGGCTCCGTATTATTTAATAGGTCTCTAATATGCGCACTAATCTTATTAAGCTTGAATCGATTGCCGGTGGCCAGGTTTGGGTCAACCCGGCTTTCATTGCATCTATTGAGGATTATGAGAAATACGCCACGATAAGGATGGCCGCACCAGAGCACGAAGGCAGCGGCGTGGCTTACAGCGTCAACGAGAAGGCACATACAATCGTCGCAGCGATTGAAGCTGCGGAAAATGATTAGCGTTGCGTCGATCTAGACTTGATCTGCATCTTCATTGCGCAAATTCCTTGATTGAAAATTCAAACAATTCGTGATGGAGAGCCCTCGTCGCTCTTACATGTTTTGTCACGCGACACTGCCTTTTCCGGCGACTGCCCTAACTTTCAAAGAAGTGTCGGTCGAGCGGAGCAAAATTGATGAGAATTGCCTTTGTAGCTGTATTCACCTGGTTCCTGTTGCTGGCATCCCCTGCTCTCGCCGAAGAACTCGACCTTGAGCTTGTGCTCCTTGCCGACGCCACAGGATCGATCGACGATGCTGAAATCCGGTTTCAGCGGGCCGGATATGCGGAAGCGATCACGGATCCGTCAGTTCTGAGCGCGATTGCAAGCAATGCTTATGGCAAGATCGTTGTGACCTATGTCGAGTGGGCGGACATGTTCTCCCAGGACGTGGTGGTCGACTGGACGGTGATCGACGGTAAGGCCTCTGCCGAGGAGTTCGCCGGCAAGCTCATGGAAAAGCCGCGCCAGGCCTATGGACGGAATGCGATCGGCGCAGCGCTCTTGAAAGGCAAGGAACTTATTGATGAGAATGCCTACACCGGCCTGCGCCGCGTGATTGACCTGTCCGCGGACAGCGCCAACAACTGGAACGGCCCGCCGATCCGCGAGGCGCGGGACACCGTGGTTTCCGCAGGTATTGTCATCAACGGACTTGCAGTCTTGTGCAGACACTGCTCCGGCCGTCCGGTTTCCTATGATCTGGAACAAAGATTTCACGACGAGATCATCGGTGGCCCGGCGGCTTTTGTCGTCACTGCGGACAGCGCCGAAACCTTCGCAGATGCCGTACGCAAAAAGCTGATTCTCGAAATCGCCACAAAACCCGAAGATGCGGAAAAGATTCTGACACGGCTCGCGCGGGCTGAGTAACGGAATCCGACAAGGTTTATCCAACGATAGAACCGGCACCGATCACAATTTTAACCTCGGGTCACTTCACGATTGCCACACAGGACTGTCATCTGTTTATGATTTGAATCAGGGAGTTGCCGCCTGCACGTATACCAACCGTAGCAAGCAGAGACCTATCTGACTGTGTTTGGATTCTGTTCTGCAAGGAGTGTGTTGCAGTCCGATGTGGGACATCGGACAAAGCAGACAACGTGGCAGAACTGGATCCAAGCACAGCCGTTGGTGCCGTTTCCAGGCTCTGCGGACATCGTTGCATTCCTTGAACGGCCAACCAGGCCGTACTATGGAAAGCGCCTCGCCGCAAAACCTGGAAACGGCATCAGATTGATCTCTACTTGCTACGGTTGGTATAGATCGCCGTGGGCTTCGGGAGTGAACGTAATGGCCACCGGTCTTTTGATGCTGGCGATGTTTACGGTCTGCTACACGTTGCTGGCGAAGACGCTGTCAAATGGCATTCTGACCGCTCCGATCCTGTTCATCGGCTTCGGCTACCTGATGTCGCAGACGGGCCTGATGCCCTTTGCAGAGGCTGAACACCTTCTGCACATCGTTGCCGAACTCGCTCTGATCATCCTCTTGTTCCTGGATGCGGCACAGATCAACCTGAAAGCGCTGCGCGAACGGCATCAGTGGCCGCTCAGAATGCTGCTCATCGGTCTGCCGCTTGCCCTGCTGATCGGGACGGCTGCCGCAGCCCCCTTCCTGACAACGTATCCACTCATCGTCGCAGCGCTGGTCGCTGCGCTGCTTGCACCGACCGATGCCGCACTCGGCCAGGCCGTCGTGACCAATGAAGCCGTCCCTAAACGTGTCCGGCGCGCGCTCACGCTGGAGAGCGGCCTGAACGATGGCCTTGCGCTGCCGGTCATCCTGCTCTTTGCAAGTTTAACTGCTGAAATGATGCACCAGGACACCACCAATTGGCTCCTGTTCGGCGCCAAACAGCTGATCTTCGGACCGCTGGTTGGCGGCATCATGGGATTTGTCGGCGGTTACCTTTTCCTTGCTGCCAAGCGCCGCAAGATGACATCGGTAACCATTGAGGGCATCGGCGCTATTGCGATGGCGGGAGCTGCCTATCTCGCGGCCGGCATGGTCGACGGCAACGGATTTATTTCTGCCTTTGTCGCGGGGTTGTGTTTCGGCAATGTCATCAAGGGCCAATGCGCTTTCATCTACGAGTTCACCGAAAGCGAAGGACAGATGCTCGCCTGGGGCGCTTTCTTTCTCATCGGACTGGCGCTTCTGCCTGAAGCAATTGCGCATCTCGACGCCGGCATGCTGACGATTATCCTCGTCAGCCTGTTCATCGTGAGGCCCCTTGCCGTGTGGCTGTCGCTTACCGGAACAGACGCGGCTCCGCTCACGAAGCTCTTTTTCGGCTGGTTCGGACCGCGCGGGCTCGCGACCGCGTTGTTTGCACTTCTGGTCGTAGATGAAATCGATCATGAAATCGGCGAATATCTGTTGAACCTTGCCGTCAATGCCGTCTGGATCAGTGCGGTGCTGCACGGAATTACCGCTGTACCATTTGCAAAGTGGTATGGTGCCCGCATGTCCGACAATGAAGGAGCTGCCGAAATGGCCGCCATCCCGCCGATGCGGCCGGGCAGCCCGGTCGAATGACAATCAGCTTTTCACGCCATCAGGAATTCAGCCAAGATTTTGCGAAGACATGCGAAATCACTAGCCGGGGGAAGAAATGAAAAAACACGTTGTAGCCACCTTGAGCGCCCTGCCGGACCGCGATCCGCAATATGCGCTTGTCGCCGATGTCGACTTGGTGGTCGTCCGGTTCGATGACGACATCTCGGTCTTTTACGGCAGATGCCTGCACCGCGGCGCTTTGATGTCTGACGGCTACGTAGACGGCGACAATCTGATTTGCGGCGTTCATTATTGGGACTATCGCGTCGACAGCGGCGTTTCGGAATACAATAATTCCGAGGCTCTCCCCAAGTTTACAAGCTGGGTCGAAGGAGACGAGGTGTGCGTCGACGAGGACGAGATTGCCGCCTGGGGGCAGGAGAATCCGCAGCCGTTTCAGCGCGACCAGTATCTGGGTCTTTATGCAGACACGAGCCACGGCACCGAGGAAGAACCCTATAACGGGCTGATCCAGCAATATGCGCGCGATGGCCTGACCAAGACGGGTCACCACGGCCGGGTCGACGCGATGGGCGTGCCGCGCACGCAGCTGCCCGACTGGGACGACATCCAGATCCTGACCGCACAGTTGCAGCGCTTTCCGCTTCTCGATGATGATCCCGTCGGTACAGACGTCGTCATTGGACCCAACGCGCAAAAGCCACTCCGCCTCAAGATCCCGCTCTTTGTCTCCGACATGAGTTTCGGTGCCTTGTCCGAACCCGCAAAAGTGTCCCTTGCCCGTGGTGCGGAACTTGCCGGTACCGGCATCTGTTCCGGGGAAGGCGGTATGCTCCCGGAAGAGCAGGAAGCGAACTCCCGCTATTTCTATGAGCTCGCTTCGGCCCGCTTCGGCTTCGACTGGGCAAAGCTCGACCGGGTTCAGGCATTCCATTTCAAGGGTGGTCAGGGTGCCAAAACGGGCACCGGAGGGCACCTGCCGGGCGCCAAGGTGAAAGGCAAGATCGCTGAAGTGAGGGGCCTTCAGGAAGGCACCGACGCCATTTCGCCGCCGCGCTTTCCCGACTGGACCGACTGCGTGCAGGTCAAGGAATTTGCTGACGAAGTGCGTACGCGGACCGGCGGCATTCCAATCGGCTACAAGTTGTCGGCGCAGCATATCGAGAAAGATATCGACGCGGCGCTTGAGGTCGGCGTCGACTACATCATCCTCGACGGGCGCGGTGGCGGCACTGGCGCCGCCCCAATCATTTTCCGAGACAACATCTCCGTCCCGACGATCCCGGCCCTCGCCCGCGCGCGGCGTCATCTGGACAAATCCGGCAGGCCCGACGTCAGCCTGGTGATCACAGGCGGCCTGCGCAAACCCGCCGACTTCGTCAAGGCGATGGCGCTCGGCGCAGATGCGATCGCCGTTTCCAATGCGGCCATGCAGGCCATCGGCTGCATCGCCATGCGCGCCTGTCACACCAACAACTGTCCCGTTGGCATTGCCACGCAGAAACCGCATCTCGTCAGCCGCCTTCAGATCGAAAAGTCCGCGCGGCAATTGACCAATTTCTTCGAGGCCTCCGTCGAGCTGATGCAGGTGATGGCGCGGGCCTGCGGATACGCGCACCTGAACGAATTCAACCCGGACGATCTGACAACCTGGAAGCGGGAAATGTCCGACCTGTCCGGCGTCGCCTATGGCGGTGTCGCCTGACCCTGTAGTCTCGTCTTGAGGGAGAATACCATGAACGCTGAACCGCTAGACTGGATCAAGGTCGGCCATGTCAACGATTTGCCGGAAGGCCGCGTCAAGACGGTAACCGCGCGCACGACATCCATCTGCTTGTCGCACTTCGATGGGCAATGGGCCGCCATGGAAAACCACTGTCCGCACCAGCGGGGCCCGCTTGGCGAGGGTTCCATCGAAAAGGGCACCGATGGAAAATGCTGGATCCGCTGCCCTTGGCACGGCTGGGATTTCGATCCGCTCACCGGAAAGCCCCCCGGTGGACATGAGGACAGCGGCCAGCAGATCTACCCGCTCAAAATCGAAAATGATGAGATCTTTGTCGGGCTCGAAGCCGAACCGGAGCACGAGCGCACCGCCACCGACGTCATGGCCGAAACCATGGTCAATTGGGGCGTCAAGCGCGTCTTCGGCATGGTGGGTCATTCCAATCTTGGTCTTGCCGATGCGATCCGGCTGCAGGTCAACAAAGGTAAACTCGGCTACGTTGGCATTCGCCATGAAGGCGCCGCAGCGTTTGCGGCGTCCGCCTATGGCAAACTGACAGGCAAGCCCGCCGGTTGTCTGACCATTGCCGGACCTGGCGCAACCAATCTTCTGACCGGTCTTTGGGACGCCAAGGTCGATCGCGCGCCCGTCTTGGCCCTCACCGGACAGGTTCAGACCCAGGTGTTCGGCCCGGGTGCCTTTCAGGACATTGATCTGAAATCGGCCTTTGATGCGGTGTCCAGGTTCTCTCAGCCTGTGCTAAGCACCTCCAATCACGCCGAACTCATGTCGCTGGCCCTCAAGACCGCTATTGTCGAACGGGATGTCGCCAACCTGATTTTCCCGGACGATGTCCAGACGATCCCGAGCGAAAAGCCTGCGGGTTATCCTGATGGGCGCCTCGGCGGAACAGAGATCTCGCCCTCGCCGGACGATCTCGCCAAGGCGGCCGAGATGATCAATGGCGCGAAGCGGCCCACCATCGTGCTCGGCTACGGCGCGAAAGAGGTCCGCGAGAAGGTCATCGCGCTGGCCGAGAAGATCGGCGCGCCGGTGATGACCACCTTCAAGGGCAAGGGACTGATCCCGGACAACCACCCGCTGGCAGCAGGCGTGCTCGGTCGGTCCGGCACGCCGATCGCCAGCTGGTTCATGAACGAGGCGGATCTGATCATTTCGCTTGGTTCCTCCTTTGCCAATCACACCGGGATCGCACCCTACAAGCCGATCATCCAGGTGGACTTCGAGCGCATGCAACTCGGCAAGTTCCATCCCGTGACGCTTCCGGTTTGGGGTGAAATCGGCACCTTCTGCGATGCTGTTTCAGGCTCCGTCTCTCAAGCCGCCGATGCCGCCGACCAAAGGTCCGAGCTTGTCGAACGGTGGGAGATCTGGCGCGAGGAAAAGGAAACGCGTCTGTCGGAAGATCACGGCGGCGGAATTCACTCCGCAGCGGTCTTCAAGGCACTGACGGAACTCTGCCCGGATGATGCCATCATCCCCGTCGATGTCGGCAACAACACTTACTCCTTTGGCCGCTATTTCGAACCACGCGGCCAGCGCATCCTGATGTCCGGTTATCTCGGTTCGATCGGCTTCAGCCTCCCCGCCGCGCTCGGAGCCTGGTGCGCGACACAGGATTTCGAGGAATACAGGGGCCGCAAGGTGATCTCGATCTCAGGCGATGGCGGCTTTGGCCAATACGCGATGGAGTTCACCACAGCCGTCAAATACGGCATGAACATCACACATATTCTTCTCAACAACTCAGAGCTTGGAAAGATCTCCAAGGAACAGCGGTCCGGAGAATGGCCTGTCTGGGAGACCAATCTCACCAATCCCTCCTTCGCCGCCTTCGCCCGTCTATGCGGCGGCCACGGGCACCGTGTCACGGAGGCATCCGAACTCGGCGATGCCATCGCCAAGGCGATCGCCCATGACGGTCCCTCGCTTGTGGAAATCATAACCGACGCGGATCTGGTGTGAGGAAGAGCCTCAGACCTTGTCATCCCTGCGAAGACAGGGACCCAGTAGACACCGAAAGTGAAGAGTTGCGAAAACCCTATGTTGAGGAATACTGGATCCCGGCCTTGCGCTTTGCTCCAGCCGGGATGACAAATGGAAGAACTTCGGAGGACACCTGTTGCAGACTGCAGAACTACTTCTTGAGCTTGGCCGTTGGTACCTGATGGCGGGCGGGGTCGTGGCGGCCGCATTTCTTGTCTTCGGCATCGATCGGGTGGAACCGTCCGCACGCGGGTCCTATGCGTTCCGACCGCTCCTGATACCGGGCATCTGCCTGATCTGGCCACTGGTGCTGTATCGCTGGTTCACCCTTGAAAAACATGGAGAAGACGCCCGGTGAAACGCGCTCATCGAACAGCTCACGCCCGGATCTGGACGGTTCTCGGTATCTTGCTGCCTCTGGCATTCTTCGCAGTCCTGACCCTGCGCCAGACGCCACCAGCGGACCGGCCGGCCATTCTTGTTGAAGCCCCTGCAGGCGAGCCAAGCGGTGCGGAGGCCTCTCAATGAGTGTGCAATACACACCGGTGATCTGGAACCGGAACAAGATCTTCTACGATGCCGTGCTGCTGATTGCGGTCGTGCTCTACCTTTACATCTATATCCGTGTCGCACCCGGTTTCGAGGATGTCACCAAGCCAATCGACGGTGCGATCCTGCGCATGAGAGCCTTCGGCAGTTGCGCCTTCCTGATGCTGACCGTGATCTTGTGCATCGGGCCACTCGCCCGCCTCGATCGCCGGTTCCTGCCGCTCCTCTACAATCGCCGGCATTTCGGCGTGATGACGGCGGGGATTGCAGCCGTACACGCCAACTATGTCCTGACGTGGTATTACAATTTCTCACCGACGGACAAATATGTCGCTCTTCTGTCGTCAAACACCAACTATGGACAGATCCTTGGCTTTCCCTTTGAAACGCTGGGGATTGTGGCTCTGTTGATCCTGTTTGTCCTGGCAGCGACCAGCCACGACTTCTGGCTGAGCTTCCTGGGTGCGCCGATCTGGAAGGCGCTGCATATGTTCATCTATGCGGCCTACGCGTGCGTTGTCCTGCATGTCGCGCTCGGCGCGCTTCAGGGCGCGGGAGATCCGATCTTCACAAGCGTCGTCGCGGCGAGTGTTGTTCTGGTATCGGGACTTCACTTTGCCACAGGTCGCATGGAAGCCAGACGGGACCGGGGCGAAGAGACGGCCAAGGCATCGCTTCAGGAGAAGGGCTGGCTGGTGGCAGGCGAACTGGATGAAATCGACGATGACTGCGCCAAGGTGGTGACCCTGTCAGACGACGAGCGGGTTGCCATTTTCAAGTATGACGGCAAGCTGTCGGCGATCACCAATGCCTGTGCTCACCAGAACGGTCCGCTCGGAGAAGGCAAGGTGCTTTGGGGCTGTATCACCTGCCCCTGGCACGGCTATCAGTACAATCTCAGCGACGGCCGCGCACCGGCACCGTTCACTGAAAAGATCTCGACCTACAGGCTGAAACTGATTGGATCAACAATTCTCCTCGATCCGAACGCCCTGCCACCCGGCACCCATGTGGACCCTGTCGAAATCGGAGAAGCGGCATGAGCTGGAGACAGACGAAAGACGCCCCCTTCTATGTCGGCTACCTGAATGCGGTGCCGAAGCAACTGGTCATGTTCCTCGTTGTCTTCGCTGTCTGCTTTGCGGGCGGTTTGGGCATCGCCGCACTTGCGCTCTCCTCGACGCAGAATGATCCGGGCAACGGCGGGTTCCAATGGGGCAACCGGTTTGAAAATGTCGGCATCCTCGAACTGCGTCCCTACCCCGTTCTTCGCGTGCCTGCAGACGGCGAGACCCCTGCACGGACCTATATGCTTGCTGGCCAGGGAAAACGTGGAGCATTCAGTCAGGCGGAAAAGAACCAGGACGGGCCTGTGACCCTGCGGGGAGTCCCGGTCAATCGCGGCGACCTCACCATGATCCAGGTCGGGCGGGTCGAAGCCGTGGAAGGAGGCGCTCCCGACTTTACGCCCGCGGGTCCTGAGCCGTTGGGCCGCTGGAAACTAACCGGAGAGATCTGCGACGGCAAATGCTATGCCGGGGCCATGCGGCCAGGTCGCGGCCTTGCCCACAAGGCCTGTGCAGACCTCTGCCTGACCGGAGGCATACCGCCGGTCTTCGTCTCCTCAGGCCCGGTAGAGAACCGCAACTTCTTCCTGATGGCCGATCAGGACGGAAACCTGATTGGTGACGAAATCAAACCGTTGCTGGCGCTTTACGTTGAACTGGAGGGCGACGTCGAACGCCTCGATGATCTGATGGTCTTTAAGGTGGACCTTGCAAAAGCGAGGATCCTGAAATGAGCGAAGACCAATCCCCGAGACCGGCCTGGCAGACCATCCTGATCTCGCTGATCCTGACGGCCGCGCTCACAGCGATTGCCTACTACGCCTGGATCTACGCCAATATCGGCGCGCGTCAGTGGGACGTGACCAAGAACAGCCTGACAACAGACCTTCGGTTCTTTGTCGGGCTGCTGGCGGTCTTCCTTGTCCTGACGTTCCTCGACAAGATCATCGAGTTCGTGAAAACGAAGATCGGTGGCGGGCACTGAGGCGCATCAACGCTGGTGAATCAGTTCCATCAGCAGGTCGTTGAAACGGGCGGTCTCTTCCATGTGCGGTGCGTGGCCGGAGCGGTCGAAGAGGTGCAGCTGAAAGTCCGGCACATTCTCTTCATGCCAGCGATGGACGCCTTGTCCGTACAGCTGGCTCTTGCGCCCCGCGACCAGATGAAACGGCACGGGGAAGTTCTCCAGCAACGGCCTAAAATCCTGAGCTGTCAGCGAGGCCCACATCTGTTTCAGAAGTGCCGGATCGGCCTTGGCGATCTCATGAGCGACCTTTTCCTTCTGCTCCTGCCCGACAGGTAATCCGTCTGCGAAGAGCCGGCTCGCGATCCGTCCCGGCAGCTTCGGCCAGTCCGGAACGATGGCATTGAGAAACACCTGGTTGAGCTCTGAATTAAGCCCGTTCAGCGTCCCGTTCTGCCAGGTGGACGTGTTCAGCACCTTCGGTGTCATGTCGACGGCAACGAAGGAAGAAAACCGGCCCGAACCGAAACGCTCGATCATCGAATAGGCCACCAGTGCGCCCATGGACCAGCCGCAAAGGATCGCGTCTGAGACATCCCGCTCCACAAGTTCGGCATGGACTGCATCGGCAGCCGCTTCGATCGTCAATGGCAAGTTGTTGGCTGTTTGCCCGTGACCCGGCAGATCCGGCACAAGACATCGGGCATGCGCCTTCAGGCTGTCAATCTGGCTGTGAAAGAACTGGCCCGGACACGACCAGCCGTGAATGAGCACCAGGGGGCGTCCGGCCCCCACGTCGCGCAAAAAAAGTCCCTTGTTGCTCAAGCACGCCCCGCCCGCAGTCTTCCGACGATCCCGCTCGGAAAGAAATAAACCGAAAGGATAAATAGCACGCCGAGCCAAAGCAGCCAGCGTTCCGGCGCAACGAGTGTTGAAACCAGCGGTACGGCGCTTGTTGCCTCCACGGCAACGCCCATCAAGTTCTGCAGATAGGTCTGCGCAAGGATAAACAGTGTGGCACCAAGCACCGCTCCGTAAAGCGTGCCCATTCCTCCGATCACCACCATCAACAGGATGTCGATCATGATCTCCATTGACAGCGTCGTGGCAGGCCCGGTGTAGCGCAGCCAGATCGCCAGCAATGACCCTGCAAGTGCTGCCATGACGGCGGAAAGAACCGTTGCAGTCGTGCGGTACCAGACCACCTTGTATCCGATTGCTTCTGCCCTGAACGCGTTATCCCGAACGGCCTTGAGTGTCCGCCCGAACGGCGAGTTGACAATCCGAAGCATGACCAGGAACAGCGCCAGAGATGCAAAGAAAACAAGATAGTAGGCCAGCAGCTTGCCGTTGATCCGGACGCCGAAAACCTTTTCCTGAACCAGCTTGAAGGCCGGTGTCAGCTCGCGCGGGATCTTGTAGTTGAGCCCGTCCTCACCGCCAGTCAGCCAGGACATCTGCGAAACGAAAACCGCGAACGCGCTTGCAACGGCCAGCGTCACCATGGCGAAGAAGATCGCCTTGACGCGCAACGAAAACAAACCGATTGCCAAAGCGAAAGCGGCCGCAACAAGCATCCCGGCGAGCGTGCCCCAAGCGAGCGACCAGTAACTCGGACCGGAGGTGCTGAGCGCGAGAGCCGTCCCGTAAGCACCGATGCCGAAGAACATGGTGTGCGCGAAAGAGACGATCCCAGAGTAGCCAAGCAGGAGATCGTAGCTCGCTACCAGGACGATGAAAATGCAGATCCGCGCTGCCGTCTCGAGCGACTTTGTCCCCGGGAACAGGAACGGGGCAAAGGCGAGTGAAATCAGGACCGCAACAAGCAGCAAGGTCAGAAGGCCGCTGCGCGGGGTGTCGCCGGAAAGAAGTCTCGTAAGCATGCCGGTCCCTCACTTCGCCTTGACGACGGGATAAAGACCCTGGGGCCGCCACATCAGGATCACGACCATGAGCGCAATGGTGGAGATCAGCGCCACCTTCGGCGCGAGAAAGGCCGTGTAGTTGGCGAGCAGACCAACCAGAAGGGCTCCGATGAAGCATCCTTCGACGGACCCGAGCCCACCGATAATCACCACGATGAAGACCAACACCATGATCTCCGATCCCATATGCGCGGTGATCGTCTCCTGGTAGAGCCCCCACATCACGCCTCCAAGCCCGGCAAGCGCCGACCCCGTCATGAAGACGATCAGGAACAGCCTGCGGATCCTGTAACCGAGCGCTTCGACCATCTCACCGTTCTCAACCCCGGCCCTGACAAGCAGTCCGACCTTTGTGTTTTTCAGGACGTGACGCATTGCGAGAAAGAGTGCGAGCCCGATGGCGACCGCAACGAGCCTGTATTTTTCAATGGCCGCTTCCCCGAACACCACCGATCCCTGAAACGCCTCGGGACGTGAGATGTGTAATTCGTCCGGTCCCCAAACCACGTAGATCATCTGCTGCGCAACGATCAGGCCGCCCATCGTGACAAGGATCTGCTTCAGATGCTCGCCATAAACCGGCATGACGATGACGCGCTCGAAGGCATAGCCGAGCAAGCCGGTCACGACCATTGCCGCAAGGATGGCAACCAGAACCGCGGCAAGGTTGAGCATGACACTCGGCGACGCCGTCCAGCCCGCGAGCCACGCCAGCACCGTGAACCCGACAAAGGCACCGACCGCGACAAACGCCCCGTGCCCGAAATTGATCACGTCCATCAGCCCAAAGACCACCGTCAGCCCGGACGCCATGATGAAAATCATCATGCCCATGGCAAGGCCGGCCACCGTGAGGGTCAGCCAGCTCGCCGGGTTGCCGATGGCAACAAGCCCCAGAAGCGCAAGCACAGGCACGAGCAAGACCGGCAGTTTCTGCAAGACCTGTTCCCGCAAGGGTATCTTTTCGATGCGCGGCTTGATTGCTGTTTCGCTCATTGATGCGCCTCCAGGCTCAACCCCATCAATCTCTCCTGCAAGCCATCGTCTTCAATCAGTTCGCTCATCTGCCCGGCGTGAATGATGCGGCCGTCATCCATGACGGCGACAGTGTCGCCAATGGCGGACGCCATCGCGAAATTCTGTTCAACGAGCAGGATCGTCGTGTCCGTCTGTTTCAGTTCGCGCATGGCTTCGGTCATCGCATTGATGATGGCCGGTGCGAGTCCTTTGGTCGGCTCGTCAATCAGGATCAGCCGCCGAGGTTCGATGATGGCACGGGCAACGGACAGCATCTGTTTCTGACCACCCGAGAGGGTTCCGGCGGAGGCCTCCCAGAAGGTGCCGATCGGTGGAAACAGCTCCTTGATCCAGCCAAGACGTTTCTGATCGACAGGTCCGTTTGATGCGGCAAGCACCATGTTCTCGGCAACCGTCAGATCCGTGAAGATGCCCATGTCTTCCGGCACATAGGCAACGCCGCGCCGGGAAATGTCGGGCGTTTCCAGCTTCGTGATGAGGTGATCACCAAAACGGATCTCACCCTGGCTGGCAGTCCAAAGGCCCATGATGGTTCTGAGCGTTGTGGTCTTGCCCGCGCCATTGCGTCCCAGAAGAACGGTCACACCGCCTTCCGGCACGACGAGATCCACGCCCTGAAGAATGTGGTAGGGACCGATAAGCGTGTGCACGCCGGCAAGAGAAAGCAGGGTGTCGGACATCAGGCCGCCTCCGGAGCCTTGCCGAGATAGGCCTCCTGCACGACCGGCAGCGCGATCACTTCGGCGGGGTCGCCATCTGCGACCAGTTCGCCGTTGTGCAGGACGACAATCCGGTCGGCCAGGGATCGGATCACGTCCATCTTGTGTTCCACCAGCAGGATGGTCCGGTCCATGTCCGCTTTCAGTTTCCGGATCAGCTCCAGAATGACCGGGACCTCGTCGACGCTCATGCCCGCTGTCGGTTCGTCGAACATCAAAACCTGAGGACCCAGTGCGATCAGCAACGCGACTTCAAGCTTGCGCTGGTCGCCATGGGGAAGCGCCGAAACGATCTGGTCGGCCTGATCGATCAGCCGGACTTCTGCCAGAACGTGATCGGCGCGTTCCAGAAGCTCGATATGGCTTTCCGCGATCGAGAACAGATCGAACCCTTTACGCGCCCTGGACTGTACGACAAGGCGCACGTTTTCGCGCACGGTTAAGGTGGGAAACAGGTTCGTCAGCTGGAAGGCACGTCCGATGCCGCGATCTGTCCGGTCGGGAACGGAGTGTCGTGTGATGTCTTCACCGTTCAGCGTCACGGTACCTCCCGTCGCCTTCAATTGCCCTGAAATGAGATTGAAATAGGTCGTCTTTCCTGCACCGTTCGGTCCGACAATAGCGGTAAGCGTTCCCCTGTCGAACCCGCATGAGACGCGGTCAATCGCAACATGACCACCGAAGCGGATTGTCAGGTCACGAGTTTCGAGAATGGGTTTTTCTGTCGCCACGGGAATGCGTCCTGTGATTTCGAAGACGTCTGCCGGCAAGGGCCCGGCCAGTCGAACTTCTCCGGCCGGGCAACTTTACAGAATTTTCGGGAACCGGCGCGTGGTCGATGGGGTGTTACGCGCCAGTCTCCTTACTGATTGCGGATCGGAATATCCATATCCTCGATCTTCAACTCACGCACCAGTTCCGGAATACCCCACTCGACATCGGGATCGACACGGATCTTGAAGTGATACATGGGCTGCAGCGCCTGATGATCTTCGGCACGGAAAACCATCTTGCCTTTCGGCGTTTCGAATTCCATGCCTTCCATCGCACTGATCAGCTCTTCCGTTTCCGTTGAACCCGCCTTGCGGATGGCCTCAACGATTGCAATCCCGGCGGACATGCCACCCGCGGTGAAGAAGTCGGGCGGTGCATCGAACCGTTTCTGGTGCTCGGAGACCAGCCAGTCGTTCACCGGATTTTTCGGGATCTCATAATAGTAGTAGGTCGCGCCTTCCATTCCAGGCAGCTCCTTGTAGGCCTTCATGGCCGCCAGGATATTGCCGCCCGTTGCGATCTCAACGCCGAACCGTTCCGGCTCCATTGCCTGGATCTTGCTGATCGGATTGCCGCCGCCGGCCCAGATCACGAACAGGAATTTGCGGCCCGGCTCATCCTTCAAGGCATCGAAAATACGCTGCGCGTTCGCGGTAAAGTCCTTGGTGTCGGTGGGGGCGTATTCCTCGAAAACAAGGTTGGCACCCGTACCCGCCAGCGCTTCCTTGAAGGCGGCAACTCCGTCGCGTCCGAACGCATAGTCCTGCGCGAGCGTCGCGATGGAGACGCCTTCCTGACCGAGAGCGACAGCGTTGGCAATCGCGTCCTGCGACGAGTTGCGCGATGTCCGGAAGACGTAGCGGTTCCAATTGTTGCCTGTGATGGAATCGGCAACGGCCGGTTCCACGATCAGCAGCTTTTCATATTCTTCGGCGACCGGCAGCATGGCGAGCGCAACACCGGAAGAAACCGGCCCGACTGCTATATCGACTTCATCATCGCCATAAGCTTCGGCAAGCGCCCCCTTGCCGATATCCGGCTTGAGTTGCGTATCCTTTTCGATCACCACGATCTTGCGGCCGTCGATCTCCATCGAGCCGTCGGTGGCGTATTCAAGCCCCATCATCAGACCTGTATGGGACTGCTTTGCATAGGCTTCGAACGGTCCGGTTTTACCGTAGACGTGAGCGATCTTGATATCTTCCGCCTGGGCGGCGGGTACGCTCGCAGCGAGAAGGCTCAGGCCGGCCACAATCGGACTTGCCCAGCGGTGAAGGCGTTTGGTCATCGTTTTCCTCCCGATAGGCGCAGGAACCAGACAGGCTGCCTTCTGCTCTCGCATCACGCAAAACACCGTCTTTCCGCCCAACGCCATGCATATATGAAACCTGAATCAGTATTCATGTCAAGACAAGACGACGACCCTTCGATGTAACAGGCATCGCAAGAAACATCGCGTTAGGCCGGCCCAGCCTCTTCAGGCTGGCCGGAATTTCAAATCTTCGAATGGAGGAGTTTGCGATGGTTGCGTTACGAAGAAAGTGCGCAGATAAACCGCTCACGATTTTCGGCACCCGGGATCAGATACTGTTGACGTAGCTCGGCAAATCCGGCGTAGAAATTGTTGCTTCCAACAGAAAGAGGTAGCGCCCAAGGTCAGAAAATGAGATCGCCGCTGAACACGGCGACCACCCAAGCAGATTACCGCAACCGCGCTTCGGTCTCTGCGTCGAAGAAGAAAGCGGAAGAAGGATCAAAAGTCACTTCGACATGGCCCTCTGTGACCGGGGCTTCCTCGCCTTTGGTCTCCACGATGATCCGCTCACCGGTCGGACAGATCAGATAGGAGTAGGCAACACCGCCGAGCTGTTCGCAAAGGTCGACGGTCGCACCCTCGGAGCTCTCGGAAATCTTCAGATGCTGCGGTCGCAATCCGACAAGGACCTTTTTGCCGGCACCCGGAAGCGCCACTGTCGTTGGGACAGTTATGCCGCCAAATGCAGGAATGGTAACGCCACCTTCAGCCGCAACGCCTTCGACAAAGTTCATGCTAGGCGAACCGATAAATCCTGCAACAAACCTGTTGTCCGGGTCGGAGTAAAGCTTCATTGGCGACCCGACCTGTTCGATTTTGCCTGCGCGCAGCACGACGATCTTGTCTGCAAGCGTCATGGCCTCGACCTGGTCATGCGTCACGTAGATCATCGTTGCGCCGATATCCTTGTGCAGCCGCGCGATTTCAACACGCATGTCGACACGCAGTTCCGCGTCGAGGTTGGACAGCGGTTCGTCGAAGAGGAAAACTTCAGGTCCGCGCACGATGGCACGGCCAATGGCAACACGCTGGCGCTGACCACCCGAAAGTGCTTTCGGCTTACGCTTGAGGTAAGGATCCAGCTTCAGGATACGGCTCGCTTCGGAAACCTTCGCGTTAATCTCGGCTTTGGGGTGGCCATTCATCTTGAGCCCGAAGCCCATATTCTCTTCAACCGACATATGCGGATAAAGCGCATAGGTCTGGAACACCATCGCCACGCCGCGCTCAGACGGATCAAGCTTCGTCACGTCGCGGCCACCGATCTGGATCTGTCCGGTGGTCGTTTCTTCAAGTCCGGCGATCATGCGCAGCAAGGTGGACTTGCCACAGCCGGACGGGCCGACAAAGACACAGAATTCGCCATGATCGATCTGAAGATCCACGCCGTGGATGACTTGCAGGTCGGCATATTTTTTGACTGCTTTGGTCAGCGTGACGCCAGACATTTAATCTCTTCTCCCTAGGTGTTCTTCAGGCGGGGAACTGCCAGTCTTCAACGGCTGCAGCAATTTCCGAAGCGGTTTTCAAAAGCACAGGACGCACTTCTGAAAGCTCTTCCAGACCCTTTCGTGTTGTCGATGTGGTGACGGAAAGCGCCCCGATCGGACGCCCTTTCGAGGACAGGACAGGTGCGGCAATACAGATGATTCCGGGTTCATGCTCCTCCCGGTCGAACGCAACACCCTTGGTTTTGATGTCCTCCAGATCGGCCCTGAGCGCAGCTTCACTGCTCAATGTAGATGGTGTGTAGGCGTGGAAAGACTGTTTCTTGATGGCTTCCGCAAGCTCGTCCGGTTCCAGAAACGCAAGCAGTGCTTTTCCGACACCGGTACAATATCCGGGTCCGATCTTGCCGGCCTGCGAATACATGTCGATGGGATTGATGGCGTTGCGCTTGTCGACATAAAGCACCTGCCCGCCATCCAGTTGGGCCAGGTGAACCGTCTCTCCGACGGCCTCGGAAAGCTTGCGTACGAACGGCCGGGCGATGGGAGCGATCGAACTCTGACGCCAGGCAGCGTGGGCAAGCCGGACAAGCCGAATTCCGAGCGAATAGGTTTGCTGGCTTTCGTCGTAAGCAAGCATGCCCTGGCTCACCAGGGTCTGCAGCAGACGGTAGAGCGTTGCCTTGGGGTGCACACTGTCGGAGAGCAATTCACTAAAGCGGACCGGACGTCCGACGGCTGCGACTTTATCGAGCACATCGAGCGCCTTGCCGACAGTTCCGTCGCCATTGGCCTGCTTGTTCATGATTTCCTCCGTCGGCCCGTTTCTTTTTCGCCGGGCCTGTTGACAACTTAACCTGATCAGCTCAAAGTATCAATATACAAAACTAAGTTTCAAATAATGGAACCAAAAGGGAGGACACCATGCGTTCCATGTTGAAGACGTCCGCTGCTGCTTTTGCCATTCTGGCAGGCACAATGGGCGCTGTTTCTGCTGACGGCCTGACAGGCGATCTCAAGATTTTCCTCGACACGTCGAACCCGGCACCCCGGGCCACGATGGAGAACATGATTGCGCAGTTCCAGGAGAAAAACCCGGACCTGAACATCGAAACCACCGTGATCGACCGTGAGGCCTACAAAACCCAGATCCGCAACTTCCTGACCGCGAATGCGCCGGATGTCGCGACCTGGTACGCTGCCAACCGCATGCGTCCCTATGTTGAAGCCGGCCTGTTCGAGGACGTCTCTGATCTGTGGGCAGAGCCTGCAATCGCCGACAATCTGGCATCGACAAAAGGCGCGATGACCATCGACGGCAAGCAGTGGGGCGTCCCTTACACGTACTACCAGTGGGGCGTTTACTACCGCAAAGACATCTTCGACGAACTCGGCCTCAGCGAGCCGACGACCTGGGAAGAAGAAAAAGCCAACTGCCAGAAAATCATCGATGCCGGCAAGAAGTGCTACACGATCGGCACCAAGTTCCTCTGGACCGCAGGCGGCTGGTTCGACTACCTGAACATGCGCACCAACGGCTTTGACTTCCACATGGACCTGCTGACCGGCAAGGCTTCCTGGCAGTCCGACGAAGTCCGCAAGACGTTCGCCAACTGGCGCGAGCTCATCGACATGGGCGCGTTCATCGACAATCACCAGACCTACAGCTGGCAGGAAGCTCTGCCGTTCATGGTTCAAGGTGACGCGGCAGCCTACCTCATGGGTAACTTTGCTGTTGCACCGCTGCGTGACGCCGGTCTCACGGATGATCAGCTCGACTTCTACCAGTTCGTGGAAATCACGCCTGGCATCGAGAAGGCTGAAGACGCTCCGACCGACACGTTCCACATTCCTGCCAATGCACAGAACAAGGAAGCGGCACGCGAATTCCTGCGGTTTGTTGTTTCTCCGGACGTTCAGACAGAGATCAACAACGGCAAGAACCTGGGTCAGTTGCCAGTTAACGCCAACTCTTCGGTCGATGACGACAAGTTCCTCGTCCAGGGCTTCGAGATGCTCTCGAGCAATTCTCCAGGTGGCGTTGCCCAGTTCTTCGACCGCGACGCGCCGGCTGAAATGGCAAAGGTTGCCATGGAAGGCCTGCAGGAATTCATGGTCAAGCCGGATAACCTCGACAAGATCCTGGCCCGCCTGGATCGCGCCCGCGAGCGCATCTACAAGTAAGTTCCGCACATGACGGAACAGGACAGGGTGCTTCCCGCACCCTGTCCCATTACTAGGTCCCAGCAGCCAATTCTGGAGAGGCAAACATGGCCCAGGCGTCCGTTGCCCAAGACCACCAGAGCTCGTGGTGGCACCGAAACCAGCAACAAATCACTCCGTGGCTGTTCCTGGCTCCAGGTATTCTATTCTTTCTGTTCTATGTGATCTTCCCGATCTTCCAGTCGTTCAACCTGTCTCTTTATGAATGGGACGGTCTCGGCCAGGCTGAGTATGTCGGACTTTACAACTACGAAGAACTCTATTGGGACGAAGCGTTTTATACGTCGTTGAAAAACAACGTCATCTGGCTGCTTCTCTATCTACTGGCCATTCCTGCCGGGCTTTTCATCGCCCTCTTCCTGAACCAGACAGTGACGGGTATCCGGCTCTATAAATCCCTGTTCTTTTTCCCGTTTGTGATTTCTCAGGTTGTCGTCGGTCTCGTCTTCACATGGTTCTACGACCCGACCTTCGGCATCCTCAATGTGCTTCTTGGCGCTGTCGGCATTCCCCCGATGAATGTGCTTGGCGACGAGAACTGGGTCACCGTCGGGATTATCGTGGCTGGCCTTTGGCCACAGACCGCCTACTGCATGATCCTTTATCTGACAGGTCTCAACGCGGTTGACCCTGAACAGATCGAAGCCGGTCGTCTGGATGGCGCAAAGGGCTGGAAAATGCTGTGGTACATCATTGTTCCCCAGTTGCGCCCGGCCACCTTCATCGCCTTCGTTGTTACCATCATCGGTGCATTGCGGTCTTTCGACCTTATCTCGGTCATGACCAATGGCGGGCCTTTCGGCGCCAGCCGCGTTCTGAGCTTTTACATGTTCGAGGTCGCCCTGTCCGAATACGGGTTCCGCATGGGCTACGGCGCTGCGATTGCGGTCGTCCTGTTCCTGATCATGCTGGCCTTCATCGCCTACTTCCTGTGGTCGATGTACAAAGAAGAAAAGGCGCGCTGAGATGTTTCCGACACCGATCGAACGCACACCGCGCTCCTGGCAGGTCACCTATCAGGCATTCCTGCCGCTGGCGCTGATCCTCTGGCTGCTGCCCCTCATCGCTGTTGCCATTTTCTCAGTCAAGCCCGACTCCGACTTCGCCAACGCGAACTACTGGGGCTGGCCGTCGGAATTCAAGGGGTTTTCCAACTACTGGCTGGTGTTCACCGCATCCGACATGCCGCAATATATGCTGAACTCGTTCAAGATCACGATCCCGACCGTGATCGGTGCGGTGGCGCTCTCCTGCATGACCGGATTTGCGCTCGGCATCTACAAGTTCAAGGCAAACATCTGGATCTTCTTCATGTTTGTCGCCGGTAATTTTGTACCGTTCCAGATCCTTATGGTCCCCGTTCGCGATCTCACGCTTCAGCTGGGTCTCTATAACACCATTACGGGTCTGGTTCTGTTCCACGTTGCCTTCCAGACCGGGTTCTGCACCCTCTTCATGCGCAACTTCATCCGCGCCCTCCCGTTCGAGTTGATCGAGGCGGCGCGCGTAGAGGGCATCTCTGAATGGCGGATTTTCTGGTTCGTGGTGCTTCCGCTGATGAAGCCTGCGATTGCCGCGCTGTCTGTTCTGATGTTCACCTTCATCTGGAACGACTACTTCTGGGCGATTGTCCTGACGCAGGGCGTGGAAAGCCAACCGGTCACGGCAGGGATCACCTCGTTCAACGCGCAATATCGCGCCGCATATCATCTGATGAGTGCCGGTTCGATCGTTGCAGCGCTTCCGCCGGTGGCCATGTTCTTCTTGATGCAGCGGCACTTTATCGCCGGCCTGACACTCGGGGCTGTTAAATGATCGGCCGGTGTCGCAGGCCGGTCTGAATACAAAAGAGTGTATGGAGTAAAGGGAATGCAGGCGAGGACCTGGCATCTTGGTGATGCTCATCAAAGCCTGGTGCTCGCCAGCTTGGGGGACTGCCTACCCGAAGCGGTTTATTGGGGGCCCGCGCTTCCCGAGCGGGAGTCCTATCAGTCGCTAGCTGCTGCAGCAGTCACGGATGTCACCGGCGGCATGGTGGACCGGAATGCGCCCATCAGCCTCAACCCGGAAGCGTCTCAGACCTTTCCCGGTCAGTCGGGGCTGACCGGCCGGGACGCCGACGGCAACCCGCTCACACCTCGGTTCCGCTTTTCGAACGAAACAACATCCGAACACGGGCTGACCCTTGTTTATGCGGACACCGACCTCGAACTGAGCCTTGTCCTCGATCTGTCGATGGATCCGGAAACGTCGCTCTTGCAGATGCAGACCCATCTGGAAAGTGCCCACAAGATTACCGTCGACTGGCTCGCAGCTCCGGTCCTCCCTGTTCCTGCTCATATGGGGGAGATGATCGAGTATTCCGGCCGCTGGTGCGCGGAGTTCCTGACGCGCAGGCTTCCTTTCGCGCCGGGAGCACGCGTGCGCGACAACCGGACGGGCCGGACGGATCACGCCCACTTTCCTGCCCTGATTGTTTGTTCGAGCCAGACGAGCAATACGTCGGGAGAAGCTTACGCATATCACTACGGGTGGTCCGGCGGTCACAGGATGGTCGCAGAAGAACTGGCCGACGGACGGCGCCAGGTCCAGTTCGGACACGCCTCTGCGAGCATGAAAAAAAACCATGTCTTCCGCACGGCCCCGCTCTTCGCCACATATTCCGGTACCGGCTTCAACGGCGCTGCTGTGCGTTTCCAAAAATACGTCCGGAACAAGCTGGTCTCCGGCGCAAGGATGCCGCGCCCGGTACATTACAATTGCTGGGAAGCTGTCTATTTCGATCACAAGCTTGACGAACTGAAGTCTATCGCGTCCCGGGCGGCGGACCTTGGGGCAGAGCGTTTTGTGCTGGATGATGGTTGGTTCGGCCAAAGAGACGACGACACGTCCTCCCTTGGAGACTGGGTCGTAGACAAGCGGAAATATCCTGACGGGCTGAAACCGCTCATCGACCACGTCAAATCGCTCGGCCTGCAATTCGGCATCTGGTTCGAACCTGAAATGATCAATGAGGACAGCGACCTGTTCAGGGCGCATTCGGAATGGGTTCTGGGATCGGCTGACCAGCCGAAGGGACGGCAACAGCTTGTCCTCGACATGTCCCGCGATGACGTGCGCGACTATCTTTATGACTGCATTGCCAAGGTGCTTGCGGAAAATGACATTGGCTACATCAAATGGGACCACAATCGCGTTCTGCCCGTGGTCGATGCGGCGCAAACCGAAGGTCTTTACGCGCTGATTGATCGCTTGCGTGCTGATTTCCCGCATGTCGAAATCGAAAGCTGTGCTTCAGGCGGTGGCAGGGTCGATTTCGGAATTCTGAAGCGAACACACAGGGTCTGGCTCTCCGACAGCAATGACGCGCTCGAACGGCAGCGCATTCAGCACGACGCGTCCCTGTTTCTCCCGGCAAGCGTAACAGGCTCGCATGTCGGCCCTCGCGTCAGCCACACTTCGGGCCGGACGATAAACGCCAAGTTTCGCGCATGGACGGCAGCTCAGCGGCATATGGGTTTCGAAATGGACCCGCGGGAATTGTCTGATGAGGAAGCAGAGGTCCTGAAAACCGTCACCGGTTGGTGGAAAGCGAACAGGGACTGGATGGCGACAGCCGATATCTTGCGTCTCGACAGCGCCGATCCGGCGCTGTTCGCCGAACAGCAACTGGCCGAGGACGGCGACCGGTTTGTTGTCTTTGCAGCGCTCGTGCGCCCATCGAACCAGATTCTACAATATCCGTTGCGGCTGACCGGCCTCGACAGGAACGCGCTCTACAGGATCACGTTGATCAATCGCGCCGATGCTACCGGTCTGTCCCGGGGGTCGCCATTCCTGAAGAACAACGACCTTGAGGCAAGTGGGCAATATCTCATGTCGCACGGTCTCACTTTGCCGTGGCGCTTCCCTGAGACGATCTGGGTGCTGGAAGCAAAACGGATTTGAACAGATGAGAATTGCAGGCACGGCATTTCAAGGTGCTGCAGCAAAGAGAAAAGGGAGCGTCACATGCACGCAAACTATCCTGACCTGAAGGGCCAATCGGTCTTCATCACCGGCGGTGGTTCCGGCATCGGCGCAGAGCTCACAAGCGGATTCCTGGCACAAGGTGCAAAAGTCGCTTTTGTCCAACGTTCGGATGCAAGCGAATTTTGCGACGAGATGGAACGCCAACATGGCAATCGGCCATTGTTTTTGCCCTGCGATATCTCCGATATCGACCAGCTGAAAGGTGCGATCGACAAGGCTGCCGAAGCGCACGGTGCAATAACGGTACTTGTCAACAACGCGGCCAACGACAAACGCCACGCGACAGAAGAAGTGGACGAGGAATTCTGGGACTGGTCTCAGTCGATCAACCTGAAAGCCTATTTCTTTGCCTGTCAGCACGTCATCGCAGGCATGCGCGCGGCCGGCGGCGGATCGATCATCAACTTCACGTCCATTTCATATATGATGGGCAATGCAGGCTATGCCGCCTACACAACGGCGAATTCCGGGATCAACGGCATGACCCGGAGCCTTGCCCGCGAGTTCGGTCCGGAAAACATCCGGGTCAATGCCATTGCACCAGGCTGGGTGCTGACACAAAAACAAAAAGACTTGTGGGTGACGCCGGAAGCACTCGCGGCACATATTGACCGCCAGTGCCTGAAGTTTGAACTAGCGCCCGAAGATATGGTCGATCCGGTCCTGTTCCTGGCATCGAAAACCAGCAGGGGCATGACGGGGCAAGCGATGGTCGTCGACGGCGGAGTAGTGGTGACGGGATGAGCCTTCAGGCAAAAGCGGACTGGATTGCGGTGGATTGGGGCACGACCAATCTGCGCGCCTGGGCGCTTGATTCTCAAGACAATATCATCGCCCATCGCAGCTCAAGCAAGGGGATGAGCAGTCTTGAAAGAGACGAATTCGAACCGACCCTTCTTGAACTGATCGGGGACCTCATTCCGCCCGCCGGCAAGACTGCTGTCGTGATCTGCGGCATGGCCGGATCCCGTCAGGGCTGGGCTGAAGCCCCCTACAAAACAACCCCCTGCGCTCCGCCTGCCCTTGAGGACGCAACCACCGTCCGCTCTCTGGATGTCCGCCTTGACGTCCGCATTCTGCCGGGCATCAAACAGGCTGATCCGGCGGATGTCATGCGCGGCGAGGAAACCCAGATTGCCGGTTTTCTGGCAAAGAACGAAGGTTTTACGGGAACCCTTTGTTTGCCGGGAACACACTCGAAATGGGTCAGACTCCAAGACGGTATCGTTGAACACTTCAGGACGTGCATGACCGGGGAAATGTTTGCACTCCTTTCCGCGCGTTCCGTCCTGCAGCACTCTCTCTCGCCAAAGGAAATGGACCAAAGCGCATTTGACCAGGCCGTCAGGGAGGTTGCCGGTCGCCCGCAATCGATCGCAACCAGCCTCTTTGGCATCCGCGCCGGCGGTCTTGTTGCCGGCCTGTCGCCTCAAGCCGCAAGGGGGCGTCTCTCAGGTCTTCTGATTGGCGCTGAACTCGCTGCGGTAAAAGAGGAATTTGATCTCTCGGCCGTCATCCTTCTTGGAAGCGACCAGATTGCATCGGCATACCAGACGGCACTCTCTTGCCTCGGGCACAGGTCCGAAGTGATCGATGCGGAGGCCACCACGCTGCAGGGCCTTGCACTTGCCTATTCTTCCTATTCAAAGGTTTCCTCATGAGCCGGAATCTCATCGCAATCCTGCGGGGCCTGACCCCACCTGAGGCATTGCCCATCGCCGAATGCCTGATCGACGCTGGCATCACCCGCATCGAAGTTCCACTGAATTCACCGGACCCTTTCAAGAGCATCGAGGCGATGGTCAGATCGTTTTCTGACCGTGCCGAGATCGGCGCAGGAACCGTTCTGACGCCGAACCAGGTGCTTGAAGTCAAATCCGCAGGCGGGACGCTGATTGTTTCGCCCGATTGCAATCCCGACGTCATTCTCGCCACGAAGGCCGAGGACATGTCTTCCTTTCCAGGGGTCATGACACCAAGCGAGTGTTTCACGGCTCTGCGCTGTGGCGCCGACGGATTGAAATTCTTTCCGGCTTCCCTGATTGGACCGGATGGACTGAAAGCGATGCTTGCGGTCTTGCCGAAGGGAACACCAACTTTTGCCGTCGGTGGTGCCGGCCCGGACAATTTCGGGGCTTGGTTCCAGGCAGGCGCGGCAGGTTTCGGGATCGGAACGGCTCTCTTCAAGCCCGGCTTTACCGTCGCAGACGTCAAGGAGCGCGCCGCACAGATTGTCAGCGCCTACGACACTGCCATCGCAGCCAACGGATAATAAGAATGACAAACATATTTGACGAGCGGCCTTGTACGCTCGGCGAGGGACCGCTCTGGCATCCGGAGCGCCAGCAGCTTTTCTGGTTCGACATTTTGAACTGGAGCTTGCTGTCCCGGGAAAACGGCACGACGAAAGCCTGGGAATTTGATGAGTATGTTTCGGCCGCTGGCTGGGTCGGCAAATCGGAAGTGATGATCGCCAGCGCAAGTCAGCTCTTTCTCTTCAACCTCGAAACCGAAGCCAGGATGAAACTGTGCGACCTGGAGGCGGATGATCCGGTCACCAGATCGAATGACGGGCGCGCAGATCCAAAAGGTGGCTTCTGGATTGGCACCATGGGGATCAACGCTGAACCGGGCAAAGGCGCAATATACCGCTACTACCGCGGTGAGCTGCGCCGCCTTTACACCGGCATCACGATCACCAACGCGATCTGTTTCTCGCCTGACGGGCAAAAGGCTTACTTTGCCGACACAGCGACTCAGACAATTCAACAGGTGGTCCTCGACGGCAACGGATGGCCTTCGGCAACACCTACGCTCTTCGCGGACCTGTCGAAGGAAGGGCACAACCCAGACGGCGCCGTCGTCGACAGTGATGGCCACCTCTGGAACGCGCAATGGGGCGCAAATCGTGTCGCGCGATATGCGCCGAACGGCACCTTTGTTGAGGAAGTCTCCTTCCGGGCGCGACAGGTCTCCTGTCCGGCCTTCGGAGGGGCAGATCTTCAAACCCTGTTCGCAACGTCGGCTTCGGTGGGCCTGAACGGTGACTGGGAAGGCAAAACCTATTTCACCCAGGTATCTGCGCGCGGACAAGCAGAGCCTCGTGTCATTCTTTGACCAAAAACGAGAATACTCTGGCGATCGATCACCCTTGAACCAGGCCCTGTGCGGTTGTCATCGCTGTGAAGGCAGCGCTCCGGTACACTACCGTAAAGATCAGCATGATTTCAGGACGATTGCCGGCCCGATAGCGGTGCAAAAGCACCCAGCCGGGGCAACGAGGATAATGAGAGAAGTCAGATGAAGCGCACGCTAGGGACCTGCTACTATCCTGAGCATTGGCCGGAAGAGATGTGGGAAGCTGACGCCCGCCGCATGGCGGAAGCAGGCCTGACCTGGGTAAGGATCGGTGAATTTGCATGGTCGCGGCTGGAACCCAAGCCCGGTGATCTGCAGTTTGACTGGATGGACCAGTCCATTGAGGTCTTGGGCGCAGCGGGATTGAAGGTCGTTCTCGGCACACCGACGGCAACACCGCCAAGATGGCTTCTGGACAAACATCCCGACATGATCGCGCTGGATGCAAACGGCAATCCAAGAGGTTTCGGCTCTCGTCGCCATTACTGCTTTTCGCATCAGGGATACCGGGAAGAAAGCGACCGGATCGTCCGGCTGTTTGCCGAACGTTATGGCGATAACCCCCATGTTGCCGCATGGCAGACCGACAACGAATACGGCTGCCACGACACGACGCATTCCTATACATCTGCCGCACTCAACGCGTTCAGGTCGTGGCTCAAGGACCGCTACGGATCCATCGACGCCCTCAATCGCGCCTGGGGCAACGTCTTCTGGTCGATGGAGTACGGTTCATTCGGCGAAATCGGACTGCCCAATCTGACTGTGACAGAACCGAACCCGTCGCACGTGTTGGCATTCCGCCGTTTTTCTTCAGATCAGGTCGCAAGTTTCAATCGGCGCCAGGTGGAGATCATCCGCGAATATTCCAACGCGCCGACCAGCCACAATTTCATGGGCCGGATCACGGAATTCGACCATTTCAAGGTTGGCGACGATCTTGATATTGCCACCTGGGACAGCTATCCGCTCGGCTTCCTGGAAGACAGGGTCGGCGCGAGCGAAGAACATCAGCGCACCTATGCCCGCCAGGGCGACCCGGATTTCCAGGCGTTTCATCACGACCTCTACCGGGCTGTCGGCAGAGGACGCTGGTGGGTCATGGAACAGCAGCCGGGGCCGGTCAACTGGGCGCCTTACAATCCCGCGCCGCTGCCTGGCATGATGCGCCTGTGGGCCTGGGAAGCTTATGCACATGGTGCAGAAGCCGTCTGTTATTTCCGCTGGCGCCAAGCGCCCTTTGCTCAGGAACAGATGCATGCCGGTATGCTTCGCCCCGACAATGCGGACGCACCTGCCCTGACTGAAGCCAGGCAGGTTGCGGACGAATTACGCGCTGCGCCGGACGTCTCGATCATTAAGGCACCGATTGCGCTGATCTATGACTACGATGCCGATTTCGCCTGGGCCACCCAGCCACATGGCGCAGGTCTCAACTACTTCCAGATCGTGTTCGACGCCTATAAAGCGCTCAGAAAACTCGGACTATCGATCGATATCCTCCGGGCCGACACACGCGACTTCTCGGGGTACAAACTCGTGCTTGCCCCCGGCATGATCTACATGCCCCATGATATGAAACGCGCGCTCGCAGAAACCGAAGCCCATGTCGTGATCGGGCCACGGACCGCAGCACGCAACGCCGATATGGTCATCCCGGTTCCGCTGCCCCCGGATATGCCCAATTTCGACGTCACCGTTGCACGCGTCGAAAGCGTGCGACCCGACATGCCGATGCCGTTAAAGGGCGGAGGGAGCTTTGTCGGCTATCGCGAGGAGCTCGAAGGTTCTGCCGAAGTTGTCATGACACTCAAAGATGGTCAGGCCGCCATCATGCGATCTCAAAACATGACCTATGTTGCCGGAACCGGCGATGAAACAGCTTGGAAGCGACTTTTTTCCGAGCTTTGCGGTAAAGTTGGGCTTGAAACGACCGCGCTCGCGGGAGGTGTCCGCTGCCGGGAGACTGCCAGCCAGAGGATCTGGGTCAACTATGGCTCAGAACCTGCTGAAACGCCGGTCGGCCGGATCGAGGCGGCGGGCGTGCTGTTCGAAAAACTTTGATGAAATCGTACTGAGCCGCCCCGGCCCTGAGCCGTGGCCTATCTTGAGAAATGAAACAACGGTCCCGGAGCAAGTCCGGGACAGCTGAAAATAAGACATGGATAATCTAAAGCGCTTCCGTCCGTCATTCCGGCTGAAGCGCAGCGGAAGGCTGGAAACCAGTAAACCCTTGTCTGTCCGTCTTTTTCTCGATCGGCCAGATGGGATACTGGATCCCGGTCTTGCTGCTCCCGCAGCAAACCGGGATGACAATTGGGAAGCAGGAGCAAACAGGAGACTTTGCATTGAGGCTTGCGGTTTCAGTCGTCAATGCATGCCTCATTTCGCTCCGCTCTTGGTCGGCTGCCAGACAATCGATTTACACAACTCAACGCCCTATAAGCGGCGACCAGATGCTGACCATGAAAGATACCGGCTGTGACAGTTCAATGCAGAACTTAGCTGATCCAAAGTCTTTTACTTCGTCATCCCGGGCGCAGCGAAGCGAAGACCCGGGATCGGAGGGCCATGGAGAGCCTCTCGGCTCAACGGTCCCGGCTCGCGCTTACGCTTGGCCAGGATGACGGTGGAAAATTCAATATCTGGTAATAAGTGATACGCAGATCTGCAGCTCAAACCGTCATTCCTGGCCTCAAGCGGCCTCGCCCGCCAGCAATTGCCGGATGATGGATTCATAAGCGTCGACGCCCTGTGCACCCGTGACCAGATGCCGCCGATTGAAGATCACGGCGGGAACACCTTGGATCCCGTTCTGTGTCCAGAACGTTTCTTCCTGCCGCACCTGATCCGCGTAGCGGCCATCTTGCAGAACATTCAAAGCGTCTGCTCTGTCAAGACCGACGCTTTCTGCAACCTCGGCCAGAACATCAACATCGTTGAGGTCCTGCCGATCCTGAAAATAGGCGGTGAACAAAGCCATTTTGAGAACGTGCTCCTTGCCCTCGCTCGCGGCCCAGTGCAGCAGTTGGTGCGCCTTGAATGTGTTCACCATCTGCATGTCATCGGTGAACTTGAACTCAAATCCAAGTCCGCTTCCGATCTCCGACAAGCGCTTGCGCGCGGCTTCTGACTGTTCTTTTGTCGACCCATATTTGCGCATGATGTGATCGCGCAGGTTTTCGCCTTCCGCCGGCATGTCGGGATTAAGCTCGAAGGGATGCCATTTGACGCTCGCGGAGGCCTGTGTTCGTTGAATAGCCTGTTCCAACTGCTTGAAACCGACAATACACCAGGGACACACAACATCGGAGACGATGTCGATTTGAAGAACCTCCTCCATATCAAAATCTGACAAATCAGCCACGGGTCTCTTCTCCTTCGGGTTCCAGTCCCAGGGTTGCATCGCCTTTCGGCGGCGGGTTCCATCCGCGCTCCGTCCGGTCATGACGTTCTTCGCCGCGATCAACCCTCATGATGTCGAACAGGGTTTCTGCATGGGCGCGCATTGCATCAATGTAGGACTTGTCGACACCGCCGTCGTTGTAATTCTCGCGCAGATCATCAAGCATCGCGAAGTCGTGATTGCGAAACTCCCTGGTTTTCGTTCTCGCCCGGAACGGATGCCCGCCAAGCTCGACAAGTGCCTGCCGTCCCAGCGCCAGCGCGCCTTCGAACACTTCCCGCTCCGCGATATGGGCCCCGACGTTTTCCAGCTCGTAGACATGGTGGCGATCTCGCGCCCTGGCGAGAATTTTCACCTTCGGATAGGTTTTGGCAACGTGCTCGACCACAAGCGTCTGCTTGTCACGGTCATCAATCGCCGCAATGAAGAGATCCACGTCGCCGACACCTGCCGTGTGCAGCAGATCAGGCCGCGTGGCGTCCCCGTAAAAGGTCTTGATGCCAACCTTGCTAAGGTTCTCAACTGTCTGCGGATCATGGTCCAGGATGACGACGTCATAGCCGCTGGTCAGCAGCAACCTTGAAATGATCTGACCGAACCGGCCCATGCCCACAATCACGACGCGGCCCTTGCTGTCGATGACATCTGCTTCCCGATCAGACTTCGCGGAGGCGCGCGGAGCGATCACCTTTTCATAGAGTATGAACAGGGCCGGCGTGAGCAGCATCGAGATCGCGACGACAAGCGTCATGGTTCGAAGCAGGCTTTGATCAAGTGCGCCGGAACTGCTTGCAAACCCGAAGAGCACAAACGCGAATTCGCCGGCCTGGGCAAGTCCAAGCGCGAACAGCCAGCGATCAGGACCGTCCAGACGGAACAGCGTGCCGAGCCCGAACAGCAAGGCGAACTTGACGGCCATCAGACCGAGCGCCAGTCCGAAGATGGTGATGGGTGCGCCAAACAGAAGATTGAAATCGATCCCGGCCCCGACTGTCAGGAAAAACAGTCCGAGCAACAGCCCTTTAAAGGGCTCGATGTCGCTTTCCAGTTCATGCCGGTAATCGCTGTCGGAAAGGACAACGCCCGCAAGGAAAGTTCCAAGTGCAGGGGACAGGCCGACAAAGTCCATCAGAAGCGCGATCCCGATCACGAGCAGGAGCGCAGTCGCCGTAAATATTTCGCGCAAATGCGCTTCCGCAATAAATCGGAAGACAGGTCTGAGCAGGTGTCTGCCGGCAATGATGATCGCGATGATCACGGCGAAGATCACCAGTGCCTGGGCCCATCCCGGCAGGGCAGCGAGCGCCTCGCCGCCATGCGCGCCTCCGCCTTCATGTCCGCCGTGCCCGTGACCGTCAGAGTGTTCAGCGCCATTGCCGGCGACGTGGCCGACGGCCAGAAGTGGCAAGACGGCGAGCATCGGGATGACCGCGATATCCTGGGTCAGCAGTACGGAAAACGAACTCTGCCCGCCTTGTGTCTTCAGCCAACCTTTTTCGTTAAGGGTCTGCAGCACGATGGCGGTCGACGACAGCGCAAGGATCATTCCGAGCGCAAGCGCACCCTGCCATTCAAGGCCAAACACAAGCCCGATCCCCGCGAAGACGGCGGTGGTGCCGACAACCTGCAATCCGCCGAGTCCGATCAGCTGCTTGCGCATCTTCCACAAGACGGCGGGTTGCAGCTCCAGGCCAACCAGAAACAGCATCATCACAACGCCGAACTCGGCGAAGTGCTGCACTTCCGTTGTTTCGGACCCGACAATCCCGAGAACAGGACCAATGACGACACCGGCGATCAGGTATCCAAGGACCGAACCGAGGCCGAGCCTGTTTGCGATCGGCACGGCGATGACGGCTGCGCACAAATAAACGAATGCGTCGCTGAGAAGCTCCATCAGACCGTCTCCCCTTTCAAAATGAAATCGTCGAGAATGTCGGTCAGAACGTCGGCCCGGGTCGCCTTTTCAAGATCCAGCCGGTCTGCCACGAGCGCTTTCAGGAGGTCGTCATAGGCATTGCGATGCACATTGAGCCGCCCTTCTTCAACGGCCCGGCCGGCGCCGAACAGGCAGAAAGGCGCAAGGTATTTCATTCGGCAGAGATCAGCTGTCTTTTCGAACGGTGCAAGCAGGCTGCGCAGGTCGGCATGGTTCATTCCCTGCTCCGAATAGGCGTCCGGCTTGGCACCGGTCGTCACCGCATTCAGGAAAATCTTGCCGTCAAGCTCATGTCCGTGTTGGCCGTACGCGAACCCGTATTCCAAAACAAGATCCTGCCACTCCTTCATGATCGACGGGGCCGAGTACCAGTAGAGCGGGTGCTGAAAAATAATCACGTCATGCTCGACCAGTTGCGCCTGCTCCGCATCGACATCGATGTCAAAATCCGGATACCGCGCATAAAGATCGACGGCAGTCACGCCCTGTACGGCCTGCGCGGTTTCAAACATCGGATAATTCACCTCTGACCTGTCCGGTCTCGGATGCGCAAAAAGTACCAGTACCTTGGCCAAGGTAACCCCCGCTCGTCCAAATGAAACCAGGCGGCAAAGCCGCCCGGTCCAACTCTTGCTGTTGTTTAGGGTACAGGAGCCCGAGTTGCTCCGACAGATGTTATGTGCGCTTCACATCACTGGCAAAACGCGCGGCATTTTCCTTCAAGAACTCGGATTCGTCCGCCTGCCCCCAGAAGGCCGGTTGGGCTTTGGGTATCGTCAGCGCCTTTTGCACTGCCGGACGCGCGTCGATCCTCTCGAACCAGGCTTTCAGGTTATCAAGACCGTCAACAGACACTTTGGCCCAGACATAGGCGCGTGCCCAAGGATAGGTCGCGATGTCAGCGATCGTATAGGCATCGCCGGCGAGCCAGTCACGCCCTTCAAGTCTTGTGTCCAGCACTTCGAGCAGCCGCCGCGTTTCGTCCACATATCGCTTGATGGAAAACGGCTCTTCATGTCCGTTCGGCGCGGCAATGCGCTGAAAATACATGGCCTGGCCCATCATCGGACCGATCCCGCCCATCTGGAACATGAGCCACTGAAGCGTTTCGGATCTGGCCTTCGGCTCTTGAGGCAGAAATTGGCCATATTTTTCCGCAAGATACCAGAGAATTGCTCCGCTCTCGAACACCGCAAAGTCGCTATTGCTCCGGTCGACAATTGTCGGAATGCGGCCATTCGGATTGAGTTTCAGATAGTCCGGTGCCTTTTGCTCCTTCTTGGCGAAATCGATGAAGGTCAGCTCATAGGGCACGTCCGCTTCTTCCAGGAAAATCACCGGTTTGTAACCGTTCATCGTGGCAGCGGTGTAAAGGTGAATATCCGGCTTCGGCATGAGTTGCTCCCTCTGTTACGACGTCATTCGACTACGTTCGATTTCGCAGCGGCCGATGAAAACGCTCTGAGCTCTGTATCGCAATCTGCTTCATCCCTGCCGTGTGCTTGACCCGGCGAACAGATGAGGCATAAGGTAACGAAAATCAACCAGTATACTTTTTGTAACCGAGATGAAACTGTTTCGCTTGGAGCACCAGCATGGCCGGACGGCTGAAAACTGTCGGAAAGAAACGCGTTGTCTTGCAAGAATGCACCGAGCCCTGTCCGATCGAGCGCGGCATGCGCATCCTCGGCGGCAAATGGACCGGTTCCATCCTCTGGCATTTGAAGGATGGCCCGGTGCGATTCAACGATCTGACCAGAATGTTGGGCGGCGCCAGCAAGAAAATGATTGCAGAGCGCCTCAGGCAGCTTGAAGCGCGCCGCCTGGTCTCCCGAACCGTTCTCAAGACCGCACCGGTCTCGGTCGAATACGAGATTACCGACTTCGGCAGGACGGCGCTCGGCTTCCTGGACGAACTCAGGATCTGGAGCGAGGCTCTGTCAGAAGATCAGATGGCGGCGATCTGAGCCCGCGTCCCGGTCTCGCCACTTTCCGCAATCGCGTGGATCACGGCTTCGAAATGAAGCGCCTCTTTGAAGGATGGCACCGCTTGCCGGTCTTCCAAGATAGCACGCAGGAATTCATGGGCTTCGATGACCTTGAGGTCGTTGAAACCAAGCTGATGACCGGCGGCTGGAACAAATTGTCCATAGGGCGGATGAGCAGGCCCTGAAAGAAGCGTCTTGAAGCCCTGCTCTGCCAGCGGTCCGCGATTTTGATAAAGGCGCAGCTCGTTCATCCGTTCCTGGTCGAACGTGATCATGCCTTCCGTTCCATGGACTTCGAAGCCGATATAACTTTTACGTCCCCAGGCGCTACGCGACGTGGAGATGACACCGTGAACACCGTTTTCAAAGGTGAGCAACGCGGAGGCGATATCCTCGTTTTCAACGTCCCGGCGCTCTTGTGATCCCACTCCCATCGGCCTTGTGGCGTGAACGGTTCTCGTTTCCGCAATCAGGCTTTCGATCGGCCCGACGAGGCCGGTTGCCAGTGATATCAGGTGACATCCAAGGTCGCCCAAGGTTCCAAGCCCTGCATCGGCTTTTGTCGCCCGCCAGGTCCAGGCAAGTTCAGGGTCGGCCTGGTAGTCTTCGTCGACCGCTCCGCGGAAATGCACGATCCGGCCGATGGCTCCCTCGGCGATGAGTTTCTGCGCGTGCCGGAACGCGGGATTATGAAGGTAGTTATAGCCGACAATCGTTTTGGCGCCCGTTTCCCTTGAAAGCGCCAGCATGGACTTGGCATCTTCGAGCGTAAGCGCCATCGGTTTCTCAAGATGCACGTGCTTGCCAGCCGACAGCGCCGCCATCGCCATGTCCTTGTGGACCTTGTTGGGGGTCGTGATGCAGACGATGTCGACTTTGGGGTCGGCAACAAGATCCGTCCAGTCGTCCGTCCCGCGAGCAAAGCCGAACTGATCCGCGAAACCGGCCGCCTTCTCAGCCGGCACATCGCACAGAACCTCAAGTCGGGTTTCCGGCAAGTCTCCGAAAACGGCCCGCACCGAGCCATAGGCCAGCGCGTGACACTTTCCCATGAAGCCGGTCCCGATCAGTCCGATGCCGAGGCTGTTCATCACATCCTTCTCCCATTCGCCCGTAAACTTGGAGCGCAATCTTGAACTGACTTCATCCTGAGGAAGCGCGCAGCGATGTCTCGAAAGATGGGCCGCTTGCTCCGAATTTTTTCATCCATCCTTCGAGATGCGAGCACGCTCGCTCCTCAGGATGAGGTGCAGACTGTGATCAGTCAGATTTCGTCCACGCCGACGGACCGGCGCTCGGCCACCGACTTCAGCGCCGCTTCAGCCAAGATCAGGGCCTTCAGCCCGTCTTCTCCTGTCGGATGCGGCGTGGCGCCGGTTTCAATCGCATGAACGAATGCGGCAATTTCAGCCGCGTAGGCTTCCGTGTACCGCGTCATGAAGAAATCATGCAGTGGCGGGCGCACGAACCCGTCTTCGGTTGCGACCTCGATGGCAACCGGACGCTGGTTCTCGGCGACAACTGCACCTCTCGAACCGTGCACCTCAATACGCTGATCGTATCCGTACGTGGCGCGGCGCGAGTTTGAGATACTGCATTGTTTGCCTGATGCTGTCGTCAACACGACGGTTGCACTGTCATAATCGCCAAGCTTGCCAATCTCCGGATCAACAAGCACCGAGGCTGTTGCATAGACAGTCGTGACCTCCTCGCCGAGGAGAAACCTTGCCATATCGAAATCATGGACGGTCATGTCCCGAAAGATCCCACCCGACGACTGGATATATGAAGGCGGCGGGGCTCCCGGATCGCGGGATGTTATCTGGACCATTTCGACAGACCCCACCCGTCCTTCGTCAATGGCGCCGCGCACGGCCTGAAAATGCGGGTCGAAACGCCGGTTGAACCCCAGCATCAGCACCGCCCCGCAGTCCTGAACCGTCTGCAGACAGGACTTTGTCCGCTCAAGAGACAGGTCGATCGGCTTCTCGCAGAAGACGGCTTTACCGGCTCGCGCAAACTGCTCGATAAGGTCCGCGTGCGTGGTTGTCGGTGTGCAGATGATCACCGCGTTGACATCTTCGGATGACGCGATGGCATCGATCGTGCTCACCCTTGCTTCACAGGTCTGCGCGAGCGCCTTGGCGGCGTCTTCGAAAGCGTCTGCGATCGCAACCAATTTGGCACCGTCCGTCGCTCCGACAGCCTTGGCATGAACCTTTCCGATACGTCCGGCCCCCAGGAGGGCGACATTGACGGCCATGATCTTTTCCTTTCGAAGCGGCTGCGTTACGCAGTGCGCGCTCGCAACTTGCCAATTTAGAATAAAAATTCCAAAATCACTTTCCACGGAATGTGTCAAGCAGGAAAAGAAGAATACAATGAATGATGCAAGTCAGGAAACGGTTGAAGCGCATGTGAGCAGCGACATTGCACCTGACACGATTGATGCCTTCTTTGCCCGCCTCGGCAACACGGCGGAAAATCTTCCGAAACGCTTGAAGCAATTTGCGGATTTTATCGCAGCAAATCCCGACCGTGTCGCTGTGTCGACAGTCGCTGAACTCGCCCAGGGCGCGGATGTTCAGCCATCGGCGGTGATGCGGTTTTGCCAGGAGATGGGGTTCAGCGGGTTTTCCCAGATGCAACGGCTTTTTCGCTCAAGCTATTCGCAGAAATGGCCGGATTATTCGACACGCCTTGAAAAACTGCGCGAACACGGCACTGAATCGCCCTCGGCTCTGCTTGCGGAATTTGTCGAAGTCGGGCGCGCTTCCCTTGAAAACCTTATGGCGACGGTCGAACCGCGGGCGCTTCAGCAGGCCGTGGATGTGCTCGCACGTGCAGAAACGCTTCATCTGGTGGGGTTTCGGCGCGCGTTTCCGGTGACGTCCTACCTCGCCTATGCATTTGAAAAGATGGACGTGCCGGCAGTGCTGCATTCCGGCATCGCCAACATCAACATGGATCATCTAATCAAACCAAATGACGCGGTGATTGCGGTAACCTTCGCTCCCTACACCCAAATGACCCTCGATATTGCCGAAAAAGCCAGGGAAACCGGCGCGGATATCGTGGCGATCACGGACGTTGTCACCAGTCCCCTTGCCCGTTTCAAGACGATCCAGCTTCTGGTGTCCGAATTGGATGTCGGCGCTTTCCGTGCGTTGTCCGCAAGTCTCTCGCTCGCGATCGCCTTGGCGGTCTCGGTCGGCGCGCAGCGAAACAAGGTGACATGATCTTGGAAAATTTCTGTTGCAATAAATCTAAAATGGAATTTAAATTCCAAAAGTGGCTCGCGCTCGACTGCGCCACAATTGAATTCCGATAGCCGCCGGCAGGACCAACTGCTCGCGAGACTTGTTCTGGGAGGAACGAATGAAGAAGACGTTGTTTGCGATGGCGGCTGCTGCCATTGCGTTTACGGGTTTGTCTGGGCCTGCATTGGCTGATGGAGAGCGTTTTGTTCTTGTGAGCCATGCGCCGGACAGCGACAGCTGGTGGAACACGATCAAGAACGGTCTGGCGCTTGCCGGTGAGCAGGTGGGTGCCGAGGTTGAGTACCGCAATCCTCCGACAGGCGACATTGCGGACATGGCGCGCATCATCGAGCAGACGGCAGCCTCCAATCCGGACGGGATCATCACGACGCTGGCCGATCCGGACGTTCTGTCCGGTCCGATCCAGAACGCGGTTGCCAAGGGCATTCCGGTGATCATCATCAATTCCGGCACGCCCGAGCAGGCCGCTGACGTTGGTGCTCTGATGTATATCGGCCAGCCCGAATACGATGCCGGTCTTGCGGCCGGTCAGCGCGCCAAGCGCGATGGTGTCGGCTCGTTCCTGTGTGTGAACCACGTTGTCTCCAACCCGGTTGTCGGTGAGCGCTGCCGCGGCTTTGCCGATGGTCTGGGTGTCGAGCTGGGCGACAGCATGATCGACAGCGGCCAGGATCCGGCCGAGATCAAGAACAAGGTCAAGGCGTATCTGTCCGCCAATCCGGATGTGGAAGCCATTCTGACGCTTGGCCCGACTTCGGCGGACCCGACCATTGGTGCGCTTCAGGAGATCGGCAAGGCCGGCGACATTTACTTCGGCACGTTTGACCTGGGCACGGAGATCGTCAAGGGCATCAAGGACGGCACCATCCAGTGGGGCATTGACCAGCAGCCTTTCCTGCAGGCCTATCTGCCTGTGATCGTTCTGGCCAACTACCAGCGTTTTGGCGTTCTTCCGGGCAACAACATCAACTCCGGTCCCGGCTTCATCACCAAGGACGCCCTGTCCAAGGTTGAAGAACACGCCGGCGAGTATCGCTGAGAGCGTCTTGCGGCCGCCCCCGGGCGGCCCCTGGAGAGGCGCATGGCCGCCTCTCCCTTTAGGCCCCTTCCAGGGTCACGAGACCACCTGAGCGGACCTGACCGTCCGGCTGATCTCACCAGGAACACCAGAGCGTTTGAGCGGCAGGGCCGCACAGGAGCGGCCGGCCCGACCGGCACGCAGGAGGAGACCTATGGCTGAGTCCCAAGAGACCGCCGCACCCGAGGCATCTGAGCCAGAGACACCTGAGCCCGGGGCACCTGAGAAGGACGAACGCGTCCGCGAGATGTCCGCCATGCGCAAGGCCCTGATCCGCCCCGAACTGGGCGCGATCTGCGGCACCATCCTCGTTTTCATCTTCTTTATCTCCATTGCCAGCGGCAGCGGCATGTTTGCCGCCGAGGGCATCGTCAACTGGGGCACGGTATCGGCCCAGTTCGCCATCATCGCCGTCGGCGCCTGCCTGTTGATGATCGCCGGCGAGTTCGACCTGTCGGTCGGCTCCATGATCGGCTTTTCCGGCATCATCATCGCCCTCATGAGCGTGCAATGGGGCTTTCCCACCTGGTTTGCCATTCTGGTCGCCTTCGCCATGGCGCTCGCCATCGGCGCCCTCAACGGCTACCTGGTGGTCAAGACCGGCCTGCCCTCCTTCATCGTCACCCTGGCCTTCCTCTATATCCTGCGCGGCCTGACGATCTTCATTGCCATCGCCACCACCCGCAAGACCATCATCGGCGGCGTCAAGGATGCGGCCGAGGGCGATCCGATCGCCTGGCTCTTCGGCGGCAAGGTCTTCAACTGGCTGTTTGTCTGGCTTGCCGATCTTGGCGTTGTCGGCACTTTCGTCGCCGGGCCCAAGGCCGGCCAGCCGGTGGTCGAGGGCATTCCCATGCTGATGATCTGGGCCGTCATCCTGATCGTCTTCGGCCATTTCCTTCTGACCCGCACCAAGTTCGGCAACTGGATCTTCGCCTCCGGCGGCGATGCCCAGGCGGCCCGCTATGTCGGCGTGCCGGTGAACCGGGTCAAGATCTCCATGTTCATGTTCACCGCCTTCTGCGCCACCATCTTCGCCACCTGCCAGGTGATGGAGTTCGGTTCAGCGGCCGCCGACCGCGGTCTCCTGAAGGAGTTCGAGGCGATCATCTCCGTGGTCATCGGCGGGGCGTTGCTGACCGGCGGCTACGGCTCGGTCATCGGTGCCGCCCTGGGCGCGCTTATCTTCGGCGTGGTCCAGCAGGGCCTGTTCTTTGCCGGTGTGGAAAGCTCGCTCTTCCGCGTGTTCCTCGGGGTGATCCTGCTGCTGGCCGTGATCCTCAACACCTATATCCGCCGCATGATCACGGGGGAGCGTTAAGATGTCTGATGCCCTCATAGAACTCGTCGATATCGAGAAGCATTTCGGTCCGGTGATCGCGCTGAACGGGGTTTCGGTCTCCGTCAGGGCGGGCGAGTGCCACTGCCTTCTGGGCGACAACGGCGCGGGCAAGTCCACCTTCATCAAGACCATGTCCGGCGTGCACAAGCCGACCAGGGGCAAGATCCTGATCGAAGGCAGGGAGACCAACTTCGAGAGCCCGCGCGATGCCATGACCGCCGGCATTGCCACGGTCTACCAGGACCTGGCCATGATCCCGCTGATGTCGGTCACCCGGAACTTCTGGATGGGGCGTGAGCCGGAAAAGCGCTTCGGCCCGTTCAAGTTCTTCGACTTTGCCACCGCCAACGAGGTCACCATGAGCGAGATGGCCAGGATGGGCATTCACTTGCGCTCGCCCGACCAGGCCGTCGGCACCCTGTCGGGCGGCGAGCGCCAGACCGTCGCCATCTCAAGGGCGGTCTACTTCGGCGCCAAGGTTCTCATTCTCGACGAGCCCACTTCCGCCCTCGGGGTCCGCCAGACCTCGAATGTGCTGGCCACCATCGACAAGGTCCGCAAGAAGGGCATCGGCGTCGTCTTCATCACCCACAACGTCCGCCACGCCATGGCCGTCGGAGACCGCTTCACCGTCCTCAACCGCGGCAAGACACTTGGAACAGCCGAACGCGGACACATCAAGGCCGAAGAACTCCAGGAACTCATGGCTGGAGGACAGGAACTCGCGCAACTCGAAGGATCCCTCGGAGGAACGGTATGAGGGTTCCTGGTACAAACGGAAGATCGTCGTGAAGAAACTCGATGTCATCACGATCGGCCGCTCGTCGGTCGATCTCTACGGCGCGCAAGTCGGTGGCCGGCTGGAGGATATGGCGTCCTTCAACAAATATATCGGCGGCTCGCCGACCAACATGGCGGCAGGAACGGCCCGGCTGGGGCTGAAGTCTGCGGTCATTACGCGCGTTGGCGACGAACACATGGGGCGCTACATCCGTGAAGAACTGGTCCGGCACGGTGTGGAGACCCGAGGGATTGTGACCGACAAGGAACGTCTGACTGCCCTTGTTCTGCTCGGCATACGGGATCAGGAACAGTTTCCGTTGATATTCTATCGTGAAAACTGTGCAGACATGGCGCTCTGCGAAGATGATATCGATCCGGAGTTCATCGCCTCTGCGAAAGCCGTCGTCGCCACCGGAACACACCTGAGCCATCCGCAGACAGAAGCAGCCGTCCTCAAGGCCTTACGGCTTGCCCGCGAAAACGGCGACCGCACGGCACTCGATATCGACTACCGGCCCAACCTTTGGGGACTTTCGGGACATGGGGACGGCGAAAACCGTTTCATCGCATCGGACAAGGTCACCGAAAAACTGCAATCGACGCTGCACCTGTTTGATCTGATCGTCGGCACAGAGGAAGAGTTTCATATTGCAGGCGGCAGCACAGATACGCTTAAGGCCCTGAGAAACGTTCGCAAGGTGTCCGGAGCAACGCTTGTCTGTAAGCGTGGCCCCATGGGTGCCGCAGCCTTCGAAGGGGATATTCCCGACACGTTGGACGAGGGCATTTCCGGGCCCGGATTCCCGATTGAAGTCTTCAATGTTCTGGGTGCGGGCGACGGCTTCATGTCCGGCCTCTTGAAAGGCTGGATCACTGGTGAGGACTGGGTCACAAGCCTTACCTATGCCAACGCCTGCGGCGCCTTTGCGGTCTCCCGACACGGCTGCACCCCCGCCTATCCGAGTTGGGAGGAACTCCGGTTCTTTCTCAAACGCGGTGTGGAAACCAAGGCACTGCGCAAGGATCCGGAACTGGAACAGATCCACTGGTCGACCAACAGACAGTTTTCTCATGGCGGCGACTGGTCAACGATGCGCGTTTTTGCCTTTGATCACCGTATCCAGATCGAGCAAATGGCCGATGAAGCCGGCGTGACACACGAGCATATCGGTTTTTTCAAGGCCCTGTGCCTCGATGCGGCGCTCAAGGTTGCTGACGGCCAGCCCGGCTACGGCATCCTCAGCGACAGCCGCCTGGGCCGCGAGGCCCTTTACCGGGCTGCCGGAACCGGCCTTTGGATCGGCCACCCAGTAGAGTGGCCCGCATCACGGCCGCTCACGCTGGAACCGGAGATCGGACCGGACTTTGGAGGCCTTGCCGAATGGCCTGCAGAACACGTGGTCAAGGTGCTGTGCTTTTATCATCCGGACGATGACGAAGCGATGCGGAGCGAACAGGAAGATGTTCTGAAACGTCTGTTCACCGCCTGCCGGCGAAACCGCCTTGAGATGCTGCTCGAAGTCATCCCGTCAAAAGTGGGCCCCGTAAATGACGAAACCACCGCGGCGATCATCCGCCGCATTTACGAAATCGGCATATACCCCGACTGGTGGAAACTTGAACCGATGACATCAACAAAGGCCTGGGAAAGTGCCTGCTCCGCCATTACCGACAACGATCCTTATACACGGGGCATCGTGGTTTTGGGTCTCGACGCTCCGGAAGACCAGCTTGCCGCTAGCTTCTCGACAGCGGCTCAGTTTGACCTGGTCAAGGGCTTCGCGGTCGGGCGGACGATTTTCGCCGATGCGGCACGCAATTGGCTTGCAGGCAAGATTACGAACGAAGAGGCCGTTGCCGATATGTCGGCCCGCTTTGAGCGCCTGTGCCGGATCTGGGACGCTGCCCGCAATGAAGCGCGCCTCAATGCGCCGGATGGAGTGCTTGCATGAGCACCATCCGGCTGACCGCCGCCCAGGCAATGGTGCGGTACATCGCAGCTCAGATGACCGAAGACGGCGAACGGTTCATCGATGGTATCTGGGCCATTTTCGGTCACGGCAACGTGGCAGGTCTCGGTGAGGCTCTGGAGCAGGCCGGCAATCAGCTGCCGACCTGGCGCGGCCAGAACGAACAGACAATGGCCCACACGGCGATTGCCTATGCCAAGGCGAAGAAGCGAACGCGTGCTATGGCGGTCACATCGTCGATCGGACCTGGCGCCACAAATCTGGTAACTGCGGCGGCCCTTGCACATGTCAACCGCCTGCCGCTCCTGTTGATCCCGGGCGACGTCTTTGCCAACCGGGCTCCCGATCCCGTCCTGCAGCAGATCGAGGACTTCGACGACGGAACCGTCTCGGCCAATGACTGCTTCCGTCCGATATCGCGCTATTTCGACCGGATCAGCCGGCCCGAACATCTTTTGACGGCCTTGCCCCGCGCTTTCAGGGTGATGACCGACCCGGCCAATTGCGGCCCCGTAACCTTGTCCTTCTGTCAGGACACGCAGGCGGAAGCTTTTGACTACCCGGAAAGCTTCTTTGAACCGACAGTCTGGCGCATTCGCCGTCCGGAGCCCGACAGCCGGGATGTTGCGGACATTGCGGCGTTGATCAGGTCCGCCGCGCGTCCCGTTCTTGTGTGCGGCGGCGGCGTTGTCTATTCGCAAGCGGAAGAAACGCTCGGTGACTTCGCGACCCGCCACGGCATTCCTGTCATCGAAACACAGGCGGGCAAATCTGCCCTCGCCCAGTCGCATCTAATGAATTTTGGGGCTGCCGGTGTCGATGGCGCCGAAAGTGCGAACAGCCTCGCTGAATCTGCGGACCTCGTAATCGGAGTCGGCACTCGCTTTCAGGATTTCACCACCGGCTCCTGGGCGCTTTTCAAGGAGCCAGGGCGGAAACTCGTTTCCATTAACGTACAAGCCTATGACGCCGGCAAGCACGGGGCGACTGGCGTTGTCGGCGATGCAAAGGTGTCTCTTGAAAAGCTCTCGGCAGCGCTCGGTGCTCACCAGGCGAATGCGTTTGACCCGCAAAAACGGCTGGACTGGCTGGCAAAGGTCGATGCGCATTGCCGTGCACGGACCGGTGTCGCGGAGGAATATCTTCCACTTGACGCAGAAGTCATCGGCGCCGTCCAGCGCACCGCGACGGACAGAACGATCGCGATGTGCGCGGCCGGTACGATGCCCGGTGCCCTGAAGCTCCTGTGGCAGGCGCCACAGGGCGGTTATCACATGGAATATGGATACTCCTGCATGGGCTACGAGATCGCCGGGGCCATGGGGGTCAAACTCGCCCAGCCGGATCGCGATGTTGTCTGCTTCGTTGGAGACGGCTCCTACATGATGGCCAATTCCGAATTGGCCACCGCAGTCATGCGACAGGTTCCCTTTACCGTGGTGCTCACCGACAATCGTGGCTTCGGCTGCATCAACCGGCTGCAGATGGGTACAGGCGGCCAGCAATTCAACAATCTCTACAAGGACTGCAATGTCGAGGTTCAGCCGGACATCGACTTCGTCGCCCATGCAGCATCAATGGGCGCGCATGCAGTCAAGGCAAAGGACATTGCGGATCTCGAAGCTCAGATCCTCGCCTCACGCGATCGCGCCATCCCGACGGTAATCGTCATAGACACCGATCCGATGCACGGTCCGGGTGAGAATGGTGGCGGGCACTGGTGGGACGTTGCGGTTCCCGAGATCTCTGCGCAGCAGGACGTCAACAAGGCGCGCGAAAGCTATGTGGCGGCGCTACAGCACCAGAACCTAGTCGATTGATGGAGACAAGCAAAATCCAAACGCTTCGGTGCTACCCCCTCACCTCCTCATCCTGAGGAGGGTCACCAGACCCGTCTCGAAGGATGGCGGCACACTCTGAAACAGTTGGCCCATCCTTCGAGACAGCGCAGAGGCGCTTCCTCAGGATGAGGTCGTTTTTGAACGAACCACAAAACCGCGATACCGCGACCAAGAAACGTCACAGGACGAACACCATGATCCTTTTCGGCGCCAATCCGATCGCCTGGGCCAATGACGACGACCAGAGCCTCGGTGCGCACATTCCAACGGAACAGATCCTCTCCGAAGCGTCTGAGATCGGCTTCGACGGCATTGAGAACGGCCACCGCTGGCCGGATGATCCGGAAGAGCTGAAGCAGCTTCTCGGCAGTCATGGTCTGAAGTTCATTTCCGGCTGGTATTCGCTTAACCTGTTGGCCCAATCGGTCGAGGACGAGAAGACGGCGATCCAGCCGCATTTGGACAAGCTGAAACACAATGGCTGCAAGGTCTGCATTGCCTGCGAGACGTCCAACTCGATACAGGGATCGGATGTCGATGTGTCGACCAGCCCTGTCCTGAACGAGCAAGAAATGAAGGTTTTCGGTGCCAAGGTTGAAGAACTCGCTGTCTTCTGTGCCGGCCAGGGCATCGACCTCGTCTATCACCACCACATGGGCACGGTTGTTGAAACACTTGAGGAAATCGACGCCTTCATGGCCGCAACAGGTCCGGCTACGAAACTGCTCTTCGATACCGGGCACTGCTACTTCGGCAACAGGGGCGAAGACCCGGCACCGGTTCTTGAGAAGTACATCGACAGGGTCGGGCATTTTCATGCCAAGAACGTGCGACCCGCCGTTATGAAGGATGTTCGGGAGAACGGCAGGTCGTTCATGGATGGTGTCCGGGCCGGGGTCTTTACCGTGCCGGGTGACGAGGAAGGCGGCATTGATTTCACACCGCTTCTTCAGATCCTGAAGAAGGCCGGTTATCAGGGCTGGATCGTCATCGAAGCCGAGCAGGATCCAGAAGTCCATAATCCGTTCAAATACCAGAGCCTCGGGCTCGGCACTCTCAAGGCAATCGCAAACGAGTTGGATCTGAAATGAGCGACCTTCTGCGCAAACCAACAGGAACCTCCAGCAAGGTTCACGACATCACCATCGCCAATGCCAAGGGCCCGAAGTCGCCTGACTGGGGCTATGTCGGCTTTGGCCTTTACCGCTTGCGTACCGGAGAAAGCGTTTCGGAACAAACCGGCGATCTGGAAGTCATCCTGGTCATGGTGGAAGGCAAGGCGTCGATCTCTGCCGGAGGCGAGAACTTCGGCGAGCAGGGAGAGCGCATGAACGTGTTCGAACAGCTGCCACCGCACAGCGTCTATGTCCCCAATGGCACCGACTGGTCTGCAACGGCAACGACCGACTGTACCATCGGCGTCTGTACGGCCCCGGGAAGAGATGGCCACAAGGCGCGCGTTCTGCCGAGTCCGGAAAAGGTGACACGCGGAAAGGGTGCCAACACCCGCTATATCTTCCCGATCGCCATGGAAGAATCCGACGTTGCCGACAGTCTTTTGGTCACGGAGGTCTTCACGCCCCAGGGCAACTGGTCATCCTATCCGCCACATCGCCATGACGAAGACAACTACCCCGACATGACCTACCTGGAGGAGACCTACTACCATCGGCTCAATCCGGATCAGGGTTATGGTCATCAGCGTGTCTTCACCGAAGACGGCACGCTCGACGAGACGATCTCCATGAACAGCCACGACGTGGTGCTTGTGCCGAAAGGGCACCATCCCTGCGGCGCGCCTTATGGCTACGAAATGTACTATCTCAACGTGATGGCAGGCCCTTTGCGCAAGTGGCGCTTCAAGAACCACCCGGACCACGACTGGATCGCGCAAAGGGATGCGTGAGCACAGCCTGGTGTTCGCCTAACTCCGGTAGCCGTCGTTCGGGCATTTGGAGCATCGCCGCCTTTCAGCAGGCAATCGCTCCATTTGCCCGGATCAATCAAGCTGCGTCCGAATGCCGGTCCTCGGTGTCTTTGGCCACGTCGAGCAGGAACTTTTCGACTTCCTCGGTGAGTTTTGCGCTCGCCTCGGAGACAAGATCGGAAGCGGAGTTCACTGATCCGGCTTCTTGAGACGTTTGCAGAACCACTCCGGAGACAGTGTTCATGCTGTTTTCCGCCGCACCGGTGCTGTCGCTGGCGGATTTTGCCGAACGGGCAATCTCCTCGTTCGCTGCGCGCTGTTCCTCGATCGCATCCGCAACCGAACTCGTAAGATCCTTGATTTCCGAAACCTTCACGGAGATGTTGCCGATCGCTCCTGCTGCATCCTTCACCGATGTCTGGATACCGGAGATTTGACCGGAGATCTCGTCAGTTGCCTTTGAGGTCTGTTCGGCCAACTGTTTGACTTCAGACGCAACCACAGCAAAGCCCCGGCCGGCCTCTCCGGCTCGCGCAGCCTCAATGGTCGCATTGAGCGCAAGAAGGTTCGTTTGCTCGGCGATGTCCCGGATCAGGTTGACGACGCTGCCAATGTGTTCGGCTGCCTCCGACAACGTCTGCACGTTCTGATTGGAGGCTTCAGCGGCATCAACGGTTTCAGAAACGATCCGCGTGGTCGCTTCCGTCTGATTGGCGATTTCCTGCACGGTTGCCGTCATCTCTTCCGTTGCGGCCGCCACGGCGGCAACGCTTTCAGAGGCGCTTTTTGATGCCGTACCGGCAGAATTTGTTTCCGTGGTCGCATTGTTTGCCAGGCCGTCCAGTGTGGTTGCTGCCTGGCGCATAAGGCCCATTTGGTCGGATACCGTCGACAGGCGCTCGGAAATTGCAGCCTTGAAGTCATTGATAAGGTTGTCGAGGAAAATCTGGCGTTGACGTTCCTTCTCCTGGTCACTCTGCGCTTTTGCTTCAAGGTCCATGCGCTCAATCGCATTCTCCTTGAAAACACTGACCGCCCTGCTCATGTCGCCAATTTCATCGCCGCGCTCGGCACCATCAACATCCACCTGTACATTGCCTGCGGCCAACCGGCTCATGGCATCGACCAGGCGTGCAATCGGCGTTGTGATTGTTCGCGCGGCCAGAAACCCGGCCACGGCAGCGATTGCAATGAGGATCACCCCCGTCACAAGCATTCGATTGCGCATCTCAACGACGGGAGCCGTTGCCTCGGCATAGGCCTGGGTTGCCAGGAGAATGAAGCTGTTGTCCATGTAGTCGAATGTGATCGCCTCGACATCCATCAGTTCGCCGCGATGCAGCTCTGCATAGCCGAATGCCCTGCCGTTCGCCTTGGCCTTTTCAACGACCGGATTGTCGATCTTCGTTGCAAGAATATCATTCAAGTCGGGCGTAAAATCGGTGTCGTTGCGCATCAGCCCGTCTTCACCAATCAGCAGCAGTTCGCCACTCGCGCCAAGGCCCAGATTTCTGCGCATCAGTGCATTGATCTTGTCGACCGGCATTTGAAACGCCAACACGCCAATGGTCTTGTTGTCGGCGTCGACAACCTGGTGTGCCATGAAGCTTGCGGGCGCATCGTAGCTCGGGCCGTAGGGAGCGAAGTCTTCGAAGGCTACTCCGTCGCGCGACGAAATCGTCATTGCCTTGCGGTAAACCTCACCAAGGTCCGAGCCCGCCCATTTGCCGCCATCGGCCTTGAAATTGGTCGCATAATCCAGCTCCTTGAACACCGAATAGACCAGATTGCCTTCGGTATCGAACAGGAACACGTCGTAGTAGCCTTCGTCCCGCTGCAGGTTATGGAACCACGGATGATATTTCGCATGCACGGTGTCGTAAGCAGTCCCGCCGCTCGCTTTGTAGAGCTTGTCCTTCTCACCGGTCGGGTGCGGATTATCTTCAATATAGGCGCGCTGGAGTTCGGTTTGCAGGTCGACACCTTCTTCCGACATCGATTGCCAGACGCCGGCAAATTCCTGGACGGCCATGACGGTTCCGGGTTGCTCCGCGGTCAGAATGAGTTGACGCTTGATTGCGTCAAGATAGCCACGAATTTCCTCTTCACCGGCTTTCGCGGCGGCGAAAAGACGCTGTTTGGTCAGCTGCTCGAGACTGCCGACTGAATTGATGTAACTGGCAGCGCCGATACCGACGCCAACAATTGCTGCAGCTCCAACCACAAGGGCCGGTATTTTCTTGGACAACCGCATTGCGGAGAACATGCACCTCTCCCCCAGGAAACCGGAAAAATGAACCTGTTAGGAACCGTGAGTTGAAAATTCCAAGGAATTCTTAACAGAACCGCCTATATTTAATTTTTAATGTATTTTTGAAAGGAATTATTAACGAACATGAACAGCGGTTTCGCGAAACCAACAATTTGCGACGGGAATTATGCAAAAGGTTCCGGTTTTACTTGGTCAGTCGTCTGCAGCTGCATATTCAAAGAAGGTCAAAAGCATGCTTCGGCGCGAATCACTTCGTCGGCAAAATGTGCGAAGGTTCCCAACCTGGAGCGATAACGCCACCGGTCCAAGACCCTTTAGGAAGCGGTATGGAACCTGTCCCCTATGCCAATAATATCGACGACGTCCTGCATGGGTTTCGGCTGAAAGAAACGGCTGTTTTGCTTTTAGGCAAGAAAGATGTCTTCCGGCCTGTACTGAACGACACCCAATATCTGCACCGACAGATAATCAATGAACAGCACCCATTTCGGTGCTAAGGCCAGCCAAAAACAAGAGCGGCTCTTTCCGTTTTTTCGCTTCAATATCTGCTGGAGAGACCCGAGACCTTCCGGTTCAGGAATTCCGCTGGTCTCAGCGTGACATCCGGCAGAACGAATGCGAACCAGCCCGCAGACCGGGCTGGTTCTGTGCATCAGCCTTCCCAGACACTGTTCCAGTGCCTGCAAAGCCGGAACGAAATCAGGTGAATTTCTTGATTTCGTTGGACTTCAGCCGCGTCAGATAGCTTTCGAGCTCCCGCTTGACGACCGGCATCAAGGCATAAAGCGCGACGATATTGACAACAGCCATGGCGAAAATCGCTGCATCGGAGAAGTCGATAACCGGGCCAAGGCTAGCTGCAGCGCCAATCACGACGAAGATGCAGAAAATCACCTTGAAGACCAGTTCCTTCGTCTTGCCTTCGCCGAACAGGAAGGTCCAGGCCTTCAGTCCGTAGTAGGACCAGCTGATCATGGTCGAGAAGGCGAACAGCACAACGGCTACCGCCAACACGTATTGGAACCATCCGAACGCTGACGAGAAGGCCGCAGATGTCAGAGCGACGCCTGAATTGCCGTCGACGGTCTGGATCGCGGAACCGCCCTCGTTAAGAAGGTAAAGACCGGTTTCCGGATCGGAAACGAGTTGTCCTGTGATGATGATGACCAGCGCGGTCATGGTGCAGATCACGACAGTGTCGATGAACGGCTCCAGAAGCGAAACGAAACCTTCGGTGATCGGTTCCTTGGTCCGCACCGCAGAGTGCGCGATGGCGGCAGAACCAACCCCGGCCTCGTTGGAGAATGCCGCCCGTTTAAAGCCCTGGATAAGCGCCCCCACAAAACCGCCGGCCACACCAAGACCCGTGAAGGCACCTTCAAAGATCTGGCCAAAGGCCCAGCCGATCTTATCGGCATGCATCAGTAGGATCACCAGCGCGGTCAAAACGTAGAGGACGCCCATGAACGGCACGACCTTTTCGGTTACCGAGGCGATCGACTTCAGTCCGCCGACGATCACCGCAAAAACGATGGCTGCAAAGATAAGACCGGTGATCCAGCCCGGATAATCGCCGACAACGTTGGCGATCTGTGCATGCGCCTGGTTGGCCTGGAACATGTTCCCGCCACCGAACGCGCCCAGAATGCAGAAGATTGCAAACATCACGGCCAGGATCTTGCCGGCAGGCAGGCCCCGTTCTTCAAACCCCTTGGTCATGTAGTACATGGGCCCGCCGGAAACCGTGCCGTCGGGAAATTCGTTCCGGTATTTCACCCCGAGCGTACACTCGGTGAACTTCGACGCCATCCCCAGGAGACCCGCCAGGATCATCCAGAAAGTGGCTCCGGGCCCGCCGATACCGACCGCAACGGCGACACCGGCAATGTTCCCGAGCCCCACCGTGCCGGACAGAGCGGTTGCGAGCGCCTGAAAGTGACTGACCTCCCCGGCATCGTCGGGATCCGAATAATCACCCCGCACGAGCGCGATGGAATGCGGGAACGCCCGAAACTGGATGAACCCGAAATAGAGCGTAAAGACTGTTGCGGCCACGACCAGCCAGCCCACGATCCACGGAAAGGATGTTCCAGGGAACGGGCTGAAGATGAAACTGACAAACCAGCCGGTCGAATTTGCAAACAGCGTATTGACCTGTTCGTCGATGGATTGCGCCATTGCCGGCATAACACCGGCAAGCAAAATGGTTGCGGCTAGAACCGCAGCGTAGGATTTTTTCATTGCTTGAACCTCTGAAAGCTTAGGGAACGATGGTCACGGGCACTGGCGACGCTTGTGCCAGGCTTCCGGCGACCGATCCGAATATTCGCGATGAAAGCTGCGAGTGGCCGGTCCGGCCGATCACCAGCTGTTCCACGTCATCTGCTTCGGCAACCTTGATCAGGGTTTCGGCAATATGGCCGTAGCGAAGTTCCGACGTTGCTTCGATCCCGCTGTCAGAGAGTTTTTGCATGACCGGATCGAGCAAGGACGATTTCGCCCGCTCAAGTTCCTCTGTCCGGCGTGCATGCCGTTCCTCAAGTTCGGTAGGTGTCAAAAAAGTGTATGGCGACCATTCCAGGATATGGGCCACAACGAGCCCTGATTGACTGGCTTTCGCCAAGTTGACAGCGAAATCGAGTGCATTCCCCGATGCGCTGCTGCCGTCGTACCCGACGACTATTTTCTTTTTCATTCTGTTCCCCTTCTCAACGGCCCCATGCCGTAGAGGAAACCATATTCGAAGTTGCAGGGGAAAGGTTCTCGTTTTTCAATTGAATTCAGAAAATTTCTCAATAATTATCGAAAAATCAGAAAATTTTCGGAATTATTACGATGGATAGCCTGGATAGGAAAATACTTTCGATTTTGCAGAAAAACAGTCGTATTTCGATGGCAAGACTGTCAGATCAGGTCGGACTTTCCCTGTCGGCATGCCATCGACGGGTGAAAATGCTCGAAGCGAACGGGGTCATCGAGGCCTACACAGTCCGTCTGGACCGGGCATCGCTCAATCTCGAAATGCAGGTTTTCATTGAAGTGAAACTGACCAGTCCGCGCAGGGAAGATGCGCTGGCCTTCGAGGATGAAATCGCTCGAATGCCTGAAGTTCTGGAATGCCACCTGATATCAGGTGAATTCGATTATCTTATCAGGCTGATGACCAAGAATACGGCCGACTACGAGAGGATATACCGGGGGCGACTTTCGCAGATACCGTCTGTCGCCCAGATGAAAACGCTATTGAGCCTAAGCACGGTCAAAGAGTTCGAAGGGCTGAACCTGGAAGACCTCAGCGGCACCAAGGGTGATGGTCTACCGGCTTGATTTGCGCTCAGGCCACCTCGAAACAATCCACCAGGGCACCACGGTGCTGAATGACGGTTCCGGCAAGCCGTGCACCTGCATCAACGCTGGCCTTGATGCTTTGACTTGTCAGGTATTCCGCAAGAAATGCCGCGTTGTAGCTGTCACCTGCCGCCGTCGTATCGACAATATTTTGCACCGGCGAGGGCTGAAACGCGTGTTTTTCTTGCCCGGTCGCACAGATGACTTCTTCCGGCCCGTTTTTGACAACCACCATGCCGGCACCCGCCGACAGGTATCTATCAGCGCTTACGTCGGCGGTCGCATCGCCGAAATGTGCCAACTCGTCTTCAAACGATGGCATGACAAAGTCGCACAGAGCGGCAGCTTGCGTAACACTCTTGCGCATCACGTCTTCATTCTCCCAAAGACGCGGACGCAGATTGGGATCAAAGGCCGTTTTAGCACCCGCCTTTCGCGCAATTGACAACGCCTCAAAAAAGACTTGCCTGTCCTTCTCCGGAAGGATCGCCAGCGTGATGCCGCTGAAATAAATGAGATTGGCAGTCGATAAGGAAGCCTGAAGATGGGCGGAATCTGCGGCCAGTTGGCGTGCTGCAGATTGCGAGCGCCAATACGCAAAGCTCCGCTCGCCGTCCTTCAGCTGGATCATGTAAAGGCCGACGGTTCGTTCGTCCAGTTTGCGCACAGCGCCGACATCCACGCCTGACGAGCGCAGGAAATCGAGCATTTCCTCCGAAACCTGGTCTCGGCCGACAGCAGTGAGATAGCCGACGGTCCAATCATCCGGCAGGCTCTTGCGCGCATACCAGGCCGTATTCAAGGTGTCGCCGGCAAACCCCATCGCAAAAGTGCCCTGGCCGGTTGGAGCCATCTCCACCATGCACTCGCCAACAGCCAAAAATGTCTTGGACACACGTTCCTCCCCAGGAATCATCTCAGGACTCTCAACTCAAAAACCGCTGTTTTCTGCGATTTAAATCCATTTAAATTCAGCTTAAGTTAATAGCATGAATGGGGAAGGCGTCAATCACCTTCGCCATCAGACTTTAGACCGGTGCGGCCGCCAGGGTCTCATTCGAGGCAAATCAAGGTGTCATGTATGCCTGCGCATTTTCAGCTTTGAGCCCTACTTAATGCCGGCTCGCATGAAACTTTGAACGAATTGGCGCTGGAACAACAAAAACGCAATCAGCAGCGGCCCGGAAGTCATCAAGGTGGCCGCATTGATGACCGACCACTCAATTCCGCTGTCGATTGCGGAAAAGATGCTGAGGCCGACTGTGACAGGCCTGGTTTCCACCGAATTGGTGACAATCAGCGGCCAGAGGAAATTGTTCCAGTGGTGGCTGACCGATACCAGCCCATAGGCAAGGTAAGTCGGTTTGGCGAGCGGGATATAGACCTTCCACAGCACACCCAGGAAGGAAGCCCCTTCAATCCTGGCCGCCTCGTCCAGCTCCTTGGGGATCGTCATGAACGTCTGCCGCAGCAGGAAAATACCGAAACCGGACGCAATGTAGGGCAACGCAATCGCCGGGATTGTGTCGACCAGATTAAGCAAGCGCATGGTCTTGTAGTTTTCGACCATCAGGATATCCGGCATCACCAGAAGCTGAAGCAGAACAAGTGCAAACAGTATGTTGCGCCCGGGAAACTCGAACCGCGCGAAGGCGAAGGCAGCCAGTGTGCACAAAAAGAACTGACCGGCGAGGATCATCGTCACGAGAATGAATGTGTTCAGGAAGTAACGGGCAAAGGGCGCCGCATCCCAGGCTTTCGAGAAATTTTCCAGTGTCAGGGGCGCAAACAGCTCAAATCTTGCTTCGTAGGCGGCCGGATGGAACGCAGTCCAAACGGCATAGGCAAGTGGCAACACCCACAACAGCGCCAGAGCCCAGGCGGCAAACGTGTTGAGCAGACGGTCGAACAGATCGGACGCACCGGTCATTTATAGTGCACCTTTCTGTCGAAAAAGAAGAACTGGCCAATGGCAAGCAGTGAAAGGAGCACCAGCAAGGCGACGGTCAACGTCGCTCCATAAGCCGTTTCCCAGAAACGGAAGGCCACTTCATAGATGTAAAACAGGAGCAACGCGGACGCGTTATCGGGACCACCGTCTGTCAGAATGAAAATGTGGTCCACGAGACGGAAGGAATTGATCACGGCATTGACGCAGACGAACAGCGTTGTCGGCATCAGGAGCGGAAAGGTTATGCGCCAGAATATCGTCCAGCGTCCGGCCCCTTCGATCTGAGCTGCTTCCTTCAGCGACACCGGAATGGCCTGCAGGGCCGCAAGATAAAATATCATGAAGAACCCTGCTTCCTTCCAGACAGTCACCACGATGATCGCGTTCAGCGCGGTATCGGGGTTGCCGAGATAGTTGCTTGCGGGCCAACCGAACAAGAAGCCGGTGATCTGGTCGAAGAGACCAAAGCCGGGCGTATAGAAGAACATCCAGATATTTGCGACCGCGATCAGCGGCAGCACGGTCGGCGTGAAATACGCCATGCGAACGAAGCTGCGTCCGGCAAGCTTTTCGTTCACCCAAAGAGCCATGACGATCGCCAGCGCAACCGAAACAGGGATCGTCCCGATCGCGAACCAGAGATTGTTCCAGAGCACCTTCCAGAAAACGGGATCGTTGATCATGCGCTCGTAGTTGTCCAGCCCGATGAACTTCGCCGGACGGCGACCGCGCGGCGTTGAAAAGAAGCTGTTGATCAGCGTCGTGACAGCCGGAATGTGCGTAAAGGCAAACAAAAACACCAGGGCCGGCAGCAACAGAAGCCAGCCATTGATCCAATCGCGTTTGAGTTTGAATGCCCGCATTTCTTTTGCTTCCGGAGTAAATGGGAGCGCAAGTGTCCAAGGTGACTTGAGCGCATTGACCGCACGATTGCGGCCTTTGATTTGACGGAGCGCCGGCCAGGGCCGGCGATCCACCCTTGCGAGACGTCAGCGATATTCAGCCAGGATCGCGTCAGCCTGGGTCTGCGCTTCCTTCAGCGCGGTTGCCGGGTCTTTTTTGCCGGTGATCGCGGAAGCAAGCGCATCGTTGAAGATGCCCGTCACACGCTGGTTCTGATAGGTCGACAGTTCCGCCTTGGCGAATTCGAGCTGGTCGCGGGCGACAAGGGCCGGAGCGAAATCGGCCGTATAGGCTTTCATCGTTTCGGTTTCCCAGGTCTCGGGACGCGGAGCGACGTAGCCGGTTGCGATCGTCCACTTGGCAGCCTGCTCAGGGGCCGTGATCCATTGAACGAATTCGACAGCAGCCTTGTTCTGTTCGTCGGAGGCTCCCTTGAACAGATAGAAGTTACCGCCACCGGTCGGCGCACCGCGTGTTTCCTTTGCCGGCAGCATTGCAACGCCGAAGTCGAACGGTGCGTTGTCACGGACATTCGTCAGATTGCCGGTCGAGGTCCACATCATCGCCGTCTGGCCTTCGAAGAAGGCTTTCGGTGTCGCGCCCCATTCGATGATGCCAGGTGCCATGATTTCATATTTCGTGCTCAGGTCGACAAGATACTGAAGCGCCTCGACAACCTTCGGGTCATCGAAGTTGGTCTTGTTGCCGTCTGCATTGGCAAGGATCGCACCGTTTTCAATCGCCAGACCCTGGAACAGCCAATAGGGGAAGCCGGACGACGGAATGCGAACGCCCCATTGTGTGACGTTTCCGCTGGCGTCCTTTTTGGTCAGTTTCTTGCCGAACTCGACCATTTCGTCCCAGCTTTCCGGCGCAACGTCGGGGTCAAGACCGGCTTCCTTGAAAGCGTCCTTGTTCCAGTAAAGAACCGGCGTGGAGCGCTGGAAAGGAATGCCGTAGGTCTTGCCTCCGGTCTGGCTGTTTTCCATGAAGGCCGGATAGAAGCCTTCGACCCACTTCTTGTCTTCGTCAGTGCTGAGGTAATCGTCAAAGGGAACGATCAGATCCTCATCAATCAGTGTGAACATATCGACCGAAAGGATCACCGAAAGCTGAGGCGGGTTTCCACCGCGTGAGGCAGTGATCGCCTTGGCAACAGTGTCCTGATAGGACCCGGCGTAGACAGCATCAATGTTCACATCCGGGTTCTGAGCAACATATTCGTTGGTCAGTTCCTGGATGGTTTCGGCGGCTTTTCCGCCAACAGCGACCGGGAAATAAAATTGCAGGTCAACAGCCTGAGCGGACGCCCAGGTGCTGAAAGAAAGAGCCGTTGCCGCAACGGCTTTCAGGAAAGTTGACTTCAACATCTCTACACTTCCTAAGGTTTGAACATCCGCATCATTGCGGCTGGTCTACGCGGGCGCGCGCAGTCGGTCAGGAATTCAGAAGTGTTCCGAATTCCGAAATAAGATCATCTCTCCGGCGGCCGGTATCGGCGTCGAAAACGTGTAGTGCGTCCGGATCAAAACCCAGCTGAATCGTTTCGCCGGGCTGCACGGGTCTCGTGGTTGGCAGCCTCACCTGAAACGCGGTCTCGGCAACAACGCAATCCGCCAGAGTGTCCGCACCGAGATATTCAACAGCGCGTATCGAGGCTGAAATCGGCCCATCGGCCTGCATGCGCATCGCTTCAGGCCGTATCCCGAGCTGGAAGTCAGGTGCCGTACAAAGCTTCTTGAACGTATTGGCCGGAAACAGGTTCATTGGCGGTGTGCCGATGAATTTGGCTGCAAACGGGCTTGCAGGCTTCTCGTAAAGGTCCCGTGGTGCAGCCGCCTGTTCCAGCCGTCCCTTGTTCAGGAGCACGACCTGATCGGCCATGGTGATCGCCTCGACCTGATCGTGGGTCACATAGACCATCGTGAAGCCGAGCTGTTGCTGGAGAGACCTGATTTCAAGCCGCATTTCATGCCTGAGTTTCGCATCCAGGTTGGAAAGCGGCTCGTCCATCAGGCAAATCGGTTTTTCGCCGATGATTGCACGGCCAAGCGCGACACGTTGCTGCTGGCCGCCCGACAATTGACCCGGCTTTCGATCGAGCAGAACCGACAGTCCGAGTAGATCGGCAACTTTTTTCAAGCGCTCGTCGCGTTCGCTGCGGTTCACGCGGCGCACCTTGAGCCCGAAAATAATGTTCTCCGCAACGCTGAGATGGGGAAACAGCGCATAGGACTGAAAGACCATCGATAGGTCTCGTTTGGAAGATGGCTTGCCGGTCACATCATCGCCGCCGATCAGGATGCGGCCGGCACTGACCTCCTCCAGGCCTGCAATCATCCGCAGCGTGGTCGACTTGCCGCATCCGGAGGGACCCAGAAGCGCGGTGAAGGAACCCGCCGGTATCTCGATGGACAAGGCGTCTACGGCAATCGTTTCGCCCCAGACCCGCGAAACGCCGTCCAGGCTGATCGGTTTGCCGGCACTTGCCAAGGCCTTGCTTGCCATCACGCTACGCCCCCGCCTTCGTAGACAAAAACCTCGGTTTTTGAACCCCGAAGACTCTCCAGGAACGCATCCGGGACGGGACGGTCGCAGAAAACCGCATCCACGTCTTTCAGCTGGCCGCCGCGCACATGAGCCGCCCGGCCAAACTTGCTGTGATCCAGCACGAGGTAGGACTTACGGCAATTGGCCAGGATCGATTGGCGTGCAGCGACTTCATCCTCATGGAAATCAAGCAGCGTACCGTCTTCATCAACGCCTGCGACACCGAATATCCCGACGTCAACTTTGTAGTTTGAAAAGAAGGCCTGCGCCGCCGAGCCGAGAATGTCCCGGTCACCGTGTCGAAGACGTCCGCCCGCGATGGTGACCTGGAAGGAGGGATTGCTGGAGGCGGTGAACGCAACGTTCAGATTATTTGTGAAGACGGCAAGCTTGTCATGACCGGTGAGCGCTTGCATGACGATCTCCGGTGTCGTCCCGATCGAAAAGGCGACCGACTGGTTGTTCTCGATCTTGGCCCCTACCAGCTTGGCTATAAGCCGCTTTTCGGGAAGGTTCAGGATTTGCCGTGTTGAATAGTGAATGTTGGAGGCCGGTGCGGGAGGTTCCACACCTCCATGTGTTCGGCGCAGGACACCCAACTCGCACAATCCGTTTACATCTCTGCGGATCGTCTGGGTGGTCACCTCAAATCGCTCGGCAAGCTCCTCCACCGACGCAAAACCGGCCTTTTGCACGAGATCGGCAATTTCGGCCTGTCGTTTCGAAATGTCTACCTGACCAAGCATATGCTTCCGACCCGATACCTGTTGACCCGCAAAAGCTGCTTCGCCAAGCAGATTGGTTAGTACGCGCCTCGACCTGACCTTCAGCCGATCGAATTCAAAGCAGGATAAATCATGTTCATATGAACCTTATTCGACGTTCATATGAAAATGATATGACACTTACGAAGCCGCGTGAAGCTGCGCGCGCAACAAACCGCGCCTTGAAGGCCAGTTTGGAGCCAGCTCGACACCTGAAGGGAGATAAGCAGGGACAAAACAGCCGGGCCAGACAGCTTTCGTGTCAAAAGCCGGTCAGATGCGGAGTTTCCATGGCTCGAAAACGCGCACCGGCGGAACAGTGCAAGCGTGGCATCCGCGACAAAAATGATCCAAGAATTCGCGGCACTGTGGCTTCAAAAGCGAAACACCCAGCACCCTGCCCCCCCTTAACGGGGAAACAGGGGCTGGGAGGAACTTTCGACTGTTTAGCAACCGTCACCCGTAGGACGCAGCCCTAGCGATACAAAAAGGACCTTCCGTTGCTGTCGAACAGATGCAGTTTGTCCTGCACGGCAGTGAGCCGGGTTGTTGTGCCCTTGTCGATCTTGTGAATTCCGGGAAGCTTTGCAATGAGAGACTCCCCTCCGTTCTGCGACTTGAAATAAAGCACTGTCGTCTCGCCGAGTGCTTCGACAATTTCAACCTCCGCCGACACAAGGTAGTCATCGCTTTCCGTTACCGTCAGATCCTCCGGACGGACACCGAGCTTGACGACATTCCCCAGGTCACTGTCGCGGGATCCAATTGGCGCATCAGCATGCCCGCCATCAGACATTTGAACTGAAGTGGTGTCACCGGTGGCGGTGACTTTTGCCTCGATGAGATTCATCGCAGGCGATCCGATAAACTGGGCGACAAACGTGTTCGCCGGGCGCTCATAGAGTTCAAGTGGCGCACCGAACTGCTCCACGTCGCCGCCATGCAACACCACGATCCGGCTTGCAAGCGTCATCGCTTCGACCTGATCATGCGTCACGTAGATCATCGTGCTTTCTGGCATGCTTTCCTTCAGCTGGGCGATCTCGATCCTGGTCGCAACCCGGAGCGCTGCGTCCAGATTGGAAAGAGGCTCATCGAAAAGGAAGACTTTCGGATCGCGTACAATGGACCTTCCGATCGCAACGCGCTGACGCTGTCCGCCTGAAAGCGCCTTCGGCAGCCGATCGAGATATTGCGTGAGCTGAAGCGTCTCGGCGGCGCTTTTGACCGCCTTGTCGATCTCTTCCTTGGACTTGTGCGCAAGCTTCAGGGCAAACGCCATGTTGTCGTAAACAGTCATGTGCGGATAAAGCGCATAGGACTGGAACACCATCGCAATGCCCCGCTGCGCCGGGGGCACGTCGTTGACGACGACATCGTCGATTTCGAGCGTTCCCCCGGTGATTTTTTCAAGCCCGGCGATCATGCGGAGCAAGGTCGATTTCCCGCACCCCGAAGGTCCGACAAACACGATCAGTTCGCCCTGTTCGATTTCCAGGTTGATGTCGCGCAAGACTTCAACTTCACCGTAAGATTTGCTGACATCTTTCAAGGACAAGGAGGTCATGCCGGCTGCTCCCCAATTTGTTTCTTGTTCATGTTACTTGACCGATCCTGCGAGCAGGCCGCGCACCAGATACCGTTGCATCGCAAAGAACACGCCAAGCGGTACGGCAATCGACACGAATGCGGCTGTTGCAAGGATCTCCCAGTTGCCACCTCTGGTCCCCAGCAACTCGACGATCTGGTTCGTCATCACCGTTGTCGAACCCGTCGCGTCAATCAGGAACACCTTTGCAACCAGAAGATCGTTCCAGGTCCACAGGAACTGGAAGATCGCAAAGGACGCCAGCGCCGGGAAACTGAGAGGAATGATGATCTTGGTAAAGATCTGGAAATCGGTCGCACCGTCTACCTTCGCATTCTCGATAATGTCCCGTGGCAGACCGACCATGTAGTTTCGCAGCAGATAGACTGCGAGCGGCATGCCAAAGGCAGTATGCGCAAGCCAGACGCCCAGATACCCCTTGCCGATCCCGATACCGAGATGCAGCCTCAGCAGCGGAATGAGCGCCAGCTGCAGCGGGACGACCAGCATTCCAACCACAGCCGCGATGAGGATCGCACGCCCGGGAAACTCCATCCAGGCAAGGGCGTAAGCCGCAAAGGCTGCCACCACAATCGGAATGATCGTTGCCGGGATCGTCACGGTCAGCGTATTGAAGAACGCCTTGGCCATATTGTCCTGGCCCGACCCCGAAAAGAGGATCGTGGTGTAGTTGTCGAGCGTGAACTCAGGCGGCACCGTGGCAGTTATGAATATTCGCTGTCCGCGACCGGAGAGTTGCTTGTCATTACCCCGCCAGACATAACTTCCGTCAGGCTGGAGGGTCACGCTTTCGCCGTCTTTCATTTCGGCGGTGTCACCGGGCTGATAGGCAGAGACATCTCTGGATGAAATGCCCCAGGCACGGATCTCGCGCGGCGCTCCCTCGAAAATGTTTCCGGTGACCACAAACATGTCCCCATCCGCGACCCGGTTGTCGTCGGGATCTGCAGCCCGGTAGACTTCGTTCTGCTCCGCCGGAAACAGTGCGGCCCACCATCCGGAACTTGAGATCTGATCCGCAGTCCGGAAGGACGACACGAACAGACCGATCGTCGGAAACAACCAGAGCAGCACGAGCAAGGCGACGGAGATATGGACTGCCCATGTCAGTCCGGACTTTTTACCGGCAATGCTGGCCATCACTTCATCTCCTTCCGGGCGTTGTAGACGTTCCAGACGAGGATTGGCGTCACGAGCAACATGATGATGATCGCGCTTGCCGAACCGACGCCCCAGTCATTCGCACGAAACAGCTTGTCGTACATGTAGTTGGCAAGAACCTGGGTTTCCCACTGGCCATTGGTCATCGCAAAGACGATGTCAAAGACCTTCAGGACCGTCAGCGTGATCGTCGTCCAGACAACAACGATGGTTCCCATGATCTGCGGGACCTTGATCTTGAAGAAGATCTGGAACGGATTTGCCCCATCTATGATGGCAGCTTCAATCGTCTCTTCGGGAATGCCCCGCAAGGCGGCAGACAGGATCACCATCGCAAATCCGGTCTGGATCCAGATCAACACCACCATCAGGAAGAAGTTGTTCCACAGGGGAACCGTCAACCAGGTTTGTGCTTCGCCATAGGGCAGTTCACCGACCCAAAGGCCAACCAGCGAACTGAGCGACATCCAGATGAGCCACAAGGCACCAACAGCCACCAGAAGGCGCAAAGGCAACAGCCACCCAGAATGATCTTCGCCTTTGGCAACGATTGCCCGGACGAAGGACCAGGCAACCGAAGCAACGATCACCACGAAACCGACCAGCAGCATGGACGGCAGAACCTGCAAGAGCAGCACCGATCCGATGCCTCCGTCGAACTTAAGCCAGACCGCATTCAGGATGCCTATCTGGTTCTGGTCTTCAGGACGCGTATCGTAAATCAGCTTGAAGATCACCGAGGCACCGACAAACGAGATTGCCATCGGCATGAAAATGAGGGATTTGGCCAGATTGCCCCATTTGATCCTGTCCGTCAGCTGGGCAACAAGCAGCCCAAACGCCGTTGAAATGGCCGGAACGACGATCAGCCAGAGCATGTTGTTCCGCACGGCTTCCCAGAATTTCGGCTCGGCCATCATCTGACTGTAGTTTGCGAAGCCGACGAACGCGCCGCCCTGATCTCTGTCCGTCAGCGAGAGACGCAAGGTCTCAAAGACCGGGTAGGCCAGATAGAGCATCAACGCGAACAGGGCTGGAAACAGAAACAGCCAGGGGCGGATCATGTTCGCACGATTTATGTTCCGGCCGGCATTCGGACCAGAAGCCGGAAAAAGGACCTTGTCGAGGAACAGGTTCGATAAAAAGAAGTATCCGAGGCAGCCGCCGACACCGACTACAATTACCGTCAGCCCGTAGAGCGCCGGGTTATCCGAAAACATGGCCGATCCATCCCTTTAGTCATTGCAGATCGTTCCCGGCATGTCCGGGCGAAACCTGTCTTGGGGAAAAAGGAGCGTTAAGTGCGCTTTCGTATCAGTCGACAGTGGCCGGACCTGTTGCAGGGCCCGGCCACTGCAAGATCACTTGAGAGCGTCCCAGCTTTTCTGGATCTCACCGGCAACCGCCGTGGCGTCCTTGCCACCGGTGTAATCAACCATGCCGGTCCAGAATGTGCCTGCACCGACGCCGCCCGGCATCAGGTCGGACCCGTCAAAGCGGAAAGTGGTGGCATTGACGAGAATTTCGCCCTGACCGCGCAACGTGTCGTTCAGATAAGCTTCCGGATTGACACCCTTGTGCGGCGTCAGGAAGCCGGTCTGGGCCATCATGACTTCGTGTGACAGCGGCAACTGGAAGAACTTCATCAGCTCGGTCGTAGCGTCAGATGGCTTCGTGACCGCCATCAGTGTGCCGCCACCAAGAACCGGATTGCCGAGATCCTTGCCGGCATAGGCAGGTAGATAGAAGAAATCGACATCGGCACCGAACTCGACCCCGTCGGGGAAGAAGGCCGGCACAAAGGAAGCCTGACGGTGCAGATAGCATTGCGGCGGTGAAGAGAAGAGGCCTTTGGGGCTGTCGCGGAAGTCAGTCGATGCGACGGCATCAGCACCGCCGGCAACCTTGTCGTCGTCCCGTGCGAACCAGCCGAACTCCTCGATGGCGGCAACAACCCGCTCGTCGTCGAACGGAATTTCGTTGGTCACCCACTGGTCATAGACGTCTGCCGGCTGTGTCCGCAGCATCATGTCCTCGACCCAGTCGGTCGCCGGCCACCCTGTGGCAGCGCCCGAACCCAGACCGATGCACCAAGGTGTTTCGCCATCGGCAACGATCTGTTCTGTCAGCGCCTTGAGATCTTCCATCGATTCCGGCACTTCGTATCCGGCATCTTCAAAGTTCTCGGGAACGTACCAGACGAGGCTTTTCACATTGACGTTGTAGAAGAAGCCGAAGAGCTGATCGTTGCCGTCGGCATCCTTATAGGTTCCAAGATTGACCCAGCTGTCACCGGCGCCATAGTTGTCGCCAACCCAGCTTGCCATGCCTTCCGGCAGCGGCTGCAACAGGCCGCGCGAGGCCATATCGGAGGCAAGGCCAGGCTGCGGGAAGACAGCAATGTTCGGAGCCGCACCGGCTTCCGCATCAATGACGATCTGCTGTTCGAAAGAGTCGGATCCGGTGTAGATGACCTCTGCCCCGGTGGCTTCGGTGAAATAGGCAAGAACGTTGCGGAAGTACCCGTCTTCAGGCTGCAGCCAGGGGCCGGCAATCGTAACCGTCTGACCTTTCAGATCAGGCGCGCTTTCAGCCCAGGCATTGTAGCTGTCCCAATTGAAGGGCCCTTCACCCGGAGCAAATTTCAGGTCCGCTGCACTCGCGCCGCCAAAACCCAGCGATACGCTTAGCGCCAAGCCTGCAGCGCAGGCCATCAAACGTGATTTCATGTCAGTCCTCCCAGATTGTCCCTTTGGTGGGACATTCCCTTTAAAGTGGCACACCTCACCCACCGGCAGCAATACCGAGGCTCCTCCTCCGTGCAGCAAACCAACCGGAACTCGGCATCCAAACCGCTTTGGATTTGATCCTAAAGATGTCTGTACACTTCGCTCTTGTCAAGCGAACAACACACGATTTAATGTTGCATTTCAATAACAGCCTGATGGGAGGTCGCTTTCAAAGCGTTTTGGGCCAGCATGAGCAAGGGTGTAAATCTCAAGGAATTATCAAATCGGCTGAATCTTTCACAGACGACAGTCAGCCGGGCCTTGAACGGATATCCCGAAGTCAGCGCCGAGACCCGCCGCCGGGTTGCCGAAATGGCCGATAAGCTCGGCTATGCTCCCAACAGTCAGGCAAGGCGTCTGGCGACCGGACGCTCCATGGCCATCGGACATGTCATCCCCAGATCCATCCACGAGATGATGAACCCGATCTTCCTGGAATTCATTGCCGGAGCAGGAGAAACATATTCAAAACACGGCTACGACATGATCATATCCGTGGTTGAGGATGATCACGAAGAGGACGCCTATCGGCAGATTGCAACACGGAAGAAAGCCGATGGTGTGATCATTCACGGACCGGCGGCTAACGAAAAACGTCACGAATTGTTAAAGGCAATCAACCTGCCCTTCGTGGTGCATGGCAGGATACCGGGCGCTGAACAGGAAACATCCTGGATCGACATGAACAATCGCCGCGCCTTTGAAAGGGCGACGAACCTGCTTTTGGACCTCGGGCACAAACGAATTGCGCTTCTCAACGGGCTCGAACACATGGACTTTGCCCGCCGCCGACGCAAGGGCTTCGAAGATGCGCTTGCCGCCCGCGGCCTTGAACCGGACACCGCCATCATGTGCAGTTCGGACATGACCGAGCCCTATGGCTGCGACAATGCGATGGAAATGCTGAAATCCGACCAACCGCCGACAGCATTCTTGGTATCGTCGATGATTTCCGCGATTGGGGTTGCCCGCGCAATCGGTCAATGCGGTCTGGAGACCGGCAAGGATGTTTCGATCATCACGCATGACGATGCCCTGTCGTTCCTGCCCAACAGCGGTGAAGTGCCGATCTTTACATGCACCCGTTCTTCCGTGAGGTATGCCGGCCAAAGGGCTGCGGAGCTGCTTCTCGACATTGTTGCCGATCCAAAGCGGCCACCTTCATCGCTCCATCTAGATGCCGAACTTATCGTGGGCCAGTCGACAGGGCCGGCTCCGGGCCGCTAACGTCAACGCCCACGCCGCCTTCAGAAAACAGCAGCAAGTCCAAGGCCTAAACCTGTGAAAGGCCACTGGTCTGCAACAGCGTCTTCATGGTCTTCAGCCCGCTCAAACGATGCTGCCGTGCGCATTCGAACGCGGTCACATCATCGCCCCGTGCGATGGCTTCGACGATTTTCCGGTGATCATCCACGTTGGCAGCAGGTGCCTTGTTCAGGCGCAGCAACACCGTATTGGCACGGTAGATCTGATCGAGGAACCCGGCGATTTCGGCTTCCAGGCGGACATTGCCGCAGAGCCCTGCAAGCAGCCTGTGAAACGTGTCATCCAGATTTGCCCAGGCCCCGATATCACTGGAGGCGAGCGCTGAACCGCTTTCCGAAAGCACGCGGCCGATATCATCCAGGTGCAAGTCTTCTGTCTCAACGCGAGCGGCCGCGCCGGCGGCAAGCGACTCGAGCGCCGCCAGGATTTCGAAAATCTCGCAAATGTCTTTTCGCGATATGGCGACCACACGGGCGCCGCGCCTCGGCACAAGATCGACTAGGCCCTCCGCTTCAAGGCGTATGAGCGCCTCCCGGACCGGCGTTCTGCTCATTCCCAAACGGTTGGCGATGTCCGGTTCCGGCGCCTGGTAGCCGGGCGGCAAAACACCCTGAAGAATCTCGTTTTTGAGCCGACCATAGGCGCTGTCGACCTGTGTAAATTTGATTTTCGCTAACATTGCCCGAGGCTTTCAGCACCTAATGACAGAAATCACATAAGCATTGGCCGGACTGCGTAACTGCGACGGCCGGGTGGGTATGTTTTGCAAAAAAATCAATTCAGCATTGATAATAATAACGATAAAATTTTATGAAAAACTGAGTGTTTTCGAAAAAGTCTTCGAGGGCGCGTTACCGCTTCAGGTCCTACGCATTGAAAAATAAGGGAAAATTGATTACAGCTTTGACAACTTCACCGTAAAAAGTACTTATCTTTTTTCTGAAAAAATCATCAATTCGTGCCGTTTGGTACAAGGGCGAGTGGTTCGGTTTTTTACACTTTTGCCGACGCAGTGCATTTTCGGAAACAGAGCAGCAGAACGCGACATTGCATTTTGCAATCCTCCTTTGGAATGAGCGAATAGAGTAGTGCTGAAACTCGACGCCTGTAGAAATCGAACAACATCGAGAGCTCAGAGCGACCATCCCATCGGATTTGATTGAATAAATCGCCTCAAGACAGATATCCAAATAGAATTAATCGGTAGTTTTATTTCGTAAAAATCAACAAGAACCCATTTTTATATCATCTTAAAATAAAAACTGAAAATTTATACTTAGAATAATTCAGAAGAATTGGAAAAATAAAACTTAATTCAATCATGGGTATTTTTAACGCGGGCGAATTTACATGAATTTCACTAGCAATTCCGGCACCGAAATTACGATTGGTTAACCATGTAAATTTACTTTTGCAGCAGATAACAAAAATGGCGCTGCAATGACACTCTTCTTCGACCCTCAGGAGCTATTGCGAGGGATCAGGATCTGCCCGGCAATTTCGCTTGCCGGACTGTCTCTGGTCGTGCTGTGTCTCACAGCAACCTTTGCTGTTGCTCAAACTCTTGAAGAAGCCATGTCCTCCGCGTATGCGGTCAATCCGCGTCTGAAAGCAGAAAGGTCGCGCTATCAGGCGACGAACCAAGGCGTATGGACGGCACGTTCAGAGTTTCTTCCGACGGTCACGGGATCTTATCTCGCAGAACAAAATGCCTACAACTTGGAGAGTACCAACTCTCGCGACCAAGAGTTTAGCCACGAACTTAACCTTACGGTCTCTCAAACACTCTTTCAGGGCCTGGCCGGAGTGAACCGGCTGAACCAGGCCCATGAGGAAGCCGCCGCGGGACGCAGCCAGCTGATCAGTGTTGAACAGACATTGATGCTCAACACGGCCGACGCCTATCTGCGTGTTGTTCACGACCGGGAAATACTAAGCCGCCTCAAGGCTTATACCGCGGTCGTCCAGCGGGAAGTGAATGCGGCCCGTGTGCGATATAGGTCCGGTGATGCGACCAGAACTGATATCGAGCAGGCTCTTGCCCGCTTGGCGGAGGCGCAGGGCAACGGCGATCAGGCTGTTGGTGACCTTGAAGCCTCAGAAGCCCTGTTCGAACGGCTCACGGGTCAAAAGCCCGGCAAACTCGGATGGCCGGCCGTTCCGAAGTCGATCCTTCCTTCGGACGAAGACGATGCCATTTCCATTGCTTTGCAAAGCAACCCCTCGATCCGGGCTGCGACGGCAGATGCACGTGCGGCCAGGTATGCCGCGAGGGCGTCCGTTGGCGACATGCTGCCGCGCGTTGCTCTCGAAAGTGCGTGGGAGAACGGCTACCAGGACGACCTGTCTGACCAAAGCGACGAAGAATTTCGGCTCGGTCTGCGTGTCACGGCGCCCTTGTTCACCGGCGGACGCAACGTCGCTGCGGTCCGGCGTGCGAAATTCACCGCCGCGCAGGAAGAGTACGAGCTGGATGACACCCAGCAGATCATCCGGGAAAACGTCATCAGGGCGATGAGGCAACGCAGCGCATCCCAGCGACGCGCGAAGGCAGAAAAACGTGCAATCGCGGCCAATAGACGGGCGGTCAAAGGCCTCCAGGTCGAGTTCGACAGCGGCCAGAGGTCCCTGCTCGATGTGTTGGACGGCGAACGGGAACTTCTTTTGAGTCAGGTCGACTTCGTGCGCGCACGATACGACGCCCGGATCGCCGATTTCTTTCTGCTGGCCAACATTGGCCGCCTCGCGCCACGGCATTTTTCCATCATCGAGGATCGGCCTGCGCCGGTTGCACGTATCGTGCCGGAGTTTAACTCCTGGGATTTGAGGCTGGCTCCAACCGAAAACGATACGGATCAGTCGGACCTCGCAAGCCCCACGGAAACCGCACCTCTCGGCTATCAGGCAAACCCTAAAAAGTCGATCAACTGGGTCGATTGGCCTTATCGGACCGGGGGTCAAGACAATCCGGACACGGCTGAACCCGATAACAGAACGCGGAAACTCTGGCGCTCACTTGCCACGCTTGGCTTGCACCAGTTCTAGGGGAATAAAGCAGCCCTGCTTGTATGGGCCGCATTTCGTGCCATAAGTCTCCCTATACCTTTCCAACCTCGCCCGAGAGGCCGATTGCGCCTGCCAGGCCTTCAGGAGACACTTCACTATGAAGCCGGTGATTCCATTCGTGCCAGAAGCAAACTCCCATGAAAAGGACGTCTGGCAGAGGGACCTCGCCAATGCGCTGGAAGCATTTGCTGTCGTCAAACATGTCAGCGACCTCACGGACAGGGAGCGCTCTGGCGCCAAAGTAGCCATCGTCGCTAATCCGGACCCGGCGGATGTCGCCGCTCTACCTAATCTGGTCTGGGTTCAGAGCTTGTGGGCCGGTGTCGAACGGCTCATGACAGAGTTACCGCCCGACGGCCCACGCATCGTTCGCCTCGCCGACCCGCAGATGGCCGAAACAATGTCAGAAGCGGTTCTGGCCTGGACACTTTATCTCCATCGGGACATGCCGCGCTACAGGATGCAGCAGCGGCAGGCAGTCTGGCAGGAACACTTCCTGAAAACGCCCGCCGAACGCACGGTTGGCGTGCTGGGGCTTGGAAAACTCGGAAGCGCGTCGGCCCAGCGCCTGAGTGCCAACGGGTTCACGGTCCTTGGTTGGAGCCGAAGCGAAAAAGACCTGGCTGGCATCAAGTGCTTCGGCGGGCCTCAAGGATTGATCCCTGTTCTTGAGCAATCCGACATCCTGGTTGTTTTGACACCCCTGACCGCAGAGACCCGCGGCATGCTGGGCGCGGCTGAGTTCGAATACTGCAAGAAGAACGCAGCTCTGATCAATTTTGCCCGCGGGCCCATCATCGACGTCGATGCCCTGCGCGCCGCACTTGATCGGGATCAGCTGTCGCACGCCGTTCTGGACGTGTTCGACGAAGAACCGCTCCCTCCGGAGAGCCCCCTTTGGCAGCATGACAAGATCACCGTCCTGCCGCATATTTCTGCGCCGACAATCACCAGCACCGCCTCGAAAATCGTTGCCGACCACATTCGCCAATTCCTCACAGAAGGGACAATACCGGACCACGTCGACCGAAACCGTGGATACTGATTGCTCCTGAGACCTGCGTCGCAATAATGTCAAGGAACCCGCCTTATCAAGCACTGGCATTTTCTCAATCAGCAGGTATCTCATGTCAGACCTTCCGATCCTTGGCGCTGCGCTCACCGTCAACGCACTTGAAACCCATCGCAAGCTCATGCTTGAGAAGCCGAGGGATCTGGAGCTCCAGGACTTTAGTGCCGGCGAGGTCCTGAACGGTGACTGGATGCCGCTTGTTGAGCGGGCGAAAACCCTCTTGGAAGGCCATGAAGGCCGCGTCGGAATTCATGGCCCCTTCTGGGGCTTTGCCATCGACACGGTCGATGTGGATGTCCGCGAAGTCGTCAGAAAACGCCTGCTTCAGGGGCTTGACGTCTGCGAGGCGCTTGGCGGCACGCATATGGTCGTCCATAGCCCCTACTCGACCTGGGATCACAACAATCTCGACAATTACGAAAACGCCCGTGCGCGCAAGATCGAGCTCTGTCACCTGACCATGAAGGATGCGGTCAGGCGAGCTGAGGCAATCGGCTGCGAACTGGTGCTTGAGAATATCGAAGACAAGGACCCGCACGCACGTATCGAGCTGGCGGAAAGCTTCGCCTCCCAGTCGGTAAAGGTTTCAATCGATACCGGGCACGCACACTACGCGCATGGATCAACGGGAGCACCACCCGTCGACTATTACGTCAAAGCTGCCGGCAACACCCTGCGCCACATTCACCTTCAGGATGCGGACGGCTATGCCGACCGTCACTGGGTCCTGGGAGAGGGCACGATCAACTGGCACTCGGTCTTCGGTGCACTGTCAAAACTCGAGAGTGAGCCGCGTCTCATTATCGAACTCCGCGATCATTCGGGGCTGCCTGCATCGATCGCGAATATGGCCGCGCTTGGTTTGGCGCAATAAAGCAAACGTACTTGCATCGTTTGTCACCCACAATTTTGTGATGAGGGTTTAGAGGACAGTTAAGGCCGCTTTGCCTAACTAATGCGCCAGAGATCTGTAATTGTTGATATGACCCTGGTCCTGGCAAAGGTGCATTGACGACATGCTCGAACTTCCGCTGGCGTATCTTGCCGGCCTGTTGACGCTGATAAACCCGTGCGTGCTGCCGGTCCTGCCGATTGTGCTTGCCTCCGCTCTCAATGCGGACAGGCGTGCGCCGCTTGCCCTTGCCGCGGGAATGAGCCTTTCCTTCGTGACATTCGGCATGCTGGTGTCGACATTTGGCTACGCAATCGGTTTGACCGAAGACGTGATGGCGAAGGCTGGGGCGTCACTCATGATTGTGTTCGGCCTTGTGCTGCTGGTTCCGGCGTTCAATCAGCGGTTCGAACTTGCTGCCGCCGGTCTGGCAGGGTCTGCAGACCAGAAGCTGCAAAACACGGATACGAACGGCCTGCGGGGCCAGTTTCTGGGTGGCGCGTTGCTTGGGGCCGTTTGGTCTCCCTGTATCGGTCCGACACTTGGGGGCGCCATCGCGCTTGCCTCGCAAGGGGAAAGCCTGCTTTGGGCTGCACTGATCATGTGTTTTTTCGCGCTCGGCGTTTCGACGCTGATTGTCGGGCTCGGTCTTGGGGCGGGAGAAACCCTGCGCCGGAGGACCGACAAACTTCGCGGTATCGCGGAGAAATCCAAACCCATCATGGGATTCGTATTCATCACGGTAGGCGTGTTGCTCCTCTTGAACGTGCACCACATGTTTGATGCATGGGCCATGAGTGTCATGCCGATCTGGCTTCAGGATCTATCAGTCCGGTTCTGATCGTATCGGGAAAGGAAAACTATGAATCGCCGTCACTTTCTCTTAACAACAGCGGGCGCTGCCCTCGCCACAGCCACTCTGTCGGCTCCGGCATTCGCCGGTTCGATGGTCGACTACACACCCGGCCTTATTCAAAAGCATCTCGCCAGTGGCAAGATCGTTTTCGTGGACTATTCCGCATCATGGTGCGGAACCTGCGCGCGTCAGGAGCGTGTCATCACCGCGCTCAGGCAAGCAAACCCGGCCTATGACGAGGCAATCGTGTTCGTACGCGTCGACTGGGACGACTACCGGCGCCATGAAGTCACCACGTCACGCCAGATCCCGCGTCGGTCCACGTTGCTTGTCTTGAAAGGCAACAAGGAACTCGGCCGACTGGTTGCAGGCACCGGGGAACAGCAGATCAAGGCCCTGATGGACGCAGGACTGCAGGCTGCCAGCTGACAAAACCAGGCTTTTCAAAATACAAAATGGCCTCCGCAGCACCCTGCGGAGGCCATTTTGTTTTAGCCCATGGCCCAAGGACCGTGAAAACCGCCACCGTCCTTGTCGGTTCTTTCAAACCCGTGCGCTCCGAAGAAATCGCGTTGCCCCTGAAGCATGTTCGCTGTCGAGCGCGCCGTGCGCATTATGTCGAAATAGGACAGCGCTGCCGAAAGGGCCGGCACCGGCAGACCGTGAAGCGCTGCCTGCGCAACGACCTGACGCAGGCTGCCTTCGGTCTCTTTCAGTTTTGCCGAGAAAAATGGCGCCAGCATCAGATTACGTGCGTCATCATCGGCAAGCGCTGACGACATATCGTTGAGCATTGCAGACCGGATAATGCAGCCGTTCCGCCAGATCTTGGCAATCTTCGGCAGTGGCATTGCCCAACCGTATTGTTTTGCTGCCTCCAGAATAAGATCGAAACCCTGCGCATAACAGACGATCTTTCCCGCAACCAGCGCAGCTTCAAGGGCATTGATGCGGACCAGGCTGCGGTCCATGGGCTGCGGAGCTGCACCGAAGGCCGTTTCGCCCGTCTTTCGCTCATCGAGCCGGGACGACATGTTGCGCACGGCGACAGCAGCTTCAATTGTGCTTGCCGGCGTGCCAAGCATCAGCGCTTCGATGGCTGTCCAGCGGCCGGTGCCCTTCTGCCCTGCCCGGTCCAGAATGATGTCGAGCATCGGCGCACCGCTCTCCGGATCGGCGGTCTTGGCGACTTTGCTCGAGATTTCGATCAGATAGGACTGCAGAATGCCACCATTCCAGTCTTCGAACACGGCGCCGATTTCTTGCGCGGACATTCCGAAACCGTCCCGCATGACGCCGTACACTTCCGCGATCATTTGCATATCGGCATACTCAATGCCGTTGTGAACGGTTTTCACGAGATGCCCGGCACCCGCCTCTCCCAGATGAGCCGCGCAGGGTTCGCCTTCATATTTTGCGGAGATGGCTTCCAGAATGTGGCCGACCTGGCCCCAGGCGTCATTCGCGCCGCCGCCCATGATCGATGGGCCAAAACGTGCGCCCTCTTCACCACCGGATACGCCGATTCCCAGGAAGCGCGGGCCTTTTTCATCGGCTTCTTTGGCGCGGCGGTTAGTGTCGTGATAGTTGGCGTTGCCCGCATCGATAATCAGGTCCTGCGGATCGAGCAGAGGACGCAGGGCTTCAATCTGCGCGTCGACCGCCTCACCGGCCGGTACCATCAGGATGACCGCACGCGGCGTCTTGATAGAGGCAACAAAGTCTGCAAGCGTTTTCGACGGCACAAGTTTCGCGGAAAGATCCCCGGCCTTTGTTATGAACTGATCGGTCTTTTCCGTCGTCCGGTTGTAAACTGCGATCTGAAATCCGTTTTCAGCAATATTCAGAGCAAGGTTCCCGCCCATTGTGCCCAGGCCGATCAGGCCGATTTCCGCTACAGCACCGTGTGAACTCATAAAGGGAGCCTTTCTCAAATCGATTTATTGTCCGGTCCCGCGGTGATAGCCGACCTGTCCCGCCTGGGCAATGCCCGCAGACCACGAGATACGGCACGGGCAGCATTTGTTCGCCGTGCGCGCGCTAACCCTGAGCTTTCAAATCGAAAATTTCCGTTCGGCAGCAATAATACCAAGTGTTCGAAAAATACTGTCACATAAGCCTGCTAACCACAGTCCACTCGCGCTCTCGCGCAATTCTGCTCAAAGGATTTGTCTGATGAAGAATGTACTGATTGCTGCCGGCTTCCTTGTCGCGGCGTCCACCGCCGCTTATGCCGACGACGTGGCTGGAAAGCTCGTGCTTTATACCTCCCAGCCGAATGCGGATGCCCAGGCAACGGTTGACGCGTTCACCGCAAAACATCCCGGTGTGGACGTCGAGTGGGTTCGTGACGGCACCACGAAGATGATGGCGAAACTGCGCGCGGAATTCGAGGCAGGAGCACCCAAGCCGGACGTTCTTCTGATCGCCGACATGGTGACCATGGAAGGACTGAAGCAGGAAGGCCGTCTGATGGCACACGAAGGTGCCGATGTCTCCGCCTATGACCCGGCCATCATGGATGACGACAAGACCTACTTCTCCACCAAGCTGATCACCAGCGGCATCGTCTACAACACGAACGCCCCGATGAAGCCGTCTTCCTACAAGGATCTCCTGAAGGAAGAAGCCAAGGACAAACTGGCCATGCCGTCTCCATTGACCTCCGGCGCCGCGACGATCCACATGGCGGCGCTGACATCAAACCCGGATCTGGGCTGGGCCTATTATGAGGGTCTGGCGGATCAGGGCGCGAACCCGAAAGGCGGCAATGGCGGCACGTACAAGGCCATCGCAGGCGGTGAAAAACTCTACGGCTTCGTCGTCGATTTCCTGCCGATCCGTGAAAAACTGAAGGGTGCACCGGTCGAATTCGTTTTCCCGGAAGAAGGCGTCTCGGCCGTGACCGAACCGGTTGCAATCCTGTCCACGGCTCAAAACCCTGATGCCGCCAAGGCGTTCGTGGACTTTCTGATTTCCGAAGAAGGTCAAAAGCTTGCCTCCTCTCAAGGCTACCTGCCGGCTCACCCTGCGGTCGCAGCTCCTAAAGGGTTTCCGGCGCGCGACGCCATCAAGCTGATGGATTTCGATCCTGTCAATGCGCTTGAGCAGGACCAGGCCAATAAGCTAAAGTTCACCGAGATCTTCGGCGGCTAACAAAAATCTCGCTTGGGCGGCATCGGTGCGCTTTTCGCTGACGCCGCCCATCCTTCAATCGACACCATTCGGGCTAAGTGCACGCGTCCTCAACCTCAGAAAAAACAACTCTTGTCGCGCTGGTTGTCGGTGCAACGGCCATTTGCGGTCTGCCGCTTCTTTTGCTTTTCAAGACGGGCCTTACCACCGATAGCGGGATTGACCTCGGCCCGCTGATTGAAGCCGTCCAAAGCCGTTCCGTTCAGCGCGCGCTCTGGAATTCGATCGAAAGCAGCGTTTACTCTGCACTCGCCGCAACACTCCTTGGAACCGCGCTCGCATTGCTTGTCGGCCTGACCGACATCCGCGCAAAGGGCATTCTGGTTTTCCTGCTGCTCTTGCCGATGATGATACCGCCCCACGTGACCGCGATCGCCTGGATCCAGGCACTGGGACCGGCAAGCCCCATCCTGCGCTGGCTCGGAATCGCACCGGAACTCGGCTCAACCCATCCGCTTTATTCGCGCGAAGGGCTCGTTCTCCTTCTGACCTTGCAACACAGTCCGCTCGTCTTTCTGCTTGTGCGCGCAGCGCTCAGGTCGTTCCCGCGGGAGCTTTCGGATGCAGCCAGAATATCCGGCGCGGGCACCTGGACGCTTTTGCGCAGGATTACGCTGCCGCTTCTCGGTCCCTCGCTCCTGGCAGGCTTCGCGCTTGCCTTTGTAGCCGCGCTCGGCAATTTCGGAATCAATGCGCTGATCGGGATCCCTGCACGCTACACCACGTTGCCTGTTCTGGTATGGCGGCGCTTGGCAAGCTTCGGACCGGACATTCTACCGAATGTCGCCGTGATTTCCGTCATTCTCGCCGTCGTCGCTCTGGCTGCAATCCTCCTTCAAAGCCTTCTTCAGCGACGCATGCGCTCCAGCCTAATTGGCCTTCCTCAGGATCCGCTGGCGATTTCACTCGGGCGCAAGCGGCCCTTTGTTGAAGCGATAGTGTGGGTGTTTGTCGCCGGAGTTCTGCTTTTGCCGGCCGCATCCCTCCTGGCGACATCGCTTGTCAAAACCTATGGATTGCCGCTCTCGGGCGAGACGCTGACACTGGAGAACTTCACCGAGGTTCTGTGGCGCCAAAGCGTAACCCTGAGGGCTTTTGCCAATTCGACTTTCATCGCTGGGTTCGCCGCCCTGCTCATCGCAGCCGCCAGCCTCTTTCTCGGATATTTTCTCGCGCACAGGCACAGGACTAACAGACGGATAGCTGCTTTTGTTTTCGGCCAGTCGGAGATCGCCTTCGCCGTGCCGGGACTTGTCATGTCGATCGCATTCATTCTGGCCTTCATCCGGCCTCTGCCGGTTCTCAACGTCTCGCTCTACGGCACCTTGTGGATCATTCTGATCGCCTATGTCTCCGTATTCCTGGCTGTCGGTCTGAAGCCCGTCGCTGCTGCGTTTCTTCAGATGGACGGCGCGCTTGAAGACGCCGCACGCGTCTCCGGCGCCGGTTTCTTCCGCCGCATGCGCCGCATCTTTGCACCGCTTGCAGCACCGTCGGCTGCATCTGGCGCCATTCTCGTTTTCCTGACGGCCTATAACGAAGTCACGGTCTCGGCGCTGTTGTGGTCGACCGGCAACGAAACGATCGGGACAACGATTTTCAACTACGAGGACGGCGGCTACACAACCCTTGCCGCTGCGATGTCCGTCGTCGTCGTGGCCGCGACCATGGTCATCATGCTGGCCATGAACTTTCTTGCTCGGCATGTCCCGGCCGGAACAATCCCCTGGAGAAATTGAAGCGCGCGGGCACCAAGGCGGGACATACGATTGGATCTATCTCCTTCGCCTAATGCGGCAGGACCCAGCCGCGCAGAATGTCCAACTGCAAGGTCTCGCCGGGATCAGCCTTTCGATAAAGCATCATCATCAAGGGTTCTTCAACACCGTCTGCTTTCACGAAGACATCCCAGGACCCGCCGCGATAGACTGTTCGAACGACAGTTCCAGCAAAGCCTCGCCGGCTTGTCGCCAGCACGAGATGTTCGGGACGCAACAGCAGCGTGGACGGCCCGCTTCGGGTCCCCACGGCACAGTCTGCTTCGAATGAAAACGCACCGATTGTGACACGTGCCTCTTCCCCGTCGACCGACTCGACGCGTGCAGGTACGAGACTGCTTCGTCCGATGAAGCCGGCCACCCGGATTGAATTAGGTCGGCGGTAGATGAGGTCCGGTTCGTCGACTTGCAGGATTTCACCATCCCACATGACCGCCACCTTGTCGGCAAGTGCCATTGCTTCCCGCTGGTCATGTGTGATGAACATCGAAGTCGCGCCGCTGGCCTTGTGAAAAGCTGCGAGCTCCTCTTCCATGACGCTGCGCAAATGCGGGTCGAGATTGGCGAGCGGCTCGTCCATCAGCACGGTTTCCGCTCCTTGCGCCAGGCACCTTGCCAGCGCAACCCTTTGCCGCTGACCGCCGGACAATTCTGCAGGTTTGCGCCGCGCGAAGGACGTCAACGCAACGGTTTCCAGGCATTCGGCAACCCGCGCATTGGTTTCAGAGCGGCTCTTACCGGTCGTTTCAAGGGGAAACGCAACATTTCCCGAAACACTCATGTGCGGCCACAGGGCATAGGACTGAAAAACGACACCGGCACCCCGTTCTTCCGGAGCCATGTGAAAACCGTCACGTGCGACCAGTTGGGACCCAAGCGAGATTTCGCCTGTATCGATCGGTTCCAGACCGGCAATCGCGCGCAGCAATGTCGATTTCCCGCACCCCGATGGCCCCAGGACAACAAAGAACGATCCTTCTTCGATCGCGAGCGAGACATTGTTCAGGGCTTTGTGCGTCCCGAAGGACTTAGAGACGCCAGAAACGGTGATGGACATGGCTCCGGTTAACTCCTGCCTGTGACAGGGAAATTACACAGAAGCCGGACCGGTCGCACTATTTGGTCCGAAGCCTGAGCAACAGATCCACTTCTTCTTCCAGGGCACGTCCATATGCACGCGCTGCCGGAGCGTTGGTGGTTCCGAGTGTCTCGTGCCGATAGAGGCAATAAGCGGCGAGCCGCCAGTGATAGGCGCTGCGTTCTTCCAGAAATCGTTCGACAATCTGCTGGTTAGGGTAGTGCTTCAAAAACATGTCTTCGGCATAGGTAACCAGCGGATGAAGCCCGTAGAGCTTCAAGAGCCCGGGGGAAACGAAACCGGCAATATCCTCCACCGGATCGCCGTAACCGGCGAACTGCCAGTCGATCAATCGCGCTCCGTCTGCTGTCGACTGAATGGTCCCAAGGCAAAAGCTTCGATGGACAAGAGTTCGTTCGACGGTGCGATTCTCGACGGCATCGTCATTCGGCCGCAGCCGTTTCAGGTTAACCGCCTTCCGGCTCTCCGGAATGGCGGCCAGCATGGCGTCGCCCCGCTCGAGCACTTCATGAAAGCCTGCCGGAACCGTCTGGTGGCCAGGAACCGGTTCCTTCAGATTTGCGATCCGGCCGATTAGATCTGCTGCTTCACCGACGTCGATTTCATCGGTCTTCGGCGGACCGTATCCGTAAACAAGCAAGGGGGTGCCGACCGGACTTTGGGAATAAATTTCCAGTTCCGGCGCAAGATCATATTGCGCAAGAAACGTTAGCGCCTCGGCTTCCTGGTCCGGCAATGTCGGATAAAGCGGATTGTCTTCCGCGCCGGGAAAGAACTCCTTTATCACATAGATACGATCCGGCGTATCGAGGCGCCAGAAGCGGCTCGTGTAATTGACGGGCAGCGGCCGAAGGCGCGCGGCGCTCCAGTCCCTTGCCGGCAGGAGATCCCTCAGGAACGTCAAAAGGTCTGAATCGGACAGCCGTTCGCGCACGCCACTATGGTCCATCATTATTTCAATAAATCTCTGATCGCTGCGCAGATCCAATTCGTCAAGTCGAACTTTCAAAGTCCCCCGTCCATGTCCCGCATTGCCTTTGGGACATGTCGGAGTTGAAGCACAGACCGTCGCTCTCAGACTGCCCGGAAAAATGAGCCTCTCAGCTACAGTTATCGCACTGGGCGCTCTCGTTGCGCAGCAGCTGTTGGTGGCCTGCCTGCACGCCACCTTCTCAACAACCATGGCGGTTCAGGATGACAGAGGGAATTGGCGAAGCTTCCGTGAATGAAACGGCACCCGCAAGGCGCGGACGACGCCGCAGAGGCGGCGGAGAAAAAGCCGGTCCGGACCTTTTTCCGCAAAAGCCTTTCAAACAGCCCCGTCACATTTTCAAGCCGATCGAGGCGATCTCGGCCGACGAACTGGAAGCCATCCATGATGCCTCAATGCGCGTCCTGGAAGAAATCGGCATGGACTTCCTGCACGAGGAAGCCAAGGCGATGCTCAAGGCGGCGGGCGCCGATGTGAAACCGGGTGAAGATCGTGTGCGCATGGACCGCGCCATGGTCGAAGAGCTGATCGCCAAGGCACCATCCGAATTCATGATGCGGGCCCGCAACCGGAACCATGACCTCAGGATCGGCGGAGATGCGATCGTCTTTTCCTGCGTCGCCAGCACGCCGAATGTGGTTGACCGCGATGGCGGGCGCCGTCCGGGCAACCGTGAAGATTTTCAGAAACTCCTGAAACTCGGACAGTTCTTCAACATCATTCATGCCCCGCTCGGCTATCCTGTCGAACCGGTCGACCTGCACGCATCGATCCGCCACCTGGATTGCATCGCAGACGCCATCCGCCTGACCGACAAGGCGCTGCATCTTTATTCGCTCGGCAAGGAACGCAATCACGACGGCATCGAGCTTGCGCGCATTGCCAATGGGTTGACGCATGAAGAGCTTGTCGACACGCCTTGTACGCTGACCGTGATCAACACATCTTCGCCGCTGCGCCTCGACACACCGATGCTGCAAGGCTTGATCGAAATGGCGAAGGCCGGACAGGTTTCGGTCGTCACCCCGTTCACACTTGCAGGTGCGATGGCCCCGGTCACGATGGCCGGTGCCCTGACCCTGCAAAATGCCGAAGCACTTGCCGGGATTGCCTTCGCGCAGCTCGTCAGGCCGGGCGCGCCTGTCGTCTATGGCGGGTTCACGTCGAATGTGGACATGAAATCCGGCGCACCTGCCTTCGGCACGCCTGAATACATGAAAGCTGCTCTGGTCAGTGGCCAGCTGGCAAGACGATACAACTTGCCCTTCAGATCCTCCGGTGTCTGCGCAGCCAACACCGTGGATTACCAGGCTGCCCTTGAAACGACCTTGTCCGAATGGGGCGCGATCAACGGCGGCGGCAACCTGATCAAACATGCTGCCGGCTGGCTGGAAGGCGGGTTGAGTGCGGGCTTTGAGAAATTCATCGCCGACATTGACCTCCTTCAGAAAATCGCCGAGTACCTGACACCGCTCGACGTATCCGAAGCATCGCTCGCCATTGACGCAATCCGTGATGTCGGACCGGCCGGACATTTCTTTGGCACGGAGCACACGCAGGCCCGCTACAAGGAGGCGTTCTATCCGCCGATCGTCTCCGACTGGCGCAACTACGAGACCTGGGCGGAGGCCGGAAGCCCGATCGCCTATGACAAGGCCAACATGCTCTACAAGAAAGCCCTGGAGGCCTATGAGCAGCCTGCGCTCGACCCGGCCATCGACGAAGAAATCACGGCCTTTGTTGACAGACGCAAAGCCGAAGGCGGCGTCCCGACCGACTTCTGATCACCGCATTAATTCCTTGCCAATTCAAAGCAGGTACTCTGGAGCGTACGCATGAAAACTCACACTCAGGTCGTTGTCATTGGTGGTGGCGTTGTCGGCTGCAGTGTTCTTTATCACCTGACCAAACTCGGCTGGAAGGATGTCGTTCTCGTCGAGCGGGACGAGCTGACTTCCGGCTCTTCATGGCACGCTGCCGGTGGCTTTCACACCTTGAACGGCGACCCGAACGTTGCCCAGCTGCAGAGTTACACCGTCGACCTCTACAAAGAACTTGAGGAAATTTCCGGCCAGTCCTGCAGCCTTCACCTGACGGGCGGTGTCATGCTCGCCGACACACCCGAACGCATGGATTTTCTGCGTCTTGCACAGGCAAAGGGCCGTTATCTCGGCATGGAACTGGAACTGATATCCGTTGCCGAAGCCAAGACCATGTTCCCTATGCTCGATGAAAAGCACTTCATCGGCGCGCTCTGGGATCCGATTGAAGGGCACCTGGATCCTTCCGGCACCACACATGCCTATGCAAAGGCGGCACGCATCAATGGTGCCACGGTCTACCGCCACACCAAGGTCGAGGAACTGGTTCAGACACCTGACGGGACCTGGGACGTGATCACCAACAAGGGCACGATCCGGGCAGAGCATGTCGTCAACGCCGGCGGGCTCTGGGCCAGGGAATGCGGCCGCATGGTCGGGCTTGAACTTCCCATCCTTGCCATGGAGCACATGTATCTGCTCACGGACGAAATGCCGGAGGTGGTCGCCCACAACGAGGCAACGGGCAAGGAACTGATCGGCATTCTCGACTTCGGCGGTGAGATCTATACGCGCCAGGAAGGCAAGGGCATGTTGCTCGGGACCTACGAGCAGAATTGCCGCCCATGGAGCCCTCGCGAGACCCCTTGGGACTTCGGTCATGAGCTTCTGGCGCCCGATCTGGACCGGATTGCCCCGGAACTGGAAGTCGGCTTTGAACATTTCCCGGCGCTTCAGACAGCGGGTATCAAGCAGATCATCAACGGACCCTTCACGTTCGCGCCGGACGGCAACCCGCTGGTCGGCCCGGTCAGAGGTCTCCAGAACTACTGGGTTGCCTGCGGCGTCATGGCCGGGTTCAGCCAGGGCGGCGGCGTCGGCCTGACGCTTGCCAACTGGATGATCAACGGGGATCCGGGCTATGACATCTGGGGGATGGATGTTGCCCGATACGGTGACTGGGCCACGCTCTCTTATACCAACGCAAAGGTGCAGGAAAACTATCGCCGCAGGTTCCGGATACGGTTCCCGAATGAGGAACTTCCGGCCGGCAGGCCGCATCAGACCACACCATTATACGACCGGATGCTCGCCAAGGGCGCTGTCATGGGCGACAGCTGGGGCCTGGAAACACCGCTCTGGTTTGCGTCCGAAGGCGTTGAGGCGAAGGACATTGTCTCGTTCCGCCGGTCCAACGATTTCGATCCCATCGGCGCTGAATGCCGGGCCGTGCGCGAGAGTGTCGGCGTTACGGAAATCGCGAACTTTGCGAAATACGAGATAAGTGGCCCCGGTGCGGAAGACTATCTGTCGTTGCTTATGACGAACACGATGCCGAGGACAGGTCGCATCGTCCTGACCCCGATGCTGAATGAAAATGGCAAGCTGATCGGTGACTTCACCATCGCACGCGTGTCTGACGAAAAACTCTACATGTTCGGCTCGTCGCAGGCCGAAATCTATCACATGCGCTGGTTCGAAAAGCACCTGCCGGAAGATGGGTCCGTGAGCCTGAAGGCGATCAATCTCGGCTGGGTCGGGCTTTCAATCGCCGGGCCTAATTCGCGCAAAGTCCTGCAGAAAATCACGGGCGACGACGTCTCGAACGAAGCTTTCCGGTTCATGGATTTCCGCGAGATGGACGTTGCCAATGCGCCGTGCAAAGTCAATCGCATTACCTATACCGGCGACCTTGGTTACGAGATCTGGATGACGCCGGAATACGAACGCCAGGTCTATGACGCCATCCTGGAGGCCGGCGCTGAGTTCGGCATCCGCGACTTCGGCATGCGCGCGCTTCTGTCGATGCGACTTGAGAAAAACTTCGGCACCTGGTTCCGGGAGTTCCGGCCGATTTACGGACCTTACGAAGCCGATCTCGGGCGCTTCGTAAAGCTGTCGAAAAACCGCTTCATCGGTCAGGAAGCCGCCCGAAAGGAATTCGAGGACGGGCCGAAGCGCCTGCGCGTCAGTTTCGAGGTCGAGGCGTCCGACGCCGACGTCATGGGCGATGAACCGGTCTGGCATGACGGCAAGGTCATCGGCTGGATCACGTCGGGTGGCTATGCCCATTGGGTGCGAAAGTCGCTTGCGCAGGGATACATCCCTGCCGACCTCGCCAGCACGACCGACAAGGGCGCGTTTGAAGTCGAAATTCTGGGTGAAATGTGCAAGGCGACCATCCTGCCCGATCCACCCTTCGACCCGAAAGCAGAGCGCATGCGCATGTAACACCCCTTGAGGGCCCAGGCCAACGCGGGAGGAGGCGTAGCCATATATGAATACGGAACATTTTGGCCGCCACAGGCGGAAAATACTGCCGGAAAGTGCTCTGATCCATCCGGGAGATCAGGCAGGTTACGAGGCGCTTTCAGCCTATGCGTTCGAAAAGGCGACGCTCCTGAACCGTCACATGCTTGGTTACGGCGCTTTCGTGGAAAACGAGTGGGCGGCGCTCGGACTGGACGCGCCTGATCTCGACGTTGTTCGCAAATACCGGCTTGACCGCATTCGCCAGCAGCTCGAAAAGTTTGACCTGAGCGCCGCGATCCTATGCGATCCACTGAACGTTCGTTATGCGACCGACGCAACCAATATGCAAATATGGTCAGCGCACAACGCTGTCCGCTATACGTTTGTTGCGCTGGAAGGCCCGGTCGTTGCGTTCGACTTTCACAATTGCGAGCACTTGTCAGCGCATAATTCCCAAGTCGATGAAATGCGGCACGGGATCCCGTGGTTCTACTTCGAATCCGGCCCCCGCTCACAGGAACTTGCGCTGAAATGGGCTGACGAACTGGCGGACCTGGTCAAGACCTATGGTGGCGGCAACCATCGGATTGCCCTCGACAAGGCGCGCCGCGAAGGCGTTGCTGCTCTGGAAACGCACGGTTTGTTATTTCATGATGGTGAAGAAGTCATGGAACTCGCGCGCGCCATCAAGTGCCCGGACGAAATCAAGGCAATGCGCAGGTCGATCGCTTCCTGTGAAGCGGCCATGCAGGAAATGGAAGATGCGCTCGTACCGGGCATGACGGAGTGGGAGCTATGGTCGCTTCTTCACGCCGGCAACATCAGACGGGGTGGTGAATGGGTCGAGACCCAGTTGCTCGCCTCCGGGCCGCGCACAAATCCATGGTTCCAGGAGGCATCGGCTCGTGTGATTGAAAACGGCGACCTCGTCGCATTCGATACCGATCTGGTCGGCCCCTATGGCATGTGCTGTGACATCTCGCGGACCTGGCTCTGCGGGAACGATGCACCGACGGGCGAACAGCAGTCGCTTTACCGGATGGCGTTCGACCAGATCGAAGCGAACATCGAAATGCTTGCCCCTGGCCGGACCTTCCGTGAACTCTCTCATGAGGCCAGCAGTCTGCCCGAGGACTATCTCGCAAACCGCTACTCCGTACTCTTTCACGGCGTGGGCCTGTGCGACGAATACCCTGCCGTTCCCTATCCGTCAGATTGGGAAAGCGGTGGCTACGATGGTGTCCTGGAGCCAGGAATGGTGGTCTGCGTGGAAAGCTACGTTGGCCGGCACGGCGGCCATGAAGGGGTAAAATTGGAAGAACAACTGCTGATCACCGGGCAAGGGTATGAGCGTCTCAGCACATACCCCTACGACGAACGCTTGCTGGGCCGCCAGATGTGACGGCCCAATATCACGTGGCTTATCTTACGCGCAGGATCTTGGACCCGAGACCACGAATGTAGTCGTCTTGCGTGAAGACAACGACATTGGTCTCGCGAACCTCGGTCATCTTCAGGTCAAGCGGTGTTTTTCCTTCTGGGTTGACGATGACCTTGCGGGTCGGCGGAAGCCCGCGGAACACCAGCACACCGGCTTCCTTGGTCACGATCGCGCCATATGGCTCATCGTGAACGATGCGGGTCGTTCCGCTTTCAGCGTTTGCAGCGGTGGCGATGACCGCAAGCAATCCTGCGGTGGCGAAGGCAGATTTTAGTATCGTTTTCATGACGCGCTCACTGTTAACGAATGATTTACCGAAAATCGTAACCCTTCGTTAACATTTGCGCCAGCATTTCCGCCGAATTCACCAGGAATGTGTGTCACCAAGCAAGAACATCGTTAACGATTGTCTTAAAATGACACACATCAATTCTTATGCAGCCAGCTTTGGATGCGTTTCGACCCCTTTTTCCACGAAGTTGGCATTTGCAAGCAGCAGCTCGGACAACCCTTTGCGGAACTGCGTTTTCATGATTGGCGTCATCAACCACCCGAGCGGACCGAATTTCGGTGTGAAACTTATCCGCATTGTCACCCGGCTCTGCGCATCCGAAAGGGAAACGAAATCAAGTGTCACGATTGCCTTCTTGAGCGGCAGGTTGGCATCGAAAATTTCGACGACAATATGCTCCCGCGGCTGATAGCCGATGATGCGCTCCTTAAGATAGGTTTTGCCATCGACATGCCTGCAGATCCGCTCCGCGCCCAATCCTGTAGGCGCACTTTCAGGCAGGAGCGGCGACTGATTTATCACCGGATTGAACCTGTAGATTTCGTCATAGCTGTCCCAGCTGCGCCACAGGTCGGCCAACGGGGCATTTACAAGCTGTGTAACAACAACTTCCGCCATCTTGATCTCCATCGTTTTGACCCACTCAGATGCGACGCAGCCAGTCGGCGATCCCCTGGCCGATGACGTGTGGATGATCCTCCTGGAGAAAATGCGATCCGGCCCCGACGAAACGCGCTTCGATATTGGCCACGTTCGCGGTCAGGTAGTCCGCGACGGGCTTGGGCATCAGCGCACCCGGCTCCGCATAGAACATCAGCTTGGGAACCTGGCTCGACAGCAGCCATTCACCGTTCAGCCTGACCTCTTCGACCACGTCGGCCGGCTTGCCCTCGATAGGCACTTCGCGCGGCCACGCGAGAACCGGCTTGCGGCTGTCGGGCGTCGGAAATGGTCTGCGGTAGTGATCCATCTCCGCATCGGACATGGCGCGCACGACACCCATTTGCGGCAGCACGAATTCCACGAAGAAATTCTCGTTGAGCACCATGTCGGCGCCCTTGTCGCTGTGCATCAGACGGAAGAAATCGGCAAGGGGACCGGGCATGTCGTCAAACGATGCGACCGGGAGCACAGGCGGGACAATGGCTTCCAGGAAGACCAGCCCTGACACGCGGTCCGGGTTCTGGCGCGCATAGCGCATGCCGAGCGCAGAGCCCCAGTCGTGGACCACCAGGATCGCATCGCTCAGGTCAAGCTGGTCGAGAAAAGTGTCCAGATAGCGCGCATGATCGGCAAACCGGTAGTCACCGTCAGGTTTGCCGCTATCGCCCATGCCGATCAGATCGGGCGCAATGGCGCGGTGGCTCTCCGACACATGCGGTATGATATTGCGCCACAGATAGGACGAAGTCGGGTTGCCATGCAAAAACACAACGGGCTGCCCGTCTCCCTCATCAACATAGGCGAGGGAGGAATCCAGCACGGACATTTCCTTCTTCTTGAAGGGAAACTCCGCGCTGATCTGGATCCCATAAGGAGCGGACGGATCCGAACCAAGCGGTTTGGCCCCTTCCTGTGCTATTGCAGTGCCCGCTAGCGGTAGAGCAAGCGCTGCACCTCCTGTGGCCGCCCCAGTCAGCAGCCTTCGCCGGGTTGTTTCAAAGCTCAACTTGCCACTCATGAAGTCCTCCACGTTCTTTCAAAGCCGAACGCGCGCCAATCGCGCGATAGTCTGAAATCTGGTGGATTGATTTTCGAAATGAATATGATCAAATTGACCAACGTGGATAAAAAACGATCCACAAGGAAGAACCGATCGTGAAGGAAATCCATGAAGCGAGAGCTGGACTGGGATCATCTGCGCACCTTTCTGGTGGCGGTTCGCACGGGAAGCTTCCGCCGGGCGGCGGAAAAGCTGGGCGTGAACCACGGCACGGTGCACCGGGCGATTTCAGCCCTTGAAAGGGACCTTGGAACGCGTGTCTTCGACCGAACGACCAGCGGGCTGCAACTGACCCAGTCAGGCGAAGCACTGGTCGAGCCGGCAGAGGAAATGGAGTCCCAGGCAAGCGCGATTACCCGCAGGATTTCCGGACTGGATCTCGCGCCCTCGGGATCGATACGCCTCAGTCTGCCGCCGGCTTTGTCCCACGGACTTCTGGCGGACATGCTTTTTGAGTTTACCGAACTCTACCCGGACATTTCGGTGCACACGATATCGACCAACCGTGTCTCGGATCTGCAGAAGCTCGAAACGGATATCTCGTTGCGTGTCGCACGCCACGTCGACGAAGACGTACTGGGGCGCAAACTGGTCACCTTCGTTCAGGCCGTTTTTGCCTCTCGCGACTATCTGAAGATGCACCCTCAACTGCTGGCGAATGCGGGCGAAGGAGCAAACTGGATCGCTTGGAGCAGTCTCCAGGACTGGGTCGCAGGCAGTCCGTTTCCCAAGGCTCAGGTCCGCCACGTTCTGCCGGAGGTCTCCATGCAGATCGAAGCGGCTGCGAAACATCTCGGTCTCATCAAGATCCCGGCCTTTATCGGCGACGCGGATCCGCGCATTGTTCGCTTGCCGGATGTTCCGCTTCAGTCAGGCTATCCGGTCTGGCTGCTTTACCACCGTGATCTGCGGCGGGTCGCCAGGGTCCGTGCCTTCGTCGATTTTACAACAAGCTTCTTTGCCCGCAACGAACGTCGATTCACGCACTAGCCTTAACCCGTTCTAGGACAGATCCGGGTAGCTTTTTTCGCCGGCGCTCCGCTCCATCTTCAGGATCGGCTCATAGCCAGCCTCCGAAAGTGCGGAAAAGCCGTCGATCAGAAGGCGCTCGCGGCACGCTGATGTTGCCGGGTCAGAAAGAACCGATTGGACGGTCCGGGAAATGATATCCGCCTCCGCTGGCGACCACGCGGAACTCGTGATGAACGGCAGCCCCGGCGCTTTGATCGTGTGTCCGATGGATCGCAGCTTTCCCGTCATGTCAGGCAACTCCCTGCGCGCAAGCGCCCAGCAGACGGCATCGATACTCGCGATATCGGCCTGACCGTCTGCCACCGACTTCATCGACTGCAAGTGGCTCCCGCTTTGCGCCACGCTTGAAAAAAACGCGGCACCTTCGGCGAGTTGTGCAACTTCATGGCGGAATGCGTTCATGCCTGACTGGCTGTCGCCCGCATTGAAAACGGCACGTTGTCCACGCAGGTCTGCAAGCGTTTCATGGGCACTGTCCCGTGAGACGATCAGATGCGAACAGTAATGCGGCCCGGAGCAACCATCCGCCATGTAATGCGGAGTTCCCAGTACACGGACCTTGCCGCTAAGCAGGTGGGTCAACGGGTAGCCACAGGTTTGACTGAGCAGCAGATCCGGGTTTTCCCACTGATCGTGCAAGCCCATATCGGCAGGCCACTCGGCAATACTGGATGGATCAAGACCCAGCGCTTCGAGAAGCGCCGACTGCAGTGCGTTCTCAAGTTCCCGGGTCTCGGGTCGGAGTTCGGGCCAGTCGTACATCGGCAGCCTTACGCGGTAGACGCGACGACCGGTCAAGAGAACTGGTCCTCGCGCGCGCGTCGCCTGATCGGATGCGCAACCGGCTCCTTCACCTTGAAAAGATAGTTTCTGGCAAGATGCATATAGCTTCTAAAAACATATCCGGCATTCCTGCGCTGCCAGTCATCCTTTGCTGCCTCGTACATTGCCGGCAGCTCGTACCATGCCGCCCTTGGATGAGCGTGGTGCACAACATGCAGGTTGTTGTTTAAAAACAGCAGCGAGAAAATCGGGCAGAACTCCACGATGATCGACCGGGCTTCCGCGCTTTCATGGGCACGGTGTTCGGCATATGTGCGCAACATCAATAGGCTCATGGCCAGATAAGAGACGAAGAGAACATACAGCCACAAGGGCATGCCGCCCACCAGAGTGATAAAAAGGATAACAGGTAAGATACCGGCGAAATGATGCATCCAGGCGCGCAAAACGACCCTGTCCCCGGCCAGGATCATCCTGATTTCCGAACCAATGAAGCCAATCATCGATACGAGCGGGCCAATCAGCAATCTGCCGAAGAGCGTGTTGTTGAGCGTCAGAACAAACTGCAGAAATTTGGGCAGCTTCTGCCAATCCGCCCAGGCAAGATAGAATGTTTCCGGATCGTCGTAAGGATCCGTCAGCCGGTCGTTGTTGTGATGGCGCAGATGCAGCGACTTGAAGCGACGGTATGGAATAAACAAACCGAGCGAGCAATAAACAAGCGCCTCGTTGACGCCAGGATGCCGCGTCGGATGCCCGTGCAGAACTTCATGCTGGAGAGACGATTGTAACGTCACGACAATAACGGCAAGCGGGCAAACCACCCATCCACCAAGCCAGGTATAATTCCCGACCAATAGCATCCAGGTTGCCGCCGCAGCCAAAATCAAGGCGAGCGTCGGCCATTCGCGAAAACCAATGCGCGTCACACGTCACTCCAAATTGTTGAAATAACCGGGGAATCCGGCAAGCCCAGAATCAGGATGCCTTCAGACCGCCAAGATTTCAATTTGAGAGTATCTGACAAAATCTGCAAAATTTAGCAAAATCACCATAATGGTTAATTTTCTAAACTTTCGTTCATTTTATCCTGAATTGGCGCTGTTTTCTCATCACTCTTGGCTGTTTCAGGACACAGGATGGCGGATTTATTTCTGTACAAATCGCTTCTGCTCGCCTGATCTGAACAAGATACGCGCAAGGATCTGACATCCGAACAAACACGGCCGGCTTTTGGGGGACTGATTGTTCAGGCTGTGAGTAGATGCGTGTTTTCCCGACCCGCAAGGCTGCAAAGGAAGAACTGACATGACCACCGCTCCCTCGCTTCAGACAGGCTCCCCGGCTGGCTATGACGCGATCATCATCGGTGCCGGCGTCATCGGCTCTGCGGTTGCCTACAATCTGGCAAAGAGCGGGATGAAAACGTTGAGTGTCGATGCGCTGCCGGCAGCCGGCTACGGCTCAACGTCTAGCTCGGCAGCCGTGATCCGCACCTACTATTCAACGCTTGATGGGTCTGCGATGGCATTCGAGGGTTATCACGACTGGAAATACTGGCCGCAAACCTTGCAGACAGACGACAATAACGGCCTCGCACAGTTTATAGAGACTGGCACGCTCGTCATGAAAACCGAGGCCAATAACCGGCTGGAAAGAGTGCTGACGCACGCAGACGCGCTTGAAATTCCCTATGAGCACTGGACACGCGAGCAGATCGTCCAGCGCATGCCCGGGTACAATCTTGAACGGTTCTATCCGCCAAAGTCCATGGAGGACGACGCATTCGGCATGCCGACCGGCGGTCAAGTGGAAGGCGCTATCTTCTTTCCAAAGGGGGGCTACGTCGACGACCCTCAGATTGCCGCAAGGAACCTCAAGGATGCCGCGGTTCGCCATGGCGCAACCTTTCTATTCAACACGAAAGTCGTAAAAATCACGGTCGAGGACAACCGGGTCACCGGTATCGTCTGCGAGGACGGCAGCGTGCACTCCGCAAGGGTCGTGATAAATGTCGGCGGTCCTCATTCCGGAAAGGTCAATGCGCTGCTGGATGGCGATGCGGGGATCAAGATCCGCCACCGTCCGCTGCGTCAGGAAGTCGTTCAGATCAAGCCGCCGGGTTCTCTCGGTTATTCGCGCGAAGGCCTTCTCGTGTCCGACAGCGATATTGCCTGCTACGTCAAACCGGGCAGTGGCGGACAATTGATGATTGGCAGTGAGAACCCGCCCTGCGACGACCATCTGGAAGAAGACCCCGACACGTTCCACCGCGACCTGACCGACAGAGCACTTGCGTACGCGTACCGCTATTCCCAGCGCTTGCCGGAGCTGGGCGTCTCACAACACCCCGTCGGCGTTGCCGACCTCTACGATGCAACGGACGACTGGCTACCGATCTACGATCGCAGCGATGTCGACGGTTATTATCTTGCCATCGGCACAAGCGGCAACCAGTTCAAGAACGCTCCTGTGGCCGGGCGGCTGATGCGCCAGCTGATCGAATATTGCGAGAGCGGCAGGGACCATGACAACGATCCGCTGCAGTTCAAACTGAACCACATTGATCACACGCTCAATACCGCGACTTTTTCCAGAAAGCGGGATCTGACACAGGAAAGTTCCTTCTCCGTCCTTGGCTAGAGCGGTTCAAGTTTAGCTGGAAGCATTTGACCGGAGAGATTTTTGTTTCTGGCAAGGCGGCTCGACCATATTGGTGTAGCTCCACCATAAGGTCGAGCCAACGCGGCCAGAAGCAAAAATCTCCCGGCCCCGACTCGTTGTTTTGATCACTACTTCAATATGATAAGGGTGACGTAGATTTGCTCATCGGCTGCGTTGCGCCGTTTGCCCGATACACCGTATCGCGCTGCACGACGCGCCTAGCCGAAGGAACAAATCTACGCCATCAAATGATTCCAGCTAAACTTGAACCGCTCTAGGGCATGGTCTGACGAAGTGCAGCCGAATTCGTCCTTGGCGGAATCAGGCAAATCAGGGTAAGCAACCGGGTCCCCTCAATTCTCGGGAGCTTTCCGGTGGCCTGGTCTCCACAACAAGATGACGCCCTCAAGGAGGCCGCTGCCTGGCTGAAGCGCGGTGACCGGCAAGTATTCCGGTTGTTTGGTTACGCAGGTACCGGCAAGACCACCCTGGCGCGCCACCTCGCTGAAGACATTGACGGCGATGTGTGTTTCGGTGCGTTCACCGGCAAGGCCGCACACGTGCTGCGCCAGAAAGGGTGCGAAGATGCAGGCACTATCCACTCCCTGATTTACCGGCCGCGGTCAGCCAAGGAAGAAGAAGATCTTGATGACGACGAGGAGGATTCAGGCCCTCAATTCGCGATCAAGCGGGACAGTGCTGCGGCAACGGCGAAGCTGATCGTTATCGACGAATGCTCCATGGTTGACGAAGAACTGGGCAAGGATCTTCTTTCCTTCGGCACGCCGGTGCTGGTGCTTGGCGACCCGGCCCAGCTTCCCCCCGTCAAGGGCGGCGGGTATTTCACGGAAGCCGAGCCGGATGTGATGCTGACCGAGGTGCACCGTCAGGCTCAGGATAATCCGATCGTGCGCATGTCCATGACGATCCGCGACGGCGGACAGCTGGAACACGGAACCTTCGGCGAAAGCAAGGTGATACGGCGGGGTGAAATCGACAAGGAACAGATCCTGTCGACGGACCAGGTTCTCGTCGGCACCAACAAGACGCGGCGCCTCTACAACGGACGCATCCGCGAGCTCAAGGATTACTCGACACCGATGCCGGCTGTCGGCGACAAGCTGGTCTGCCTGCGCAACGACAAGACCAAAGGCCTCCTGAACGGCGGCCTGTGGACTGTCAAACGCCTGCGTCAGCCGCGTGGCAACACACTCCGTTTCGACGTGGTCTCTGAGGAGGACATCGCGCGCACCACAGTGAAGGTGAAAGTCCTGCCGGCAATGTTTGAGGACGGGGCGGAGAGCATCCCATACGCGATCCGGCGCAAGGCCGATGAATTCGACTACGGCTACGCCCTGACAGTGCACAAGGCGCAGGGCTCCCAATGGGACGATGTCATACTCTTTGACGAAAGCTGGGCCTTTCGAGAGCACAAGAGCCAGTGGCTCTATACCGCCGTGACGCGGGCGGCCGAACGCATTACTGTCGTAAAGTAGGCGCTCTCGCAACCGCGGCTTCAAAATACCTGTCCCGATCGCTGACAGGCAGCGCGCGAAGACCCGTTTCGATAAACGTCTTCAAATCGAGTTCGCTGATACCGCTGCGGCCAAGCATGGCGATTGCGGAAAACTGGCCATCAAGGAATGTGGCCGCGCTTTCAACATCCGCGTCCTCCGGCATCTCGCCCGCGGCGACGGCTTTGATCAGTCTTTCCTTTATGGCGGCATAACGGGACTCGCGCAGCCCGGCTACGACCTCCTGGTGGCGTTCGGCGCCATAAGTACAGTCAACAATCGCGTTGACGAGGAAACACCCCGACGGCGTGTTCTTGTCCAGCGTAAGGTCGGCAACGGCGCCCAGGAAATCCCGAAAATCCTCGACGAAGTGTTTCCGGGCTTCCTGTAGCCTGGAAAACACGGGGCCGCCATAGGTTTCGAAGTAGTGCAGCAAGGCCTTTTCGAATAGCGCTTCCTTGTCACCGAACGCAGCATAAAGACCCGGCTTCGCCATGCCGGAGGCCTCGGAAAGATCGTTCATGGACGTGCCGGAATATCCGTTTTGCCAAAAAGCGACCATGACGGATTGCAGCGCGTCTTTGGCTTCAATTTTCCTTGGCCGTCCGCGTGCCATCGGTGTGCTCTCCCTGTTACAAGCCAGACGCAAGAAATGTTCACGGCAATTTCATACCACGCCCTGCATCCATTGCACGCAATACGTCGCGATCTATGCAACTCGATCATGACAATTTGGCAAAAGAATAACGTCAAAGGCGCAAGTCAAAATACGCAAAACTTTGCAGTTCGTTCAAGAACCGGCCAAAAAACAATCATGAAGTGTATCGCGATTGCACATGTTGCTGTTTCATTTCGCGTTCGAAACAGAATTGACTTCAGAGCTACTTGCCAATGCCGACACCTAAGCGGCTCGAATGCTGTAAACGGCGACCCGGCAGGTACCTCGGCCAATCGCAACTTCCTGAAGTAGCCCATCGTGCCGTCATTCAGATTAAAAGTCGTTTCCGGATGCAACTGGTTGACGGAATTCGTGAGTACGTGCCGGGCACAGCTTGACCCGACAACGCGCCCGAATTAGCAGATGAAGGTCGCGCAACGGACGCTCGGCAAGTGATGACTGACGCCACAACAGCACAACGCGACCGATAACCAGCCTTTTTGACCCTGAGAGCTCAACTACCTATGACCAGCCCTTCCGCCCCAGACTTGTCAACCATGACAACCAAGACTGCTCCGTCAGGGGACATCGCGCTACGGATTGCGAGCAGGATCGCAGATGAAATCGGCTGCAAGGCAGCTCAGGTGAATGCAACCGTTCAGATGCTCGATGAAGGGTCGACGGTACCGTTCATCGCCCGCTACCGGAAGGAAGCCACTGGAGGTCTCGATGACAGCCAGCTGCGCAAGCTGGAAGAACGCCTGATTTACCTGCGAGAGCTGGAAGATCGCCGCGTAGCGATCACGAAGTCCATCGAGGAACAGGGCAAACTCACCGATCAGTTGAGCGCAGGCATACAGGCTGCCGAAACCAAATCGCAGCTGGAAGACATCTACCTTCCGTTCAAGAAAAAACGGCGGACGAAGGCACAGATTGCGCGCGAAGCGGGCTTGGAACCACTTGCAGACCTCCTTCTGAACGACCCGGCCAAGACACCGGAAACGGAGGCGGCCGCATTCGTGGACGAAGGCAAGGGCGTCGCCGACACCAAGGCGGCACTAGATGGTGCACGGCAGATTCTGATGGAGCGCTTTGCTGAAAATGCCCAACTTGTCGGCCGCCTGCGGCGCCATGTCGAAGAGCGCGGCGTGGTGCAGTCGAAACTGATCGACGGCATGGCTGAGAAAGGCGCGAAGTTTGCCGACTATTTCGACTATTCCGAAAAGTGGTCCAAGATCCCGAGCCACCGCGCATTGGCCCTTTTCCGAGGCCGGAATGAAGGTGTTCTTTCCGTCGATCTGACGGTGGACGCTGACGACGTTTCCCCCGTCCTGCCCGCGGTGAAGATGGTGGCCGACACCCACGCGATCACCGATCGCGGCCGTCCGGCAGATAAGTGGCTGATGGATGTGGCGCGCTTTGCCTGGAAGGTGAAGCTTGCGCTGCATCTGGAAATCGACCTGATGGGCGTCCTGCGGGACAACGCCGAAGAAGAGGCGATCCAGGTCTTTGCGAAAAACCTGAAGGACCTGCTTCTGGCGGCGCCCGCGGGCTCCAAATCAACGCTTGGCCTTGACCCCGGCATTCGCACCGGTGTGAAGGTCGCCGTGGTCGACGATACCGGCAAGCTTGTTGACACCGCGACCATCTACCCCTTTCAGCCGCGCAACGATATCTCCGGCAGCCGCGCATCTCTTTTGGCTCTGATCGCAAAACACAAGGTCGGCCTGATCGCCATCGGCAACGGCACGGCAAGCCGCGAAACGGACAAACTGGCAGGAGACGTGCTTTCCGACATTCCGTCGGCGCAGCGCCCGGTCAAGGTGATCGTCAATGAAGCCGGCGCTTCGGTCTACTCCGCCTCGGAACTGGCTGCGAAGGAAATGCCGGACGTGGATGTTTCCCTGCGCGGCGCTGCCTCCATCGCGCGCCGCCTGCAGGACCCGCTGGCCGAACTCGTCAAGATCGAACCGAAATCGATCGGCGTCGGCCAATATCAGCACGACGTCAATCAGACCAGGCTTGCCCGGGCGCTTGATGCCGTCGTGGAAGATGCGGTGAACGCCGTCGGCGTAGATCTCAACACAGCGTCCCCTGCCCTCCTTTCCAGGATTTCAGGCCTGTCCGACAGTCTGGCGAAGGCGGTTGTCGAACACCGCGACTCGATCGGCCGTTTCGAAAAGCGGACTCAGCTGAAGGACGTGCCAAGACTTGGGGCAAAGGCGTTCGAGCTTTGTGCTGGTTTCCTGCGTATCAATGACGGCAAGGAACCGCTCGATGCGTCTTCAGTGCACCCTGAAGCCTATCCGCTTGCCAAAAGGATCGTGAAAGCCTGCGGCCGCGATGTGCGTCAGCTGATGGGTGACGGATCGGTTCTGAAGGCCCTCGATCCGGCCGAATTCACCGACGAGAAATTCGGTCTGCCGACGGTCAGGGACATCCTTTCGGAACTCGAAAAGCCCGGCCGCGACCCTCGTCCGGAATTCAAGACCGCGGCGCTTCAGGACGGTGTCGAAGAAATCTCCGACCTGAAACCGGGCATGAAACTGGAAGGCACTGTAACCAATGTCACCAACTTTGGCGCGTTCGTTGATGTTGGCGTGCACCAGGACGGTCTTGTCCACGTCTCCCAGCTCGCCGACCGTTTCGTCGACGATCCGCACCAGGTGGTGAAAGCGGGCGACATCGTCAAAGTCACCATTCTGGACGTTGACGTACCACGCAAACGCATCTCCATGACCATGAAGTCCCAGGCAGACTATCAGGGTCAGCGTGAGCGGTCCGACAGAGACCGTCCTGGACCCGGTGGCCGGAACCAGGGCCAGCGTGGCCCGGGTGGTCGTGGACCAGGTGGCACTGGTCCGCGCGGAGGTGGGAAAGGCGGCGCACCGAAAGGATCAGGTGATGGTGGCGGTGGCAACAATGCCATGGCAGCGGCCCTTGCCGCCGCCATGAACAAGAAAAAGAAATAGTCCTCAGGCGAAAACGTCAGCCTCGGCAACAGGCAGTTCGCCGCGCTCTTCGAGATCCTTGAGATAAGCGCGGCAAACGACAACCGAAAACACCGCAAAGCTGTAGCCGGCCACCAGCTTAACGATCAGCAAGACGACCCCGCCAGGTATGTTGGGTGTTCCCTGAAGTGTAATCGGATCTGATCCGATACCGGTGTTCTCGAAAAAGATCAGCAGCGCAAACGCCAGTGTTGCGAAGGAACCGGCACCGAGCAGGATCCGGGGGAGCAAATATCCTGCCTGCCGGAATGATCTGCTGACGGCGGCTCCGATGCCGGTACTAACGCCGATCAGGTGTGCGGGAAAAACAGTCCCGAAAAGAAACATGGCGGCAAATGCGACGACGCCACTGGAAAGCAGCGTAACGCCGAGGAATAAATCCTGATTCTGCGAACTGTTCGGTGCTGCCGACATGGCGCCGAATACAACGACCATCGCGATGATGAAGACCGGCAGGTAGAGCAACAGGATGTATCGCAGCATGAAGCCGGTGTATTTCTTACCCGTATCTTTCGATTTAAGATCCAGTCCAAGCAAGGTCGCGCAAATGTAAAAGACGATAGCAGACTCCACAAAAGCACGTGCAACCGTTAGTCCGCTCCCAAGATCATAAACAACGCTCACCGCTTCAAGAATGTAGATCACGGCAATCATTGCGAAAAAATACTTCCAGCAGGCGACAATTGCCGCAAACGCTTGTGAGAAAATGTTCAACTCGGAATTCAAGACACACCTCTAAATTGCAGGACGAAACAGAGTTAGGCCACAGATCGCATTCATTTTCAACGCTTGCGCGAAGTGCTTGCCAAACGTCGAGCTCGATGGCTGGCTCGGTGCAATCTGATTCAGGACAGCGTTGCCCGCAGTCGGGAGACACACTGGTTAAAGCGCCCTAAGCAAACACTTCAGCATCATGCTCGGGATGGTCTCCGTATTCCTGTACATCCCGCAGGTAGGCGTTTTTTGAAATCACCATGAAAACCGCTTCGCCGAAAACATACAATGCGCCGGAAGTCAGCATCAGCAACATACTGAACGCGTCAGGCTCCCCGGAATAAGTGAGTTGCTGGAAATCAGGCCCGGTCAATTGCGCTTCCACATACAACGAAGCCCCTAGAAACGAGATGGGAAAGAAAATTCCAACAAATCTGGGCAGCAGATATCGGGTCTGTCGAAATACCCTCTCCAAAGTCGTTCGAAGACTGTCGGATCTACCCAGAAGCATCGCTGGAAACAGGGTGGCGAAAAAATAATACGGAAAATACAAACAGAACGTCGTCGAGACGTAGTAACCGATCCACCAGTACCCTCGATCCTGCGTTTCTGAAGATGCCGTCTCAAAGAGGATCGCAACAAGCTCTGACGCGCCCACCGGGATCAGATGGATCAACAAAAACACCCAGATCGCGAACCTGGCAAACTCTTTTAGCCCCCTATGCGGATTACGCACTTCCAACAGTTTGAAATAGAAAAAATACCAGAAGATCATGCCGCCGGGCGCGAAGAACAAACTAAAGTACCAGGTGTCTTCAAGCTGCATATCCAAAATCGAAAGGGCGTAATCCATCACAAGAAACGCCAGCACCAGCCACAGCAGCGAAAACAACGTTTCGTAGGTTTCTGAGAACAAATCTCTATTCTGCTTCTCGTCCATCGCCTCGCACCGTCGTCTTTACTGTTAATTGAAAATTTCAGCGGAATAACAACCTGAAACAAACCGGCGCAGATGCACATTGCATCAAGGCCCTGCATTTGAAGGTCAATTCGTTTTTGTAACCTCAAAGCCGTCCAGCAGATCCGCGACCTCGACCATGAAAGCCGAAATGTCGGACGGAAAACGCTCGGGGATCGTGCTCACCATGTAAACGAAGTCCCCGCGTTTCCATTCGCACGTGGTGTAAGTCTGGTGCTCCGTACAAGTCTCCTCGGGCGCGGCACCACCCTTGCCGCGGTTGAAATCAACGGCTTTCCCGACTGTGATCAACTGGTCCCTGGTTTTGTATCGTGGCTCAAGATCCGGAAACGAAACGCTCACCCAAAAATACTTGCCACCGGGCTCGGAGCGGCCGTTGTAAGGCCCATAGTACCAGGGGATTTCGTGCCGGGTTTCGGCGAGCCAATACGTTTCTCGATAATTGCCCTCAATACGTGGAAGCAGCGGCAACAACGTTGCGAACGCAATCAAAACCAGACCAACGATATAAGGCCTGTTCTTGAGAGGTCTGCGCCACAGCCAAAATAGAAACATCATCAGCGCGATCGGGATCGGAGCGAGAAGCGCAGCCTCCTTGACCAGACGCAGCGCATCACCTTTTACGGACATGGGGAAATAGGCGGCTCTCACAAAATAACTAATGAGCATCCAGCCATTCCAGATGGCGGACAATAGGGCTGCAAACCAGAAAAGTTTGGAATAACGCATAATGGTGCTCAATTAGTCAGGCCGCTGCCAAAGCGCAAGCGGGGCAATACCTGTAAAAACGCACTTGCCTGCTGCAAAAGAGCATGTTTCGCGAGCCGCCTGAAGCAAGACATCAAACCTGATGCGTTTTCCGTTCCCGATTTGGCTGGAACTGTGAGGGCTTACAAGGTCCGCTGCAATGCCGGTAAGCCAGGGCTCTCGAACTCGACCGCTTGTCTTTTTCGCCCTAAGCTGAACTTGAGTGATAAAAAGGTCTGGCGCATGACGGAGGAAAAGTCAGAGGAGGAGTGGCCCAAGCAGGACATTGAGTCCGGCACTATCGGCGCGCTCGCCCACCTCTATCGCGCCGAAGTCTTCCGCAGCACCCATTGGCGCACACGGCTTGACAACACGACCAATTGGGCGGTCGTCACAACGGGCATTGCCCTCTCGGCCACCTTCGCCAATCGCGAAGCCTCTCCCCTGCCGATGGTGCTTGTCGGCCTGCTGGTCACGGTGTTCCTGATTTTCGAGGCAAGGCGCTACCGCTACTACAACATGTTCCGGGCGCGCGCGCGTTTGATGGAGTCCGATTTCTACGCGCCGATCCTTTACGGGAAAAAGGTCCCATGGAACGGCAGATGGGCCAAAATGCTCGCAGACGATTACGAAACGCCGCACTACCACATCAGCCTCGTGCGGGCGGCCGGGCGCAGGCTGCGCAGCAACTACTCCTGGATCCTGGCGATCCAGGCAGTTGCCTATTTCGGCAAGCTGGCCATTCACCCTGTTCCGCTTACAGAACTCTCAGAAGCGTTTGAACGGGCAGCCATCGGGCCGGTTCCCGGTTACTTTGTGTTTCTCGCCGGCGTTGTTTTTCACACCAGCTGGATTGTCTTCGCTGTGGTCACGCTGCGCCTCGATAAAAGCTACCGCAAGAAACGCAAGTCACCGATGCAGGCGATTTGAGCGCTTTGTTTTCGATCGTCTCTTTTCGCGACAAAGTTACGCTAAGGTCTGCATTCAATCGCCAAACTGATATCCAAATCAGCTGCAGCTTTGCTTAAGTTGGCTGAGCTGTCCCCGACCCTTATCAAGCACAAACGGGACATTCCCCCCCGCAAGCTTGAATGGATCACCTGCACAAGTGAATCGGACGCCGAGACTGTTCTTGTTTGCCGACTTGCAATCCCATTCACCCAGGTACCTGTTTGCAACAGGATTGTAGACGTTGGAGGCGTACTTGAAGCAAATCTCGGCTCCATCCTTTTCTGTTTTCCAGCGCCCTGGAACAGACCCGGAATTTCCTGGATACCAAAGATGAGAACGGCCGCTGGAAGCGTAATACTCAACCTGGATGCCGTGGCCACCGCCAACGTAGCCGACTGTTTGACCGGCGAAGGAAAGCGGTTCACTCGATGTTTGACAGGAACCAAGACAAATGGCGGCAAGCACACCCAAAGCGCGAGTTTTCAAGTTTTACCCCACAACACGAAATTGAACGCGACCAGCTCTAATGCAATTGGATTACACTCACAAGATGCAATCTATGGTGTACTGAAAGCTCGTCGCGCTGATACTTTTATAAAGAGATTGAAAAAGCTGAAGTCTGCGCGGATAGGCGAAGATACGCCTATCCGCTTCGAAACGAGGCCTGTTCGTGGAACGCTCTTGACGCGGCTTTGCAGACCGGTTGATGCTGCAGCCATCCGGTTAGCATGCGGAAAAGAGATGGCTTACGTTGAAATCTCGTTTGTCGAAGAGGCGGACAGCAAGGCTGTCACCGCAACCATCGAGGACCGTCTGCTTCAGTCTTTGGCGGAAGAAAACGAGCAGTCGAACAATGAAACCTTCGTGCTGAAGGCGACTGACGAAACAGGTAAAATTCTGGGCGGGCTGAGCGCAAGCACGTCCTATGACTGGCTCTTGATCAAACTCTTGTGGGTGGACGACAAGGTGCGCGGCGCGGGTTTGGGGCGCAGACTGGTTGAACTGGCCGAACACGAAGCACGGCGGCTCGGATGCAACGCCGCCTGGCTGGATACCTCCAACGAAGCGGCACACAGGTTCTACCTCGGTCTCGGCTACGAGGACTTCGGTGTCCTGGCCAACCCGCCGAACCGGCGCCTGTCTTCCCACCGGCGCTGGTTCATGAAGAAGGATCTGTGACCAGCCTTTTGCGACACCTGTTGCCCGGGTTCAGTCCGTCGATTTTTCAGATGTCAGCAGCCAGGAAAACAGGGCGAGTGCCAGCGCAGCGCCGATAAATTCGGCAACGATAAAGCCGGGCAGATCAATCGGCCGAATACCGGCAAACGTGTCCGTAAAGGCGCGCGAAATCGCAACCGCGGGATTGGCGAAGGACGTCGATGCGGTAAACCAGTAGGCGGCCGTGATGTAAAGACCGACCAGCCAGGGAACCGCTGCTTCACGAAACCGGATACCGGCCAGGATGCTTGCAAGCAGTCCGAACGTCGCAACCACTTCAGCCACCCATTGACCGCCGCCGGTGCGCACGGTTGTCGAGGCCTGCAGGATCGGCAATTCGAACATGACGTGGGCAATCAGTGAGCCGCAGATACCTCCGAGGATCTGAGCGACGATATAGCTGACCCCCTCGGACACGCTCAGCTGCCGTTTCAGCCAGAACACGAACGTCACCGCCGGATTGAAATGTGCGCCCGAGATAGGTCCCAAAATGGTGATCAGAACCACAAGGATCGCGCCGGTGGGGATCGTGTTTCCGAGCAATGAAACGGCAACATCATCTGAAAGTTTATCGGCCATGATACCGGAACCGACAACGGTTCCCACAAGCATGGCGGTTCCGAGCGCTTCGGCGGTCAAGCGCCTCGACAGGCTGAATTCTGACATGAAAGGTTTCCAGTTTAGTCGGCGATGGCACCAATGGCAGCGAGCTGTGTTTTTCCGTTTTCGGCATCGAATACATCGTCACCGAGAGCGAGCATGTCGTTGATGCGCCGCTCCAGCCGCTTGTAGGCCAGATCGAACGCCGCTCCGCGGGCTGTGTCGTCACCTTCAACGGAGGCGGGATCCGGAATGCCCCAGTGGACAACCATCGGATGCCCGGGCCAGACGGGGCAGGCCTCGCCGGCGGCGTTATCGCAAACCGTGATTATGAGATCCATTTTCGGGGCGTCGACGCCTGCAAACTCTTCCCAACTCTTGGAACGGAAACCGCCGGACGGCAGCCCGTGACGTTCCAGACACGTCAGTGCGTCCGGATTGACGGTTCCCCGGGGTGTCGACCCGGCCGAAAAGGTGGCGAATTTTCCCTGTCCCAGATGACGAAGCAATGCTTCACCCAGAACCGAGCGCGCGGAGTTTGCGGTGCATAAAATCAAAGCGTTACGCATTATCGGATTGCCCCACCTAGATGGTGTGATCAGAGCTTCTCGGGCTCTGAGCAGGTGTTTGAAACGGCGAGACTGGCGATCGGTGCGCAAAGCTCCGGGTTACCCCCACAACAGTCCTGCAAAAGGTAGGTGACCAGATATTGCATCGTCGTCAGGTCCGCTCGGTAATGAATGGAGCGCCCGTCACGTTCGGCCTGCACAAGTCCGGACCGCGACAGAGCGCCCAAGTGGGTCGACAGGGTGTTCGGGCGCACATTGAGAGCATCTGCGATGGCACCGGCAGTCATGCCTTCTTTTCCCGCTTTCACCAGCAAGCGAAAGACGTCGAGGCGTGTTTCCTGACCCAAGGCTGCCAATGCATTCAAGGCGTCTTCTTTTTCCATAATTCGAGAATACTCGAATTAACGAATAATGCAAGACTGAACCGACCCGCTATTTGCCGCGAAACGCAAAAAACGCGTGAACAAAAACCAGCGCGATGATCAGGGCTGTCACGCCGAAAACGAGTTCGTACCCACCGACCGCGAAAGCAGCGCTGGACGCCGCCAGACCCAATGTACCGCCGATCATCTGTGACGACATGGCAATGCCGCCTCCCTGACCGTGTTTATGCTCTGGCAACGCCTCAGATATGGCAGCTCGTGTCGGCGTGAACAGAAATGGAAAGGACAGACCCACAAAGAGCAGCCCGGGTGCGATCCAGACAACGCTGTTCAGGGGCGCCGTCAGCACGAGCCAGACATATCCGATGAAGATGCTCGCCAGTCCGAACAGGACCATTTGCCGTTTTGGCGTCCTGTCCGCTAGGCGCCCGCATAAAGCCGCGGTCGCCGGCTGCACGGCAGGTCCGATCATGACGACCAGCCCTGCCAGAAACGCGCTCAGTTTAAGATCGGTTTGGGCATAGAGTGCAACAAAAACGAAGACCGGCATCTTGGCGTATTGGGCCAGGAATATCGTCAGCGCACTGCCGGCAAAAACCGGTTCCTTGAATAGATCGACTTCAATGAGCGGCGTCTCGACAGTTGTCTCGAACCAGCTGAACAGCGTGAGCAACAGCAATCCGAGCGAAATCAGCGCCCAGATCAACAGACTGTTCCAGCCCAGACTGTCGGCTTCCATCAGGGCGAAAATCGCACTGAACATGCCAGCCGCAAGAAGCGCAAGACCGATCCAGTCGATCTTGCCGGCCGGCGGCCGTTTTACGTCGCGCCATGTCATCGTCACGATGACGCCGACGGCAAGCGCAACGAAAGGGTTGATCCAGAAAATCCAGCGCCACGAAATGAAGTCGGTGAAAAGACCTCCGACAAGTGGCCCGAGCGCCAGGAATGTCGTCCCGACAGCGCCGCTGGTGGCAAGCGCAGCGCCGCGCACTTCCTTCGGAAAGGTCATCGTGATCATGGCAAGAAACAGCGGAAAAATAATCGCCGCTCCCATGCCCTGCAGTGCTCGAAACAGGATCAGGGCGCTACCGCTCGGCGCAAAACCACATGCAATGGAAAAAGCCGTGAAGACGGTCAACCCGACCAGAAACACACGCAAGGTGCCGAAGACATCCGCCAGCTTTCCGCCAACGGCAACAAAACAGGCGAAGGTCAACAGGTAGGCATTCACCACCCAATGCGCATCATTGTCGTCCAGACCGAAGTCCTTCTGGATGGTCGGCAGAGCGATCCCGACAACGGTTTCGTCCAGAAGAACAAGACCCAGAACGCAACTGACCGACCACAACAGCCACGTCTTTCGGTTAGATTCCGTGATGAAATGCATCAGGCTCCCCAAGTCCACAAGGGGAGCCTATCCGAGTTTGCCAGGACCGTGAATGCGTCGTCTCAGTTCGCTGCGTCAGGCAGCCTTGGCCGCGAGACGCTTGCGGATACTCTCGACATCGGCGCGCGGCGTCGCGGCAAACAGGGTCTTGGTGTAGTCGTGCTTCGGATCATTGAACACCTCGTCACGTGTCCCGTATTCCACGACCTCACCAAAATACATCACCATGACCTTGTCCGCGATGTAGCGCACAACTGACAGGTCATGTGAGATAAACACATAGGTCAGCCCCATTTCGTCCTGCAGATCTGCCAGAAGATTGAGGATCTGCGCCTGGACGGACAGATCGAGCGCTGAAACCGGTTCGTCGAGCACAAGCAGCTTCGGCTTCATCATGATCGCGCGCGCAATCGCAATGCGCTGTCGCTGGCCACCGGAGAACATGTGCGGGTAGCGGCCATAGTGTTCCGGTTGCAGCCCGACTTTCTGAAGCATCTGCAACGCGAGATCCTGACGCTCAGCCGGTGGCATATCGGTGTTCAAGAGGAGCGGTTCTTCCAGAACGTGCCCGATCTTCTGCCTCGGATTCAGTGAGCCATAGGGGTTCTGGAAGACGATCTGAACCTTCTGCCGCATTTCCTTGGAGATGCCGGTCTTCGAAATGTCGATCGGCAAGCCGTCGATTTCGATCGAGCCGGAGGTCTGCGCGTCGATCATGGTCAGCATGCGCGCAAGTGTCGACTTGCCGCAACCGCTCTCGCCCACCACGGCAAGCGTCGTCCCGCGTTCAACGTCGAGGCTTACGCCCTTGACAGCCGTCAGCGTCGAGGCCTTCTTGAAGAGGCCTCCCTTGATGTCATAGGTCCTATAGACATCACGTACCTTGAGGATCACATCTTCGGACATATCAGAACCCTCCTGCTTCGGCGAAATCGCTTACGGTCGGCAGGCGATCACCGGTCGCGTTTTCCGGCAAGGCTGACAGCAAAGCCTTCGTGTAGGGGTTTTGCGGGCTTTCAAAGAGGGAAAGCACGTCCGCTTCCTCCATTTTGCGCCCCTTGTATTGAACGATCACACGGTCGGCGGTTTCTGCGACCACACCCATGTCGTGGGTGATCATGATAAGCCCCATCCCGCTGTCCTGCTGCAGCTTGACGAGCAGATCCAGGATCTGCTTCTGGATGGTCACGTCGAGCGCTGTCGTCGGCTCATCGGCGATCAGGAGCTTCGGCGCGCACGCAATCGCCATCGCGATCATAACGCGCTGGCATTGGCCGCCTGACATCTGATGCGGGAACGCATTGAGCCGGCCGGCGGGATCCGGAATACCAACAGAGGTCATCAAGTCGACCACGCGATCCTTGATTTGCCGTCCCTTCAGCTCCGTGTGCGCTTTCAGCGTTTCGCCGAGCTGGAAGCCAATTGTGAAGCAGGGATTGAGGCTGGCGATCGGCTCCTGGAAGATCATGGAAATGTCTTTGCCGATGACCTTGCGCCTTTCTTTCTGAGACAGCGTCCTGAGGTCCAGCCCTTCAAAGTCCATTTTGTCGGCTGTGATTGTGGCACTTCCCGGCAACAGCCCCATCGTGGCCAGCATGGCAACGGACTTGCCCGATCCCGACTCGCCGACAATCGCCAGCACCTCGCCCGGATCAACGGTGTAGTCGACCCCGTCGAGGGCCTTGAACGGACCCTTGGCCGTATCGAATTCCACCTTCAGGTTTCTGATTTCAAGAAGAGACATGCATCAGCTCCTCTTCAGTTTCGGATCGAGCGCATCGCGCAATCCGTCGCCGACCAGGTTGATGGCCAGAACGGTGATCAGAATTGCCAGTCCCGGGAACGTGACAACCCACCAGGCCCGGAGGATGAATTCACGCGCTTCTGCGAGCATCGTGCCCCATTCAGGTGTTGGTGGCTGTGCCCCCATACCGAGAAAGCCGAGCGCCGCCGCATCCAGAATGGCATTGGAAAAGGAAAGCGTCGCCTGAACGATCAGCGGTGCGAGACAATTCGGCAGGATCGTCTTGAACATCAGCCTGATGTGACCGGCACCTGCTACGCGCGCTGCAACGACATAGTCGCGCGAGCGTTCAGCGAGCACGGCAGCACGGGTCAGGCGCACGAAATGGGGTTGCAGGACGATGGCAATCGCGATCATGGCGTTGATCAGTCCCGGCCCCAGAATGGCGACAAGGACCAGCGCCAGCAGCAGCGAGGGGAAGGCAAGGATGATGTCCATCACGCGCATGATGAACGTGTCCACGGCACCGCGCATGTACCCGGCGACCAGCCCAATGGTGATGCCGCCGACAAGCGCGATGCTGACGACAACGACGCCGATAAAGAGGGAAAACTGAGCTCCGTAGATCAGGCGGGAGAGGATGTCCCGGCCAACTGCATCCGTTCCCAGAAGAAACTCGGCCTTGCCACCTTCCTGCCAGACAGGCGGCACCAGAAAGCTGTCACGATATTGGAAGTCGGGGTTATGCGGTGCGATGAATGCGGCAAAAACCGCCATCAGCACAAGCAGAACAAAGACTACCAACCCCACGACGGCACCCTTGTTTTGAGAGAAATAATACCAGAATTCAGCAAGCTGGGCCTTGGTTGCGCTGCGGCTTTCAGCTTCCAGTTTGGCGGTATCGGCCTTGGTGGCCGGGGAGGTCTCTGACATGTTCCTGGTCCCTCGGCTCAGTTGTGTCGGATACGCGGATTGATCAGGCCGTAGAGCACGTCCACGATCAGGTTGACCAGCATGATAATCCCGGCAATCAGGAGAAGACCGCCCTGAACCACGAAATAGTCACGGCGTGCAATACTGTCGACAAGCCATTTGCCGATGCCCGGCCACGAGAAGATGGTCTCTGTCAGGATCGCACCGGCAAGCAGCACACCGACCTGAAGACCGATCGTGGTGACCACGGGAATGAGCGCGTTGCGTAAAGCGTGCAGACCAATGACCGAGCGCGGCGGAAGGCCCTTTGCCCGCGCCGTTCTGACGTAGTCTTCCCCCAGAACCTCCAGCATTGCCGACCGGGTCTGACGTGCGATCACTGCCAGCGGAATGGTTGCCAAAACGATGGATGGCAGGATCAGATGCCGGACCGCGGAAATGAAAGCGCCCTTTTCTCCGGAGAGCAGGCTGTCGATCAGCATGAAGCCTGTGACCTGCGGAAAGAAGTAGAGCAGTGAGATCCTTCCGGAGACAGGCGTCCACTGAAGGATGCCGGAGAAGAAGATGATGAGCAGCAGACCCCACCAGAAAATGGGCATGGAATAACCGACAAGCGCCGTTCCCATGATGGCCTGGTCCGCGATCGATCCGCGTTTGACCGCTGCGAAAATACCGGCCGGTATACCCAGGCAGACCGCGAGGATGATGGCACAGAGCGCAAGTTCCGCGGTTGCGGGAAAGAGCGTCAGGAATTCGTCGAGGACAGGTTTCTTCGAGGCAAACGATGTGCCGAGATCACCCTGAAAGATGCCGATGACGTAGTCAAAATATTGCTGCCAGAGCGGCTTGTCGAAGCCCATCTGGGCCATGAGCTCAGCCTTGCGTTCCGGATCGATGCCGCGCTCGCCGGCCAAAAGATCAAGCGGGTCGCCCGGCAGAAGGCGTATGAAGGAAAACGCGACGAGGGTGACACCGAAGAACGTCGGGATCAACAGACCGAGACGGCCCAGAAGAAAGCGGAGCATGTCAGGTTCCAGACAAAGAAGACCTGCGGAAATTGACGCAATTCATGCAGATATTCGCAGGTCACAATACCAGAAGGCGCCGGCATTCCTGCCGGCGCCTTCCGAACTCAAGCGGCTTTACTCCGCAATGTCCACGCCTTTAAACCAGTGTCCACCTAGCGGGTCCATGACATAGCCGGTCACCTTGGAGGACATCGGCATATAGACCACGGAGTGCGCGATCGTCGCCCACGGCGCTTCTTCTTTAAAGATCGCCTGCGCCTCTTCATAAAGTTTAGTCCGCTCCGCTTTGTCCGTCACGGTCTTGGCTTTTTGAACGAGTGCATCAAACTCTTCGTTACACCACTGAGCACGGTTGGAGCCGCCAACACCATCACAGCCGAGCAGAACGGCGAGGAAGTTGTCAGGATCACCATTGTCGCCTGTCCAGCCGAGCAGAACAGCACCGTCACGGTCGACGTCCTTGGAGCGGGAGAGGTACTCACCCCACTCGTAGGTAACAATCTCGACATTTACGCCGACCTTGGCAAAGTCTGCCTGAATGACTTCCGCCATGCGGCGGGCATTCGGGTTGTAGGGTCGTGCAACTGGCATCGCCCAGACTTTCATGGACAGGTTCTCAACGCCGGCAGCGGCCAGCATTTCCTTGGCCAGATCCGGGTTGTAGTCGTCGTCCTCGATCGCCTCGTTATAGGACCACATGGTCGGCGGGATCGGGTTCTTGGCAGCCTGTCCGGAACCTTGGAAGACCGCGTCGAGGATTGCCTGCTTGTTGACCGCGTGGTTCAGCGCCTTGCGAACTTCCTTCTTGTCGAACGGAGCCACTTTGGTGTTGTAGGCAAGATAACCGACGTTCAGGCCTTGCTGTTCCAACATTGTCAGGTTGCTGTCGGCGCGAATATCTTCCAAGTCAGCCGGAGCAGGATGGATCATCACATGACATTCTTCAGCTTTCAGCTTCTGCAGGCGAACGGCAGCATCCGGCGTGATAGCGAAGATCAGGTTGTCGATCTTCTCCTTACCTTCCCAGTATTCTGGGTGTGCCGCATAGCGGATCACGGCATCTTTTTGATAACCTACAAAGGAAAATGGACCGGTGCCGACCGGCTGCTGGTTCAGTTGTTCCTTGGTCCCGGCTTCCGCCAGCTTGTCCGCGTATTCAGCAGAGAGGATAGAAGCAAAATCCATCGCCATATTGGCAAGCATCGGTGCTTCCGGACGATTCAAGACAAACTTGATCGTGTAATCATCTATTTTAACGATTTCCTTGATCAGGTCCGGCATGGACATGCCGTTGAAATATTCCCAGGCCGTGCCTGGGGTGTATTCATGCCATGGGTGATCCTTCTTCAGCTGACGCTCGAAGGAAAACAAAACGTCATCCGCATTGAAGTCACGGGAGGGAGTGAAGAAACTCGTGGTGTGGAACTTTACGCCTTTGCGAAGACTAAAAGTAAACTCCAGACCGTCTTCAGACACTTCCCAGCTTTCCGCCAACCCTGGTATAACTTCCGTCGTACCAAGCTTGAACTCGACCAGCCTGTTGTAAAGTGGACGTGAAGAAGCGTCCATGGTCGTCCCGGCGGTATATAGCGCCGTATCGAAGCCTTCCGGAGACCCCTCGGAGCAATAAACCAGGGTCTTTGCGGATGCACCAGTCGCTGCGATCACGGCGAGGCTGGCGCCAAGAAGGGTTGCCTTCAAGGATTTTTGGAAATTCATCAAACTGTTCTCCCCTTGATGAAGAGCATGGGCCTTGCATCATTGACGTGTGCAAAGGAGTTAAGCCCAAGCCAGGGCGAACTAAGGCTTTTTTTCGGCAGGAAATCAACTGCCAACATATTTCTAATTTTGCCCCTGTTTTGAAATTTTTTTGCTAGGTAAGCCATGCTGCCGTAACTTTTAACGCATCGACCCTCGCGCACGGAAATGTGATACCGCTGCGTAAGCACCAAAACAGTACTTAAGGAGGCACAAAAAGAAAGGCTCTCGAAAATGCGAGAGCCTTGGTAATGTTCAATCCTGACGGGTGCGTGTTCGTTTGACCGCATCCTGCCAACCTGCAAGGAGGCGCGTTCTGTCGGTAGCGGCCAGTCGGGGTTCGAAACGTTTCTCCAGCTTCCATTCCGCAGAAAAAGCATCCTCGCCCGGCCAGATGCCCGCTTTCGATCCTGCCAGCCAGGCGGACCCCAGCGCGGTCGTTTCCGCAACAGTCGGCCGGTCGACCGGCGCGCCCAGAATGTCGGCAAGAAACTGCATCGTCCAATCGGACGCGGTCATGCCACCGTCGACCCGGAGGACCGGCTTTTCAGCTCCGGGCCAATCGGCGCGCATCGCCTCGACGAGATCGCTGGTCTGATATCCGACGCTTTGCAGCACTGCACGGGCAATTTCCCTCGGCCCGGTGTTCCGGGTCAGTCCGAACATCGCCCCGCGCGCATCCGCATCCCAATAGGGCGCGCCCAGTCCGACGAAAGCCGGCACCAGATAAACATCGTGGTTCGGATCCGCCTGCTCGGCGAGAGCCTGCGTCTCTCCGGCACTTTCGATCATTCCGAGACCGTCGCGCAGCCATTGCACAGCCGCCCCGGCGACAAAAATCGAGCCCTCGAGCGCATAGGTCGTCTTGCCGTTCAACCGATAGGCGATTGTGGTGAGCATCCGGTTATGCGATCGAACCGCTGTATCCCCCGTATTCATCAACGCAAAACACCCGGTGCCATAGGTGGATTTCACCATTCCCGGCTTGAAGCAGGCCTGTCCTACCGTCGCCGCCTGCTGGTCGCCGGCAACCCCGAGAATCGGTATCGACCTGCCGAAGAGTTCCGCGTCGGTCACACCAAACTCGTCGGCACTGTCCTTGACCTCCGGCAGCATGCTCATCGGGATATTCAGCACCTTGCAGAGATCTTCGTCCCAGCGGTTTTCATGAATATTGTAGATCAGTGTGCGCGCCGCGTTGGTCGCATCCGTCACATGAACGGTTCCGCCTGTCAGCTGCCAGATCAGCCAGGTGTCAACAGTCCCGAAAACGAGTTCACCCCGTTCGGCTCGCTCCCGGACGCCATCGACATTGTCGAGAAGCCAGGCGATCTTCGTTCCGGAAAAATAGGGATCGAGCAACAGTCCGGTCTTTGCGGTAAAGGTTTCTTCCAGCCCCTGACCGCGCAGTGATGCGCAGAATTCGGAAGTGCGCCGATCCTGCCAGACAATGGCATTGTAAACGGGTTCCCCAGTCGAGCGGTCCCAGATCAACGTTGTCTCACGCTGGTTGGTAATCCCGATGGCCTCGACGCCGCTGCCGCCGTCGGGAGCCTTTTCCATCGCCTCCCGGCAGACACGAAGCGTGCTTGTCCAGATGTCCGACGGTGAGTGCTCAACCCACCCTGATTTCGGAAAATGTTGCGGGAACTCCTGCTGGCCCACGCTGATTGGACTGAAGCCACTGTCGAAAACGATTGCGCGACTTGACGTCGTGCCCTGGTCAATCGCCAAAACGCATCCGGCCATGGCGCACCTCCCGAAATTCTTGTTTGTTCATGGAAGCTGCCGGCGGTGATGCCGGCAGTTCGAATTCGCCCAGACTATGCAGCAGCGCCGGTCTGGTCTGCAAGATGGCCGGACATGTAGCTGTCGAGTTCCGCCGCCTCTTGCTTGTCAAGCCGCAGGCCAAGTTTCGTTCGCCGCCACAAAACATCGTCTGCAGTGCGCGCCCATTCCCGGCTCATCAGCCACTTCACTTCATTTTCGTAGAGGTTGAAGCCGAACGACTTCCCCAGATCGCCAAGGGTCTTGGCATCGCCGAGGATCTTCCTGGCATCCGTCCCGTAAAGACGGACGAGACGCGTTGCAAACGCCTTGTCAAGGAACGGATAGTCCCGTTCCAGCCCGGCGACTTCCTCATCAAAGGCATCGACCTTGAAATCACCGCCAGGCAGCGGCGCAGTTCCCGTCCAAAGCCCCGTCTTGAACGGCAGATGGTCTTCAAGCTTGGCAAGCACCTGTTCCGCGAGCTTGCGGTACGTCGTAATCTTTCCGCCGAAGACCGAAAGAACCGCGGCCCGGTCACCGCCTCCATCCAGCTCCAGGACATAGTCGCGGGTGGCTGCCTTTGCGTCCTTGGCACCGTCATCATAAAGCGGGCGGACACCTGAATACGTATGAACAACGTCTTCCGGCGTGATGTCCTTTTCCAGATATTCGCTCGCCGCCGCGCACAGATATGTCACCTCATCCGGTGAAATCCGGACATCTTCCAGGTTATCCTGATAATCGACATCCGTCGTCCCGATCAGGGTAAAGTCCTGTTCATAGGGGATGGCAAACACAATCCGGCCGTCACCGTTCTGGAAAATAAAGCAGCGGTCATGGTCGAACTGGCGCGGCACGATTATATGGCTGCCCTTGACCAGCCGGATGCCTGAGGTTTCGTTTTCACCAACCACGCCGTGGAGGAATTCCGCGACCCAGGGGCCGGCGGCATTCACCAGCACACTTGCCGTGACGGTTCGATCTTCACCGGTGGCAAGATCCCGCAGGACCACCGACCAGATCTTGCCGTCCCGGCGCGCGCTGATGCATTTGGTCCGCGTCAGGACTTCCGCCCCGCGGTCAGCCGCGTCCCTTGCGTTGAGCACGACAAGACGCGCATCGTCCACCCAGCAATCCGAGTATTCAAATCCCTTTTGGAAGAGCTTTTTCAGCCCTTGCGAAAAAGGCGCCTCGTCCAGCCGAACGGTTTTCGTGGAAGGCAGCAACTTCCGGCCGCCAAGATGGTCATACATGAACAGGCCAAGGCGCAGAAACCAGGCCGGGCGCAGGTCCTTGTGGTGCGGCAGTATGAAACGCAGCGGCCAGGCGATATGCGGGGCGATGCCCCACAGAACTTCACGTTCCTTCAGCGCTTTTCTGACGAGGTCGAACTCGTAGTACTCCAGATAGCGCAACCCGCCATGGATCAGTTTGGTCGATGCCGAGGACGTCGCGCTCGCCAGGTCACCCATTTCAGCAAGCAGGACGCTCGCCCCGCGACCGACAGCGTCGCGGGCAATCCCCGTCCCGTTTATCCCGCCACCGATTACCAGAAGGTCATAGTCAGCCGTCATTGGCCCATCTCCACCTAATGCGCATCTGCGCTTTGAAGGTCAAAATGAAAATAAAGCGAAACTCAGCGAAATTCAATCAATGATTCACGAGCACCGGTTTTCTTTGATTTAGCGTGACTAGAAGCACAGGGAAGACACGTTTCGCGCGAAGGTGTTTTTTCGATCTTGTTTTCGGTTGCGAGGCACAGATGCGGTATCTGAAACCAGCCAAAGACTGAGAGAAGGCGCACCGATATCAGCAAAAAGGCCGACTTGCTGTTTGCGCAAAATGTAAAATGTCCTTTACATTTTGCTCGATTGCGATATGTAAAGGATACTTTCCAATTTGGAGGTCGGAACATGACAGTCGAACAAGCAACTTTCCGGTTTTTCAAAACTTTTGTCCCTGCGATGGTCACCTATGTTGCAGCCACCGCCGGAATAGTGTGGCTCTCGGACGGTGGCGCTCTTCCACCCTTTGCCCTGTATGGTCTGACACTTGTTCCGATTGGTGCAATTTTCCTCGCCTTTTGGGCACAATGGCGCTTTGCCATGGAACTTGACGAGTTTCTTCGGCTTATTCAGATCAAGGGGACTTTGATCGGCGTCGCCTGCATCATGATCATCGCGTCCGGATGGGGTCAGCTCGAAAGACTTGCGGATGCACCGAGGCTGCCGGTGTTCTGGCTTTTACCGATTTTCTGGGCGATCCAGGGCCTTGCAACAACCTTCATCTCAAAACGAGAAGGCGTCTTTTGATGAAGAACCGCCTTAGGGCGCTTCGTGCGGAAAAAAGCTGGTCCCAGGCCGCTCTCGGGGACCGCCTCAATGTCTCCCGGCAAACAATTAACGCCATCGAAGCCGGTCGATATGATCCCTCCCTGCCCCTGGCCTTCAAGATCGCGCGTTTGTTCGACCAAAAGATCGAAGACATTTTTGAAGATGAGAAGTGATCGGACACGCTTTCGTTTACGAATGGCGAAACTGCCGGACGAGAGCTGTACCGCTTCGATCGTCGTTCTTAAGTCTGCGGGATTGAAAATTGAAATCAACCTGGGCCACCTCTCAAATATCAAAAGGTATGTCCTTGGGTCGAATGGCCTGCACGGATAGAGTTTTTAATAGCCTTCCATTCTGACGAGGGAGTTACCCGGGATGACCAACCGCATCGTGGAATACGGCTCGCTGGCTTTTAGTTTTCACCTGGACAAATGCCAAAGGCTCCCGGACAGAAACAAACAGGCCGGTCAAGCAACCGCCCGTGTCAGATGCAACTTGGAATGTCTGGCTGCTCATATCGGATTTGACATTTCGCCCCCGGTAAAATTCTCCACCGGGGGCTTGAAGCTTCAATAAGAAAGCTCACGCGACAAGATCGAGTGCCGAGCGGTTCTGACCCGCGTAGCTGGCCAAAGCGGACAGATAGGCTTCGGCAAGTGCGGGTTTGCCAATTTGTGCCATCAAATTGCGGTCGTCTTTGTTCGAGCCGAAGAAAGGTTCGACCAGAATGGCTGGTGCTCGACCTGCATAGAGCGAGCGCCAACCGCGTTCGCCACCAGGCTGGCGGACTTTGACACCACGATCGGCGTTGCCAGTTCGACCAAACAAACCCACCAATTCGTCCTGTGCAAACTCTGCAAGGCTTTGTGATGCGGTGGATCGACTCGCGAGCACTTCGCTGCCGCGTACGCTGGAGTTACCAACACTGTTAAAGTGAAGCTCGATCGTCACTTCGGCACCCCAAGCATCTGTTTCGGCGTAAACAGTGTCAATTTCCTTGGAGTACGAGCCTGCATATCGGCGATAGAAAATCGCCGTTTCGATTTCGTACTCAGATGCGTATTCAGCCATCAGCTCGGCAACAGCCGTATTGAAGGGGTATTCACTCTCGTCAATCGGCGAAGTCGCATAAGCGCCCTGACCGTGGCTGTTGTGACCAACGACTATGCCAACACGCAAGCGCGCGCTTCTCCGGGGAGTAATTGGCACCACGGTATCGGTGGTGGTATCGGCCGCCTCCGCGAGCAGGTTGTTTGCTTCCTCGATCAGAGAGAGCACCTTTGCTCGGTAAGCGGGGTCGACGGCATACCCTCCCTCGACCAAAGTATCGAGATAAGTCTCGACCGAGTTGTCCGCCGGTTTTTTATACGGACCTGTCTCGATGAATGTCGCATACCCATCAACCGTGTCTTCCAGCGTAGCGAACAGGGCATAAGTGTCCTCACCGTCACTGGCAACATACTGCACCGGTGTTGCATGCGCGGCGATACGGGGGCGGTACTTCATCCCAAACGGATTCCTGTGATCGATGTAGAGGCGTGACGTACCGCGGCCCGATTCCAGCAATGCTTGGGCCATAGCAATGGTTTTAGCCGCGTCCGTGAGGCGAGTGGAGGCGACAATAGCTTTTGCTAAACTTTTCATCTGACCAATCCCTTCCACGTTGTTGGTCGAAACCTCTCAATGCTTCGTGCATCGATCGGCAATTCATGAAAAACACATCGGCAGAACAATCCGTCTTCAGATGTGATGAGCCTCGGTTGGTTGCGTCAGCTCATGGCTCGAGATGTATGGATGAAGGATCAATCCGGGGAGGAGACGACCTGTGGGCGCTTCCGTCGAGAGGGGGCCCGATGGACCCCCAGTTTTCCCTGTTCAGGTTCTATTCACCTTCTTTGTCCCCATATCTGTCGAGTTGTCTACACGGTGTAGTGTCGAAAACAATGGTGAGGAAAACGCATGTTCGACGATGAGGGTCGTCCCGAGATTTCTGACACCCGCTGGGCGGGTGGAGATTATCTCCCTGGATTTGTGAAGGGGTCTGGTGACTACTTCACGCGGTCGGATGTCATTGCGAAAATTGAAGAAGAGGCTGAAGCTACCTTGCTTTGGATGCAAGAAGGTACGCAAAGCTACTCTGGCTCAGGCGACCTGCGGTATGAGCCGTGGTGGCCGGATCTGCCCGTTACAAACTCCATTGTCTTCAAATGCGGACGCGAGCGCATGCTCTTGGACCGCGCATATGAGCATGGAATCCTGAACTTCCTAAGGCGTTTGGAAGCTTGTGGCGTCATTCAGAAACTCAATGATCGGATCATAGATCTGGTTGTCGAATCCATGACCCCGGTCGTTCTGAACCAACTGGCCATGAGGCGCCATGCGGAAGGTGTTCCCGACGGGGTGTCCCTGAAGGAACTCAGCAAGCTCTTTGGAAATGGCAAGAACACAAAACCGGCGAAGGTGCGGGATCGCTTCTTGGGCGACCTTACGGCAGTAGGCCTATTCAAAGCCCGCGAGGCAGAAGGATGGGACATTGCAATCGGGCCTGTTGGCGACGTTTTTTTCTCCAAAATTTATGCCCCGATCACAAACGAAATCGATATCAAGTACGCGGAGCCAAAAAAATGAACAACCTGTTCGCTGTCGCTATTTTTGCAATTTGCCTCGTAGGCGTCTCAACACCATCTTTTGCCGGTCCAGGACAGGGAACAGTTTATGTTTTGACGAGTAGTCCTCAGTGATCGGACCTTGATGTATGTCCCGTCTTACTGGCGGACACTTCTGACGGATACGACGAAACTGTTTTCTTTGGTCCGCTACCGCCCAGCTCCTCAGTGCTCTTCACTTTCCGGCGGAGCGTCGTCCTCAGGTTCCGCAGGTTTCGCCTTCTTCTTGCCGGCCTGCTTAGGATCTTTTGCTTCGTCGGCGAAAGGCGGCGTCGCGGCATGGTAGGTGACTTGCGGGAACGGTATTTCAATCCCGCGCTCATCGAACACCTGTTTGATGTACTCATTGTAGGTGCGCCCGACGCTCCATTGATCGCCAGGTGTGGTCTTGATGCGCGCCCGGATATCGATTGAGCTGGCCCCGAAGGCGGTCACGCCGTGCATTTCCAGATCACCGAATATTTTCGATTTGAAATCCGTTTCCTGCAGGCGCCGGAAGGCTTCTTCCATGGCCTCCTTCGCATAGGCGATATCGGTATCGTAGGAAACACCGATAAGCGCGACATGATAGGAAAAGCCGCGCATGAAATTCGAGACCATGTCGACGGAGGAAAACGGAATGATATGGGTCGTTCCATCCAGGTCCCGCATGCGCACGGAGCGGATCGTGATGCCTTCCACGGTGCCGGTAACACCGGCAACCGTTACGACATCCCCTTCGTTGATGGCGTTTTCGATCTGAATGAAGGCTCCGGTGATAATGTCTTTCACCAGTGTCTGGGCACCGAAGGAAATCGCCAGACCGACGACACCGGCACCGGCGATCAGGGGCCCGATATTGACCCCGATCTCAGAGAGCGCCAGGAGCGCCGCCATGACAATGATAACCACCGTGAAGGCATTGCGGAACAGCTGGAAGAGGGTCCTCTCACGTGCACTTACAATGTACCCCGCGCGGGACTGAAGGCGCAGATCGACCCAGGACATGACGGCCAGCCAAACGACAAAGGCGACCAGCAGGACCAGGATGGCAGCGCCATAGCTGCTCACGAGCGAGAAACCGGCCTCGCTGAAAATCCAGTCGACAACGCTCAAGAGCCCCCAGATATCCATGAGCAGGAGAATTGTTCCGATGAAAACGACAAAGCGGATAATCTTCAAAAGGCGGGGAACGAAGGCGTTGAGACGGTATTGCAGTGCTGGCAGTTTCTGATGAATGTCATCAGGCAACCGGATACCGCCCTTGATGGCGCGGGTCATCACCAGTGAAATGAGCATGCCGGCCATGATCGTGATGATCGAAAACCCGGTCGCCCGCAAAATGATTGTCGTGGCGTCGAAAGGGCGCGTCACCCAAACCAGAAAAACAGCGAGAATGTAGCCGTAAGCGCCGATGTGCCAGAGATTGCCGAGATTGGAGAGCGCTCTTTGCGCCAGAACGCTGTGCATCGTCTCGGCATAGGCTTTCGCGCCCTCGCGGACCTTGACGCGGTTCTGCTTGATGAGAACCATCAGATAGAGCATGCCCAAAAGCACGATGAGGAACCGAAGCGCATTTCCCAGAACGAAGGAAACCGCGAGGTTTGCCGCTGGAACCGCTAGAAAAACCCCGAAATTGTTCCAGTACATATAAATGCGCAGCCGCGCATACCAGTAGTCCGAAGCTTCATCGGAAAAGGGCAAAAGTCTGAGTTCGGGACGCTTCGGTGCGAACACAAACCGCAACGCGACATTGGCCATTCCCGTGATGAAAAAGGCATTGAGCGCAAGGCTTTCCTGAATGGTTACGCCCGTATCGAGGCCGCCGAAACCCGTCAGCGCAACGAAGTAGCCGACCCCCAGCCCAATTGCGACTGTAAGCGCGTCGATAAGCGTCGTCACAATCAGGATCGTGGCCCGCATCAGGCCACCGCCATAGCGGGCGCGCACCGCCATCTTGGGATAAAGCCGCCGGGCAACAAACTGGGCGGCCCAAAACGCCGCATAAGCAGTTGCCAGGACGATAATCACCTGCAAGAGGACTTCGTTCACCCGGTCCCATTTGATCGGAATGTCGCCACGCAAAACAAGCAGCAGCCCCCTGAGCGAATGCCGGGACCGGTCGAGGACGACTCCGATCTCATCAGCTATGGCGCGCGTGTATTCGCCGACGCGAATAACGAAACCCTGCCCTGCGGACACGGACTCCTCGGTGTCGGCTGTCGCTTCCGGCGATGCCTCGGCGCCGTTTTCGGGAGCGACCTGGTCTTCACCAGCGTTTTTCTTCAAAAGTTCAATGAGTTCTTTGCGGCTGTCAGGGTCGTTCAAAACCTTTATGAGCGCTTCGCTTGCCTGCTTCAGGTCAGCACTTTCGTCGTTGGCAGCGGCGTCTGTCTGCCCGGCTGCCGGAACTGCAAACAAAAGAGCAAAGCCAATCAGGGCTGCGCGACAAAAATGCAGAGGTTTCATGCCAAATCCGCTTCGGTTGAGGGGAGACCCGAACCTTTCATTTCACGACAATAGAAAATAACGGCGCGGTATGAAAAGCCACCTACGAAAATAGTCAACGGATTTAGTCACTTGGCAAGTAATGTGAACACCAGATCATGCCTATATTAAGGCTGCTTAAATAATCTTCAAACAATATAAACCCGGATCTCAACAGCACAAACTAACGTTAGGTGAATTAACCACCGCCCACTTTTCGGTAACGTAAAAATAACAATATTGCCTCATTATTTCCCGCTACGGAGGAAAAATGGCAAGTTCGCTCATCAGTCTTGCAAAAGATGAGACCCTGGAGGGCCGGCAAAAGCTTTTTGCCGCGGTCAGCAAACTTGTCGTGACGGACCTGAACGAGCGTTCCTCGAAGGAGCTTGATTTGTTCGCAGAGGTCATGCTGCTGCTCTATGGCAACAGCGACCTGGATGACCGGCTCCATCTTGCCCAGAAACTCGCACCCAGCGCGCAAAGCCCGACCGATCTTGTGTTGCGGATCGCAAAGGACGACGTCAAGGTTGCCATGCCGGTGCTGGCCGAGTGCAAGTTGTTCACACTGGACAATTTGCTGGACCTCGTGGCGCAAGCCGGTGAAGACCATATGCTCGTTTTGGCAAACCGGAAGGATCTGCCGGCAGAAGTAACAGACGCACTTGCACAAAAGGGCGGCGCAGAAGTGCACCGCGCGCTTGCCGGCAACCAGACTGCAAAACTTTCGCGCGAGACCATGCATAAACTTGGAAAGCTCGCGCTCGAGGACAGTGCGCTCTGCGACGATCTCGTGCTTCGCTCCGATCTGTCTCCCGCAGTATGTCAGGAACTGCTTCCGCTTGTGAACGACGACATCAAGAAGCGTTTGCGCAATATTATCGAAGGCTCGTTTTCGCAGGAACAACGCGATCAGATCGCCCGGCTGAAGGCGCTGCGCAAAACCTTTGGCGAAGCCCTCAGCACACAGGATATCGGCTCTCTCTGGCGCGAGGCCGAACGCTCGACCGTGACGCTGGATGAACTTATGATCCTGCTGTTGCAGGACGGCCGTTTCAACCATGCCATCGAATTGCTTAGCGCACGCGGCAGGATCGCACTGTCCGCTTTGAAGGATGCTGTGTTCAACGGGAAGCGGGATGTGGTTCTCAGAACTGCGGCCAAGGCCGGCCTGGACATGCCGGCATTCGCGCTCTTGGCCAAGGCCCGGTGCGCGCACCTGAAACTCCCCGCAGCGCAAGGCGCGGAATGGACTTCCGCCTACGTCAAGCATGTCGCGGAAGCGGCAAAAGCCCGGCAGTCCCGGTGTGACGATTTTCAAGCGCGGCGCCGCGATAAATCCGCTTAGACAAATCTACTTCACTGAAAACTCTGAAACGGCCTTCACAAGAAGGCGGGATCAAGTGCGCTTGCACAAACTCGCGGCAACCGCAGTCGTAATTGTTGCCGCGGCATAAAACCAGAGACCCGGCAGGATAGCGGCGGCCGCGAGGCCGCTGGTCTTGGCAGCAAACAGAACGAGGGCCACCAGCATTACGTCAAGCATTGACCACTTGCTCACCGTCGACAAAAGTGCGAGCGATCGCGAGCTTCCGCCCGTCATTGCAGCAATATTGATGAGAAGTATTTTCACTGCAGGAAAGCCGATCGAAAACAGGCCGACGATCGACGCAAGTGCAATGTCGCCCTGCCGCCAAAGCTCCGTGATCATTTCGACGAGGTTCGGCCGTTCTTCCAGGAAATAGAGTTTCTCAAAACGCATGAGCGGTTGCGTAAGACCGAGTGCGAAGGAAAAAGCGGATAACGGCAAAAGCAATGCCAGAAATGTTCGCATTAAAAAATTGCTCCCCGCAGGTCAGGACAATTGAGTTTCAGACATCTGTCAAAAAGTGGGCCGCAGTGCAATAGCTCGACAACTCAAGACCGTTTTCGGCGGGCACCAAACAATAAAACCTGCCCGTCTTGCCAGACGACCAGGCATCATTCTCGCCTCATTGCGGGTTCGCCCTGGCGAAACCCGCGCCGTGCAATTTTCGCTTCTAACGCAGGCGCGCCCGTGCAGCAACTTCGTCAAGCTGCTCCTGTTCGGCAATTTCCTGAGCCGTTCTCTCGCGCTGGTGATCGCGTTCTTCAAGTTGTTCGAACTTCTTCAGCTCTTCAATGGCTGCACTGAGCTCATCCTGGGCGCGTTGCAACTGGTCATCCAGCTCATGCGCGGAATTGCGAAGATTGTCGCGCCGGTCAGCAGCAGCTTTGGCAAACGTCGGATAGGCAAAATGGGTGACGTCTGTAATGCCGACCCGCTCCTGTTCGGAACGAATCTGGTCATCCAGTTCATCGGCCATGCGATTGAACTCAGCAATCATGCTTTCAATCTGCGCGAGTTGCCTGCGCTTTTCATCGACCTGGAACCGCTTCAAACGGATCAAACTGTCGCGGGTTTTCATAACTCAATACTCCCCTAACATAGGCAGTCTACTCCGGAGTCATTTCCAAAAGGTTGGCGAGTTGAAAATATCCGTCAGAAAGTGATGTTGATTCGCCTTTTCCCTGATTCAGGAAGTCATCGATGGGGCCAAACCGGTGAATCGCTTCATCGACAGTGGGGTCTGAGCCCTTTCGGTATGCACCCAGCCGGATGAGTTCTTCCATGTCCGTATAGGTCGACAATAATTGCCGAGCCTTTCTCAGAACGGGAAGCTGTTCAGGAGGGACGCAGCGCGGCATGGTTCGGGAAACGGACTTCAACACGTTGATGGCCGGGTACCTTCCACGCTCGGCAATCGCCCTTTCCATGACAACGTGGCCATCCAAAATACCGCGCACGGCATCTGCGACCGGCTCATTGTGATTGTCGCCCTCCACTAGCACCGTGAAGAGACCGGTAATTGAGCCCGAGCCGACCTTGCCCGGACCGGCTCTTTCCAGAAGACGCGGCAACTCAGTAAAGACGGTCGGTGTATACCCTTTGGACGTCGGCGGCTCACCAATGGAAAGTCCGATTTCGCGTTGCGCCATCGCAAACCGGGTGATGGAATCCATCATGCAAAGAACATTTTTGCCTTCGTCCCGAAAATGTTCGGCAACAGTCACCGACAGGTAGGCCGCTTGCCGACGCATCAGCACGCTTTCATCCGATGTCGCAACCACGACGACTGACCGTGCAAGACCCTCCTCGCCAAGGTCGTCCTCGATGAATTCCTGGACCTCCCGGCCGCGTTCACCGATCAGTCCGATGACGGCGACATCGCAGCTGGTGTTTCTTGCGAGCATGGACATCAGGACCGACTTGCCGACACCTGAGCCTGCGAAAATGCCCATGCGCTGCCCTTCGCAGCAGGTAACGAAGGTATTCAGGGCCCTGACCCCGAGGTCGAGCGGACCGCCGACACGCTTGCGCTCAGACGCCGGTGGCGGTGTGCTGCGAAGTTTGCGGGGTGTTCCCCCGTTTTGAATGGGCCCCTTCCCGTCGATGGGTTCACCGTGTGCATTTACCACCCGGCCCAACCACGCGTCGCCGGGATGCACAACACTTTCGCGGGAACTGATGACCGCCTTGCATCCCATGCGGACCCCTTCAAGGCCCGAAAACGGCATGCACAACGCGTGACCTTCTCGAAAGCCGACCACTTCTGCCGGGACTTTCGGGTTATCCTCACCGTTTTCGATCAAAAGCCGCGACCCGACGCTCATCTCGTGAATCGGCCCAGCAATCTCGACGAGGAGCCCCTGAACCGCAGTGACACGCCCGTAGATTTCGGTTTGCATGAGCGAATCAATCTCGGCGAAAAGCGCCTTCAAGGAAAATTCCTTTCTCAGTTAACGGATTTGGTAACCGATCGTTTACGACTCTGGTTAATCTTAACCTTTGGAAGGCTGACAAGCGAGGGCCATTTCGAAGTCAGAACGGTTTTGTTGAAAGGAATCTGAACGGAGTCGGTTAGATCGATTTCTTAATGTTCAACATTAAGCTTTGTGAATTCGTGTTTTTTTTGGGGATTCAACAAGTTGCTCGTTGTTCACAGATTCATTTCTTCGGAGCTTGCCGCTGCGAATCATATTTTGTTAACCATTAACCGATAGCTTTGAGTCGGGGTTAACACAGTCCTTCGTAGCAGGCGCCGACACAGCCGTTGCGACTTGCCCAGGAAAGGCAGAACAAGGGGATTGGCATGCGTGTATTGTTGATTGAGGATGATAGCGCCACAGCGCAGAGCATCGAGTTGATGCTGAAGTCCGAGAACTTCAACGTCTACACGACAGATCTTGGCGAGGAAGGCATCGACCTCGGCAAACTGTACGATTACGACATCATAATGTTGGATTTGAACCTGCCGGACATGTCCGGTTACGAGGTTCTCAGGACGCTTCGCGTCTCCAAGGTCAAGACACCGATCCTGATCTTGTCCGGCAACGCGGGCATTGAGGACAAGGTTCGCGGTCTCGGCTTCGGCGCAGACGACTACATGACCAAGCCGTTCCACAAGGACGAGCTGGTTGCGCGGATCCACGCGATCGTCCGCCGCTCCAAGGGACATGCACAGTCGGTGATTGTCACCGGCGATCTGAAGGTGAACCTGGATACCAAGACGGTAGAGGTCGGCGGTCAGCGCGTGCACCTGACCGGTAAGGAATACCAGATGCTCGAGCTGCTTTCACTGCGCAAGGGCACCACGCTCACCAAGGAAATGTTCCTGAACCACCTCTATGGCGGAATGGACGAGCCGGAGCTGAAGATCATCGACGTCTTCATCTGTAAGCTGCGCAAGAAACTCGCTTCTGCGACGTCGGGTAAGAACTACATCGAAACGGTCTGGGGCCGCGGATATGTTCTTCGCGAGCCGGATGTTGAAGCAGCTGCCTGACCGGCGATATTGGATTATTTGAAAAGCCCCGGTTTTTCCGGGGCTTTTTGTTTGGCCACATAAGACAGGCAGGACGTCTTTCGTTCGTACCGGCTTCAGCTGTTTTCCGGTTCCCACAATTCTACCGGATTGCCTTCCGGATCGTGGATCCTGGCAAAGCGGCCGATACCATCCATTGTTTCCTCGCGTGACACTGTAATGTCCTGCTCCCGCAAATATGCCAGGACTGCGTCCAGATCCATGACGCGGAAATTCAGCATGAATTGCCGATCGCTTGGAAAATAGTCCGTGTCTTCGGCAAAGGGTGCGAAAACTGTAACGCCGCCCTCAGAGATCCAGGGCGCTTGTTCCATGTCCTTCGGCACCTTGTTGATGCCCAGATGTGTCTCATACCAAAGCGACAGCGCTTCGGGATCCTTTGAGCGGAAAAACACACCGCCAACACCCACAACATTTCTCATAGCGCACTCCCGTTGAAAGACTTCGCGTACAAAGCCATCTTGCCACGATGAAAGCTTCAGGTCTGCGGTTCGTGGCTTACGGGAAGCGTGCAGCAGGGATGCATTGGGAATCCTGGCTGAATTGTCGGAAGAATCTGAAAAAATGGCCTGAACTGGAACAGAAAAAGGGCCGGCGTTGCCGGCCCTTTGCATTGCCACGTGCACTTTCGTTTTTTTAAAGATGCATCTGATAGGAAGCCGGAACGTAACGATAACCGCTCCCGTCGACCGCGACATAGCCGACAGCCGGGAATGGCATGTGATAGCCGACAAAGGGCACCTTGTCGGCCGCCAGCATGGCAAGCAGAGATTTCCGGGTTGCGGCAGCTGCTTCCTTGTCCATGTCGAATCGAACCTCCCAATCCGGCCGCGCAAGCGACCAGACATAGTGATTGGCCGTGTCCGCCATCAGAAGAAGCTGCTGGCCGCCGTTTTCCAGCATGTAGACCGTGTGACCCGGCGTGTGACCGTGAGCAGCAACGGCGGTGACACCGGATGCCACTGACCCGCCATCGCCGAGGAACGTCATTTTATCAGCCAGTGGCTTCACATTCTTTGTCATCAGCTTGGTGACGCCATTCGCCTCAGGATCCATCGCAGCCCAGAAGTCATACTCTTTCTGGCCCGTGACATAACGGGCATTGGCAAATGCCGGCGCGCCGCCTTCCATCAGGCCACCGATATGGTCGGGATGCATATGGGTTATGACCACGATATCGACTTGTTCCGGCGTGTAGCCGGCACTCTCAAGCGCAGCACGCATGTTACCGCGTGCAGGACGCCCACCTTCCCCCACGCCGGTGTCGAACAAGATGAGCTCGCTGCCGGTATTCACGAGAGTGGGTGTGAAATAGGCCTTGAACGAATCAGCGGGAATGAAATTTTCTTCCGAATGCGCAACGAAGGCATCCGGCTCCACATTCATTCCGAAGGTTTTTTGGGGTTCGCCAACGGTAACGGCCCCGTCAAGCAGCGTGTTCACTTCAAAATCGCCAACAGCGTAACGTGCGACAGGAGCGGTCATTGCACCCTGTTTTTCAGCCGCGGCGTGCGCCAGATTGACAGTTCCAAGGCTCGCTCCCGCCACGGCGCCCCCTGCGCCAAGAAGAGCAGCTCTACGCGTCAGTTCAACATTAAGTCCCATATTCGTCACTCCGGCAGCTTCGTTAGTTCAAGAAAGGTTTGACACTTGATCGGGCTCATTGGGTTGGGAAAATCTCCAAACGCACTGCGCACCCGCTGCTTCACCCTTGCTGACAACTTGGCGCATAGCCTTTGAAAGGAAACCCGCTTCTTCTTCAAAGACCTGTTATTTCGCCACTTCTTCAACTTTGGCTCCCAGGCAATTACTTGATTTTTTTCAGATAGTTAAGTTAAGAAAAATTCACGCTTCTTGAATGACACGCGCATTCGGCCATACTTGGACGGTGCCCAATCGCGACGTTTGATATGGTCCGCAACCAAACGACACAGTTCTTCTTGCTTGCCCTGAGCGCCGCCTGGCTACTGGCGTCTACGCAGATACAGCGCCCTGAAGGATGGCCAATCGCGGGTCTCTATGCCTATTGGAGCACGCGCATTCTGCTGGAGGCCGGACTGTTCGCAGCTTTCCTGGAATTGCTGGGGCGATTGCCCGGGCTCAAGGGGCGGCTCAGCGTGATCGTGATTGTCGCCGCACTGGTCAGTCTGGTGCCGTTCGCGCTCGCCGTGACGGCACTGGATCTCATACTCGGTCTGCCGGAACTGGATGAGCTCGTATCTGGCGCGCAAGCCCCGGCAGGATCCGGAAATGCCGCCACCGGACAAACGCATATCGGGTCTTTCCTGCTCGAACTGGTCTACCTATCCGACAATCACCTTGTGCTTTGTTTTCTTTTGTCGATCCCGCTGATTTTCAGGACTGGGGAAACACAGAGCGTCGAAGACAGCCATGAGGCGCAACCCGTGCGCGACCAAGCTGTCGAGACTGAAAATCCTGCGCCGGATGATTTAACGGAAGACGAGGCTTCTGTGGGCATAGGCTACCAGCGACACCTTGATCCGCCTCTTCAAGCACCTGTTCTGCGTGTCGAGGCGCAAGAACACTATGTGCGCCTGATAAACGCCACCGAGAACCGCATGGTTCTCTACCGTTTCAACGACATCGTTTCAGAACTCCCGCACGACAGGGGCATGCAGGTGCATCGCAGTCACTGGGTTGCCTACGAAATCATGGACCGGCTAGTCAGGGAAGAAGGACGATTGTGGCTCGATCTTACCGGCGGCGAGCGCGTCCCGGTGAGCCGGAAATACGCCGAAGATGTCCGCCAACAAATCCAGTCCGCCGACAGTTCAGCAAAAAAGGCGGCCACTTGACCGCCTTTTTCGGATAATTAATCGTCCCGGAAGACAGCTACCGGGCAAACCCGGACCCGCCGCCAACGGCAAGCCTTGGAGCTGTCGTTGAGCCGGTTCCAGCCTGTACAGCCTGTTTTTTCTGGAAGAGACCCCGTTTTCCGGGCACCGGTTTGAACGCATCCGTCAGACCGACAACTGTCTCAGCTGCGCCAAGAACCAGGAAGCCATCGTCCGGGAGCGTCTTTGAAAGCCGGCCCAGGATCTCTGATTTGGTCGCCTGGTCAAAATAGATGAGAACGTTTCGGCAGAAGACGATGTCGAACTCACCAAGATGCGTGAAGCTGTCGAGCAGGTTGAGCTTTTTCCACTCGATCATCGCGCGCATGCCGGAATTGATCTGCCACATGTCACCCTTTTGATCGAAATACTTCAAAAGCATCTGGATCGGGAGACCGCGCTGAACCTCAAACTGGCTGTAAATGCCGGCTTTTGCCTTCTCGAGCACTTCTTGCGACAGATCGGTTCCAAGGACCCGTGTTCGCCACCCGGGCATTTTGGAAGCTTCTTCTTTCAGGCATATGCCGAGAGAATAGGGTTCCTGGCCCGTCGATGCAGCCGCGCACCAGATCTTCAATTGCCTTCGGGACGCACGCGCTTCGAGCAACGCGGGCAGCATCGTATCCTTGAAATGATCGAAAGGCGTCTTGTCCCGAAAGAAAAACGATTCGTTCGTCGTCATCGCCTCGATGACTTCGGTTTCAAGGGCGCGATTCGAACCACGCTGCAGCGTCTGGATGACTGCGCTCAGTGTCTCAAGCTTTGAGCTTCTCGCAATCGGAAGCAATCGGCTTTCAACCAGGTACTGCTTGTCGTTCGACAGAACCAGTCCGGAGCGCGTCTTAAGGAAAGTTTTGAGGAATTCGAACTCGCCTGGAGTCATCGTGTGTTCCCCTTCAAGACGCGTGAAATTTTCGGGCCAATTTGGTTCAGCGGCAGAATTTCGCTGCAAACGCCGGTCGCGGCCGCAGCCCCAGGCATCCCCCAGACAACACTGGTGGCCTCATCCTGTGTGATGATACTGCCGCCACCGGAAGAGATCGTTTTGGCACCTTCTGCGCCGTCATGCCCCATCCCCGTGAGAATGACAGCAAGGCTCGCCGATCCGTACGCTTTGGCGACGCTGTCGAAAAGCGGATCTACGGCAGGTTTACAGAAGTTGACCGGAGCGCCGTCAGTCAGCCGGATTTTGACAGCCCCGGCATCCTTCTCGACGATCATGTGTTTGCCACCGGGAGCCACGTAGATGTTGCCCGGTTTCAGGATTTCACCGTCCTCGCCTTCCTTCGATGGGCGCAGGGCCGCCTTGCCGAGATGTTCGGCAAGGATCGAGGTAAAGGTCGGCGGCATGTGCTGCGTAATGACGACAGGTACATCGTTCACCGCCGTACCGGCTTCCTTCATCACTTCCTGCAGAGCCTGCGGCCCGCCGGTAGAAGAGCCGATCGCCAGAATTCGCGGCCGGGCCGATGAATAAGGACGTGTCTGGAATTTTGGACCGGCAGCCGCAGCCGGTTGGGTTGCCCCCCGGAAGCTGGCACGCGTATCCGTCGCTGGCCGCGCTGATACCGGTCTGACCGGCTGCGCGGTCTTTCCGGCGCGGGTCTCTGCCCGCATGGTTCTGGCCGGCCCGCGCATCCGGATGGCACGCGCTCCAAGAGCCTTCACCTTCTCGATCAGTTCGCGGCGAAAATCGACTGATGTAGTGACTTCCGAGCTCGATTCCGGCTTGGGAACATAGTCGGCAGCCCCCAGAGAAAGTGCTTTCAGACTGATTTCCGCATTCCGCCGGGTGAGGGTCGAAGCCATGATGACCACAAGGTCGCGCTTCTTGGCGAGCATCAGCGGCAACGCCGTCATGCCATCCATTTCCGGCATCTCGATATCGAGAACAACGACATCCGGATTGCTTTTTTCTATGTCCTCGACAGCGAGTTTGCCGTTCCGCTGCGAGCTGACGACCTTCAGGCTTTTGTCTTCCCCGAGCCAGCGGGTCAAAAGGCCTCGTATCACGACGGCATCGTCAACGACCATGACTTTGATCGGATCGTTGCCGGGATTGGTGCCCGCGGCAACACTTCGTTGTGCTAGTGCCATTAAAGACTGTCCAACTCGAAACTAGATAAGACCGACTTCTTGAAACTTGGCTTCGACGATTTCCCTATCGAACGGTTTCATGATGTATTCGTTTGCGCCGGCGCGGATGGCCCGCGCAATATGGGCGACGTCATTTTCCGTCGTGCAGAACACCACGATCGGATTTTCACCGCCTTCTTCTGCCCGGAGGCTGGTCAGAAATTCCAGACCATCCATGACCGGCATGTTCCAGTCGAGAAGGATCGCGTCCGGCATCGTCTTCCGGCAGGCATCAAGCGCCTGCTGCCCGTCCTCGGCTTCCGTGATTTCGAAGCTCATGTCCTCGAGGATACGGCGTGCCACCTTACGAATGACGCTTGAGTCATCGACTACAAGGCACTGTTTCATCACCTGTTACTCCACTCGTTGGCCATGTGGCCGTTACGCTGCTGCCATCGGTTCGGTGAACAAAGATCCGAGGAGGCGGTCGACATCGAGAATGACCATCAACTGGCCGTCAAGGCGGTGGACACCACCGGAGATTTCAGCCCAGCGACGATCCAGGTTCGACGGGTTCGTTTCTGCCGAAGCTGCGGGCAGCGTCAGCACTTCGCCCACCGTGTCGATGACCAGCCCATAGCTCTCCTGCTTGTATTCGATCCCGACAGCCATCATCTGCTCGTCTTCGAGCGGCGGCAGGTGCAGCCGCCGGCGCATGTTGATCGCCGTTACGATACGGCCGCGCAGGTTCAAGACACCCTGCACTTCCGGAGCGGACATGGGCACCCGGGTGACGCTCTCCGGAACGAAAACGTCGTGCACTTGCGAGATCGGTAGCCCGAAAAGCTGACCTCCGATCACGACAGTCACGTACTGGATCATGTCGCTGGCGGAATTCGCATCCGCATCCGCATTGAGGTTGTGTTCCAACACACTCATGCTGCTGCTCCCAGTTCATTGGAGAAGACATCTTTCAGGGCTGCAATCAGGCCTGGGCGGTCGAACTTGGCAACGTAGTCGTCGAAGCCTGCTTGACGTCCGCGCTCGATCGACGCCGGTGTCACCAGCGACGACAACGCGAGGATCGGGATGTTGCGGAAACGCGGATCGCGGCGCAATGACTCGCAGAACTCGAAGCCGTTGATTTCCGGCATTTCGATATCGCTGACGACAGCGTGGAACTTGTCGCCGTTTTCCAGAAGTTCGAACGCCTGCTGAGGTCCGATACAGGTGGTAACGTCGTAGCCCGCGGCCTTGAGGACCGGTGTCAGCATGTTCCGGAAGAACGAACTGTCGTCGACAAAGAGGACCTTCTTCGTCAAGGCCTCAATATCCATCTCCTTGCGCATGAACCAGTCTTCGAATGCCTGCGGGAGATAGTAGCCAAGGTCGATAATCTCGGTGGCTTTGTCCTTGACAACCGCCGACCCGAGAACGCCGGGACGCTCCGATCCGACTTCGATATTCATGCGGTCCTCGACAATGTCGACGATTTCGTCGACGACGAGACCCATCGACCGCCCGGCATCGGAGAAGACCAGCATCGGCTGGGTTCCTTCCGACTTGTGGCAATCGCCGTCGTTGACATAGACCAGCGGCATGAGTGCGCCGCGATACTGGACGAGGTCCCTGCCGTTCGAACGTTCGATCTTGGAGACTTCGAATTCTTCCAGGCGTGTGACCAGCGAAAGCGGCACTGCCTTCGGTTCCGGTGCACCGGCGCGGAAAAGCAGGAGGGATATCGAATCTTGTCCAGACATTGCCTTGCGCTGCACATCTTCCCGATCGTCTTCCTCGGACTCTGCGACCGAGCTTGATGCATGGCTTGCCATTGCACCGGCGATTCCGTTCGGATCGATGATCATGATGACCGAGCCGTCACCCAGGATGGTGTTGCCAGAGAACATGTTGAGGTTACGCAACATGGTCGACATCGGCTTGACCACGATTTCCTCCGTGTGGAAGACACCGTCCACCACAACGCCGAAGGTCTGGCTGCCCACCTGCATGACGACAATGAAGCCATTGTCGGCATCAATCGCCTGGTCGGCGTCCTCACCTTCGTAGATGCCCAGCAACTGCGACAGGTGAACCAGCGGCAACAGCTTGTTGCGCAATCTGAGAACCGGCGTGTCCTTGATCCGCTCGATGCGGTGCTCCGAGTTCGTCTGAACGCGGACAAGTTCCACGACCGACAACTGCGGAATGGCAAACCGGTCACCGCCCGCCTCAACGATCAATGTCGATACGATGGCAAGTGTCAGCGGGATCTTGATGATAAAGCTGGAGCCTTTGCCGGTCGTAGAGCGCAGGTCGACGGTACCGCCGATCAGTTCGATGTTGTTGCGCACAACGTCCATGCCGACGCCGCGTCCGGAAACGCTGGTGACTTCGGCGGCGGTCGAGAAGCCGGCGGCGAAAATGAACTTGTGGATCTGGGAATCCGTCATTTTCTCGAATTCGGCTTCGGTCGCAAGACCGCGCTCCAGAACCTTGGCCTTCACCTTCTCGACATCGATGCCCTTACCGTCGTCGCGGACTTCGATGATGATGTGACCGCCTTCATGATAGGCAGCAAGAGTGATGATGCCTTTTTCAGGTTTGCCGGCGGCACGCCGTTCTTCGGGCCGTTCGAGACCGTGGTCGGCTGAATTGCGAACCATGTGCGTCAGCGGATCCTTGATCATTTCAAGGACCTGACGGTCAAGTTCGGTGTCGGCGCCGATCATTTCCAGTTCGATCGGTTTTTCAAGTTCCTGGCTGAGGTCGCGTACAATGCGCGGCAGTTTCTGCCAGGCGTTTCCGATTGGCTGCATTCGGGTCGCCATGACACCTTCCTGCAGCTCTGCAGTCACATTGGAGAGGCGCTGCAGCGGAACCTTGAACTCGCTGTCTTCATGCCGACGGACGATTTCCAGGAGCTGGTTCCGGGTCAGCACCAGCTCGGACACCATTGTCATCAGGTGCTCAAGCGTGTCGACCGCAACACGGATGCTTTGATTGGAAACACCGCCGCCAGCAGCTTTCTTTTCACCGCCCTCGCCGCCTGCTTTCTTCGCAGCCGCAGCTTTCTTGGGCTCTGGCTTGGCTTCGGCTTTTGCAACTGCGGGCGCCGGAGCGGGTTCTTCCACTTCCTCGACAACCTCTTCAGCTTCTGCAACGGCCTCGTCCGCGATCTCAACCTCGATCTCGGTTTCCTGGAACGCCCGCTCCAGTTCATCAAGGGAGACTTCGCCAGGTCTCAACGGACGCTCCAGCGTCTGACCTTCGTCTTCTTCGGCTTCAGCTTCCGCTGCCTCGGGCTCTTCCTGCGGCGCTTCAGCTTCTTCGGCGCCACCGCCGGCCATCGCGACGTCGGCTTTGGCGGACATTTCCTCAAGCTTGCCGATCAACTCGCTGTCGTCGCCCTCGGGTTCCTCACCTTCGGCAGCCTCAAGTTCGCCAAGGATGTCCTTGATCTGATCGATGGAAATCAGGATCAGCGAAACCGCTTCCTGCGTGACGGGCGCTCCGTCCCGGAACTTGCCCATGAGGGTTTCGGCCGCATGTGCAATGCCTTCAAGCCGGGGAAGGCCCAAGAAGCCGCAAGTCCCTTTAATTGTATGCACCAGACGGAAAATATTATCCAAAATGGTGGCGTTGTTCGGTTCCTGCTCGAATTTTACGAGTTCAACGTCAACAACATCGAGACTTTCATTCGTCTCTGTAATGAATTCCCTGAGGAGGTCGTCCATGGCCTGCTCTCACCCGACTTGTTACTGGTTCCGCATCCTGAAACGGATGTCTGGACCGAAAGTCCATGAGAGTAGGTTGACCTCAAAGAGTTAAGATACGCTGAAACGGAGAGAGACTTTTATTTTGCCGGATTAGACCTTGGGAAGGGCCGTGATTTTTACCAATTCATCTTGTTTATCTATTGTTAATACCATGTTGGATTCACGCGCCAAAAGCAACGTGTAGATAGGCTGAACCGAGTGCGCATCGACCCTTTCAGGCTCTTCTCCGTCCAGAGTTTCCTTCATTCCCAAGGGGATGCGCGGATTGAGACCGCTTGCAGCGAGAGTGAAGGACGGAGACTGCGGATCTCCTTCCATCTCGACCTTGATTTCGCCGCCGCGCGGAACGCACTGATTTGCGATAAGAATAAGATTAAGAAGAAGCTTCACATAGTTTTTCGGCATCAGATGCCGGGAAACTTGCCAAATTAAATCGGATTTTTCGTTTTCCATAAACCCGGCGGCAACGATATGCGCATCGCCCAGATCGATCTCGGCTCCGGCAGACCCGGCAGCGCCGAAAGCCAGCCGCGCGAACTGAAGCTTGGCAGAAGCCTGCCGCGCGCTTTTCCGGATGAGATCCATCGCGAAGTCGCGCATGTCCTCAGAACCTTCTTCATCAAGGACCTCAAGACCGTTCGTGATTGCTCCAACCGGACTGATGATGTCATGACAGACACGGCTGGCAACCAAGGCGGCGAGGTCCAGAGAGGAAAGCTCTTTAAGTGCGGACATGGTGGTGCAGGGCTCTTCTATGGGTCTAAGCAAGGTTCTGATTCGCAGAAATTTGTAAAACCGTTACACATCCGCAATGGCGCTGCCAAGATCGCGCCGCGGCGCAATCCAAATCATCCAGATGAAAGTTGCCGTTTTGGCGAAAATTGGCGGAACCGGGCGTGTTTCAGGCGTAGAAAGGCTAGGATTCCGGGATGCAGCCGACCCTCGAAGCATTGGCTTCAGCATCCTTGACAAGCTGAGGCCCGTTCACAACGAACAAAAACCGGTTCACAACGGAGTGGAAAAACACCAGCCTTCCCTCCACCATTGCATAGATGAACGGACTGCCGGCCGTGGCAAATCCTTCCGACAACGCAAAACCGCCGCAGCCCGCGAACAGCGGGGCATAGGTTTCCGGATTGCGCTCGAATGCGGCCCTGTTGCCTTCATTCACGAAGACCCACTCCGCACCACCCCACGTGAGTTCGTGGCGCCTGTCGCCTTTTCGCGGCCGCCGGTCGACGAAATAGCTGACCGGGTCATTGCCTCCGATCGCGTAACCCGTGATCGGATCCGGGACAAAAAGCTGGGGACGCGCATGTCCAATACCTGCAAAAACACATAGAAGTGCGGACAACGTTACGGAAAGACACATCCAGGTCTTTTTTTCGGGCCAGCTTTTCATCGATTCGGCTATGTAGAGTACCGAGGCTTGCGCGAATCAGTTTGATTCTATTGCGTTCCAGCGTACGGGCTGAGGCACTTGAAGACAATGCGCCTCATCCGGCAGATGATGAGGAGTCCCAATTAATGGCAAAAAGAGACTGGCGGGCAGCATCCCTTTTGAAAGCTGCGTTTTTGTGCTTTTGCCTGATTGCCGTACCAAATTTCGCCGCCGCTCAAACATCCGGTGCGGCACCGATCGATAGCGCCCAGACTTACGATGAAGATGAGATCCTGAAAACCGGACACGAGTTTTTCGGTTCTGTATCCGGTGGACTGGCCTCTGTTATCGAACGCGCCTTTTCCAGATACGGGGAGCCCAACGGCTACATACTCGGCGAAGAGGGATCAGGCGCATTCGTTGCCGGAGCGCGCTACGGTGAAGGTCATCTCTACACGCGTAACGCGGGCAATCACAAGGTTTTCTGGCAGGGTCCCTCGCTTGGATGGGACTTTGGTGCAGATGGCGCGCGGGTGATGATGCTGGTCTACAGCCTGCCCACAGTTGACTCCATTTACGATCGCTTTGCGGGTGTCAACGGGTCTGCCTATCTGGTCGGCGGAGCAGGAATGACGGTCCTGCTCAGGAACGAAACGGTCCTCGTTCCGGTGAAAGCGGGCGTCGGCGCGCGCCTCGGGCTGAACATGGGTTACCTGAAGTTCACACCCAAACCTACATGGAATCCGTTCTGATTCGGGTCAATGAACGCAGCCTGCAACACGTTGTTCTGAAGATCGCATGCGCTGACCGCTCTTGGCGGCAGGCCCTGTGTCGTCTAATGATTATGTATGGACTTGGGAGAACGACCGGGAACATGATGTGATTGAAGCGGTAATGTATATTGCACTGGGGTTTTGTACGGCCGGTCTGATCGGCCTCGCAATACTGCCTGCCTTTTACCGCAGAGCCGCCCGATTGACTGAAGAAGCCCTGCGTGCGGTGAACCCGTCGAGTTACGCCGAAGTGAGGGCCGCACAGGATCAGGCAAGGGCACGGCACGCGATCGAACTCCGGCGCGTGGAACGTCAGCTCGATGATGAGCGAACCAAAGCCGCCAAGCACCACCTTGAAGCATCACGGTTGCGCACGGAAATCGACGTGATCACCCGCACGCACAAATCCCAGGTTTCGGATCTTGAATCCAAACTGGGCTCCCTGCATGGCGATCAGAAGGCCGTCGACCTCCTCACGGCCGAAGTGAAAGTCCTGAAGGAAAAACTCGCGGAAACCGAAAAGGCGCTCGCCGAGAGCTGGAAAACGCCAGCCGACGCCAACGCGGAAGTCAAACCAGACGCCAAAACCGATGACAACAACGACTGGCTGCCGGCGGCCGACACGATGGCGCTCGCAACCATCACCGGTCTGGAAGCGGAAGTCGCGACATTGAAAGCACGGCTTGCGAAATACGATCCTACCGTCGCAAGCGAAATCGAAGCTGACCAGAAAGATGGCAGGAAAACGCGTCTTTCCGAGCTCGAAGCTCAGCTTGTCGATACAGAATCGAAATACGTCACCGCGCAGGCAGAGGTAACGCGCCTGTCGCTGCTCCTTGAAAATGATGGGCTGAAATCGGACCGTCAGGATGAGGCCCTCACCGAGGAACTTGAAGAGCTCAAGAGAGTAAGTGTTCAGCAGAAAGCCGAGCTGACAAGCAAGGACCGCGCCCTGGACAGGTTGTCCGGGCAGATCGAAAAACTTCAAAAAGATCTCACCGGAACTCCTGCGCTTGTTCAGTTGCGGCAGGAATTCCGCGCACTCGCCGACAAGCTTGCGGGACCGGCAGCGGCGCCTGTTAACAAGGAGAAAACGACCAAGCCCGTGGAGACTTCTGCACCCGAGAGCGAGAAGACCAAGAAGCGGACCCAACGCGTGACGGTTCAAACGGATAAGTCCAGGAAACCGGCCTCAATCAGGGTGAAGGCAACCAAAATCAGGACAGCACCGAAAGAAGAGGCCGCACCGAAATCTGCGGACATCGCTTCAGCGGCTGAAGCTCTCGTCAGCAGAATTGTTGCCTCAAATCGCAAGAACGTGGCTGAAGAAGAACCGTCGACACCCAATTCGGCGGATGCAGAGACCGGATCCGGCCCGGATACCGGCGCGAAAAGTAAGTCCAGCAAACACAAAAAGAAAGATGTGGCTTGATCTTAACGGGTTGGATCGGTCACTAAGGTGAATGAAACGACACCTGATGAGCTTGCTTTAGATGCTGATTGAACGTCACAATTCCATTCTGGAACTTGCCCGGCAGATGGGACGTGTAAGCGTCGATGACCTTGCTAAACGGTTCGATGTCAGTCCGCAAACGATCCGAAAAGACCTGAACGAGCTGTGTGATCGGCGTCTTCTGGCCAGAACGCATGGCGGCGCGCTCCTGTCATCGGGAATCGAGAATGTCGGCTATGAGGCACGCAGGATTATCTCCAGCAAGGAAAAGGCCGATATCGGCACACGCGTTGCCTCGCTCATCCCGGACAACACCTCCATTTTCATAAACATTGGTACGACCACGGAAGCCGTTGCCCAGGCGCTGCTGCAGCATCGCGGACTGATGGTGATCACGAACAATATCAATGTCGCCAGCCTAATGCGTGGCTACACACAGATAGAAGTGGTCATAGCGGGCGGTGTGCTGCGCCACTCCGACGGCGGTATTGTCGGCGAAGCTGCTGTCGACTTTATGCGTCAGTTCAAGGTTGATTTCGCGGTCGTCGGTGCTTCGGCCGTTGATGCTGACGGCTCACTTCTCGACTACGACTATCGGGAAGTGAAGGTCACCAAAACTATCATGGACAATGCCCGCCATGTCATTCTTGCGGCCGACAGCACAAAATTCGAGCGTACAGCACCGGTACGGGTCGGCCATTTGTCTCAAGTGACGACATTCGTGACCGATCACTGTCCTGATCCCGGCTTTGCACAGATTGCAAGAGAAGCAGAAGTCGACTTGATCGAGACGGGACTTCAGTCCGACGAAACCTCCCTTTGAACAACCGGACGTGACAAACGCTGCAAGGCGTTAAACCGGAAGTATTTTCGAAGGGAAGGAATTGGCACGCCCAACGGGACTCGAACCCGTGTTTCCGCCGTGAAAGGGCGGCGTCCTAGACCGCTAGACGATGGGCGCGCACCGCTTGGAAGCTCATTGCTCCAAGCCAAGGATCGTGCGTATAAGGCCGCAGACCTGAAGACGCAAGCCTTTTTTTCGTGATTTGGTGCACCTGCCGCTCACACCAACAAAAATGGAACTGCAAGCCGCAACACGCATGGGCAAGCCGGTAACGGCCCCCCTCACCTGGCGACAAAATCCGTTCGACCGATCTCGACCCCGGTTGAAGGATCAATGCGCAAAAGGGCGGTTTTGCTGCCCTCCCGCACCAGAACATAAACGATTCCGTCCGAAACCGTTGCCTGAAGCACCTCTGCCTCGGGGCCGACAACGATCGTCGATGCGAAATCATCTGCGGATACGTCTGTGGAACCGGAGTTGATCTTGTAGAGAATTGCTGCAAAGACAGCGATCAAACCCGCAAACATGATCAGAAACGATCCGAGCAGCAAACGGCGCAGTTTTGACTGAAGACGCTCTGCCATCGGATCGAGCGGCGGTTCATTCTGGTCCTCATCCCGAAAATTAGGGTGTGACATGACAAACAGTTCCCACGAAGATCCGGCCGACCTGGACGCGGATTTCAGATTGACAATTGACGCAAGCGATTCCGGAAAGCGGCTCGATGCAGTGTTGGCGGCGCATGTTGATGCGCTTAGCCGCAACAGGATCCAGTCCCTCATCAAATCCGGAGACGTCACCGTCGGCGGCGCGAAAATAGTGGAACCGAAATACCGGGTCAATGAAGGGAATGCCGTCGTCCTGATTCTTCCTGAGCCTGAAGACCCGGAGCCTGTGGGCGAAAACATTCCCATTGCGGTGGTCTACGAGGACGAACACCTGATTGTCATCGACAAGCCAGCCGGGCTGGTGGTTCATCCCGGCGCTGGCAATTGGACGGGCACTCTCGTGAACGCCCTTATCTATCACTGCGGCGACAGCCTCTCAGGAATTGGCGGCGTCAGACGTCCCGGGATCGTGCACAGGATCGACAAGGATACGTCCGGTCTGCTGGTTGTCGCAAAGACCGACCTCGCGCATCAGGGACTCGCCGCGCAATTCGCCGATCACGGCCGGACGGGGCCATTGGAACGCGCGTATGCCGCGCTGGTCTGGGGTGCCCCGTCCAATTTGAAAGGCACAATTGACGCAAACCTCGCGCGATCCCAGTCGAACAGGCAGAAAATGGCGGTTATCAAGACAAGCGGCCGGCATGCGGTGACGCATTGGCAGGTCAAGGAACGGTTCGGGCCGGCGGAAGAACCCGCCCTCGCCTCTCTGATGGAGTGCCGTCTGGAAACAGGTCGGACGCATCAAATCAGGGTCCATATGGCCCATATCGGGCATCCGCTGATCGGTGACGGAGACTACGGGTCCGGCTTCAAAACCAAGATAAATCGCCTTGAGGAACCTTTGAAAAGCGTCGTCAGCGGCTTCGAGCGACAGGCACTTCACGCCGGATTGCTCGCTTTCGAGCACCCCGTAAATGGCAAAACTTTGCGCTTTGAAAGCCCATATCCGTCTGATTTCGCAAATCTTTTGTCTGCATTACAAAATTTTTAGGATGGTTTTCCGATTTCTTGTCATGCAATCGGCTATTTCCAACCTATATTAGAATCTCTTGTGTGCCTTAACGGACACGATTCCGCGTCCGCCTCTTCTCTGAAACGGCTTGCTTGCGTAAATTTTCGGAGCAACGGGAGAATGAGGGGATGTGAACATTACGAAAGGGGGTGCATGCTATGGCCCAAAACGTACCTACTCTCACAGCCGGGGAAGGCGGTCTTAGCCGATACCTGGACGAGATTCGTAAGTTTCCCATGCTGCAGCCGCAGGAAGAGTACATGCTCGCCAAGCGCTACAAGGAGCATGAAGACCCTGAAGCTGCCGAACGCCTCGTAAATTCTCACCTTCGTCTCGTCGCGAAAATCGCGATGGGTTATCGCGGCTACGGCCTGCCGATCGGCGAAGTCGTATCGGAAGGAAATGTCGGCCTCATGCAGGCCGTGAAACGCTTCGAGCCCGACAAGGGCTTCCGGCTTGCCACTTACGCCATGTGGTGGATCAAGGCGGCTATTCAGGAATACATCCTGCGCTCCTGGTCCCTCGTGAAAATGGGAACGACGGCGAACCAGAAACGTCTGTTCTTCAACCTGCGCCGCCTGAAAGGCAAGATCCAGGCGTTGGACGAGGGCGATCTGAAGCCTGATCAGGTCAAGGAAATCGCAACGCGTCTCGGCGTTTCCGAGGAGGAAGTGATATCCATGAACCGTCGTCTCGGCGGCGATGCCAGCCTGAACGCACCTGTGCGTGCTGAAGCCGATGCAGGTGAATGGCAGGACTGGCTCGTCGATGAAAGCGACAGCCAGGAAACGCTTCTGGCCAACCAGGAAGAGCTGGACATGCGCCGCAAGCTGTTGAGCGACGCCATGGGTGTCCTGAACGACCGCGAGCGCCGTATCTTCGAAGCACGCCGGTTGGCGGAGGACCCGATGACACTGGAAGATCTGTCCGGTGAATTCGGTGTGAGCCGCGAGCGCGTCCGTCAGATCGAAGTGCGCGCCTTTGAAAAGGTTCAAAAGGCCGTGCGCAACAATGCGCGTGCCCAGGAGCACCAGCAACCGGTTGCCTGAGAACAGTGACGCGAAAGCTTGAAACAAAAAACGCCGGAGACTTCTCCGGCGTTTTTGATTTAGCGGCGCAACGATGGGCTCAAGGCGCTGAGCACCCTTGCGGATCCAAACCGAGCGTTCAGCGAATCTCGACCGCATAGGTCTCGACAGGCACAACTTTGCTGATCAGTCCCGCTTCTGCCATGAACTCTGCAAACCGCTGATAACGTCCTTCGTCCAGAGCACCCGGGCGCTTTGCAAAACGAGGCAACGTGTCCGCCCAGGCCCGTTTGTTGAGCTCGTCATTCAGGTGCGGATATGCCTCGATAAATGCAATCCAGGCTTCGTCCGGGTGATTGGTCAGGTAGATCGTTGCCGCCTCGACGGCTGCCAGAAATTTGGCGAACCGCGGATCGCCGGTCTGGTCCTTGTTCACCACGTAGATCAGTTCATCGAAAATCGGCACACCGTTTTCTTCAGGGAAAAATGCAGTCCCTTCCTTGCCTTCAATCTCGATCTGCGTGAGTTCGAAGTTACGGTAGGCTCCGATAACCGCATCCACCTGGCCCGACATGAGTGCTGGCGACAAGGCGAAATTGACGTTGATCAGTTCCACGTCATCAATCGAAAGGTCGACAGACCGCAGCATCTGGCCCAGCATCGCATCTTCAAAACCGGAAACGGAAAAGCCGATTGTCTTGCCTTTAAGGTCCTTCAGGTCTTTGATCGGCCCGTCTTTCAGAACGATCAGGGAGTTCAGCGGGGTTTCGACGAGTGTTCCGATCCAGGAAACGGGCAGCCCCTCTTCGATATGCGCATGAAGTGTCGGTTGATAGGAAATCGCAATGTCACCCTGACCGGCGGCAACCAGCTTTGGCGGCATCGCAGGATCAGCCGGCTCGATCAGTTCCACTTCCAGGCCTTCCGCTTCAAAGAACCCTTTGGTTTGAGCGGTTATTACCGGAGCATGGTCGGGGTTTGTGAACCAATCCAGCAGGACAGTAAGTTTCTCCGCGGCATGTGCCGGTGTCCCGGCGAGCAGTGCAGCCGCCATGGACAGGGACAGCAAGGTCTTCTTCATTCAATCCTCCAGAGTTCGGCGGTCAGTCTTCGACCTGCCAGGGAACAAGAATTCGGGTGAGATGTTCGACGGCGTAGCGCATGGCCAGAACCATCAGCGCCAGCAGGATCACAGCAGCAAACAGGACATCGGCATTGCCGCGGGCATTGGCCTGCAACATGATGAATGCGAGCCCTCCCTTAGCACCGGCCCACTCGCCCACAACGGCTCCGATCGGCGCAAAAACAGCAGCGACGCGGATCCCGGAAGCGAACGCAGGCAGCGCAGCGGGAAGACGAAAGACAACAAGCTCCTGAAAGCGCGAGACCCGATAGAGCCTTGCAAGATCGGACAGGCCGGGATCGAGGCGTCGCAACCCGTCATAAACGGTCGACGTAACGGTGAAAAAGATGACCAGAATTGCCATGACGATTTTGGAAGACATTCCAAAGCCGAGCCACAGAACCAGAACAGGTGCGATGGCAAAGACAGGCAGTGCCTGCGTCACCAGAATTGTCGGCATCACGACGCGTCCGGCAAGCGGGAACAGCCAGACCGCAACGGCTAGCATCGAGCCGCACAAGACGCCAAGTACAAAGCCGATAATCGTTTCTGAGGCAGTTATCCCGGCATGATGCAGCAAAAACGGTGCGTTTTCAGGGAAGGTCTTCAGGACTTCCAAAGGACCCGGCAACATGAAGGATGGCGGTTGAAAAACCGCGACCAGAAGGCCCCATATACCAAAGACGACAAATGCTGAAAAAAGGAACTTGGACGTAACGGATACAAGCGCTTTCATGCACGCCTCCCGGCTGCATTCGGCACAATTTGACCCATTTTCAAGGCAGCTTGTCGTTGTAGACAAACAGACAGCCGCCGCTGCAGACCAGAACGCATAGGATCTCCCGTCCCGGGACCGGAGCATCGCGTGCAGGTTAACGAACACACTTATGCGCCGGCACCTTTGGCGCAATCAACGTTCAACGGTTGATCTTGCCGAAAATGACAATGGAGATCCGGGAATAGGCTAAGGATTCCGTCCCTTCGCCGGCATGACCCGGATCAGGTTCTAAGGGTTCGGCTGATCGCCATCTCAGTTCCGAAATTCGGAACACCCCTCGGACCAAGGCGGAAGATGCCTTGGTTGATCAGAAAAGGCAAGTTGTACGACGACAACTTTTTTGGTCAAACACGACACAGGCCTGAATTTAGCCGGCTTGCCAAGCAGAAACCGCCTTTTCAACAGCGTCAGCGCCGACTGCGCCTTTTTCCAACGTGAGAATACCGCGTTTGCCATTCTCATAGAGCATTGGAATGTCGATCCAGCCCCGCTCGCGCAAGAGGGCAAGATTGCGCTGCTGCTCGTTCGGCAGGCTTGAAAGGGCAATCCAGAAAAACCCTGGCTGTACTTTCACCGACGCACCGATCAGGGCGTCGCCCCGTGCCTCTTCCGTCGGTTTCATGACCAGGCCGGGAACATTGACGACGTCGCCTGCAGCAAAACTGTCCGGGAAATCGTATTTGATTTCGACGAGATGGCTGGCAGGCAGAGACGTGTCGTCATTCGGCTTGATGCGGATATCAACCTTGACGTCCCGCTCGGGAATATCGATCGACGCTGTCAAAATGGATTGTTGCCGTCCATCCAGATTGGTTTCTTCGGCAACACCCCAGACAACGGCTCCCTGGGAAGCGGTGCCCGCCCCTCCTGCATCTTCGCCTTCTTCGTAAAGGATTGAACGCTGTGCGGCTCCGTCGGCTCCTGTCAGTCCCGCCGGCGGGTCTTCCGGAGCAGCTGTTTCTGGCTCGATTGCAGCCAGGTTGTCTTGCGGCACCGCGGCCGGTTCGGTGGTTTCCGCACCCGTAGGCGCGGTGACACCGGATTGTGAGGCCTGAGGCTGAATGAGCGTCGGAACGGCCTGAGTATCGGACGTAATCGGCGGTTGAGCAGGCGCTGTTACAGGCTCATTTGTTTCAGGATTGATTGTCGTCGTGGTAACGGTTCGCGCATCCGGTGCGATGACTTCGTTTTCTCCCCCGTCCAGAAGCCTATCGGTATTCTTTGAACCGGGATCCTCATCTGTAACCTGGCCGGTGTCGGGTGCAGTAACTGGAGCGTTGGATGGGGCTGTATTTTCGGCTTGTGTGGTTCCTGGCTCGGTGTCCTGACGATTTACGGAGACAAGATCGCCCAAGGGCAGGAAATAGTAAGCTCCTGCTCCAAGAAGAGCGAGGACGAGTATGAGCGCAAGCGCGATCGGAACAACCCGACTCGAAGAAGAAGAGCTGCGCAAAGCGTCAGAAGCCGACGGACGCTCGCGTTTCGCCCGCACTTTCGCCGGAGCACCCGTGGCGATGTCCTGATCGGGGCCAACTATCTCCTCAGTCGCATCCGTCTTTTTTTCGTCTTCGAACAATCCATCGTCGGAAGGTGCGGTCTGATCGAAAACCGGTTCCTGGCGTTGTGGCTCTGCCGTCACCGGCTCCGTACCAGAGACAGGTACGACTGCTTCTTTGGCCTGTTGGACGGCCTGATTTGCCGCAGTTCCGAGTGCTTCCGCCTCCGTCAGCGTGTCCTGCAACGGTGAGGGAATGTCTTCCGGATACTCGCTGACGGCCTCAGCCGCCGGTTCCGGTATCACCTTGTCCGCTGGCGGCAAATCGCTGCTTTCTGGCGCAACGGAATGATCCGGAATCGGGTCTGCAACGACTGGTACGGCAGCGACCGGATCCTCAGCAACAGGTGTCTCATCCGGTTGCGGAGCTGGTGATGGCGGCTCAACTGCCGGTGCCGCAGCAACAGCAGCAGGTGTCAGTCCGAGGCTTTCGCGTGCGGCCTCGGCTTCGACCTTCCGAATAGCTTCTTCAAGGCGGAGTTGCTCCGCAGTGATCTCCGACGGAGAAAGCGGAGGTTCATAAGCTTTGAGCTGATTGACGATCGCGTTGCGCGCCCGGCTGTAAACACTTCGACGGGCAGCACCATTGCTTTCGGGCAAAGACGCGATCGTTTTCTTCAAGATTGAATAGTAATCAGCCATCTTCCTGCCTACCGGCCAATTGCATGGGATCTGTCTGCAGGCCTGAGGTTTGTAATCACATCAGGCTTATAGCAAGTTTTTGAAGAAGGATGCCAATTCTTCATGCTTGCCCAAACAGAAATCCCTGCACAGCTTATGTTTACCACAGTCAATCGGACGAACTGCAAAGTTGCGTCCAAGAACACGCATATGGCGAATCGTGATTCGCGAACCGCCCCTTCCCCCGTAATATTGAGCTTTTTCAGCTGCAGATCTCAATCCTGGAAAGGATTCTGCACAAGAATTGTGTCATCACGTTCCGGGCTCGTCGACAACAACGCTACCGGTGCGCCGATGAGTTCTTCAACGTGACGCACATATTTGATTGCCTGCGCCGGCAACTCACCCCAGGTGCGAGCACCTTCAGTGGATTCTTTCCAGCCCGGCAGCGACTCATATATCGGCACGACCCGCTCTTGTGCCCCCTGCGACGCCGGAAGGTAGTCGATCCGCTCGCCATCGAGCTCGTAGCCGATGCAGATCTTGATTTCATCCATCCCGTCAAGAACATCAAGCTTGGTCAGTGCGATGCCGTTGATGCCCGATGTGCAGACAGTCTGTCGAACCAGAACAGCATCAAACCAGCCGCACCGCCGGCGGCGTCCGGTCACCGTCCCGAATTCGTGGCCGCGTGTTCCCAGAAATTCCCCGACTTCGTTTTCCTGTTCCGTCGGAAACGGCCCTTCGCCGACACGGGTCGTATAAGCCTTTGTAATACCGAGAACAAAATCGACCGATCCCGGCCCCAGTCCGCAACCGGTCGCTGCCTGGCCCGCAACGGTGTTCGAAGAGGTGACGAACGGATAGGTGCCGTGGTCGATGTCCAGCAACGCGCCTTGCGCGCCCTCGAACAGGATGCGTTTTCCCTGACGCCGCAAATCGTCAAGCAGATACCAGACCTTGTCCATATAGGGCAGAACCTTGTCCGCAACGCTGGCAAGCTCGTCATAGATCGCCTGGGCGGAAATCTCGTCCTGCCCGAGCCCGCGGCGGAGCGCATTGTGATGGGTCAGGAGCCGATCGATTTTCGCGGGCAGCGTGGTCAGGTTCTTCAAGTCCATAAGACGAATCGCACGGCGACCCACCTTGTCCTCGTAGGCCGGTCCAATGCCTCGCTTCGTAGTGCCGATCCGGGTCCCGCTGTTGGAGTTTTCGCGCAAAGCATCCAGCTCGCGGTGAAGAGACAGAATAAGCGTTGCGTTTTCGGCAACGCGCAGGGTCTCCGGTGTCACCACGACACCTTGTCCACCAAGCCGTTCCACCTCCTCGGCCAATGCATGCGGGTCGAGGACAACACCGTTGCCGATCACCGACAGTTTGCCCGGGCGCGCAACACCGGACGGCAAGAGAGAAAGTTTGTAACTCACACCGTCAATGACGAGCGTGTGTCCAGCGTTGTGACCGCCCTGGAACCTTACGATGACATCGGCCTGTTCCGACAACCAGTCGACGATCTTGCCTTTGCCTTCGTCACCCCATTGCGAACCGACAACAACCACATTCGCCATCTAATCTTTGCTCTCCTGAAAGCAGATTCTGTAGCACCGGTATGTATCCGGTGTGCAAACACGACAAGCCCCGGCAAGTCGACCGGGGCAAACGGCGCGGACTATAGACAGGTTTCCCCGCGCACGCGAGTCTCCGCGAACAGTTTATGACGTGCCGGTGTATATTTAAGCACCGCTTATAGGCCCGTCTTTGACCTTATTTGGGCGCAGGTGTGTTCTCGTCGGATTTTTCCCCGCGCGCCAGCTTGTAAATCATCGGCGATGTCCGTAGCAACCAGACGAACCGGCGGCGATTTTCGACAGGGACGGCTTCACGGCGGAACATCCGGACGATAATGAAAAAGACCAGCATCAGGTGCAGCGTCGCGGTATAAACGAAGAATGATGCAGGACCGAAGGTTTCCATCAACAGAGACGCTACAAATGGTCCGATCATCGCGCCGGTGCCAAATGCAAGCATGATCCCGGCAGCAACGTCGATAAACTGTCCGGGTTGTGCGTGATCGTTGCCGTGGGCCGCGGAGAGCGAATAGAGCGGCAGCGCAAAACCGCCAAAGAAAAAGACTCCCAGAAAAAGGTCTGTCTGCGTCATGGAGCGCGCAATGAAAAGGCAGGCAGCGCCCGCTCCCACCGTGAACGCGATCAGAATAATCCTCCGGTCGAGCCGGTCCGATAGCCAGCCGGCGGGATACTGAAAGATTGCGCCCGCAAAGACCCAGATCGCAATGAATGCCGCGACTGTCTCCAGACCCAGTCCGATGCTTTCTGCATAGATCGGTCCGATCATCCGGAACGCGCCGTTTGTGAGCCCAATCGTGAATATCCCGACAATCGCTACCGGCGACACGTGCCAGAGCATCAGCGGATTGACGAGACGTGCTGGAGGTGCGGGCGGGTTGCCGCCCCGCGCGAGTGAAATCGGAACAACCGCGAAACAGAAGAGCACCGCAAGCACCATAAGAATATCGGAGCCCGACGCACCGAAGACCGGCAACATAAACTGCCCGCCCATGACGGCGCCGAGATCCACAATGCGATAGATCGAGAGAATGCGGCCGCGAGACGTGTTGGAGGCAATGGAATTCAGCCAGCTTTCAAGCACCATGGCCGTGCCGCAAAACGCGGCTCCGCTGACGAACCTGGCCAGCATCCAGGGCCAGCCCGCCGGGGCGAACGAGATCGACAGAACGGCAATCGCACTAATGGAGGCGAGCGCTGCAAAGACGCGAATGTGACCTGCCCGCGCAATCAGGTAAGGCGCTAGCAGAACGCCTGAAATCAGACCGGCGAAATAGAGTGAACCGAGCAGGCCGATGCTCGTGTCGGGTAGTCCCTCCACCCGTGCACGCACCGCAATCATCGTCATGGAAAGGCCATTCGCCCCCAATAGGCAGGCGGCCGCGACCAGAAGTGGGAAAAGTCGCCCGGTTTGAGCGGGGCTTTCAGATGACTGTTCTGTCTGTGTCATGGGAAACGCGGGTCCTGGATCCGCAAGGGCAAGCAAAGATTGTCTTCCCAGTTTGCCGAACTGAAGATCAAGCGCAAGGGACTAATCCTGTTGCTGCTCGTTTTTCGGGTGTTTAGCCAGGATGGAGCGTGATAACCGGTGTTTCAGTCGTTCTAAACGCTGGACAAGGCCATGCCTCTTCGAAACTGGATCATGTTGATTGTATTGGGCGCAATCTGGGGCGGATCCTTCCTGTTCGCCAAGGTTGCCGTCGCAGAGATACCGCCCTTTGTGCTGGTCTTTTTACGGGTATCAAGTGCCTGCGCCGCGCTTTTCATCGTGCTCTGGCACCAGAAACTGCTCCATAGGCTTGAACTATCTCTAGCAATTCCATTCCTCATTATGGGCCTCTTGAACAATGCAATTCCCTTTTCGCTGCTGTTTCTCGGCCAGACCGAAATCGGCGCCGGACTGGCCTCCATCCTGAATGCGACGACGCCTGTATTCACCGTGATCGTTGCCGGATTGCTGGCAAAACAGGAGGCGTTGAGCGCCAACAAGATCGCCGGCGTTCTGTTGGGTGTGGCCGGCGTGGCGATCATGTTGTCGAGTTCTCTGTCCGGGCTCGCCAGCGATCCTTTGTGGGCACAGTTGAGTTGCCTCGGTGCCGCCGTGGCTTACGCCTGTGCCGCGACCTATGCCAAACGTTTCAAAGCCGTTCAGCCCCAGGTTGCCGCGACAGGTCAGCTTTTGGGCTCAAGCCTGATTATGCTGCCGATCGCGATCTACACGGGAACCACATGGTCGTTTTCCGAAACGAGTATGACGGCCTGGATTAATGTTGCTGCACTCGGGATCGTCGCCACGGCGCTTGCCTATCTGATCTACTTCCAGCTCTTGGGAGAAGCAGGCGCGACCAACGCGTCCCTGGTAACGCTGATCGTGCCGGCAAGCGCGCTTCTGTTCGGCTCGCTGATTCTGGGTGAGAATCTCAGCGCGCTGCAGCTCGCCGGATTTGGGGTTCTTCTTGTGGGTCTGGTGGTGCTGGACGGAAGGGTTTTACGGCGCAAGGGCGCCCGTGCGATCTAGGCCAGCTGAACGGGTTGGTGTTTCTCAACCCGTCCAACTGGTCTGAGTGACGTGACCAAGCGGGATGCGTCCGGCGCTAAAACTTCAGTGCCTTCACCTGTTTGACATGCGATACAGCTTCAAGGCGCTGCATTGTGTCTGCCCCGACTTCACCATCGACTTCGACGAGACAGATTGCATCTGCTCCCGGAGCCAGACGGCCGAGGTTAAACGTTGCGATGTTCACCCCTCTGTCACCGAGTTCCATTCCCAGATGCCCGATGAAACCGGGTTTATCCTCGTTGGTGATGTAAAGCATGTGTTCTCCAAGCTCGGCTTCCATGTTGATGCCCTTCACCTGGATGATGCGCGGTTTTCCGTCGGCAAAGACGGTCCCGGCTACAGAACGCTCCTGCCGCTCGGTGATGACTGTCAGGCGAATGTAGGTCTCGTAAGCGCCCTGTTTGTCCCGTCGGATTTCTTCAACCTTGATGCCCCGATCCTTTGCCAGGATCGGCGCTGAAACCATGTTGACCGTCTGCAGCAGCGGCGTCAAAAGACCGGTGATTGCAGCGGCCGTCAGGGCCTGAACATTCATTTCGCCGACGGCACCGGCGTATTCGATCTTGACGCCCTCGATGCCGGTTTCGGTCAGCTGACCGGCAAAGGAACCGAGCTGTTCGGCAAGACGCACGAAAGGCGCGAGCTTGGGTGCTTCCTCAGCGGTGATCGACGGCATGTTGAGTGCGTTGCGGACCGCGCCGTCAAGCAGATAGTCACACATTTGCTCCGCCACTTGCAGCGCAACGTTCTCCTGTGCTTCGGAGGTCGACGCACCCAGATGCGGCGTGGAGACGAAATTCGGAGCACCGAACAGAACGTTGTCCTTTGCGGGCTCCTCGACAAATACGTCAAATGCGGCACCGGCGAGTTTTCCTGAATCAAGCGCGGCACGAACGGCGGCCTCATCAGCCAGTCCGCCCCTGGCGCAGTTGATCAGATAGGCACCGGTTCTCATCTTCGCGATTGAACCGGCATTGATGATATTGCGGGTCTTGTCGGTGAGCGGTGTATGGAGCGTGATGAAATCCGAGCGGCAAAAAAGATCGTCCAACTCAACTTTTTCAACGCCAAGACTGAGCGCGCGTTCTGGTGTCAGAAAAGGATCATAGGCAAGAACCCGCATCTTCAGGCCGATTGCCCGGTCCGCAACGATGGAACCGATATTGCCGCACCCCACCAGGCCCAGTGTCTTGCCGGTCAGTTCCCGGCCCATGAAACGGGACTTTTCCCATTTGCCGGATTGTGTGGAGGCATCGGCAGCAGGAATCTGGCGCGCAACGGCCATCATCATCGAGATGGCATGTTCTGCAGTTGTGATTGCGTTGCCGAAAGGCGTGTTCATGACAATGATGCCACGCGCCGTCGCCTTCGGAATATCCACATTGTCGACGCCTATGCCGGCCCTGCCGACGACTTTCAGATTGTCCGCTGCTGCAATGATCTTTTCCGTGACCTTCGTCGCGGAACGGATTGCGAGGCCATCATACTGGCCGATGATTTCCAGCAGTTTGTCCTTGTCCTTGCCGACTTCGGGCAGAAAATCCGCATCGATGCCGCGATCCTTGAAGATCTGGACGGCGGCGGGCGACAGCTTATCGGAAATGAGTACCTTGGGAGCCATGTCAGCTTCTCCTTGAAAGCAAATGAGGTCCAGGCGTACGCCGCCCGGGAAATTGTCACGGGAGGAGAAACTGCTCAGGCGGCCTGAGCGAGGTTCGCTTTTTCGGTGGCGTAGGCCCAGTCCAGCCAGGCGGTCAACGCGCCGAGGTCGGATGTTTCGACCGTTGCGCCAGCCCAGATACGCAGCCCCGAAGGAGCGTCCCTGTAAGCACCGATATCAAAGGCGACACCTTCCTGATCGAGGCGCGCCGCGACAGCTTTGGCGAATGCAGCCTGTGCCTTGTCGTCAAGTGCCAGAACATCAGGGTCTGTGACTTTCAGACAGACGGAGGTGTTGGAACGGGTCTGCGGGTCGACAGCCAGAAATTCTGTCCAACTGCTGCGGCCGACCCAGTCGGCAAGTACTTGGAGATTGGCATCGGCGCGGGCCCGAAGACCGGCAAGGCCTCCGATACGATCTGCCCATTTCAACGCATCGATGTAGTCTTCAACGCACAACATTGATGGCGTATTGATTGTTTCGCCCCTGAAAATTCCTTCAATCAGCTTTCCGTCCTTTGTGAGCCGGAAGATTTTGGGAAGCGGCCAGGAAGGCCTGTAACTCTCAAGACGCTCGACCGCACGCGGGCTCAGGATCAGGACACCGTGAGCAGCCTCGCCACCCAGAACTTTCTGCCAGGAGAAGGTCACGACATCGAGCTTGTCGAACGGCAGGTCCTGAGCAAAGGCGGCCGACGTTGCATCACAGATTGTCAGACCTTCCCGGTCTGCTGGGATCCAGTCACCATTGGGAACACGCACGCCGGACGTTGTCCCGTTCCAGGTGAAGACGACATCGCTTGTAAAGTCGACCGCCGACAAATCCGGGAGTGCACCGTATGGCGCATCGAGAACCCGCGCATTGTCCAGTTTGAGCTGTTTCACGACGTCGGTGACCCAGCCTTTGCCGAAGCTTTCCCATGCAAGCATATCGACGCCACGTGCGCCAAGGAGCGACCACATGGCCATTTCCACAGCACCCGTGTCTGATGCGGGTACGATACCAATTCGATAATCTTCGGGAACGTCCAGAACCTTGCGGGTCAGGTCTATGGCCTCGGCAAGCTTCGCCTTGCCCGGTTTGGCACGATGCGATCGGCCGAGCGGTGCATCAGCCAAGCCTTCCAGCGACCAGCCCGGGCGCTTGGAACAGGGTCCGGATGAAAAATTGGGATTTGCCGGACGCACGTCCGGCGTGGCAGTGAGACTTGTCATATCTGTCTACCCTCGCAGATAGTTGCCCCTCGTTGGGGAGGGGTGGCCCACCTACGGGGATATGACGTTACACTGCTCCGGTCAATTCAAATCCACTTCTAATGCAAAAAGGCCGGTCTCACGGACCGGCCTTTTTTCGTCATGCGCTGATCACATCAGAAGTTGCTGCTGATCGGTCCTTGCGGCTGGTAGACAACCGGTGCCGGAGAGGCAAATCCGGAGTTGAAGGTATACCGCGCGCCCAGGCGGAACTCATGAGCGGTGAGATCTTCCCAGTGAACCCGGCCCTGTCCGGTGCGAACGTTGTCGTAAAGCACGGTTTTCGCGTCACCGAGGTCCTTGTAGCGGTAACCCGCATCAATGGAGAAGTTGTTGTTGACCGCATATTCGGCACCGGCCATCAGCGCCCACGCAAAGTTCCATTCCCCGTTCGTGCCGCGATAGACACCGTCCGCCTGGCCCGGGTTGATGGATGCGGCGTTATCGGTCCGCACGTAGGCTGCACCGATACCGGCGCCCACATATGGCGTGATCCGGTTCCAGGTTCCGATATCGATGTAGGCGTTCACCATGGTGGTCCAGACATCGATGTCGGCGAATTCTTCAGACTGCAGGTTCGTACAGGTTCCGCAATCCGCATAACCGATGGCTTCGGCCGGCGTTTCATAGTCCAGCGTGATATCAGCGCGCAGATACTGATTGAACTGGTAACCAACACCGACACCGATCATCCAGGCGTTGTCCATGCTTTCGCCATCGAACCGCAAGTCGGTAGCACCTGGCTCCTGGAAGGACCCGGTCGGGTCACCATAGATCTTGTAGCCAATGTCACCGCGAAGATAAAAACCGCCGACGGCCGGGACCTCGGGGATGTGCTCAATGACCGGAGCCGGCAGATCCGCTGCAAAACCAGCAGATGAAAGCGCGACTGCAAAGCCGGTCAAAGACAAACGCTTGAAAAATGTGTTCATGTCCTCGTCCTCTTCCAGTGAGCGTCCGCGTTTTCGGGTGCCGGACACATCAAACTTGAAAGCATATTGACGGGAATTCATTAAAGGTCGCTTAACTGTGTTCTTTAACCGAACTTTTTTACCTTAAGAGATCCTTAACAGGAGAAGAACACATCAAGCTGACGCCAAATCGCACCTTACGGAACGATATCAGCGCCACATGTCATTTGGAAAAGTCTGATCAGGCCGCGACCGAAGCGACTACACCGGCAATGTCATTCACGACTTGTTTAACAAGGTCCGCGTCGTCCCCTTCGGCCATAACGCGAATGAGCGGCTCCGTACCCGAGGCGCGAATAACCAGGCGCCCGGAATTGCCCAGACGTGCTTCTCCATCCTCGATCGCGGATTTGACCTGGTCCTGCTTCAACGGCTCACCGCCGCTGTATCGGACGTTCTTGAGGATCTGCGGGACGGGCTCGAACCGGCGGCAGACTTCGGATACAGGCCTGTCCTGATCCTTAACGCAGGCAAGAACCTGCAGCGCCGCAATCAGGCCGTCGCCTGTCGTTGCGAAATCGGAAAGAACGATATGACCAGACTGTTCGCCCCCGACATTGAAACCGTTGGCACGCATGTGTTCAACCACATATCTGTCGCCGACCTTGGTGCGGGCAAGGTCAAGACCGATGCTTCCAAGATAGCGCTCAAGTCCAAGGTTCGACATGACAGTCGCGACGATGCCAGATCCCGAAAGGCGGTCGCTCGAGTGCCATGACTGCGCAACGACGGCCATCAGCTGATCGCCGTCGACTTCCATGCCGTTTTCGTCAACGATGATTACCCGGTCCGCGTCACCGTCGAGCGCGATGCCGATATCCGCGCGGACTTCGTGTACCTTTCTGGACAGGGCATCCGTCGATGTCGAACCGCATTCCTTGTTGATGTTGTAGCCGTCCGGTGTCACGCCCATGGATATGACATCGGCGCCCAGTTCCCACAATGCTTCGGGTGCCACCTTGTAGGCAGCGCCATTGGCGCAGTCGATCACGACGCGAAGCCCTTCGAGGCTCATTTCGCGCGGCAATGTGCGTTTCGCAAATTCGATATATCGCTGCTGCGCCCCATCGATGCGTTTCGCCCTGCCAAGGTCGCCGGCACTGGCAAGCTTCGAGGTCAGGTCTCCCTCAATCAGGTCTTCAATGCGTCGTTCGATCTCATCGCTGAGCTTGAACCCGTCCGGGCCGAAGAACTTGATACCATTGTCGTGATAGGGATTGTGGGACGCTGAGATCATCACTCCGAGATCGGTCCTGAGCGACCTGGTCAACATGGCCACCGCCGGTGTCGGCATCGGTCCAAGCAGAAAGACATCCATTCCCACGGAAGTAAAGCCGGCCACAAGGGCGGTTTCAATCATGTAACCAGACAGGCGCGTATCCTTCCCGATCACGACCCGATGGCGATGGCGTCCGTTTTTGAACACGAGTCCGGCCGCCATGCCCACTTTCAGAGCCATCTCCGCAGTCATGGGATAGAGATTGGCCTTGCCGCGAATGCCGTCGGTGCCGAAAAACTTACGCATCTAAAGTGCCTGTCTAAACTGTTGTGCTGCGCTCTTTTAGCGCAAACGACATGAAGTGACGTTCAAAATATGTGAGCAAATATTACTATTCACTGACGATCCACAGCCGTCGTTGCAACAAAAAAGCCCGGCATGGCCGGGCTTTTCATTTTTTGACTGAACCAGAACCTATCAGGACTGCGGTTGAGGCTCCATACCGCCAGTCGGCTCATCGCCGCCGCGCTTTGCGCCCGCGGTCGGAACCGCCGAAGAGCGTCCGATCGGCTGATCGTCATCGGTATCGCGAACCGGCGGCTTGCCGTCCAGCAGATCCTTGATCTCGTCTCCTGACAGCGTTTCGTACTCCAGGAGGCCCTTGGCAATCGTGTGAAGCTGGTCTTCATGATCGCGCAGGATCTTGTTCGCGGTCTCATAGCCCTGATTGACGAAGGACTTGATTTCCGCGTCCACGATCTTCTGGGTTTCGTCAGACACATTCTGGTTCTTGGCAACGGAGTGACCGAGGAAGACTTCTTCCTGGTTCTCGCCGTAGAGCAGCGGCCCAAGCTTGTCGGACATGCCGAACTGGGTCGCCATCGCCCTGGCAAGTTTTGTCGCCATCTGGATATCGCCGGAAGCACCGGACGTCACCTTTTCGTAGCCGAAGATCATTTCTTCAGCGACACGCCCACCCATTGCAACGGCAAGATCGGCCTTGCACTTGGCGCGCGTGAGCGACACCTGGTCTTTTTCCGGGAGACGCATCACCATGCCGAGCGCACGTCCGCGCGGAATGATCGTCGCCTTGTGGATCGGGTCCGAGGCTTCCTGATGCAATGCCACCAGTGCGTGACCGGCCTCGTGATACGCAGTGAGTTTCTTTTCCTCTTCCGTCATCACAAGCGTACGGCGCTCGGCGCCCATCATCACCTTGTCCTTGGCGTCTTCGAATTCGGCCATGGTGACGAGGCGCTTGGACCGGCGGGCTGCCAGAAGAGCGGCTTCGTTGACAAGGTTCATCAGATCAGCGCCCGAGAAACCGGGTGTGCCGCGCGCCAGCGTCTTGACGTCGACATCCGGCGCCAACGGAACCTTGCGCATATGCACCTTGAGGATCTTCTCGCGTCCGGTGATGTCCGGGTTGGGTACGACAATCTGACGGTCGAAACGGCCTGGACGAAGCAGTGCCGGATCAAGCACGTCGGGGCGGTTGGTCGCCGCGATGATGATGATGCCTTCGTTCGGCTCAAAGCCGTCCATCTCGACGAGCAGTTGGTTCAAGGTCTGCTCGCGTTCATCGTTTCCGCCGCCGAGGCCGGCACCACGATGGCGGCCAACCGCGTCGATTTCATCGATGAAGATGATGCACGGCGCATTTTTCTTGGCCTGCTCGAACATGTCACGGACACGGGAGGCACCGACACCTACGAACATCTCGACAAAGTCTGAGCCCGAAATCGTGAAGAACGGAACGTTCGCTTCACCGGCAACCGCACGCGCAGTCAGCGTCTTACCCGTTCCCGGAGGACCAACGAGCAGCACGCCACGCGGGATTCGTCCGCCAAGCCGCTGGAACTTCTGCGGGTCGCGCAGGAATTCAACGATCTCCTGAAGATCTTCCTTGGCTTCGTCGATGCCGGCGACGTCTTCAAACGTGACGCGGCCATGCGCCTCGGTCAGCAGCTTTGCCTTGGATTTGCCGAAGCCCATCGCCTTGCCGCCGGACCCCTGCATCTGACGCATCACGAAGATCCAGATACCAAGAATGATCAGCATCGGCAGCCAGGAGAACAGCGCGCCCAGAAGCGGTGAGTTCTCAGCCGGTGGATTGGCTTTGATCAGCACGTCCTTGCTGCGGAGCTCGTCGACGTATTGCGCTCCGTCGGGTGCATATGTCTGGAATGCACCACCACTGTTGTAAAGACCGGTGATCTTCTGTTCCTGAATGGTCACAGACCTGACTTCGCCACTGTCCACCTGCCTCATGAAATCGGAGTAGGCAATGTCGTTGGTCGCACCCTGTTGTGCAGGGCTTTGAAACAGCTGAAACAATGCGATCAGAAGAAGGGCGATGATCACCCAAAGAGCAAAGTTGCGAAAATGTGCGTTCATTTCGTTCCCTTAACCGCCCTACGCGACTTAACTGCACGCGGTTACATTTCCTTAGAGCGTAGATAGGTCGCCCGAGGCCCGCTGCCAAGGCGGTGCGCCATATTGCGCATATGCGCTAACTATTTTGTTAAGCCGGGACCTCTATCAGAAGATTGAGACGAGGAAAACTCTAGATTTCGCCGCAACCGTCCCCATCGCACTCCCAACTGCCTGACAATCTACCCCGGATAGGCAATCTCTCCAAATTGAAGCTTGATCTATGGTTATTTTTGTCGAGTTTCGTTTTAACAGTGACCGGCAGATCGTAAATCTGCCCGTCGTCCGACCACACAAGGGGTGAACTATCAAATGCAGCTTTCGGCCAACCGTCGGGCCAGTCGATGTCCCTCGCGTTTACCGGGGCATTCATAAGCGGTCCGAGGTTCAACCTGTCGGCATCCGGCACCCTTTCTCCCATGGTAACAGGTTCGAACCGATAGCGATTGTCCCAGACAACGGCGTGCCTGATACCTGTGAGTGTGGCGGGTGGAACACGGCCCGGCTCGCGCCAGCACCACAAATAGGTGTTGTCCGCTTCATAGACCGCACCGGACAGCGATTGGTGGACCGGTTCTCGTTGCCCAAGGACCGCGTCCACAGCCTGCAGCTTCAAAAGTCTGGGCCGCGGGCGTTTGCCGGTCACCATGCCCGCAAGTTCTTTCAGGAGCCGCAACCGCAGATCTTCCGGCAGTTTGACAAAAGCTGCCCGGCTCAGTCTCACCGGCCCGGCGGGATGGTGTTCAAGATGCCTGGACACGAATTCACTGACCGTTTCATCCAGGGCCATGCGCGACCGCCTGAGGTGCCCGGCTGTCACTGCCAGCTTTTCTGCCGAAAGGCCCTCCTGTTCGAGGAGGTTCAAGATCCGCCGCAGGCGGCTTCGTTTGTATTTGGCGTCATGGTTTGAAGGGTCTTCACACCAGGTAAGTTGCCGGTCTCGCAAACTGGCTTCCAGTCGCTTCTTGCGCATGGCCAACAACGGCCGCAACAAACGCAGTTCAGCAGCACCGTTGGCCTCATCAGCCGACATGGCGCTCAAACCCGAAACACCACTGCCGCGAGTGAGCCTGTCCAGAAACGTTTCGGCCTGATCGTCCAGATGATGCCCCAAAACCAGCGCCTGTGCACCGGAGCCATTCATGTGCTCCGCAATCAGGCGGTAACGTGCGCTGCGGGCTGTTTCCTGAATATTGCTCAGGGGTTTTTCGCCGTGCCAGGTCAAAAGGTGCGCGGAAAGTCCGTGTGCACTTGCTGTGTCGAGCACGAACTGTGCTTCCTTGGTGCTCTCGGTTCTCAAGCCGTGATCAACGACGAGAACCTCCGCGTTTCCGGGCCATGACGTTCTGAGGCGCCATTCACTGAAAAGAACCATGAGACAAAGGGAATCCGCGCCGCCGGAAACACCAAGCGCGAGATTTGAAAACGGCTTAAGGCAAGAAAGGAGCGTATCGACTTCGTCGGCGGAAAGCCCTTGAGGCTCAGCCGGTTTGTCAGGAACACTGTGCACGCAGACGTTCATCCCGCGCTTGCGACAATACCGCCGGAGCGGCATTGGGAAATTTGTTCAAAAGTTCTGAGAAGGTCGCACAGGCGGCGTCGGCTTCACCAAGGCCCCGCAGCGAGACACCTAGTTTGAGAAGGCTGTCGGGACTTTTCGAGTTGCCCGGATGGTCCGTATAGGTCTTCAAAAACGCATCGGCCGCGCCGCGATAGTCCTGTTGTGCGAGCAGGCTTTCACCGAGCCAGTACTGGGCGTTCGCGGTCAGATCGCTATCGGGATAGGATTCGATGAAGGTGCGAAACCCGCGCTCCGCCCCGGCATAGTCTCCATTGACGGCGAGCGAATAGGCCTGGTCGTAATCGGTTCGCGGGTCGCCGCTGCCAATGATGCCTGCAATGGCATCATCATCGATTGCCAACCCCGGGTCAGGCGCAATGTCCTGACCGGTTCCAGGAAGAGTTTGCAGTCCTCTGGCCAAGTCCCCCAGGTTGATCGGACCGTCGGACGGAAGCCCGGCAGGCGCGTTGTCTTCTTCATATCCACCCGATTGCGACCAAGTACCGTCGCCGGAACCGTCCGCAGGGATCGTTGCCGTGCCACCGTTTGGAAGAGAAAGCGTCCCGCCGCGCGGTGTTCCGTCTGATTCAAGCCCGGGCGCCGTGCTGCCCGGCACGCCCCGCGGCGTCAGCTCGGATCTTTGCCCGGGCGTGCCACCTTCAAGCTGCTGGAAACGATATTCATTGTCTTCCTGCATACGGCGCATCTGGTCTTGCATCTCACGCAATTGAAACGACAATTGCTCGATCTGCCCGGTGAGCGTCCGGATCCGTTCCTCCAGTTGACCGATTCTGACAGACGAATCGTCCTTTTTCCGCCCGAACAGCTGAGCCTCGGAAGGGCTCGCTGTGGCGATCAGTACAAACGCCAGAAAAATTCCCGCAAATGCCTTGTATTTCTGCATTCAGTCCTCCGGTTCACAGATCCGATGGCAAATTGACTTTGAACGCGCCCACGGGGTGCAACATGCACCTTGGCTCAACTGCCTTTGTACATGAAAAGTCTTAGACATGCCCGGCTCTGCACTCAAGGCCACAGAGCGCCCGGACTTCGGCTAAATTTTGACGATTGACGTTCCCGCCGGCAGAAAGCGTGAATTTGACCGCTAAATGCAAGAAGGCCGGGGAAATCCCCGGCCTGACTGAGCGTTCGGCGCAGCAAAACTGAAAATCAGTTGGTCGCGTTGTTCAGCACCGTTACGGCACGTCTGTTCTGCGACCAGCAGCTGTTGTCGTTACACACAGCTACGGGGCGTTCCTTGCCATAGGAAATCGTCTTGATCCGCGAAGCACTCACGCCCTGCGAAACCAAATAGTCCCTTGCAGCCTGCGCCCGGCGCGCACCAAGTGCAATGTTGTACTGGCGCGTGCCGCGTTCGTCGGCATGACCTTCAACAGTGATCGTATACTGCGAATACCGGTTGAGCCATTTCGCCTGCCCGGCGAGGGTCGTCTGACCTTGAGAGTTCAGAACCGACTGGTCCTCTTCAAAGAAAACACGGTCACCGACATTAACGACAAAATCCTGACCCGTGCCCGGCTTCACGTTACTGGAAAGCCCGTCCGGCTTTGTCTGGGCACATGCCGCCGCGAACAAAAGCGCAAAACAGACGATGATCCATCGTGCCCCCTGCCCGGCATATTCTGTTTTAAACATTCCCGTCTCCTACATCCCCAGCCCGTCAACCCGACATCCGCTTCGCCCGGTTTTAGGTAAATGCTTTGTAGCCAAACCTGGTTAAGGCGGTCTTTTCAAACTTGGTTAACAGGACATGACCGGCGCCCGCCATTGGCAGAGCAGCCAGGTCCGATTCAGTTGATGAGCGGCGACCAGGACGGGTCCGACGCAAATGCCGGGGTGTCCACCCGCTGCTCATTGTATCCGGTCAGGTCTACGGTCCATACCTGCGGCCCGCCGTTTGCACCCGGTGTGTCGCGGAAGAATACCAGAACTCTGCCGTTCGGCGACCATGCAGGCCCCTCGTTGTGATAGCCCTCCGTCAGAATGCGCTCGCCTTTGCCGTCGGGTTTCATGACACCGATCATGAACCGCCCCTGGTGCTGCTTGGTGAAGGCGATCAAATCTCCGCGAGGTGACCAGACCGGTGTCGAATAACGGCCCGGACCAAAGGAAATACGCCGTGCTTCGCCGCCATTTGCGCTCATGACGTAGAGCTGCTGACTGCCGCCTCTGTCGGACTCAAAAACGATCTGGCGACCGTCGGGAGAAAAAGACGGGCTGGTGTCGATGGCAGCGCCATTGGTCAGACGCGTTGTGCGACGCGACCGCAAGTCCATTTTGAAAATATTGGCATTGCCGCCCTGCTGCAGGCTCATGACGACGCTTTGGCCATCGGGAGAAAAGCGCGGTGCGAATGTCATGCCTGGAAAGTTTCCGACAATCTCACGCTGGCCGGTCTCGATATTCAACAGATAGACGCTCGGATCCGTACCGCCATAGGACATGTAGGTGATTTCCTGGCTGGTCGGTGAAAAACGGGGCGTCAGCACAAGGTCGTCCCCACGCGTCAGATAGCGCACGTTCGCACCGTCCTGATCCATGATTGCCAGGCGCTTGACCCGTTTGTCTTTTGTACCGGTCTCGTCGACGAAGACGATGCGGGTATCGAAGTAACCTTTCTCGCCAGTCAGGCGCTCGTAGATCGCGTCCGAAATGATATGGGCGAGCCGGCGCCAGTTTTCCGGCGTCGTAAAGAATTGCTGGCCGAGCATCTGTTCCTGGGCGAAGACGTCCCAGAGACGGAATTCGGCCCGCAAGCGCCCGTCAGGTTGCTTCGTGACCGTTCCCGTCACCAGCGCCTGCGCGCTGATCTGGCGCCAGTCGCCAAAGCGCGGCGTGGAGTTCACGCTCATGTTCTTCTGGATGAAGCTTGCCGGATCCAGGGGATTGAACAGACCGGAGCGTTTCAGGTCGGCTGCGATGACCGACGTCATGTCGGCGGCGAGTTTATCGTCGCCACCCTCAGCCGAAAACGAAGGCAGGGCAATCGGCAGCGGCTCGATATTGCCCTGCGTGATATCGATCTCGACAAGGGCGAATGCTGGTTTTGGAGCGGAAACAGCGGCAATGGTCACAAGAACGGCAAGTCCGAGGGCCTTGAGCCCTTTCGGAACGTTAAGCGTTTTCAGTAGTCCATGCATGAGCGCTCTGCTCCCTTTTCGAACGGTCCCTTGACAGGACCCGGCTAGCCCCCGAGCATTTCCCTGGGGTCGAAATTGATGATCACTTCCTGCCAAGCTTCATACTTGGCAATTGGCAGAGAATAAGGCTGACACCGCATAACGGCGCGAACAGCGCTGCTTGACGCCGCTCCGAATGCGGGATTTCCGTTGGAATTCAAGACTTCCGGGCTGCCGGACACCTCGCCGCTTTGCGACAAGTTGAAACGCACCCGGACCTTCAGGTCTTCGGCGCCAACCGCGCCAACCGGCGGATTCCAGCATTGCGCGACCTGACCGCGCAGCGCATCAAGCTCCGACTGGCTCATGCGCACATTCTGAGCACCCTGCCGCGACCCGAGAGCTGCCTCCTGCTGAGAGGCGTTGCCTTCCTGTTTCGCCGGCTCGACCTTGTTGAGCAGGGCGGCGATCTGCGTTGAATCGAAGTCGTCCCTCGGGGGTTCCGGTGCCCGCTGTGGCGGTTGCGGCTTTGATCTCGGCGTTGCGCTGGTCACGATCGGCTGCGGTTCCGGTGCAGCCTCCTGTTGCGGTTCCGGTTCCGGCGCGGGGGCAGGCTCGGCTGTTTCGGCGGGCACGGGCTCCGGGGCCGGAGCAGGTTCAGGTTCTGGCTCTGCGACCGGAACCGGTTCAGGCTCCGGTGCAGGTGTCGGCGCGGGCGCAGGTGTGGGCGGTGTTGGCTGCTGCACGTTGCTCTCACCCGGCTTGTCGGCCGGCTGCGGTGGCTCGTCCGCTTCCGTTTCGCTCGGCTGCAGGGCGGCAACATCCCGGATCTCGGCGGTTCTCTCGCCGAGCCTGAGCTGTGTGAACTCCTCGACCGGTATCAGATCCACCGGAAGAGACTCAACTTGAGGCACAGAAAAACTCTCCGCGTCCGGAAGGGCGATCAACCCCCAGACCAGAATGACCGAATGACCGGCCAGAGACGCGATGAGACCTGCGCGCATGACGCGTTACGAGTCCCGTTCTTCCAGAGTGACAAGTCCTAGACGCTTAAAGCCGGCCGCATTGATGCGGCCCATGAGTTTCATCATTGTTCCGTAGTCGGCATCCTGATCGCCGCGCACATAAATGCGCTCTTCATACCCGTTGGCGGCAATTGCCTCGAGCTTCGGAACGACTTCATCGATCGCAATCGGTGTGTCCTGAATGAAAATCTCTCCACCCGAATTCACCGAAATCGTTATCGGCTCCGTGTCCCCTTCCAGCGCCTTTGCCTGCGTTTCCGGCAGGTCGATCGGCACACCGACGGTCAACAGCGGCGCTGCGACCATGAAGATGATCAGAAGCACGAGCATGACATCCACAAATGGCGTCACGTTGATCTCGGTCATCAGAACGGCGCGCTTGCGCCGGCGTCCCCGCCGTCCGCCGCCTGCATCTCCCGCGCCAACCTGCATGCCCATGGCTCAGCCCCTTTCGTCGATTTGACGCGAGAGGATTGCCGAAAACTCGTCGGCAAACCCTTCCATCCGGGCGACGGCCTTGCCGACGTCGGAGGCGAACTTGTTGTAGGCGATGACGGCCGGTATCGCGGCAAGCAGCCCAAGAGCCGTTGCGAACAACGCTTCAGCGATACCGGGCGCAACAACGGCCAGGTTGGTGCTTTCCGACGCGGCGATCGCCTGAAATGCCGTCATGATACCCCAGACCGTCCCGAAAAGCCCGATGAACGGCGCCGCTGAGCCAACCGTTGCCAGGATCAGCAAACGGCTTTCAAGGCGCTCCGCCTCGCGCTGTATGGTCACGTCCATGACGCGGTCAATGCGTTGCTGCAGCGAACCGATCGCGGGTTTGGCACCCTCGTGACTGCGTTTCCACTCTCGCATGGCCGCCACAAAGAGCGCCGCCATGGAGTGGTTCACCCGATTGTGCAACGTGCCGTATAATTCTTCCAGGGACTGTCCGGACCAGAACACGGTCTCAAACCGGCTCATCTGACGCCGTGTACGACCCATCAGCAAGACCTTGTCGACAATGATCGCCCAGCACCAGACCGAAGCAGCCAACAGGCCGATCATCACGATCTTGACGACGATATGCGCTTGCCAGAACAGCGAGAAGAAAGAAATGTCGCCTTCCGGCGCTGCCAATGTCGATTGGACAAGTGTTTCCATAAATTCAATGACCCCTTGGCCGTCTGACGTTATACGTGTCCCAAATTCTCCGGTGGTGCGTCGGCAGCCCGGAATCAGAACGCCAGTAATCGATAGCCAGCGCCTCTCTGACGTTTGAATTTGTCAAAACTGGGACTTTGCCGAGCAAAGCAAGCCCTTCTTAAAAGGAATCAATTAAGGTTACTGCAAGATTAACGCAGAAAACTGTTTCCCAATATTTTGATGAAATCTGATGACTTGAGAATACGGTCCGGGCGCAAACCGTTCATTCATCAAGCAATTCGCTCGGCGCGTGTTGAGCCAGTTTTTCTGAAAGATTGACCGGAAGACGCGTTGGCCGGCCTTCGCTGGTGATCACTGCGACTGTCACGGCCGCCGAAACGAGAAGTTCCTCACCCCGATACGCAAGCTGATCGAGCTTGATTCTAGCGCCCATATACTCCGACAGGCTCGTGTGGATCTCCAGAACGTCGTCAATTCGCGCCGGTTTTTGAAAATCCAGGGTCATGCCGCGAACTGCGAACGCCAGAGCCCGGCCATGCTTGCCTGCCGCCAGTTCACTGTGATGAATGCCGATGAGACGAAGAAAATCGGACCTTGCCCGTTCAAAAAAACGGACATAGGCACCGTGATATACGATGCCGGTGAAATCGGTATCTTCGTAATACACCCTCAGTGGGAGCACATGACCGCCCTTTTCAAGGCGGCCGGACAAGTCCGGCCAATCCGTCACGGAGCCATCCTTTTGTTCGAACACTCAAAGGCCGTCCGGTCAGTCGACCGGACGGCCTCTTGATTACCTAGGATCCGGCTTAGGCTGCCGCAACCTCTGACAGGAATTTCTCCACGGACGCTCGCAGATGTTCAGCCTGTTGCTTCATCTCGATCGTCGCCGTCAGCATGTCGCCCACAGCGGCAGAGTTTTCCGCAACGCCTTCGTTGAGGGAAACAACCGTAGAGGCCACACTGCGTGTCCCGTCAGCCGCTTCGGCAACGTTCCTTGAGATCTCGCTTGTGGCAGATCCCTGCTGCTGCACCGCGTCCGAGATGGTCATCGTGTAGGAATTGACTTCCTCTACCGATTCCGAGACGCGCGCAATTTCTTCAACCGCATCGGACGTCGACGCTTGAATTGCCGAGATCTGAGCGGAAATTTCCTCCGTCGCCTTGGCTGTCTGACCGGCCAGCGACTTCACTTCGGACGCGACAACGGCAAAGCCCTTGCCGGCATCTCCGGCGCGCGCCGCTTCGATCGTTGCGTTAAGTGCCAGGAGATTGGTCTGCTCCGCAATTTCGGAAATCAGCGAGAGAACATCACCAATCTTGTTGGCAGCCTCTGCGAGCCCGGAGATCTTGGAGTTGGAGCTCTGCGCAGCCGCCGTGGTCTGCTCCACAATCGACGCGGTTGTCTCTACCTGCCGGGAAATCTCCGAAATCGAAGCATTCAACTCTTCAGTTGCAGACGCAACGGCCTGAACATTCGAGGAGGCGTTTTCAGAAGTGGAAACAGCCGTTTGCCCCTGTTCGGAAGCAGACGCGGAGCGCTCGTTCAGCGCGGAGGAAACGCCTTCGACGCGTGCAATATTGGTCTCGACAAGTTCCAGAACCGACTGGGATTCGGCCCGGAAGTCGGCGATGAGAGAATCGATCAGTTTCTCTCGTTTCTCACGAGCAATGTGACCGACCTTGCGTTCAGCCGCCAACCGTTCCCGCTCAACGGAATTGTCCTTGAAGACTTCGATGCATCGCGCCATTCGACCAATTTCATCCTGCCGGTCGGTGGCGTCCACGGCAACTTCCAAGTCGCCGTCGGCAATTCTGCTCGCCGCGACCGCCAAATGTTCCATTGGCGCAAACATGCGCCGCGTGACCCACCAGATCAGACCGACGATCGGCACGAGACACAGGAAACCGGAAATGACGGCGCCATAGGTAATACGATCTGCGGCTGCCGACAATTCCGTCTGCATGACAGCTTGGACAACGCCGTAAGGAGTGGTTTCAAACGTGTTGTCGGCTTCGGCAAATCTGTAATCACTGTCATCGAGCCTGATCAGCCGGTCTCCCACAGCAATATTTGCGAGATCGTGAGCGGCTGAAGCGCTGCCGGAATCATCGAGCTTGACGATTTTGCCCAGAGCATCGACCAGGAAGATCTGCTCACTGTCGCCAATGCCGGTCGGTTCGTTCAGCAGTGTGGCCAGCCGCTTCATATCGGCGCTGAACGCGACGGCGCCGAAAAAGCGATCCAGATAATAGACAGGCGCTGCGAGCACGAGAGAAACCGTTCCGTCCTCTCCTGCTACAAATCCCGATGCGTATATCTGTCCGGCCGCAAGCGTTTCCGCTTTGGCAGCGTCATAGAGTTTGCCCATCGCGATTTGAACGGGATTGCCCTTGATGGCCTCGTCGTCGACGTGAAATGCAAACTCGGGGCCCTTCTTGTACGAATAGGTGATGAAGCCATCCGGATTTGCCAGGGCCGCATCGGAAAAGAGACCCTGCGCGATGACATCCTGATAGATCGGATGCACAACCTTGTGGTTGTTCACGTAGTAATTTGATTCCGGCGGTTCCAGAAGAAGATGACGCTCGTGCGGTGAATGCGGGTTGTCGGTCACGAAGATTTTCCGAAGGGTTTCATTCTGTCCCTCCTTCAAGTTCTTCCAGCCGACCATCGTCTTCATGAGGCTGTCTTTAGCGCCCTCAAGTGTTACGAAAAACTTCGCACTGTTGGTCACCTGGTCCAGTGCAAGCTCAAGCACTTTTTGCTTGGCCTTGGTTGCACTTTGCAGGCTGTTGTCGGCCTGGCCGTTGGCAACGTCCCTGGATAGGGTGGATGTAACTGTAACAATCGCAACGCACATTGTGAGTGCGCCCGCCAAGAACATAAGAGCCAGTTTTGATGAAAGCCGCTTACGCATAGTGTCCCCCGCATAGTTGGGGGGACAATAGGCAGGGATTCGCCAATAAATACTTAACCACAACCGCCCGTTCATCGATAAAAATACGGATGACGCAGAATCAGATTATGGAAGATTTTCAGTCCGGATCGGCAAAGAGACCCATCTGGGAGATCTCGGACCGCTCCGGTGCCGCAAGCCCGAGATGGGCAAACGCTGTTGGCGTCAGAAGCCGGCCACGAGGCGTGCGTTGCAGAAACCCGTTCTGAATCAGGTAGGGCTCCACAATTTCCTCGATCGCATCTCTCGGCTCGGAGAGTGCGGCTGCGATGGTTTCGATCCCGACCGGTCCACCGCCGAAGTTAACAGCGATTTGCCTGAGATATCTTCGATCGAGTCCATCGAGGCCGGCGCCGTCCACCTCCAGCTGCAGGAGCGCTTTGTCCGCAAGCGCTCTGTCGACCTTTTCGATGCCCTCAAAAACCGCAAAGTCGCGGACGCGGCGCAAAAGCCGCCCGGCAATGCGAGGCGTCCCGCGTGAGCGCTTGGCGATTTCGTGCGCACCGTCTTCCGCAATGCCTATTCCGAGAATGGCAGCGCCCCGCTTTACGATGTGCTCAAGCTCGTCGACCGTGTAGAACTGCAGCCGAACGGGAATGCCGAACCGGTCCCTCAGGGGCGTCGTCAGAAGCCCGAGACGGGTGGTGGCGGCAACCAGCGTAAATTTCGCAAGATCGATCTTGACCGAACGCGCTGCCGGGCCCTCGCCGATGATCAGGTCGAGCTGGTAGTCTTCCATCGCCGGGTAAAGCACTTCTTCAACCGCCGGATTGAGCCGGTGAATCTCATCGATAAACAGAACGTCACGCTCTTCCAGATTGGTCAGAAGCGCCGCCAGGTCGCCTGCCTTGGCAATGACCGGTCCTGAAGTTGCGCGAAAATTCACGCCGAGTTCCCGGGCCATGATCTGAGCCAGTGTCGTTTTGCCGAGACCGGGCGGGCCGACGAACAGAACGTGGTCAAGCGCTTCACCGCGCGCCTTGGCTGCCCCGATGAAGACTTTCAGGTTGGCACGTGCCTGCGCCTGGCCGACAAAATCATCCAGCGCCTGCGGGCGCATGGTGCTGTCGATTTCGTCACCGCGAATTTCCGGCGCGACGATACGGGTGTCATCCGACATGGCTTACCACCACAAACAGGAGCACAATGAGAAGCAGGGACCATGCGACCCTGAGTGCGTAGAACTTGCGGAACTGGCTTCTAACGAATGGATCATCCGTCTCGATGCGGCGTCCTTTAATGGCAAACTGGCGGTCGCCCACCGACTGTGAAAACCGATGATCAAGATACATGATCCCGCCAATTCCAAGGGTCACGAACACAATCGCGATAACCGTGTATGTAAACGCGATCATCCCGCCAATTCCTTCAAGCCCAATCGGATCAGCGTCTCGGTAGAGGCATCCTCGCCAGCGGTCTGAACTGCCTTGGCCACAGCCGCGCTTGCCTGCGCCTGGGCATACCCAAGGTTCGCAAGTGCCGACACGGCTTCAGCGACAGGCCGGGCTGCGACGTTTTCCGCAACGCTCTGTGAAACAGCAATCGTACCCGGATCGACACTTGCCAGAGCCGGCGCCTTGTCCTTGAGTTCGCTCAGAATACGTTCAGCGACGCGCTTGCCGACACCCGGAGCGCGCGAGATCGTGGCCTTGTCCCCCAACGCAATCGCATTGGCGACTTCGCTGGCCTTCAGGATCCCCAGAATGCCGAGCGCAACCTTGGCGCCCACCCCCTGGACGGTCATCAGGATGCGAAACCACTCCCGCTCCGCTTCCTGGCCAAATCCAAAGAGCCGGATCATGTCTTCCCGCACAATCGTCTCGATAAAAAGGACCGCCGCCTCGCCAGGACGCGGAAGTCCTTGAAGAATGCGGGAAGGACAATGCACCTGATAGCCGACCCCGTGGACGTCAAGGATCACGTGGTCTTCGCCGAAACTGTCGATCGTACCCTTGAGTTTCCCGATCATGCCGCCCCCAGAGCCGCCAGACGCGCAGCACCACTTGCGCGGTGCTGCGCGTGGCAGATGGCAATTGCCAGAGCGTCCGCGGCATCGTCCGAGTTAAATGTCGCCCGCGGCATCAGAACCTTGACCATGGCCCTTATCTGTTCCTTTTCCGCATGACCGGTGCCGACTACCGTTTTCTTCACCAGATTGGGCGCATATTCGGCGACGGGCAGTCCGGCGAGCGAAGGAACCAGCAACGCGATCCCGCGCGCCTGACCGAGTTTCAGCGTCGCGCCGGCGTCCTTGTTCACGAATGTATGCTCAACGGCTGCTTCGACAGGACTGTACGAGCGGACAATCTCGTGCAGACCATCATGGAGCTGCACGAGACGCTCCGCCAGGCTCTTCTTGTTGTCGGATGTCACCGTGCCGGACGCAATGAAAGACAGCCGGTTGCCGGCCGCTTCGATCATGCCCCAGCCGGTGCGCCGCAGACCCGGGTCAATGCCGAGCAATCGAATCGCGTGTGTCATGGAACAAATCGGTAACAAAACTTGCCCGTTGACGCCAGACAAAGCACGGCTTACCACCTCAAAGTCTGTCCAAAACCGGACTGAAACGCCTTTTGAGACCGGTGTGCGCTGCAAGTTCGTCGCATCCGCTTGCAAACCGGGACGTCTTGCGGAGGTTCGGATTGCGCCGCCGGAATACCGCCACCTGCTTGTGAACCTGCATGCCTGGAATGTTCGACGCCTTTTCACCGCACTTGCTGCTTTTGCTCGCGATCGTGCTCTTGATAGCAGGCTGCGTAAGGGGGTTTGCAGGATTCGGCGCGGGCATGATTTTCATTCCCGTTGCCACTGCATTCATTATGCCCGCCACGGCCGCGGCCACGTTCCTCTTCATCGACAGTATTGTGACCCTCCCTCTTCTCGTGAGTGCCGTTCGCAGGTGCGATTGGTCGACCGTGATACCAGCCGTCCTGGGGTCGGTGATATTCGTTCACCTGGGGGCTTGGTTGCTCGGCAATACCGACATTCTGCTCTTGCGTTGGGTGATTTTTGCGATTGTCACGGGCCTCCTGATCCTGCTGATATCCGGATGGCGCTACCAAAAGCCAGCGGCGGCACCCGTGTCTTTCGCAACGGGTGGCGTTTCGGGAGTTCTGGGCGGAATCTCGCAGGTTTCGGCGCCACCGGTCGTTGCAATGTGGCTGTCCAGTTCCAACGACCCTGAGGTTGTTCGCTCGAACCTGATTGTCTTTTTCGCCCTGGCGAGCCTCGGAACCTTTGTCGCCTATACGCTCAACGGTTTTTTCACGCGGGAGGTTTTCAGCCTGCTTGTCATGGCTGTTCCGGTGTACGGCCTCGCGATATTTGTAGGGGCACGCGGCTTCAAATCAGCTAACCCGCACGTTTACCGAAAGATCGCCTACGTGCTGATCGCGATTGCTGCGCTCACCAGCATGCCCGCACTTGATCCACTATTCCGTTGATTGCACCGGTTCGGGAAGTTTTTCGCGCCATTTGGCACATTTTTCAGCCATAAGCCGGCTCAAATGCGCCTCGAAGTCTTCCTGTGTGTCACTCACCTGTGCAAGCAGACTGAGCGCCACGATTGCAGCATCGACGGCTTCTTCGCGAACATCGTCGAGCGTATGATGTTTGTATTCACTCCCTGGTGCATTGGTGGCCGAGAGGATCGCTTGTGCAAGCTCGCCGGCTTCCTCAGACAGCTTGAGCGCCCGTTCCTGAAGGGTCTTAGGGTCGGATTGTGTCAGTTCGTAAATGCCGAACATGATTTCCTCTGCGCGGTTTGCCTGGACAGTAGAATACTGGAACGCCAACTGCGACCGCGACCCAGAAAGAAAAAACCCCGGCCTGGCCGGGGTTTCAAAGGGTGCGCGCGACTGGTCAGGATGCCAGGGCCGCCATGGTCTCTTCGTCGACGTCAAAGTTGGAATAGACATTCTGCACGTCGTCATCATCCTCAAGCATGTCGATCAGCTTCATCAAGGTCTGTGCCTTGTCCGCATCGACCGGCGTCAGGTTCTGAGGCTTCCAGATGATTTTGGTGGAGTCGGCCTCGCCCAATGTCTCTTCCAGAGCCTTGGCAACGTCGTTCAGGTCTTCAAAGGCGGCATAGATTGTATGGCCGCTCTCGTCGGACTGGACGTCTTCCGCCCCCGCTTCAATGGCGGCTTCCAGAACGGCATCGGCTTCGCCGGCTTCCGGTTTGTAGACGATCTCTCCAACCCGGTCGAACATGAAGGACACCGATCCGGTCTCTCCCAGCGAACCGCCGCACTTGGTGAAATAAGAGCGGATATTGGATGCGGAGCGGTTGCGATTGTCCGTCAGCGCCTCGACCACGACGGCAACGCCTGCCGGGCCATAGCCTTCGTACCGGATCTCTTCGTAGTTGTCGCCGTCGCCGGTCTGTGACTTGTTGATGGCCCGCTGGATATTGTCCTTGGGCATGGACTGGGCCTTGGCATTCTGCACGGCCAGTCGCAGACGCGGATTGGAGTCCGGGTCCGGATCACCCATCTTCGCCGCAACTGTGATTTCCTTGGAAAGCTTGGAGAACATCTTTGACCGGGCGGCGTCCTGACGGCCTTTGCGGTGCATGATGTTCTTGAATTTTGAATGGCCTGCCATGGCTCTTCTCGTTCTTTGCAGATGATCTCGATAAAAACTGCGCCGCTTATAGGCAAATTGCCAATGAAAATCCAGCATGCAGACGCAAGCCGTCCGGGGTTCAGCCGGAGTGGTTCCAAAACGGCGGCAGCACGGGTTCCAAACGCCCGCCAATGCGGACCGGAGCGACCCGCTGTGCAAGCCCGGTGCGATCATCCGTTTCAAGAGCAACGCCGCAGATCGTGGCAACGCCGGATGCCGGCGTGAACCTGGATCCTGGAACCTTTCGCTGGAAGCGGTTGACAGGTTCTTCCTTTTCCATCCCGAGCACACTGTCGTAGGACCCGCACATGCCGGCGTCAGACAGGTACGCTGTTCCCTGCTCCAGGATCTGGTGATCCGCGGTCGGCACATGTGTGTGCGTCCCGACAACGAGGCTGACCCGCCCATCGAGAAAGTGCCCGATCGCCTGTTTTTCGCTGGTTGCCTCTGCATGCATATCAATGATGATTGCATCGGCGACCTCGCCGAGCGGACACTCGTTGACAACCTTGTCGATTGAGGAAAACGGATCATCCATGGCGTCCATGAACACGCGGCCCATGATGTTCGCGACCATGACCTGCGCGCCGTTGCGCGCCGTATAGAGATGGGCACCGCGGCCGGGCGTCCCAGCTGGATAATTCAGGGGCCGCAGCAATCTGTCCTGCCGTTCGATGTAGACAAGCGTGTCGCGTTGGTCCCAGACGTGATTACCCGTTGTAACCACGTCAGCCCCCGCATCGAGAACATCTTGCAGGATCGCCTCGGTGATCCCGAATCCTGAGGCTGCGTTTTCACCGTTGACGACTACGAAATCGAGCTGATTGTCTTCCACGAGGCCCGGCAGTCTTTCGATAACAGCCGTGCGGCCCGTGCGGCCTACCAGATCACCAAGAAACAGAATACGCATTAACCCTCGCCAGATCAGCCAAACGACCGGTAACCGTGTTCGGTCAAAATCCCATCCAAGGGTTTGTCATGCGCTTCTGTCGGCACGCGGTCAACCTCCTGCGTGGAAAACGCAACTCCAATGCGCAGCAGCGGCCCCGTTTTCTCAAGCAGGGTGATCGTATTGTCGTAATAGGCTCTCCCATAGCCGATGCGATTGCCCACTGCGTCAAATCCGGCAAGCGGCATCAAAAGGACATCCGGGCGCAACTCTTCGGCCTCGGGCCCTGGCTCGAGACAGCCAAACCCAGCGGGTACGAGTTCCGTATCCCTTTGAAGATGCCTGAATATCAGGCTCGGCCCAACCATAACCGGGAGACCAAGGCGATGGCCGCGCTGGCGTAGTCTGTCCATAAGCGGTCTTGGATCGATTTCGTCCCGGATCGGCCAGAACCCGGCAACGACTGCGCCGGACGGCACAGGCAACACATCAAGGTGATCGACAATCTGAAGGCTTTTCTCGATCCGCTCGACTTCGTCCAATGCCCGTCTGCGGGACAGGGCTTGTTTGCGCAGCAGATCTTTTTCAGCGGCCAGGTTCGAAACTTCGGTCATGGATTTCCAGCATTTCCGACTCGAAGCCGCATTCGCTCAAAACTCTGTAAAAGCGCAGCCGTCCGACCGTTGGAATTGCAATCCCGGGAAACCTACAAAGTAGGTGGGCGCCGTGTGCAACGGACCACGGCCCGGAGCAGGGACAGCTCCCGAGGGAATGCGTAAGGCCCCGGGGATAATATCCTGACGGGTCGGGCAGCCGCAGCTACCGCATATAGACCCGATAAACGGCAATTACCAGAGCCGTAAGGGATTCATTACACACGATTTCTTGCAAGATGCCGCTGATCGAATAAACGGCTAAGACGTCTCGGACGTCCGCAAGCTTCTTGTAAGACTGTCCGCAAGGCTTTCTATGCGCGCAGCGGCCGTCGTCACGGCCCGGGAGAGCTCTTCCTCGTTCTGGCTCATGTTGTCGAGCGCAGCAACCTGCCGCTGCCGGGCGTCCTCAAGTTCACCTTCGAGCTGCTTGACCCTGCGTTCGAGTTCGGAAAGCTGATCAGTGGCCATGATACCGGCCATTACTGTCAGCCGCTGGTCGCCTATTTCACCGAAAGCGCCCTTCAGTTCGGAAATCCAACCATCAAAACGCGCGGCCAGTCCCATCAAACGGTCTTCTTCGCCGTCGTCGCACGCCATGCGGAAGGATTTGCCGTTGATTGTGACTGTTATCTGCGACATCTGCTTTCAGTCCTCCGGCACCTAGCCCCCGTGTGCATCGAGCACGCTGCGGATCGTTTCCATCGCCGAAACAAGCCGTCTGGAAACGTCCTTGTTCGCCTCTTCCAGCCTCGACGCACGCGCTTCGCTCTCGTCGAGTGAGGCTGCCAATTGGGACCTGTCCTCCCCAAGCCTCTGCAGGTCGTCTTGAAGTGCATTCAAGGACCTGTCCGCATCCATGCGCCGCTGGACCGCCGTTTCCAATTGTCCGACAGCCGCGTCCAGCCTTTTGACCGCATCGGCAAGGCTGGTTTTTTCAATGCAGTCGATTTCCGCCATTATTTTAAGTCGTCCTGATCGTTATGCGGCGGCCCGCCCAAGCTTTGCCGACCCTGGAAGTACGGATTTGACACCTTCGCTTAAAAGAACCACACGTAGATTGTCAGCCGCGCTGCCCGGCGCGTTCAATCACGCAAAATTCGGCGAAAAAGCAAATCTTTGTCAGCACGAGAAGATTAGGCAACGCATCTTGCCGCCGTCAATGGCGCCATTGGCAGAATCCTCAACTCTATAACCTGCAATATAGGAATTTTGTTCCTCCGCGCCCGGTCCGCAGCTTTATTGACTCGGTGCGCGTTCCTGATATTTGTCTGGCGCCTGAACGGAACCGGCGTCAGCCGGGCTTCGAAAATGCACTTCACAATCACTTTGCCGGAGCCTTCGTTCCGGCACTGTCGGCTTCAAAGCAAGCAACGGGATGACAATGACCGATCTTGAAAAACACCATCGCATGGCAAACGCGATCCGCTTTCTTGCAATCGACGCGGTGGAAAAGGCGAAATCCGGTCACCCCGGATTGCCCATGGGCGCAGCCGATATTGCAACGGTCCTGTTCACCGAGTTTTTGAAATTCGACCCGACTGCCCCGAACTGGGCGGATCGCGACCGGTTCGTTCTGTCGGCCGGCCATGGCTCCATGCTGCTTTACAGCCTCCTTTATCTCCTCGGCTACGAAGACTTTTCCCTGGATGAGTTGAAAAACTTCCGTCAGCTCGGATCTCGCACCGCCGGCCATCCGGAATTCGGCCATGGTGAAGGCATCGAGACGACCACGGGCCCGCTCGGCCAGGGTTTCGGCAACGCGGTCGGCATGGCAATTGCCGAGCGTCTGCAGGCGGACCGCTTCGGTGACAAGCTTGTTGACCACTACACCTACGTGCTTGCCGGAGATGGTTGCCTCATGGAGGGCATCAGCCAGGAAGCCCTGACGCTTGCCGGGCATCTGAAGCTCAACAAGCTGATCGTGTTCTGGGATGACAACGGCATTTCCATCGACGGAAAGGTCGAGATCACCGACAGCACGAACCAGCAGGCGCGCTTTGCCGCATCCGGCTGGAACACCATCGATATCGATGGCCACGATCCGGAAGCCATCGCAGATGCGATCCGTCAGGCACAGGACAGTGACCGGCCCACCCTGATTGCCGCCAAGACCACCATCGGCTTCGGTGCTCCCAACAAGGCCGGCACCGCCAAGGCCCACGGCGCACCTCTCGGAGCGGAAGAAATTGCGGGAACGCGCGAAGCGCTGAACTGGCCGCACGAACCTTTCGAGGTTCCAAGTGACATCCTCGATGCATGGCGTATCGCGGGTCTCAGATCCGCCCATGCCCACAAGGACTGGCAGAAGCGATTTGCCGAGGCGGACACCGAAACACGCGCCGATTTCGAACGCCGCACCCGCGGCGATCTGCCGGCCGGCTTCCCCCAGGCCGTTCTGGACTACAAGAAAAAGCTGGCTGAAGAACAACCAACCATGGCAACGCGCAAGGCGTCCGAAGCCGTGCTGGGTGTCATCAACGAAGTGATCCCGGAGACAATTGGCGGTTCAGCGGACCTCACCGGTTCAAACAACACAAAGACCGAGCAGACCCTGCCCGTCACCGCGGACGATTTCTCGGGCCGCTACATCCATTACGGCATTCGCGAACACGGCATGGCGGCAGCCATGAACGGCATGGCACTTCACGGCGGGGTTATCCCCTATTCCGGCGGGTTCCTGATCTTTTCAGACTACTGCCGCCCGTCGATCCGCCTTGCCGCCTTGATGAAACAGCGTGTCATTCACGTGATGACGCACGATTCCATTGGTCTTGGAGAAGACGGGCCAACGCACCAGCCGGTCGAGCATTTCGCGGCACTGCGCGCTATTCCCCAGCTCACCTTCTTCCGGCCGGCAGACATCACGGAAACGCTGGAATGCTGGCAGCTCTCCCTTGAAAACCGAGAAGGACCGTCAATCCTGGCCCTGACCCGCCAGAACCTTCCGTCCGTGCGCAAGACTTACGAGGAAAAGAACCTTTGCGCAAAAGGAGCCTACGTCCTCATTGACAGCGAAGACGATGCGGCCGTCACTATTTTCGCCTCCGGCTCGGAAGTGGAAATCGCCGTTGACGCCCACACGGAACTGACCGGGGAAGGGCTTGCAGTCCGGGTTGTTTCCGTTCCATCTTTCGAGCTGTTCGAAGCCCAGTCGGACGACTACAAGGCAGCGGTCATCGGTACAGCCGATGTCAATATCGCCGTTGAGGCCGGCATCCGCATGGGATGGGACCGCTTCATTGGCAATGACGGCCTGTTCGTCGGCATGACCGGTTTTGGCGCAAGCGGCCCTTACAAGGAACTTTACGAGCATTTCGGCATCACGAAGGACGCCGTTGTCGCTGCCGTGAAGGAAAAGCTCGAAGCTTAAGTCAGATCAATTCCCGGCGGCGCTTTCCTCCTTAAGCTGCCGGGCCCTGAGCACAGCTGTGCTCTCAATCGTTGCCACCAAAAGGTGGCGCACCAATCGGCGCCGGATCCACACACGGCGCTCAAGATTGCGGGAGTGGAAAATGGTAACCAAGGTAGCAATCAACGGCTTCGGCCGCATCGGCCGCAATGTTTTGCGTGCAATCGTCGAGAGCGGACGTACCGACATTGAAGTCGTAGCGATCAACGATCTCGGTCCGGTTGAAACAAATGCGCATCTCCTGCGCTACGATTCGGTTCATGGCCGGTTCCCTGCAGAGGTTGTCGTCGAGGGTGAGACCATCACCGTTGGTGGCGGCAAGCCGATCAAGGTGACCGCGATCCGCGACCCGAAGGAATTGCCCTGGGGTGAGCTCGGCGTTGAAGTCGCCATGGAGTGCACCGGCATCTTCACCGCCAAGGAAAAGGCATCGATGCATCTGGAAGCCGGCGCGAAACGCGTTCTGGTTTCAGCGCCTGCTGCCGGCGCAGACAAGACCATCGTCTTCGGCGTCAACGACAGTGCGCTGACCGCCGACGATCTCGTCGTGTCCAACGCATCCTGCACCACCAACTGCCTGTCGCCGGTCGCCTATGTGCTGAATGAAGCCATTGGTATCGAAAAAGGCTTCATGACGACGATCCACTCCTACACGGGCGATCAGCCGACGCTGGACACCATGCACAAGGATCTTTACCGCGCACGTGCAGCGGCCATGTCCATGATCCCGACCTCCACCGGCGCCGCCAAGGCCGTCGGCCTTGTTCTGCCGGAGCTGAACGGCAAGCTCGACGGTGTCGCGATCCGCGTCCCGACGCCGAACGTCTCTGTCGTCGACTTCAACTTCATCGCCAAGCGCGAAACAACTGTTGAGGAAATCAACAGCGCTATCCGTGAAGCCGCCGACGGCAAGCTGAAGGGTGTCCTGGGCTACACAGACGACAAGCTGGTCTCCATGGACTTCAACCATGACAGCCATTCTTCCGTCTTCCACATGGACCAGACCAAGGTGCTGGATGGCACCTTCGTTCGCATCCTGTCCTGGTACGACAACGAGTGGGGCTTCTCCTGCCGCATGTCCGACACGGCCATCGCCATGGCGAAGCTGATCTGATTTTGCGATCACATATTTAATAACAAGAGCCGGTCGATGTACCGGCTCTTTTTGTTTGATCGGTCCTCAATCACAGCAACGCACCTCAGACACGAATCTCTATTTTTTACAATTTCTACATGTATTGATAGACATTGTACAAAATGAAATGGAGGACGTGACTTGGAATCGATCCTGATAGCCGTAGCGTTTCTTTTGGTGATTGGCGTCGGATACTACTTTATCGATCGTTCGAGAGACCCTGACCGCCCCAAAAGCCACCGCCACTGGCACCCGGATGTAGACCGGGCCAAAGCAGAGACCATGAAGAACCTGGAAACACCACCTGAAAAATAGGGCTTTTGAAGTCTGTGTTCTCACAGGAAACCTGGGAGGAAGTTAGCCGACATGTGTGCTATCTCATCCCTTCTGGCACATCATTCTGCGCCAAAAGCGGATGCAACACATCACAACTACAACAATCGTATTCCATTGCCGGAGTTCGGCAGCACTTAGAAAACCCTCACCGAAAAATTGCATACCCTAGGCAGCGCATCAATCGTGCAGCCATGGTCACTGACCCCATCGCAGGCCTGAGCACCACCGGCCGCCGTCCTAAGGCACAATCTTCCAAAATACCTTTGCCTTCCATGTTGCAAGCAATGCGTTCCTTGCATTAAGTCCTGTCAACGCCGCGGCCTGGCATGTGCCGGGGCAGGCCCTTTCGACCGATGCTTTCCGCCCTGACAACAGGTGATCCCATGGCTTTCAAAACTCTCGACAACCTGTCCGACCTCACCGGCAAGCGCGTGCTTGTGCGTGTTGACCTGAACGTACCGATGGATGGCGGCAAGGTCACCGACACTACGCGCATCGAACGAGTGCTGCCGACGATCCGCGAACTCTCTGAAAAAGGCGCCAAGGTTGTTCTGCTGGCCCATTTCGGCCGCCCCAAGGGAGAGCGTGTCGCCGAGATGTCTCTCGGGCCTGTTGCACCGGCGGTCGCAGACCTTCTTGGAAAGCCGGTTGCCTTTGCGGACGACTGCATCGGTTCAGCGGCGGCCGATGCCATTGCCGCTCTGCCGGACGGCGGTGTGTTGCTTCTGGAAAACACCCGCTACCACAAGGGCGAAGAAAAGAACGACCCGGACTTTGCAAAGGCACTTGCGGAAAACGGAGACATTTACGTCAACGACGCTTTTTCAGCTGCGCACCGGGCGCACGGATCAACCGAAGGCATCGCCAAGCTTCTGCCCGCCTATGCAGGCCGCACGATGCAGGCAGAACTGGAAGCGCTCGGCTCCGCCCTTGGCGAGCCTGTCCGCCCGGTTCTGGCGGTTGTCGGCGGCGCGAAAGTATCTTCCAAGATCGACCTGCTGGAGAACCTTGTGTCCAAGGTAGACATGCTCGTCATTGGCGGCGGCATGGCCAATACCTTCCTGGCGGCAAACGGCACGGATGTCGGCAAATCGCTGTGCGAACATGACCTGGCCGATACGGCCAGGAAAATCATGGTCGCGGCCGAAGCGGCAAACTGCGAAATCGTGTTGCCCGACGATGCCGTTGTCGCCAAGGAATTCAAGGCCGGGGCGGAAAACGAAACCGTCACGCTCGATGCCATTCCCGCCGATGGCATGATCCTGGATGTGGGCGCAGCCTCCATCGAAACCGTCACCTCAAAAATCGATGCGGCCAAGACCCTGGTCTGGAATGGCCCGCTGGGTGCTTTCGAGATCGAACCCTTCGACAAGGCAACAGTTGCGGCAGCCAGGCACGCAGCTGAAAACACAAAGGCGGGAAAACTCAATTCGGTCGCCGGAGGCGGCGACACCGTGGCTGCGCTGAACCACGCTGGTGCAGCCCCGAGTTTTTCCTATGTATCCACGGCAGGCGGCGCATTTCTCGAGTGGCTCGAGGGCAAGGAATTGCCCGGCGTGAAGGCGCTTCAGGCCTGATCCGTTTTCAGAGGAGGTGAAGATGCAGCGTTGTTTTACGAATATTCTGACCGAAGAAGTGGCCGTCACTGCCGCTTTTTACGAGAAACTTTTGGGAATGACGCCGAAATTTTCCTCCGACTGGTTCGTGAACCTGGCGGATGCCGAAACGCCGGGTCTGGAACTCGGCATCCTCAGGCAATCGAGCGACATTGTTCCGGCCAGGGCCCAGCGGGCACCGGCCGGGGTTATCCTGACATTTGTCGTAGAGGACTGCGACGCTGTTCACGAGCGTGCACTTGAGCTCAACGCGGTTGTCGTTGAAGCGCCCCGGGAGATGCCGTACGGCCAGAAACGGATGATTCTCCGAGACCCTGCGGGAACATTTCTCGATATCAGCTCGCTGATCTAACAAGATTCCGCCTTCGCGGCGCCACACCCATGATTAATTTGATTGCCGAATTAATTGTGTGTGTAATTTTTCGATCAAGCGCCTCTATTTTAATTGATTTAAGCGGTCGCACTGCTCTTTCCATAACCGAAAATCTTGTTAGAACGGCCTCAGTTTGACGCATCGGCCACACGGCAAGGTCATCTTTGTTCTGCTGTGGACGGAGCACGTATCCGGATCTGGGAGACAATTGATGGCTCGTATTACCCTTCGCCAGTTGCTTGATCACGCTGCCGAGAATGACTACGGCGTTCCGGCCTTCAACATCAACAACATGGAGCAGGCGCTTGCGATCATGGCTGCGGCGGACCAGACGGATTCGCCGGTCATCATTCAGGCGTCCCGCGGTGCCCGCGCCTACGCTCACGACATCATGCTCAAGCACATGATGGACGCCGTCGTCGAGATCTACCCGCATATCCCGGTCTGCGTTCACCTGGACCACGGCAACGCGCCGCAAACCTGCATGACAGCCATCCAGGCCGGCTTTACATCCGTCATGATGGACGGCTCGCTGGAAGCGGATGGTAAGACCCCGGCAGGCTGGGATTATAACGTTGGCGTCACAAAGACGGTCACCGACATGGCGCATCTCGGCGGCATCTCGGTGGAAGGCGAACTCGGTGTTCTGGGCTCGCTGGAAACCGGCATGGGCGACAAGGAAGACGGCCATGGCGCAGAAGGAAAGCTGAGCCACGACCAACTTCTGACCGACCCCGCCGAAGCGGTGAAGTTCGTTCAGGAAACCAAGGTCGACGCCCTGGCGATCGCGATGGGCACCAGCCATGGCGCCTACAAGTTCACGCGCCAGCCGGACGGCGAAATTCTCGCAATGCATGTGATTGAGGAAATCCATCGCCGCCTGCCCGACACGCACCTGGTGATGCACGGCTCTTCTTCTGTCCCGCAGGATCTGCAGGACATCATCAACCAGTATGGCGGCGAGATGCCCCAGACCTGGGGTGTTCCGGTTGAAGAGATCCAGCGCGGCATCAAGAACGGTGTCCGAAAGATCAACATCGACACGGACAACCGCATGGCTTTGACCGGCCAGATCCGCCGCGTCCTTAGCGAAAACCCCGGCGAATTCGATCCGCGCAAATACCTGAAGCCCGCACGCGAGGCGATGCAAAAGCTTTGCGTGGAACGACTGGAGGCCTTCAACACGGCAGGCCAGGCGTCCAAGCTCTCGAAAATCGTGACGCTCGCGGACATGGCCAACCGCTACAAGGACGGCAGCCTCGACCCGAAAATCGGCTGACCTCACCCGGTCCGACCGGTCGAGACATTCACTTTGTTGAAAGAGGGGCCTTGCGTCCCTCTTTTGCCGTCTTTAGGGACAAGAACGAGAATCGAACACGCCCGTCAGTCAGGAACCCGCTTGTGAATCGTCCGCGCCTCTTTCTAGTCACGCCACCGGAATTCGATACGTCCGACCTGGCTGCAAAGCTCGAAAAGGCCTTTGCCGGAGGCGATATCGCCTGCGTCCTGATCTACATGCCCGGCGCGGCCACCAAGGATATTCAGGACGCGGCCCAAATACTGGTTCCTGTTGTTCAGGAGGGCGGGGCCGCCGCGCTTGTCTACCGCGACACGCAGGCTGCGGGAAGAAGCGGCGCCGATGGCGTCCATGTCGACACCTCGCTCGAAGACGTGAAACTCGCTGTAGAGAGCTTCCAGCCCGAAAAGATCGTTGGAACCGGGGGCACAAAGCTGAAACATGATGCGATGGAGTGGGCGGAAACGGGCGTCGACTATATCTTTTTCGGCAAGCTGGATCTGGATGAGCGCGAAGCGGCGCATGACAGGACCCTCTCGGGCGCGGCCTGGTGGGCTGAACTGTTTGAAACGCCTTGTGTTGCCTTGGCCGGGAACAGCCTGGAGACCCTGAAGGATGTTGCTGCGACAGGTGCTGATTTTGTCGCTGTGAAGGACGCCGTCTGGAAATCGGACGGCGACATCTCAAACGCGGTTGCCGCTGCGAACCGCATTTTGGAAGAACACCCGTTTCCGGAGGTGGAGTAGGCTCCCGGAAGCTGCTGATCGAATTTGGAGTAAGAGTGATGCCGACGAAAGCCGCCCGCCCTTGCCTGACGAAGATGTCCGTATTCGCCCTTGCGACAGCGTTCTTTTCAACGCTCTCAGATCCACGCGCAGCGGCTCAGGAAACGGACCTCGATGCCGTCTCCGTCGAACAAGCCAAAGTCGAGCAACCCGCCGTCATAGACGTGACGACGCGCGACAAGACACTTTTCAGCATCATTGATGCAGGGCCTCCGAAGATTGATGAGCTCAAATCTCCGTCTTCGGAATTGGCATATGCCGCCTTTCAGCGTGGATGGTTCCTGACGGCACTTGGACTTGCGACACCGCTTGCCGAACAGGGCGACAAGGCAGCCCAGGCGTTGCTTGGTGTTCTTCATGAGAAAGGTCTCGGCATCGAATTGGACAAGTCCAAGGCTGCCGACTGGTATTCCCTTGCGGCAGCGGCGGGCGACAGCGGATCAGCGCTGCAATTGGCCCAGTTCTACCTTCTCGGCACGGGTGTCGATGTCGACAAGACAAAAGCTGCAGATCTCTTTGAGCAGGCTGCAGACGCGGGAAACGCCTCGGCGCTATACAACCTGGCGATCCTCTATCAGGAGGGCGAAGGGCGCCCGTTTGACGAAGAAAAGGCGCGTCAGCTGCTGGAAGAAGCGGCGCGCAAAAACGATCCGGAAGCCCAGTACGCTTTGGGACTGTCTTTTCTGGAATCCCAGACCGGCCTGAATGATCCCGGCCAGGGCGCATTCTGGCTGGGCCGAGCTGCGCGCCGCGGTCACACGTCGGCGCAGGTCTACTATGGGATCCTGCGGCATCAGGGCAAAGGAGTAGACCCGAACGAAGCCGAGGCTGCCGACTGGTTCGAGAGAGCGGCTATCGCGGGCAATCCGGTCGCCATGAACCGTCTGGCGCGGATCTACGCGTACGGCCGTGGACGGGAGCAGGATTTCACGGCAGCGGCCGGATGGCATCTGGCGGCGCGCTCAAATGGCGTGCCCGACTTCAATCTGGACAGGATCGTCGAAACGCTCGATGAAAAGACAATCGAAGGTGCCCGTGTTCTGGCCGAGCAGCACACAACAACGCTGCTTGCGCCGACCGAAGATCCGGCTGCGGAATCTCCCTAATTCGTCCCAGAGTGGGTCAAACCTAGGAAAATTTGCCTTTTTTCCTTGAAACGCTTGCGCTTTTGTGGTGGACAGGCGCGAGCATTTTGGGCGCCCTTGCCAACGGCTGGGGACCGCTCCGCGTCAGATCCTAACAATTCATAAAGTCGGTCGTTCCATGAAAATCAACGGAAACGAAATCAAGCCCGGTAACGTGCTGCAGCATCAGGACACGCTCTGGGCCGTTGTTAAAGTCCAGCATGTGAAGCCCGGCAAGGGCGGCGCCTTCGCCCAGGTCGAAATGAAAAACCTGATCGATGGCCGCAAGCTCAACGAGCGGTTCCGCTCCGAAGACAAGGTCGAGCGCGTGCGCCTGGAGCAAAAGGACTTTCAGTACCTTTATACGCAGGATGACATGCTGATCTTCATGGACACGGAGACCTACGAACAGCTTGAGCTGCAGTCGGATTTCGTTGGCGACAGGGCAGCTTTCCTGCAGGACGGCATGATGGTCACCGTGGAACTCCACGAAGAGCGTCCGATCGGCATCACCCTCCCGCAGCACGTGACGCTTGAAATCAGTGAAGCGGACGCAGTCGTCAAGGGTCAGACACAGTCTTCTTCCTACAAGCCCGCGCTGATGGAAAACGGCGTCCGAGTCATGGTTCCTCCCTTCATCACCGCCGGTGAAAGGATCATCGTCGACACCGGCACACTGGAATATGTTCGCCGCGCGGACTGATCCTTCGGGTTGATCCCGGTATTCGATCGCCAAAATCCGGCGTGTCCGAAACAATTCGGGCTGCGCCCAACAACAAGTGACATTCAATGGCTCGCACAGCACTCCTTAACGTGATGGTTCAGGCCGCAATCAAGGCCGGACGCAGTCTGGTTCGCGATTTCGGCGAAGTGGAAAATCTCCAGGTCTCCCGCAAGGGCCCGGGAGATTTCGTTTCAGCGGCAGACCGTCGTGCAGAGGAGCTCTTGCGCGGAGAATTGACCAAGGCCCGCCCGACCTATGGGCTTGTCATGGAAGAAAGCGGGATCGTCGAAGGCACTGATGGACAGCATCGCTGGCATATCGATCCTCTCGACGGCACCACGAATTTTCTGCATGGAATTCCGATTTTCGCGACGTCCATTGCGCTGGAGAGAGCTGGTGAAATCGTTGCCGGTGTCATCTATAACCCTGTGATGGATGAGCTTTACACAGCCGAGCGTGGCCGGGGCGCTTTCCTGAACGACCGCCGTCTTCGCGTCGCAGGACGCACCGAATTACCGGAAATGCTCATCGGAACAGGTCTGCCTTTCATCGGACACGGTGACCACGGGCGCGCGCTGCGTGAACTGCGCCACGTCATGCCGGAGGTCTCGGGTGTCCGCCGCGCCGGCGCCGCCGCACTCGATCTTGCCTGGACCGCCTCCGGGCGCCTGGATGCTTACTGGGAGCACAACTTGAATTCCTGGGACATTGCCGCCGGAATTCTCATGGTCCGTGAAGCCGGCGGGTTTGTCAGCGATCTTCAGGGCAAGAACAAAATGCTGGAAACAGGCGATGTGCTCGTCGGCAACGAATTTGCCCACCGTCACATGCTCCGGTTGCTGAAACAGGCTGAAACGTCTGCGTGAATTCCGGGCGACGGCTCAAATCGATAGTCAGCTGCATCCGGTCCAAGCGTAGGGCCGCAGCCCAGTGAGCGCCAAGCGCATCCTGCCCCCTCCCCGCGTATTCCGGACACGCCGACCGCTGGCTTGTGCAAGGCGGCTCAGATACCTTCAAGAAATTGTCGCGACGACCGATATCCATCCCATCCCGGCAACGGAAGTTGATCCGGTATGTCAGAACGTGGCTTAGTTTCCGAAAGGTCCGCAGCGTCGGCGCCTGACACTCGGATTGCCCCGATTAGCAGCCGGACACTTTCAGATCACGCAGAGGAGTCTGCACTCAGCCAGGCTATGACTGCTCAAGGCGGGTCTCTTATTCTAATGGCTATGTGTTAACAGCTTTTGATTCATGCACTAAATAAGGATTGGAAAAGTTTTTCCAACGGGTCAGAGGAGGGCCCGCAAAAAATAAACGGGAGGATTTATGACTATTCGCAAGTTCGCTGCCGCGGCAGCAATCAGTATCTCTTTCACCTTGCCTGCCAGCGCGCAGGAAGCCTTTGAGATGACGTCCGCCTTCGGCAAAAACCTGCCAATTCTCGGCACAGCCGCCGTCGGCTTTACCGAAAAGATCAATTCCATCTCCAACGATGTCGAGTTCGAACACTTTGATCCGGGCGAACTGGTTCCGGCTCTGGAAGCGCTTGACGCCGTGTCCAGCGGTTCGGTTGACGCCGCTTACACGACATCCGGCTACTGGCAGGGCAAGATCCCCGCTGCTTCCCTGTTTGCAGCCGTGCCCTTTGGTCCGGAAGCCGGTGAATTCCTTGCGTGGATGCTTTATGGCGACGGTTCGGAGCTTTTCCAGCGCATGTATGACGAAAACGGCTACAACGTTCACGTCATCCCGTGCGGCATCATCGCTCCGGAAACCTCCGGCTGGTTCAAGAACGAGATCAATGGCCTTGAAGACCTTGAAGGCCTGAACATGCGCTTCTTTGGCCTCGGCGCCGAAGTGATGCAGAAACTCGGCGTGTCCACGTCGCTTCTGGCGGGTGGTGATATCTTCCCGGCGCTGGAGCGCGGTGCGATCGATGCGACCGAATTCTCCATGCCGCGGATCGATGCGCGTCTCGGCTTCCACAACATCGCGAAGTACAACTACTTCCCGGGCTGGCACCAGCCGGCAACGATGTTCGAGCTTCTGATCAACAAGGACCGTTGGGACGACCTCGACGAAGTTGCTCAGAACCAGATCGAAATCGCCTGCATGGCGAACATCACAGACAACTTCGCCGAAGGTGAAGCCACCAACTTTGATGCGATGCAGGAAAACGTCGAGAAGAACGGCGTGACCATCAAGCAATGGTCCCCGGAAATGCTTGACGCCTTCGAAGCGGCGTGGGTCGAAGTTGCTGCTGAACTGGCTGCTGAAGATGCGTTCTTCAAGGAGGTCTGGGACAATCTCCAGGAGTTCCGTGCAGGCTACAAGGTCTGGAACGACAACATTTACCTGCCGCGTCCGCGCAACTGAGCGGGCTGCACTGATCCGTCCGGAATCCCGGACGACACAATGCATACCGGGGCGACATCGCCCCGGTATTCTGCTGGGTGTGGAGGCGTCCGGCGCATCGCAGGCAAGGCGGGGAGCAGATGGATAAGCCTGAAGAAGTTATTTCAGCCGATGGAAGTGTTGCGATTACGGATCCCGGCGCCGTCGGAGCCGAGGAACAAAATCGCGGCGACCGGTTCGTCGTTTTCATTTCCAATATCTTTGCCTGGCTTTTTCCGTTCCTGATGGTCGCCATCTGCTCCCAGGTTGTCCTGCGCAGCGCCGGCATGAACCAGGCCTGGCTAGACGATTTCCAGTGGTGGCTTTACGGGTCGGCGGTGCTGGTTGGCATTGCCTATGCGGTGACAACAAACAGCCATGTGCGCGTCGATATTCTCTACGAAGGGTTCTCGAGACAGAAAAAGCTGAGGACCGATATCTTTGCGCTGACCTGGCTGTTCCTGCCTTTCATTATTCTGAGCTGGGACGTCACGCTGCACTACACGATCTCCTCCATAAAGGCTGACGAGGGGTCGGACAGTCCCAACGGGTTGCACAACCTTTGGATTCTCAAGACGCTGATGAACCTGTCGTTCATCCTCATGGCAGTGGCGGCCTGGTCTATTTACGTCCGACTGCTTGCCAAGCTGACCCAGCCCGTTCTCTGGAAGCAGCTGCTTTACGCGTTTCCCTCGACGATGTTCGCGACCAACCTTGCCACCTATTACGCGCTCTGGTGGATTGTGTGGCTCATGAGCCCACCTGATGCGACGGCGCGAGATGTCAGCCGTCACGTGATTTTCGACGAAGTCGAATTCGGAAATTACGACATCAAATACACCATCATGATCACTCTGGTCCTGACATTCGTGGTGATCGGTGCAGCCAGGCTTTTCAGCCGCAACAAGACGGCGTGAGAATTATAGATGCTTGAATTTATTGGTCAGTTTCTCACACTGAACGAAATCGCCGTCATGGTGATGTTCATCACCTTTATCTGGATGCTGTTCCGCGGCATTCCGGTCGCCATGGCGCTTGTCGGTGTCAGCCTTGTTTTCGTCCTGCTTGCCGAGTTTCTGCTGGACCCGAACCGCTCGTTTTTTCGCGATATCATTGAGTTCGATCGCACCGGTATCAGCTATCAGCGCATGCAGGCGCTCTCTGGTCGCCTCTTTGGCGGCATTGTCAAAAACCCGGTCCTTGTCGCGTTGCCCATGTTCATCTTCATGGGTCTGATGCTCGACCAGTCGGGTGTCGCTCAGCGCATGATGCATTCCATGCAGAAGCTGTTCGGTTCGCTGCGCGGGGGCCTGTCCCTGACGGTTATGCTGATCGGCATCATTCTTGCGGCATCCACCGGTGTCATCGGTGCATCGGTCACGCTTCTGGGCGTCATGGCGCTTCCAGCCATGATGAAGCAGAATTATTCAAAACCGATCGCGACTGGAACAATTGCCTCCGCCGGGACGCTCGGTATTCTGATTCCACCCTCGATCATGCTGGTGATCATGTCCGATCAGCTGGCCATCAGCCTTGGCGACCTCTTCATGGGTGCGTTGTTCCCGGGTCTGATCCTCGGTGCACTCTACATTGTCTTCATCGTCATCTATGGACTGATTAATCCCAAGGCGATGCCGGCGCCCGAAAAACCCGAAAAGGTGCAATGGGAAGACGTAAAGGAGGTTCTCCTCGCCGTCGTGCCACCCATGTTCCTGATCCTTCTTGTACTGGGATCAATTTTTGCCGGCGTCGCAACACCGACCGAGGCCTCCGGGCTCGGCGCTATGGGAGCGACGCTTCTCGCACTGGCCAACCGCAAGCTGAACTGGAAAGTGCTCAAGGACGTGAGCCGGTCCACCTTGAACACGTCCGGCTACATCGTTGGGATTTTCCTGGCAGCAAACTTCTTCGCTTTCGTGCTGCGGCGTTATGGTGGCGATGAAATCGTTCAGCACCTCGTTCTCTCGGTTTTCGAGGATCCCTACATGACTGTCGGCTTCATTTTGCTGATCGTCTTCCTGCTTGGCTTCCTGCTCGATTGGATCGAGATCACAATCATTATCATGCCGCTGATGCTGCCGATCATCGTCGGGCTCGAGTTGGCCGTGCCGGGCTTTGATCAGGTGCGGGATCCATCGGTCGTATGGTTTGCCATCCTGGTGGCGGTGACGTTGCAGACCTCATTCCTGACACCACCTGTCGGGTTTGCGCTATTCTATCTGAAGGGCGTCTGTCCACCTGGCGTGACACTTGGGCATATCTATAGAGGCGTGGTGCCCTTCGTCATTCTTCAGCTGATCGGATTGCTGATCGTGTTCTATTTCCCGGCGCTTACAACCTGGCTGCCATCGGTTGCTTACGGGAATTAGCAACGCTGATCGGAAACCCGCCTCTGGAAAATTTCCCGCTGCGCACCCAGGCATCAACAAACATGCGCAGTGGCGAATTCTGGGGCGGAAACACTGGATCACATTTGGTTCCGGCAGCGCATCGCCAATCGCTGGAACGCGGAGACACTCATGAGTGAAACTGAAAACCTGCTCACGCTCAGTGCGCCGGAACTGCGTGATCGGCTTGCCGATGGCGGTCTGTCCGCCGTTGATCTTTCAAAAGCCTGTATCGCACGGATCGAGGCGCGCGAGGATGAAGTGCAGGCCTGGACATGGTTCGATGCCGCGGCGGTCCTGCAGGAAGCGGAGCGTCTGGACGCACTCAAGGCAAGTGGAGCGCCGCTGGGTGCCCTTCACGGTTTACCCGTTGGCGTCAAGGACGTGATCGACACGGCAGGCATTCCAACCGAAAATGGATGTCCCGTCGACGCCGGCCGAGTGCCTCAGGAAGATGCGGAAGTGGTGAGACGGCTCAAGGAAGCCGGAGCCATCATGTTCGGTAAAACGGTCACGACCGAACTCGCTTTTCTGCACCCCAATAAAACAAGAAATCCGCGGAACCTGCAGCATACGCCCGGCGGATCCTCCTCGGGCTCAGCTGCGGCGGTGGCTGACAGAATGGTACCCTTGGCGATCGGTACGCAGACCGGCGGCTCCGTTGTACGCCCTGCCTCGTTTTGCGGTGTTGTCGGACTGAAGCCCAGCTTCAACGCAATCCCGCGAAAGGGGACACTGCTTCAGTCCCATTCACTCGACACGCTTGGTGTCTTTGCAAATGACCCGGCAGGGGCTGCGCTCTTGGCGGACGTCTTGAGCGAAGTAAAGATGGATCGAGTTCCAGAGGCTGCCAAGCCACCGATACTCGGCTTCGTGGCGCCCCCTGGTTGGGATCGGGCAGACCCGGCGCTTCATGCCGCATTTGACCGCTTACGCACGGCACTTTCTGATAGCGTCATCCCGCTATCGCTGCCGGACGCTTTCGATGATGCCGCACGTCTACGCGCCGTGATCAACACCGGCGAGATGGGGCATTATTTCAAGGATTATCTGGAGCGCGGTACCAATAAGCTCGGTTCACCGACACGGGCGACTATCGAGGAAGGCCTGAAGCTTCCAGCGGTCGACTATCTCGCAGCGAAAGCGTTCCAGGACAAGATGGAAGCGCTCCTCGAGCCACTCTTCGAGCGTAGCGATGCCATTCTATGTCCGGCAGCGCTCGGTCCGGCGCCCGCCGGATTGAGCTCAACGGGAGATTCGATTTTCAACGGGCTCTGGACCATGGCCGGCACTCCGGCAATCACGCTGCCTCTGCTTGAAACGGCGGGTGGATTGCCGATGGGCGTGCAGCTTGTCGGCCGAAAGGGCGACGATGCGAGCCTCCTCTCCATAGCGCATTGGATGTGGAGCTGGGCGCGGCACAATCAGTAAGGCCAAGAACGAGTTTCGCGTTGAGCCAGGACGGCACTTATCAAATCTTCGGTTCGAAACCCAGATTGGCAATGCCTCCAATCTGGACGCAGTCAGGGCCCTGTACTAGCGTGATCTCCTGACGATTCGATCATGTGTCAGGAGAAGCGGTTCGTGCCTTGCGGAAAATTCCCATTGGCCTTGACCGGCGGTCACGTTGAACAACTCTGAGCCTTTGCCCAAGCTTCCGGTCGCGATGACAGACGACATCGTTGCTTCTTCGACCGACGGCATCATCACTATTGATCCGCAGGGCATTCTGACGTCCTGCAACCCGCGCGCTGAAAAGATATTCGGGCTGCGTGCAGAAGAGGTCGTGGGAAAAACGGTTGCGGAAGTCTTCGTTCCCTTGCCGGATCTGGATGCTTTCACGGACTGCGTTCTGGAAGCGGTTCACCGGCCGGACCTGGAACACGTCGCCGCAATCAGCCTCGAACGCGAAAATACCACGCTGCATCTCAATGTTCGCGCCGTGTTGCTGAACCGGCGCGGTACGGATGAACGCCTTGGCGTCCTGGTCATGCTGGCTGATGAAAGTGAACGCGTTGAACTGTTGAAAAAGACTGCAGATCGCGAAAGGGAACGCGCGGCCACGGGGCGATTCATTGTCGCGATCCTGACGATCTTTAGTCTTTTCACATTGCTGCTTGAGCCCATTCAGAAACTGGCTCGTGCAAAATTCTACGATCTCGGACCGGTCGTGGCGTTGCTGACGCTGGTGATTATCGCCTATTTCATCGACCGGTGGGCAGCACCGAATTCAAAAGCCTTCAAGCTGAATCTCCGACCGAAACCGCGTGATGTGATCGAGAGCATCTTGTGGTCTCTTGGCTTCTGCGTCGCCATGACGCTCGGTAAGTTGGCATTGCTCAGCACACCGCAGGACGACGGCCAAGTAGCCCCGCTTTTTGCCTTTCTTGTTCTGGACGACGGAACACATGTCAGATCGCCCGGCCTCTTCCTGGCTGCGTTGTCGATCTATCTTGTCTCGGTGGTTTTTCAACAGTTCGCAATGCGGTGCGCCATCCAGGCCCCCTTGCAGAACTTCCTGACAGGCGTCATCGGACCTGCAGGCTGGGTAGCCAATCTGGTGTCAACGCTGCTTTTCGCGGTTCTGCATGCACACCTTAACCCCGTGGTCTCGCTTGCGGTGATTGCTCCCTCACTATTGTGGGGATGGCTCTTCATGCGGTCGGGAAGTGTCGTGACCCCTATCATCTCCCATGCGATCATAGGCGTCTATGCGATCTTCATTCTGGGGATTTTCGCAGGACTCGACCAGATCTGACGAAGCGATCAAGCGGCTTTGAAAAGAAAAAACGTGAAACCAAAAAGACGCCCGAAAGTTCTGATCGTTAACGCCTATGTCGATCCTTGGCGCTCTGCCGCGCCCATGCGTCTTTTCATACCGCGAGCCATGGCGCCCTACTATCTCGCGGGCCGGTTTTCTTCATCGCTTGTCGACATTCGTGTTTATGACGAAGTTCACCATGGCGCCATGCTCAATCCCCGGCATTTCGGCTGGCCTGATCTTGTGATCTTTACCGGCCTCACCGCGGCTTTTGACCGGGCGCGGCAACTCTCGGCCTACTTCCGCAATGCGAACCCCAGCGTCTGCGCTGTCATTGGAGGCCCGATCGCCCGCGCCTTTCCCAAAACATGCGCCGGAGTTTTCGATCATGTCTGCCAGGATGACGTGGAGTCGCTCGACGAACTGATTGAGGATACCCTCGGCGCTGACTACTGCGCGGATCGCCCGGCGCCGCGGTTCGATCTGGCAGGATGGTCATTTGGCCTTGGATTTGTCGAGACGACGAAGAACTGCAATTTCAGTTGCTCCTTTTGCTCCCTGACGGGAGAAGGCCGAGCCTATAAGCCTTATTCCTCTCAAGAAATTTCAGAGCAACTGGACGCCGGGGGGCGCCGATCCATGTTGATGGTGCTCGACAATAATTTCTACGGCAACAACCGGGCTGATTTTGAACGCAGGGTTGATCTGTTGGGCGAAAGGTGGCGCCGGGGCGATTTTCGTGGCTGGGGCGCGTTGGTGACCGGCGATTTCTTCAAGAGCCCGAAGAACCTTGCAAAAGTCTCCGCGAACGGCTGCAAGGCGCTCTTTTCAGGCGTTGAATCCCTAGACCCGGAGGTATTACGAAACTACAACAAGCGCCACAGCCTCAGTTCCGACCCACGGTCCCTGGCACGTTTGTGCGCCGAACACGGCGTTCTTTTCGACTATGGAATGATGCTCGATTTCAGCCGGCAGACCATAGACGAGGTAGATAGCCAGATCGACGCGATCCTGGACAGCATCGAAACGCCGCTTCCTGCTCTCCTGTCCCTGACTATTCCAATCCCCGGGACGCCGCATTTTGAGGAAACGGTGCGGGCGGGCCGACTTTTGCCCAATCTGCGTCTGAGTGATCTCGACGGGCAAAAACTTGTCGAATGGCCAAAAGAGCCCCTGGAACGTGTCGTGCCGTTCCTTACCGACCTGCTGCGGTTTCGCGGCCGAAAGACTGCACTCGCCCGGCACGCGATCAGGCACGCCTGGTCTAACAGACACGCGTTCGACCACCTCCAGACAGCCATCAGCATGCTGGGTCCGTTGGTGCGTTTTGGTGGCGGCATGCGCATCGGCAGTGTTCGCCAGATGCAGCGCACCTGGCAGGAACCGAAGCGCACCTTTTGCGCCATGAGCGACCCGCTCAGCGTCGCTTATCGTCCGTCACACCGTCTGGACGCAAAATTTGCTCCGGACTTCGAGCCGCTTTACCTCACGGACGCCGAGGGGCATCCGACTTTGGATGTCGAGATGCATATGTCGCAATCCCGTGGATCTGAGGAATTTGCAGCTTTTGTAAAGTAAGCAGCTTGAGAAGTGTGGTTCTCATTCGCGCTGTCTTTGCCGGACTTCACACGCAAGAATTGATGCGGAAACCATGTACCGGCTGATCTTCAGTTGGCCTGGGCGCCCGCGCTCATGATGGCCCTCCGTATCTCCCGGAGGGCTGCCTGAAGTTCCATGTATCTATTTCGGCACGGCAATACGTGAGAGGTTGGCGGTGTGCTGGCCGCCGCCATTTCCACGCGCATCAACTTCAAGCGACATGTATCTTCCGGTCTTGAACCTCGTTGCCTTGGTCAGCACTTCGAAGAAGGTCGTACCCTGGGGTTCTGTCAGAAAAGTGTTGAACTCGAACGCTCCACCGCCTTTGTAATAACCCGGCAGAGTTTCTGCACCGAGGCTTTGACTGGTGTCCAGGGTATACATTTCAACGGGAAAAGCTGATTGCGGAAAGCCGGAAATCGACACGATTTCAACATTCACCAGTTGGCTGCCTTTGTTCTGCGGCCCGGTGCCAGGGAAGAACGTCATATCCCTGAATCGATAGGCAAAGACTAGGGTATTGGTGTTCTTGGACCGGACCACACGGCTCTGTACTGCTCCCCTGATCCGCCCACCGGTCCCAGTCTGGCCGTTTGTTCCGTTAGGTGGGGTATAGCTACCGGCATCAAACGGAATGACCTCGTCGTAGATAACCGTTCCGCCAAGATCCGTTTGGCTGACGTCCCTGACATGCAGGACGTCGTATCCCTCTGCGTCATAAACGGTCGGTGCCGGACGTTTTGTTCCGTTAAATGTAGCGCCGCCGGATTGGCAGGCAGTAAGGGACAAGGCTCCAAAAAGAAAAGTTCTGCGTCGCATAACAGTGTCATCCAATCAAAAATCAAAAACAGACAGGCAAAATCGGCACCTGTTTCAAATAAAAACCGCAATACTTTCCAAGTGTTCGGCCCATCAAATTTACCGGGGCTGACACCAGCATCGTGGCGGTTCGATTCTACTCAAAGCAACAAGCACAAGCAAATTTCAAACTCTGATAGAGCAACCCTAACGACTGGCCATCAGACCTCGGCAATATCTGGAATGCGGCCAGCATGGTTCGTGGGTACAGGCGGCGCCAGATGCAGCGCCGCTTTTTCGCGAAAAGTCGATTTTATTTTTTCTGCATGCCTTCCACCATCTTCAGAACCTGGCGTCTCGGCATCAGCGGCGTCAGCCAGTTCAGCAGGAACGACAGCCGGGGCTCGTTGATGGCGATCAGCTCGCCCTTCATCATCGCATCATAGCCGCATTTTGCGACCGAGGCAGGCGTAGCGCCCTTTTGCCCGGCAAGACCCGTGCCTTCCAGATTGGCTGTGGCGACAAATTCCGTATTGACCAGTCCCGGACAAAGTGCGGTGGAGGTAATTCCGTAGTCCCGCATCTCCTGATCGATGGCCTGACTGAAGGACGTCACGAAGGCTTTGGTTGCGAAATAAACCGCCTGGTGAGGGCCCGGCATAAACCCGGCGGTCGATGACACGTGCAACATCCTGCCGCCGCCCCTGGTTCTCATGTCATTGCCGAAATGATGAGAGAGCGTGACCAGCGCGGAAATATTCAGATCGATCATTGCCTGATCTTTCGCAAGATCCCGGTCAAGAAAGCTGCCATGTCCGCCAAAGCCCGCGTTGTTTATCAAAACGTCGACAGCGATCTCGTCCGCCTTGACCTTTTCGAACAACTCTTTTGCCTGCGCCGGCGAACCGACATCCTGTGCAATCACGGTCACATTTACTCCGTGCGCATTTTCCAACTCGGTTTTCAGCGCATCGAGAGGTTCTTTGCGTCGTGCGACGATCACCAGATCACCGCCCTTTCGCGCATGATATCGAGCGAACTCCATGCCGATGCCCGAGGACGCACCGGTAATCAAGGCTGTGTTCGACATGTCTTTCTCCTATCAAAGTCAACAACTGTTGACGCTCAGATAGTGCACGAAAAACCGCAAGTCAACACTTGTTGACAAAAAACTGTCAAACCCTTAGGTGGAAGGCATGATCAAAGCGGTAACAACCAGAGACAAACTCATCAATGCGGCCAGAACGCTGTTCTGGACACGTGGCTACTCGAATGTTTCCGTGCGCGATATCACAGGGGCCGCAGGTGTCGACGCGGCCTTGGTCTCGCGCTACTTCGGCGGCAAGCAGGGACTCTTTGAGGCAACGCTTGCTGAAATCCCGCCCTGGGAAGCGCTGGCAGCAAATCCCGAAGACCTTTTGGCCAAAGCGGCGGAAAGCTTTGCCCACCCCTTCGATCCTGAGGCCGATGCTGCAAATGTCTTCACGATGCTGATCGCAAATGTCATCGACCCGGAAATGGGCGGGACGATACGCGAAACGGTGCAGCAACAGCTCGCAGATCCGCTTGCCGAAAAGATCGGCGGTGCGCACGCGCAAGACCGCGCGGCTGCGCTGCTAGCGGTATTGTTCGGAATGGCGCTGATGCGCAAGAATTTTCAGACCAAGGCCCTTGCACAGAAGTCGCCTGACGCTTTGCGCACTCAGATCATGCGTTTGGGGCTAGCCGCGTTGGAGACCTGAAGGCCTTAGCTTGCTCAAATTTCCGCTCCTTGGCGGTCGGTGATTCTGTGCCGACATTCACGACGGATTTGTCTGGAACCGACCTGGATGGCGTCCCCTGCCCTCCTGCGCCCAAGCTTTCCAGACATTATTGACCCCCGACCGCGATAAGAGGTTTCCAAGGTGCGAAAAATCACGCTATCAATGGGTTACCTCTGCATAAGGTGATTGATTGCGCAATATGGCCCGTGAATTCGACCCTTACAGCCTGTCCAGCCCGAGGGCTTACCTGACCTTCATGATCATCTTTCTGGTGATCGTTGCCTTCATCGCCTTCATCCTGTTCCCGCAGATCTCGACCGCCTTTTTGAGCAATCCCGGTCTCAACGGATTGATCGTCTTTGTCGGCGCATTTGGCGTTCTGTTGCTGTTCGGAAGGGTTATCCGGCTGTTTCCGGAAATCGCCTGGGTCAACAGTTTCCGCATCGGCGATCCGGCACTCGACACGCGCTCACCGGTTCTGCTGGCGCCGATGGCAGCGCTTCTCGGCAACAAGGCCGGGGACATGGCCCTGACGCCGACGACGGCAAGATCCATCCTCGATTCAATCGGCATGCGCCTTGAAGAATCGCGCGAGATGTCGCGCTACCTGACGGGTCTTCTCGTGTTTCTCGGGCTGCTCGGCACATTCTGGGGCCTGTTGCAGACGGTGAGTTCCGTTGGCGCGACGATCCAGTCGCTCGATGTCGGGTCAGGCGATGCCAATGTCATCTTCGAAGACCTGAAAGCAGGGCTCGAAGCCCCGCTCTCCGGCATGGGCACGGCGTTTTCCTCCTCCCTGTTCGGGCTGACGGGATCGCTCATTCTCGGCTTTCTCGACCTGCAGGCGGGCCAGGCCCAAAACAGGTTCTATAACGAACTCGAGGACTGGCTCTCCACTGTCACCGATATCGACCCGGAAGACGGGCTCTTTAATGCGCCGGATGCCCCAGGCGTCGAACAGATCCAGGCGTCGATCCAGTCACTGCAGAAAAGCATCGAGGATGGCGGCAGCAAGAACGCGGCTCAGGCCATGGCAAACCTTGCCGAAGGTATTCAGGGCCTGGTGAAACATGTGCGCTCCGAACAGCAGATGATGCGTGACTGGGCAGAAGCCCAGGGAGAGCAGCAGAAGCGGATTGAAGGTTTGCTGACGTCTATCTCGGCGGCCTTCGAGCGCGCAAAGGAGTAACCAGCGATGGCCGCAGGATTGCGCGCCCGCCGCCGCGCCCAGACAACGGATTACTGGCCCGGTTTCGTCGATGCGATGGCGACGCTCCTGCTCGTCATCATATTCCTCCTGTCGATTTTCATGATCGCGCAGTTCTTCTTGTCCCAGCAGCTGTCCGGGCGGGACACGGTGCTCAACCGGCTCAACGCTCAGATCAGCGAGTTGACGGAATTGCTGGCGCTGGAACGTGCTGCCTCCGGTGAGCTGGAAGACACGATCCTCGGGCTTCAGGCCAGCCTGTCCGATGCCGAAGCTGAGCAAAGCCGTCTGCTTGGTCTGCTTGACAGCAGCTCAGGTGCCGCCGATGCGGCTGGTGGCCGCGCGGCGCAATTGGAAAACCTTCTTGATGACGAACGTCAGGTCAGCCAGGAAGCGCTCGCGCAGGTCGAACTTCTCAACCAGCAGATAGCGGCACTGAGGCGCCAGATAGCCGCCGCGAATGCGGCCCTTGAAGCGTCCGAGGCAAAGGAAGAGGAAAGCCAGGCTAAAATTGCCAGCCTTGGCCGGCGCCTGAACGCGGCCCTCGTTCAGCGCGTGCAGGAACTCTCCCGCTACAGGTCCGACTTCTTTGGCCGTTTGCGTGAAATCCTCTCCCAGCGGTCCGACATCTCGGTTGTCGGCGACCGCTTCGTGTTCCAGTCCGAGGTTCTGTTCGATTCCGGTTCGGAGGACATCAATCCGGCAGGAGAACAGGAACTCGACAAACTTGCCGACGCCATTCAGGAGCTGAGCGCGCAGATCCCGGACGAGATCAACTGGGTCCTGCGCGTAGACGGCCATACCGACGCCAGGCCGCTGTCCGGCGCGGGCCGCTTGCGCAACAACTGGGAACTTTCCGCCGCCCGCGCGATTTCCGTGGTGCGCTATCTCATCGAGAAAGGCGTTGATCCGAAACGCCTTGTTGCCGCCGGTTTCGGCGAATTCCAGCCACTGGAAGAAGGCGACAGCGCGGATATCCTCGCCAAAAACCGCCGTATCGAGTTGAAGCTGACCGAGCGGTGAGCCCGCCATTCTGCGCCGTCCGTCGCCGCTTTTTCCGAACTCTCCAAACGCAGGCCAGGGTCGCCACCTAAGAGCTGCCGTCTGACAGTGTTTGTGTCTCGGCAACAATCCAGTCCGCGAACAGCCGGGCATCGGTTCGGTTCTTCGTTGTGTCGATCAGGTAGAAGAAATCCCGGTCAAGTTCCAGAAATCCATCAAGTTTCAGGAGAGATCCGTCCGCCAGATAGGCGTCCACGAGCGGATAGCCTGCAAGCGCGATACCCTGCCCTGCGATCGCAGCCTGAAGCATGTTGATGTAAGTGTTCATCACGACACCGCTTGCCTCGGAGGGCGCATGCAGTCCGTTGCGGCGAAACCAGTTTGGCCACCGGGCACCCGGGCGGTAGATCCCGGACAGGTGCAGGAGATTTTCGCTTAGAAGATCTTGCGCTGAGCTTAGACCGGTGCGCGCCACATACTTGGGACTGACCACAGGAAAGATCCGCTCGCGCATCAATCTCGTGACTTTGTCCCAGGGCGGTGGGGTCTGGGCGTAACGGATCGCGACATCGACGCCCTCGGCGGCAAGATCGAGTTTTCGATCGGAAACAACGAGATTGAGCTCAAGATCCGGATGAAGATTATTGAAATTCACCAAACGGGGCATGAGCCAGTAAGTGGAAAAGGCGGACGTCGTCGTGACCGTCAGCCGCGTGCGTCCCTTTACGGCAGACACATTGTTCAAAGCACTGGCAATCTGATGGAGAGCCGGACAGACTTCGGCTTCCAGAATGCGTCCGGGTTGCGTCAACACTACCTTGCGATGGTTTCTGTGAAACAGACGGACGCCAAGCTGCTCTTCCAGCTCGGCAATCTGCCGGCTAACGGACACTCTGGTGATGCCGAGTGCTTCAGCCGCTCGTGTAAAGTTTTCGCTTCTGCAAACAGCTTCAAACGTAATGAGATGCGGCAACTTTGCGAGAGTTTGGCGCAAATTTCCCATAACACGCAAGTTAACAGATTGAACCGGATTTTGGAACTTCACAAAGCTCACGCGCGGAACGAACATGTTGCAGATGGGCGGCTTCGTCGCATGCTTGGGAGGAAATCATGAGACAGCTTTCGCTACTGACACTCGCAACTGCACTGGTGTGCGTCTCGCCGGCTGCGGCACAGGACCTGCCTGGTAAAGGCGTCTCGGTGTCGCCCATAAAAGGTTCGCCGGCAAATGCCTGGTTTCAGCATATGGTCGTGCAGCTGGGGCTCGAGGCACTGGGCTATGAGGTCGAGGAAACCCTGGAAGCAGACTTCCCCGCGGTTCACCTGGCCGTTGCGTCAGGGGATGCGGACTATACATTCAACCACTGGAAACCGCTCCACAACGACTTCTTCGACAAGTCCGGCGGCGAAGCCGTCATGACCCGTGTGAATGCGTCGATCACAGGCGCTGGTCAGGGCTACTTTATCGACAAGAAAACAGCAGACGCGCAAGGCATCAGCGACATCGGACAGCTCAAGGATCCCGCCAAAAGCGCCATTTTCGACAGCGACGGCGACGGGCGCGCAAACCTTTCAGGCTGCAATCCGGGTTGGGGATGCGAACTGGCAATCGAGAACCACCTCGATGAATATGATCTGCGTAACACTGTCCAGCATGATCAGGGCAGCTATTTCGCCATCATGGCGGACACGATCACGCGCTACAACGAGGGCGGCTCGATCCTCTACTACACCTGGACACCCAACTGGATCAGCGATGTTCTCGTCCCCGGGACCGACGTCGTACAGATTGGTGTGCCGGCCGACGGTGCGTTTGATGCCGGTTTTGCCGTAAACGACGTCTACATCGTCGCCAACAACGAGTTCCTGGAGGACAACCCCGCTGCGGCGAAGTTCTTCGAGCTCGTTGAGATCCCCATTTCTGCTGTGAATGCAGCACAGGTCAAACTGCGGGACGGCGAAAACTCCCTTGAGGATTTCCGCCGTCATGCCGAAGACTGGGTCGCTGCGAACCAGGCGGAATTCGACGGATGGGTGCAGCAAGCGGCCGAGGCGAACTGAAGGCCCTCCCTTCCTTCATTGCGCGGCAGATGCCGCGCCATTTTTTGCCAGAGGGAATGCGTGATGAGCGAAGCGCAGATCGAATGCAGGGATTTGTGGAAGATCTACGGCAAACGCTCGGACGAGGCCATGAAAGCGGTTCTTTCCGAAGGTTTGTCCAAGGATGAGGTTCGCGACCGGTTTGGCTGCGTCCTCGGCGTGCGCAATGCGAGTTTTTCCGTCAGCAAAGGCGAAATCTTCTGCATCATGGGCCTGTCCGGGTCCGGCAAATCCACGCTGGTCCGTCACGTCAACAGACTGATCGAGCCGACTTCGGGCGAAATCCACGTCGCCGGAATGCGCGTCGACACGATGGCGGAAGCTGCCTTGCGCCAGTTGCGGGCCGAAACGATTGGAATGGTGTTCCAGCACATGGCCCTTTGGCCCCACAGGACCCTTGGCGAGAACGTCGGCTTTGGCCTCGAGGTGCGCGGTGTTGCTCTCCCGGAACGTCGAAAGTCAGCGGAGGCGGCGCTGGCGGCCATGGAGCTCAGCGGCTGGATCGACCACTATCCGGACCAGTTGTCAGGCGGTATGCAGCAGCGCGTCGGACTGGCGCGTGCGCTCGCGGCTGATCCTGAGATCCTTTTGATGGACGAACCGTTCTCTGCACTTGATCCGCTGATCCGGCGCCAGCTCCAGGACCAGTTTCTCAATCTGTCGACCCATATGGACAAGACGACACTGTTCATCACCCATGACCTCGATGAGGCAATCCGCATGGGAGACCATATCGCCATCATGAATGACGGCGAAATCGTCCAGATCGGCACTCCCGAAGAGATCGTCACGAACCCGGTCGACGACTACGTTGCGGATTTCGTTAAGGGCATAAGCCGCGTGAGTCTCGTGCGAGCGGAAACAATCATGGAGCCGATGAACGGCCGTGCACACACACCGAAACAGGTTCACACCGATGCGGAGCTCGGCGAGATTATCGACAACTTCATGGATGATCAGTCTCCGGTCACGGTTGTCGACCCGGAGAAAGCGCCTGTCGGGCTCATCACCATCAAGGCCGCGCTGACCGCGTTGCGGGGATAGGGGAACGGTCATGGATCTATGGAACATTTTTGACACGGAGTGGATACCGGTCGGCACGTGGGTGGAAAGCGCGCTGCAATGGGTGGTCGTGAATTTCCGGTTCATTTTCCAGGCCATCAAGGTGCCGTTCGACCTCGTTCTGACTGCCCTTGAGGACGGTTTGACACAAGCACCGGACCTTCTCGTTCTGGCCATCATCATCTTGATTGCCGGGCAAGCCGGTGGCCGAAAACTCGGCCTTATCGCAGCTGCCTGCATGACCGCCATCGGACTGATGGGCGCATGGGAAGAGAGCATGACAACGCTCTCCATCGTTCTGACATGCGTCGTTTTCTGCTCGTTGATCGGTATTCCCCTTGGAGTGATCGCCGCCAAGCGAGACCGGTTCTGGATGGTCCTGCAGCCGTTGCTCGATCTGATGCAGACCATTCCCTCCTTCGTCTATCTCGTGCCGATCGTAATGCTGTTTTCCATCGGCAACGTTTCCGGTGTGATCGTGACGTTCATCTATGCGCTGCCACCGGTCGTGCGCTTGACCAATCTCGGGATCAGGCAGGTCCGGCCCGATATGGTCGAGGCAGCGCGCGCCTTCGGCGCCTCAAACCGGCAGACCCTTTACAAGGTCGAACTTCCGCTCGCGATGCCGACAATCATGGCGGGCGTCAACCAGACGATCATGATGGCCCTGTCCATGGTGGTGGTGTCCTCCATGATTTCCGTTACAGGCCTCGGGCAGATGGTGCTGCGCGGGATTGGGCGTCTGGACATGGGTCTGGCAACGGTCGGCGGCCTTGGCATCGTCTTCCTGGCAATCGTGATCGATCGTGTCTCGCAGAGCTTCGGCACTTCGTCGCGCGCACGCAATCATCAGAAATGGTACGAAACCGGCCCGGTCGGCATGGTCAGAGCACTGGTTCGCAAATGAAAATGACGAAGCCCCCGAACATCCTGTTTGTCCAGGTCGACCAGCTCACGGCGTCCGCGCTTCGGGCCTATGGCGACAAGATCTGTCACGCACCAACGCTGGACGCACTCGCTGAAGAAGGTGTGGTGTTTGAAAACACGTACTGCAACTTTCCGCTTTGCGCTCCCTCGCGATTTTCCATGGCGACAGGGCAGCTTTGCTCCGCAGTCGGCGCCTATGACAACGCGGCTGAGTTTTCGGCAGAGATCCCGACTTATGCCCATTATCTGAGAGTGGCGGGCTACCAGACTGTTCTTTCCGGCAAGATGCACTTCATAGGCCCCGATCAGTTTCACGGCTTTGAAAAACGCCTGACGGCGGACCTTTACCCCGCCGATTTCGCCTGGGTACCGAACTGGAACAACGAAGGCAAACGGGACACGAACGACGATCGTGCCGTGCGGATTGCCGGCATTTGCGCGCGCTCGGTTCAGATCGATTATGACGAGGAAGTCACCTTCAAGGCGGTGCAGCACATCTTCGACATGGCGCGCTCAGACGACAAGCGCCCCTTCTTCCTGCAAGTCTCCTATACGCACCCGCATGAGCCTTATCTCTGCCGCAAGGAGTTCTGGGATCTTTACGAAGACAAAGACATTCCGATGCCGAAAGTCTCCGCGCTTTCCGCGCAGGAACATGATCCGCACTCCGCTCGGCTCTTGAAGGACTTTGGGATGCTCGGCATCCGCTTCAGCGACGCGGATGTCCGTCGTGCGATCCGCGCCTATTACGGGTCTATCAGTTACCTCGACAGCCTGATTTCAAGGCTCCTGCAGGCACTTGAGGAAACCGGTGCCAGCGAAAACACGGCTATTGTCTTTACGTCCGACCACGGCGAAATGCTCGGTGAACGCGGCATGTGGTTCAAAAAGCACTTTTTTGAAAAAGCGATGCGGGTGCCCCTCATCATCCACGCTCCCTGGATTAAGGCGCAGCGCGTTAGTGAACTGGCATCGCTTGTTGATTTGGTGCCGACATTCAACGGTCTTGCCGGGGTCCCGACTGCCGTTGAGTCCCTCGAAGGCATCGACCTGACGTCGCTTTTGGATCGTGGTGACACCGAGCCTCAGCGAACAATCTATGCGGAATACCTGGCAGAGGCGACGCCTGTGCCGATTTTCATGATCAGGCGCGGGAACTACAAGTTCATCTCTTCATCCCACGACGGAATGATGTTGTTCGACCTTGCGGACGACCCGGAAGAAAGAACAAACCTCGCCGCATCGCCAGAGCACCAAAAACTGCTGGATGGTTTTTGCGAAGAGGTGAACAGAAAGTGGGACGAGCAAGAGCTTACAAAGGCAATCCTGCTCAGCCAGAAAAGACGCGCACTGGTTCGCGACGCAATGAACACGGGTCGAACGCAGCGTTGGAATCATGACGAAAGCGAAACGGACCGCGTGCTTTGGTATCGAGGTGCGCAAGGCTACAATGAGTGGGCGTTTGACTATATCTGAGCCGACCTCCAATGCGGCTCAGTCGGCATGCGCCCGGCCTAGGACGTGTTGACGCCCGGGGCCGGACAGTTCCGTTACCTCAGGTACCGTGCGTTGCGCTCGAACCACTCTCTGGACGCGGGCTTTTCACCTGAAGAATGCACAGACCCGATTACCTCCAATTAGTCCGTTGCCATCGGGATGGGAGGGTGACCCGTCAAGCCAACGCCTGCACGAACAGCATCCGCATTTTGCGCTGTGCCGAGGAAGTTGTTCATGGCTGCCTGATACTGACCCATGTGTTCACTCAGCAAGCGCCCGATGTGCTTCCCGTTGACTTCCGTATTGGCCGCAAGTTCAGCCAGCACTGCGATCCAGGTGGTCACAATCACGCCCGCTGACGCGAGACGTGTCGTTGTCACATCCTGAATGAACGGATTGAAGTCGGCACTTGCATCCATGACCACGTAGACTTCGTATCCGTCGCGCAAGGCGGCAAGAGCCGGAAAAGCGGCACAGACTTCAGTGGCAAGCCCGGAGATGACCAGTTTTTTGCGGCCGGTTGCTTCGACCGCCTTGCGGGACGTTTCGTCGTTCCAGAAATTGACAAAAGGGCGATCGATCACACTCACTTCCGGAAAGAGCGCGGTCAGCTCCGGCATGGTTGGGCCATTCGGCCCCAAGGGCCAGCTTGTGCCCATGACGACGGGAATATCCAATGCCTTCGCGGTCTTGGCATGACCGAGAATATTGTTCTTTAGCAGCATCGGGTCGATGGACGACAGAAATTGCATTAGACCGACCTGGTGATCAATCATGACGAAAACGCAATTGTCGGGTGTCAATTCGGACGAAGGAAGGGCCATTCAGGTTCTCCTGCTTCTTGTGGGCGGGCGGGGACATGAAACCGCGCCGGATAGATGTGAGAGCCTGATTTCCCAAGACTTCATCGGCCTTGTGAAACAAGCTCAAGGCGCGATATAGATTGATGCATAGACGTGACTAGCAGTCACAAATGCATCGCATTGATGATGAAAATGGAATGATAATCGAAGACCTCGTTGACGCGCGCATTCTCGTCGAACTGCACAAGAAGCTGAGTTTCGCCGAGGCCGCAAAAACCCTCACCATTCCGCCTGCCACGGTGAGCCGACGCCTGATGCGCATGGAAGACCGGGCAGGCTTGCGATTGTTTGAGCGGACGACCCGTACGGTGCGCCCGACCGAGGCGGGTGTACTTGCCGTGAACCATGCCGAACGCATGGTTGCAGAAGTCGATGCCGTCGAACGATCATTGGCCTCGATGCGCGATGCGCCCGTTGGCACGGTCCGGATAACGACACCATCCATATTCGGACAGGCACTTTTGGGACCGATCGTGTCCGCCTTTCTCGAAAAATATGCAGACTGCGATCTGCAGATTGACCTTTCCGACGCACACGTGAACATCGTCGAGGACGGCTACGATGCGGCGATCCGAGTAGGCCCGATTGTCGATGACACTTTGGTGGCCAGGAATCTTGGTAGCGTTCGCGCGGCGCTCTATCGGCGCAGTGGTGCACCGCAGATTGGCGTGGAAGATCTGTCGGAACAATCCGTCGCCCTGCTGCACCGTGGGATGAAAGCTGAGCCGTCTTTGCAGCTGGTTTCGCACAAGGGCGAACAACGACTTTTGATGGTAAAACCACGCCTGGTTTGCATGAACCCCTGGCTGTTACGCGATGCCGCATTATCCAGTGATGTCGTCACTGTGCTTCCGGAGTTGATTGCTGCAGCGGAAGTGAAAAAAGGCCGATTGCAACGTGTCGCAACCGGCTGGTTTGCGCGACAGGTTCCGGTCAATCTCGTCTACCAGCCGCAACGTTTGATGCGCCCCGCCGTGCGCGCCTTTATCGACACGGCACTCGACAGGATCCCCTTGCTGATCGCAAGCGTGGAAGCCGACTGAGACAGTGATGCCACTCGCGCCGCGTTAACGGTGCGTTGGTGTCCACTTGTCGAGCGCTTCCAGAAACTTTTCCTCTTCGCCGGGTCGCATGCTCACATTGGTTTCGGCGTAAGGGAAGTTCCGGGCGGTGACTTCCTCGTGGAACCTGCCAAGAGCGGCGACCCGCTCTTCATGGATTTGTCTGTGCAGGCGGCCGACATTGCCGAAGGCATAAGCGTGTTTTGGAGGCGTCTCCTCTTCGCTGGTCTCGCCGCAGATGTCGGCGACAAACGAAAAGATGGCATCACCCGCTTTTCCCGACCCAAGTGAAAAGGTGACGATTGTGGTCTTTTCATTTACCGCCGCGAGGACTTCCTCGGCGATGCATTCGGCTTCCACGGCGAAGACACCTGCATCTTCCATCCGTTTAATGGTGTCGTAGATCTTCATGGCCTCATCGGCCGTCCGTCCCCAGGCGCGAAGACCACCGCAATGATGACTGAATGTTGGAATGAGGCCGATATGGCTCTGCACCGGAATGCCGTCCCGGGCCATGCGCTCCATGACATCGAAGGATCGCAGCGTATAGTACATGTCAGCGCCGTCGCGCATGGTCTCATAGGCGTGTGCGATGATTTCATCATCTGAACCGAACTGCGCCCAGGTCGACCCTGCCCCGGTGAAATGATGCGGCGCGATGCGGCGAACATCTTTCATCTGGTCGGCGCCGACGACGAAGAGGTCGATGCCTGCTTCGACGCAGGCCTGCAGTTCCTCGTTGTTCGCCGGATTGGCCCTGGTAAGGGTGCGGCCCGATCCCTTGAGCGCACGCAAATCCGCAACAGTGTAGTTGCGCTTCGCCGGGGTCCGGCTGAAGTCGTAAATCCGCTTCATGTCAGGTCAACTTTCCAGGTTGTCCGCTTGTCAATCGGCCCTGAATTTTGCCGGCAGACCCGTCACCTCGTTTTCGCGGATCACAGCGGGATCGTAGGCCTTGCGCGAAAAGACCTCCCGTACCATCGGCTCGAAAGTTTCCAGTGGCTCGCTGGCGTAATCCGGATCGAAACTCGACTGGTCCCACTGCTCGCAAAACGTGGCGCATGTGTCAAACAGCGGATGATCGCGGTAACGATCTCGCGCATTGCGGTCCCAGCCATAGTGATGGCCGAAGTAAAGCGTCTGGAAAATCCCGTGGTGTTCGACGGTCCAGGCGACCTCCCATCGCACGAAGGGGCGGATCACCTCGGCGGACATCTTGTCATGGTTTTGCGGCGCAAGGCCGTCACCGACATCATGCAGGAGCGCGCCGACAACCCAGTCGATATCGACGCCATCCCTGAGGGCGCGTGTGCCGGACTGAAGCCCGTGCTCCAGGCGGGTGATCTTGTATCCCTCAAGCGTCGCCTCCCCGGCACGCTTAAGCTCTTCAAGCACGCGGTCCGCAGTCAGTGCGAGGAAGGGCTTTTCCAGCCGTTCGAGAAGTTCGTAATCCTCGCGGGTACCGTCCTTCATGGCGGTGAAGCTGACAGTCTGGCTCACTTGGCCTCTCCTTTTACGTACATGCCGACACTCTGTTCTGCGCCTTCGGACAAAGTGGCAGCTTGCCCTGCAAGTATGCGATCGTAAAGCGCAAGATCCGTCGGGTGGAAAAGAGCCCGCGGTCCGGAAATGCAATCCCAGCCACCGGCGGGAACCTCACCACGCACAGGCATCGCCCAGTCACGCCCGGGTGCATGGTCACGTACGGCGGGTGTCACGTACCGAATGGCAAGGCCGATCCTGCGGTCGGAACCGTTGTTTACGCCGGAGGCATGAAAACATCGGCCGTGATGGAGCGACATCTCGCCCGGCCGAAGCGGTCCGGCAACAGCCTTGGTTTCGTCGACACCGGCAATCGCCTGCCCTCGCGAAAGCAGGTTTTCAGCGTCAAATGTGTCTTCATGACGCGCTATACTGCCCTTGTGGCTTCCCGGAATGAAGCGCATGCACCCGGCCTCAACCGACACGTCGGAAAGCGCAATCCACGCCGTCACCTCGTCATCGGTCTCTCCCATCCCCCAATAGGTGATGTCCTGGTGCCAGGAGACGGTCTTCGTGCTTCCCGGTTCCTTGATGAAAAGTTCAACCGACCACGCCAAAATGTCCGGTCCGAGAATTCCCTCGACAGCGTCCAGTACCAAGGGTGTGCGCGCAAGTTCGGCCAGCAGCGGGATCACCACATGCCCGTTGACCCGGAAAAACTGCGCAAGGTCGTGTCCGCCAGCACCTTCCGCGTGGTCTGCCTCGAGCACCTCGATCTGTTCCCGTATTGAGGCAGTCTCGTCTTTGCTGAAAACCGGAAGTCCGGCAACGAACCCGTTCTGGCGATAGTCGCTCAAATAGCCTGGCGCGAGATCAAGCATGAAGTCCTCCTCATTCCGGCCTCAAGCTACAGCGAATGATCGCCTTGAGAAGACAGATCTCTTGCCCATGAGAATAAGCTCAGCTTATTCTGAATTATGGCGAAACGCATTCCCTCCCTCAACTGGCTGCGCGTCTTCGAGGCTGCAGCCCGGACCGGCAGTTTTGCGCGCGCGGCGGAGCTTCTGGCGATGTCGCCACCTGCCGTAAGTCAGCAAATTCGGGCCCTTGAGGCGCATTTGGGCCGACCGCTCTTCAAACGCGCCGCAGCAGGCGTGTCTCTCACGGAAGCCGGACGCAGTCTGCTCGGTGTCGTCGGCGAGGCCTTGGGCCGGATGGAATCGGCCGCCGCCGCGCTTGCAGCGCCCGGCACCCCGCCGCTGGTGGTCGGCGTTTCCATGGCGCTTTCCGTTGGCTGGCTCGCGCCGCGACTGCCCGGGTTTTTGTCCTCAAATCCTGGCGTAACACTGGAACTCTATTCTCTGCTTGGCCGCCCGGAGACACCACCAAGGCAGGCCGTGTTGTGGATTGCGTTCGGACCCCCGCCGCCGGGAACAGAGGGTGCTGCTCTTTTTGGAGAGCAGCTTGTCCCGGTTGCCCATCCTGATATTGCGGCGCGCATTACGACGCTGGAAGACATCTTGAACCATCCGGTCATCGAGGTTGCCGATCACAGGCGAAACTGGGCGCAGGTTTTTGGGTGGGATGTCCTGCCGTCCGGCACGCGAACGTTGTTTGTCGACACGACCCTTACGGCACTTGCGGTTGCTGCAGCCGGTGAAGGTGTCGCCCTGGCCCGCCCGCCTGCAAGCGACGATCTGGTGCGGCGTTACAACCTCAAGCCATGCGTGCCCGGGCTGCACATACAAGGCGTGGAGCAATACCACCTCCTCCACCTTGCAGGCGCAGAACTTGGCCCCGAGGCAAAGGTGTTTCACGCATGGATCTGCGATGAAGCTGAAAAGACGAGGCTGGCGACGGGGCTCTAGCTGCTGCCTTCGGAAGCTTCGGGGCCGACCGGTCTCAAGGAACTTGCGACCAGGGCTGCTACGCCAATTATTACCGCGGACAGAAGAAACACCCAGGATCCGGCCCAGGTGTAAAGCAGTCCTCCGCTGATCAGTCCAACAATACTCGCAGCAGCTCCCAGGCTACTCGCAAGCCCCTGCACCGCGCCTTGCATTTGCTCACCGGCAAATTTGGAAAGAACGGCCGTGAAAGTCGGCCACATCAGACCGTTCCCGAGCGCGATGAAAAACGCGGCTCCATAGATACCGGCAGTGCCGTTCCACAATAACAGCGCAAACCCCAAACCGAGAAGAAGACCGCCTCCGGTCACAAGGGCGCGTTGCGATATTTGCCTGGACAGACACGCCAGCAGCGGACCTTGAACAAGCATCATCCAAAGGCTCAGCACCGCAAAGAAAATGCCGGTGTCGGTGACACTCCAATCCAGCTGTATCGCGGCATGAACCGGGAAGGCGATATAAAAGAAACTGAACCCCATCATGACAAGAAAGTTCACCGACATGAGTTGCGGCATGAATGGCAATTGCAGGATATCGGTCTTCGGCGTTTCAGTGCAGCCTTTCAGCCGATAGACCTCCTTCGTTTCCTGACCGAACACCTTGCATGCGTTTGAGAGCCCCGGCTTGTTCTTGAGAACTTCAGCCCGGCTCTCCGACAGACCGAATACGATCAGGACGCTGGCAACAACAGAGATCAAAAACGCGGCGATCACCGGCAGCATCTCGGCATAGACCGTGGCGCCGAGCAGTCCGGCAAGCGCCGGTCCGAGGATGAAGCCGGCATTTGTCGACATGGCCATCCGGCCGAAATTCTCGGTTCTATGTTCTTCGTCGGTGATATCGGCAAGGTAGGCATTGGCGACCGACACGTTGCCGCCGGTCAGGCCATCGGCTGCCCTTGCGACGAACAGGACAATCAACGGCAGCGTAAGCGTGAATTGCCCAAGGAGCGCGTTGTCGACGCTCATCAGCGCACCAGTCGGCAGGAAGAACGCAAGAAGAAAGATGAACCAGGACAGCATGGTGCCCAGCTGGGACAGCAAGAGCACCTTTCGGCGACCAACCTGGTCGGACCATTTCCCGAGAATGGGCGCGCCTATGAGCTGAAACGCGGAATAGGTGGCCGCCAGCGCGCCGTAGACAATCGCGTTGCCGCCCCATTTGGCAACCAGAAACACCATGAAGGGCACGACGATCGAAAACCCCAGTGTCCCGACGAAGTTCACCGACAAAATCGGGAGGATCGGCGTTCCGCGACCTGAATTTGAAATGGACACGTCAACCGCCATTACTCATTTGCTCCTGCATCATGCGAACCATGAACGGGTCTCTGCAAATCAATGGCAAAGATAGCGCGCACCTGGAAAAATCACAGCCAACCGGACCGTAAAGACCTCTAACATGAAAAGAGACCAGTTTGGCCGGCAAGGCGCGACCATTGTGCTTTTAGCGTGGCGCACAATCTGAGAACCGGCTTCAATCGGCGTCTTTGCCCTGGATGTCCAAAAAAGATAAACTGACGACCAAAAACGTTTTGCTGCGTCGACCTCTGAAAGGCAAGCTTGAAGCTGGCCCTGGGAGGTGTGCAACGTGTCCGAACAAATCGAGATTTCAGCCGGCTATGACCCTGATCCGTCCCGGTCAAATTCGCTGCTTGCGTCGGCCTATACGGATGCAGGCTGGTACGACGCAGATCTGAAGTCGATCGTCGCCAGGACGTGGCAGTGGGTCTGCCATGTGGAGAAAACGCGGGAACCCGGGTCATACGTGACAACGGAAATCGCGGGCAATCCGATTGCCGTCGTGCGCGGGAAAGACGGTGTCCTTAGGGCATTTTACAATGTGTGCAAGCACCGCGCGCATGAGCTGCTGTCAGGCGAAGGCGTGACCACCCGGATCATGTGCCCCTATCACGCCTGGGTCTACCGGCTGGACGGGCAACTCGCGCGCGCGCCGCATACGGAAACATTGAAAGATTTCGACACCAGCGCAATCTGCCTCGATGAGATCCTGGTCGAGGAATTCTGCGGCTTCGTGTTCGTCAATCTGGACCCGCAGGCCGTTTCCCTGTCGAAACAATCGGGCGATCTGGAAACAGAGATCCGCCACTGGGCACCGGACGTCGACAAGCTGACTTTCGGGCATCGCCTCACTTACGACATCAAGTCCAATTGGAAGAACGTCGTCGACAATTTCCTGGAATGCTACCACTGCCCGACGGCTCACAAGGATTTCTGCGACCTCGTCGACATGGACACCTACAAGGTGACAACGCACGGCATCTATTCCAGTCACATGGCCGATGCCGGCAACGCCGCCAACCGTGCCTACGACGTCTCGAATGCAACGGTCAGAACGCATGCCGTATGGTGGCTCTGGCCCACAACCTGCCTGATGCGCTATCCGGGCAGGTCAAGCATGATCGTTCTGAACATCGTGCCAGTTGGTCCGGACCGTACACTGGAAACTTACGATTTCTTCCTGGAAACACCCGAACCGAACGAGATGGAACGCGACGCCATTCGCTATCTAGACGAAGTCCTGCAGGTTGAGGACATCGGTTTGGTTGAAAGCGTGCAGCGGGGCATGAGCACCCCGGCGTTCACGCAAGGCCGGATCGTCCATGATCCCGGCGGTTCCGGCAAATCGGAGCATGCCGTGCACCATTTCCATGGGCTTGTTCTGGACGCATATGCGCGGGGGCCCGCGTGAGGCCGGCCAACATTGTCGTGATCATGGCGGACCAGCTGGCACCGCATTTTACGGGTGCTTACGGCCACCCGATTGCCAAAACGCCGAACCTCGACGCGCTCGCCGAACGCGGCATGCGTTTTGACGCGGCCTACTGCAATTCACCGCTTTGCGCCCCATCCCGTTTTGCCTTCATGTCCGGTCAATTGATCAGCCGTATCGCGGCCTATGACAACGCATCCGAATTCAAGGCGTCGATCCCGACCTTCGCGCATTACCTCAAGTCCCTGGGATACAGAACCTGCCTGTCGGGCAAAATGCACTTCGTCGGTCCGGACCAGATGCACGGATTTGAAGACCGGGTTACCACCGACATCTATCCGGCTGATTTTGCCTGGACCCCTGACTGGGAAGCGCCGGACGAGCGCATCGACAAATGGTATCACAACATGCAGACCGTCAAGGAAAGCGGTGTTGCGAGTGCCACGTTCCAGATCGACTATGATGACGAAGTCGGATTTGCCGCAAAGCGTTGGCTCTTTAACGTTGCACGCGACAAGGCCTCGGGAAACGACGCTCCTTTTGCTCTGGTTGCCTCTTTCATTCATCCACACGACCCTTACGTGGCGCGGCCCGAATGGTGGGATCTATACGCCGACGACAACATCCCGATGCCCCACTATGTCCCGGAGTTAGAGCAGCAGGACCCGTTTTCACGCCGGTTGCTGGATGGCATTGAGGCATCTTACGTCCCGCTCGAAGAAGAAGAGGTGCGCCGCGCACGGCACGCCTATCTTGCCAATGTCAGCTACTTCGACAGCAAAATCGGCGAGCTTGTCGAAACACTTACTGAGACCGGCGAGCTCGACAACACCGTAGTGATCGTGACCGCGGATCACGGCGACATGCTGGGCGAGCGCGGCCTCTGGTACAAAATGAACTTCTTCGAGCATTCTGCCCGCGTTCCCCTGGTTATGGCCGGTCCCGGCGTCGCCAAAGGAACAGCCGGCAACGCGTGTTCCCTTGTCGATCTGCTGCCAACTTTCATCGAGATCGGAGGCGGCTCTTCGGATATGCTCGGAGACCCCATAGACGGCCGCAGCCTCATGCCGCTGGCCAGGGGTGAAGCGGATCCGGTGGATGAGGCGATCGGTGAATACTGCGCGGAAATGACAAATTATCCCGTGATCATGATCCGCCGCGGGGCGATGAAATTCATTCATTGCGACTGTGATCCGCCGCAGCTCTATGACGTGAAGTCCGATCCTCAGGAAAGACGGAATCTTGCCGGCGACCCGAAGTACCACAACATCGTGGCGGGCTTTCAAAATGAAATCGCACGGCGCTGGAACGGCGAGGAGCTTCGCAAAAAAATCATGGCGACGCAAAAGTCGCGCCGGGCACTTCACGCGGCGATGGAAGCCGGCGCAAGTGAGCCCTGGGACTACAACCCGCCCTCTGACGCCAGCCGGCAATATGTCAGAAACCACATGGATTGGACCGTGGCCGCAAGCCGCTACCGGTACCCGCCCAGAAAGGACCCGACCGAATGATGCTGGATGGCAAGATTGCATTGGTGACCGGTGCAAGGGGCGGCATCGGCCGGGCGATTGTTGCACGGTTCGTGAAAGAAGGCGCAACGGTCTTTGCAGCCGACCTGACACCGGAAGGCTCGCTTGCGGAGCATGTCGAAGATGGTAGTCAGTTTGTGAAACTGGACGTGACACACGAGGCAGACGCGGTTGCAGCGATGGATCGCGTCCGGGAAGAACACGGACGGCTCGATATCCTTGTGAACGCTGCCGGGATCGAGATCGAGAAAACCATCGAGGAAACGTCTCTGGCGGAATGGAACCGGTCCTTTGCTGTCAATGTCACCGGCACATTCTTGACCTCGAAATATGCCCTTCCGCTTTTGCGGGAAGCCGCCAAGCTTGGAAAAAGTGCCAGCCTCATTAATTTCGGTTCCTATGACGGCTTCATCGCCGATCCCGGGCTCGCAGCCTATTGCGCGACAAAAGGCGCGGTCCACGCGCTGACCCGCGCCATGGCCTGCGATCACGGTCCGGAAGGCATTCGCGTCAATGCGATCTGCCCTGGTTACATCGACACGCCCATGCTGCAGAGTTTTTTCAACGGCGACGGATCCGGTGGCGGTGGCGGCAATATCGAAACCCTGCAGAAAGCAGTGCGTGACGTGCATCCGATGCGCACTTACGGTACGCCGGAAGACATCGCCAATCTGGTCAACTGGCTGGCATCCGACGAAGCGCGTTACGCCTCCGGGCAGCTCTGGGTTCTAGATGGCGGCCTGTCAGCCCAAGTCCAGCAAATGAGACTCTGATGCCCAAATCCGTCATCATCACCTGCGCCCCCACCGGTGGCATTCATACACCGTCCATGTCTCCCCATCTGCCCGTCACACCGGCCGAAATTGCCCGGGCCAGTATCGAAGCGGCGGAGGCCGGAGCCTCAATCATTCACCTCCACGCCCGTGACCCCGAAACCGGCAGGCCCGATCCAAGGCCAGAGATTTTCCAGCAGTTTCTGCCTGTTATCAAACAATCGACGGACGCGGTGATCAACGTCTCGACAGGCGGCGGCCTTGGCATGACGATGGACGAACGTCTCCTCGCCGCAACCACAGCCAGCCCGGAAATGGCGTCGTTGAACATGGGCTCCATGAATTTCGGCATCTTCCCGATGCTGCAGAAATACACCGAGTTTCAGCACGACTGGGAGCGCCCCTTCCTGGAGATGACCGAAGATTTCATCTTCCCCAACACCTTCAGGACGATCCGATACGCGATCGAGAAACTGTCGGGTGAGCACGGAACCCAATTCGAATTTGAGTGCTACGACCTGGGTCATCTTTATACGGTGAAATGGTTCGTCGATCAGGGACTGATAAAGCCGCCCTTCTTCATCCAGATGGTTTTTGGAATTCTCGGCGGAATGGGCGCTGACCTCGACAATCTGGTCTTTCTGCACAAGAAGGCCGACCAGCTGTTCGGACCGGAAAATTACGAATGGTCGGTACTTGCCGCCGGGCGTCACCAGATGCCGTTTGCCACGCAAAGCGCGATGCTGGGCGGCAATTTGAGGGTTGGTCTGGAAGACAGCCTTTTCATAGGCAAAGGCGAGCTGGCAACCTCAAATGCCCAACAGGTCAAACGCATCCGGGACATTCTGGAAAATCTGGGCCTTGCGGTCGCGACCCCATCGGAGGCCCGACAGAGGCTGGCCCTCAAGGGTGGCGACAGGGTCGGATTCTAGGGAGGAAAAATTGCAAACGCGCATGTTGATCAACGGGGAGCTTGTGGAGGGCACAGGCGATGCCCTGAGCGTCCTCAATCCGGTAAGCGGTGAGACCATCACTGAGGTCAGGGAAGCAGATGAAGAGCAGATAGAAGCCGCGGTCAGAAGCGCCGCCGAGGCCTTCGAAACCTTCTCGATGACATCGCCGGCCAAACGGTCCGAACTGCTCTTGCAGATAGCAGCGGTGATAGAAACCCACAGCCAGGAACTCGCCGAACTGGAAAGCCTGGATGTCGGCAAACCCTGGCCCTCCGCCCATGACGACGAGATGCCGCTGACAATCGATGTGTTCCGCTTTTTTGCCGGAGCCGCCCGGACGATGACCGGGTCCGCTGCAGGCGAATATGTTGCCGGACACACGTCGATGATCCGCCGGGACCCAATCGGTCCTGTCGCGGCCATCGCGCCCTGGAACTATCCGCTGATGATGGCCTCCTGGAAACTGGCAGCGCCAATGGCGGCAGGGTGCCCTGTTGTCCTGAAACCATCTGAAATCACGCCGTTGTCGACGCTCCATCTCGCCGGTCTTTTGCAGGATGTCGTGCCGAAAGGCGTATTGAACATCATCCACGGGCGCGGGCCGACGATCGGCGACAGGCTCATGAACAGCTCGCAGATGGAGGCAATCAGCGTCACCGGTTCTCCGGCGACCGGCATGGCGGCGATGCGCGCAGCTTCCAACAAGATCCGGCATGTGCACCTGGAGCTCGGCGGAAAGGCCCCGGTCATCGTCTTCGACGACGCCGATCTTGACGCCGTTGCCGAAACCATTCGCTACGGCAGTTTTTTCAACGCAGGCCAGGATTGCGCGCAGCCCTGCCGCGTGCTCGTGGCTGATAGTGCATACGACCGTCTCGTCTCGGCGATTGCAGACCAGGTCGGCCAGATCAAGACAGGCGCACCGAAGGATGAGGGCACCGAGATGGGGCCCCTCGTGTCAGCCGCGCAAAGGGACAGCGTCTCGGGCTTTGTCGAGCGCGCCCGGACAGGCTCCGAAATCGTGCTGGGAGGAAATGCGGGAAGCGGCCCCGGATACTTCTTTGATCCCACTGTCATCGCTAATGTCGACAATTCTTCGGAAGTTGCCTGCAACGAAGTCTTTGGCCCGGTCGTTACGATCTCGCGGTTCTCCGATGCGGATGAAGCCCTGAAAATTGCGAACACAGGACCGTACGGTCTTGCGTCCTCGGTCTGGACACGCGATGTCGGCCTTGCCATGCGCATGACCTCGCGCCTGCGCTACGGTTTCACCTGGGTAAACACCCATGGTGTTGCGACACCCGAAATGCCCTGGGCTGCCATGAAGGGATCGGGCACGGGCTGCGACATGTCCGTCTATGCGCTCGACGCTTACACCGCGATCCGCCACGTGATGGTGGCGCACTGATGCGCCTTGCCTCAAAGAAAGCCTTTGTCACCGGTGGCAGGCAAGGGATCGGCAAAGGCATCGTCGACGCGTTTCTTGCCGAGGGTGCCGACGTTGTTACCTGCGGCCGTGGTCCGAAACCGGACGACCTTGAGACGGAGTGGCTGACGCTGGATGTCTGCGATCGCAAGGCCGTCGCGGATGCAATCCGACATCTCGGTGCGTTCGATGTTTTGGTCAACAATGCCGGCGTTCAGGTAGAAAAGACGGTTGTCGACAGCACGGACGCGGACTGGGACCATGTCATCGGGACCAATGCGCGCGGTGTCTTCAATCTGTGCCGGGCAGCAATCCCTTATATGCGCGACGGCGGCTCGATCATAAATCTCGGCTCCATCTCCGGCACCGTCGCAGATCCGTCCATGGCGCTTTACAACGCGTCAAAGGCTTTCGTCCACGGCCTGACACGCTCAATTGCAGTCGACCACGGCCCGAAGATCCGCTGCAATGCGATCTGCCCGGGCTGGATTGAAACAGGGATGCTGGATGCAGGCTTCGATCTTGCGAGCGATCCGGCCAGGGCAAAGACGGATGCCATTGCCCGCCATGCGGTGAGACGGTTCGGGAAACCGGCCGACATCGCAGCTATGGCCGTCTGGCTTGCCTCGGACGAGGCCGGCTTTGCGACCGGCCAGCTCTTTACAATCGACGGCGGCATGACAGCCGCTTCCCCACTCAATCCAGGACTGTTCTGATGACGGAAATCTCTCATGTCGCGGTATTGGGCGCGGGCGTCATCGGCGCAAGCTGGACCGCGCTTTTCCTGGCGGCCGGGCGCAGCGTTTGTGTCCACGATCCGGATCCGGATGTGGAACAGAAAGTGCGCAGCTATATCGAGACAGCCTGGCCTTCCCTGGAAACGCTGGGTTTGACAAGGCGTGCCACGCCCGATGCGCTCTCGTTTGCGGATACGTCGGCAAACGCTGTTGAAGGCGCGGATTTCATTCAGGAAAACGTGCCAGAACGCCTGCCGGTCAAACACGCGACCTATCGTGATATTGAGCCAGTCCTGTCAGGGAACGCGATCGTCTCAAGTTCCACCTCAGGCCTCACGCTGGAAGACCTGCAGGCAGGCTGGAAGGACCCTGGCCGCCTGGTCCTCGGCCATCCGTTCAACCCGCCGCACCTCATTCCGCTGGTGGAACTCACCGCCAACGACAAGACAGCCGCGGATGTACTGGACAGGACCGAAGCGTTCTACGAGGACATCGGCAAAGTGACGATCCGCATCAGGAAAGGTCTGCCCGGGCATGTCGCCAACCGGCTTCAGGCGGCTGTCTGGCGGGAAGCCGTTTTCATGGCGATGGAAGGCGTTGCCAGTGTCGAAGACATCGACAAGGCAATGTGGGCAGGCCCGGGTCTAAGATGGGCCGCGATGGGACCGACCATGCTGTTTCACCTGGGCGCGGGCGATGGCGGACTTCAGGCCTTTTGCGACCATTTCAGAGAAACATTCAATGGATGGTGGGAAAACCTTGGCGATCCGCGCCTTGATGATGAGGTCATCAAACAACTCGTTGCAGGCATGAACGATCAGGCGAAAGGCCGGGACCCCCGCGAACTTGCCAAGATCCGCGACGAGATGCTCGTGGCCCTGCAGGCGGCTAGTCGTCCATATCGGACCTAGATTTCGGGCTGTACATCGGCCAGGCGCGAAACTCGAACGGCACCCTGCCTTCGATGCGGTCGGCACCGGGTGCCAGCCCGAAACGCTGCTTGTAGGCCCGGCTGAAATGCACCTGGCTGTTGAAGCCCGACGCCGCGGCGACCTCACTCAGTTTCATTTCGGTTTGCGTCACCAGCCCGCGCGCCCTGTCCAGTCGTATGTCGCGGTAATACTCGACCGGTGAACGACGCACATATTGTCCGAAGAGCCGGCTGAGTTGTCGCTGGGAAACGCCGAGCCGTTGACAGAGAACCGGTATCGGCAACGGTTCCTCCAGATGCGCTTCCATCAGATCGATCGCATTCCTGACCGTTCCCGGCGTTGCATATCCGGTCGGCTCCGTCCCTTTCGGATTTTGAGTGCTCCCCTCTCCTCGCACGTCATGATGAAAGAGATAGCGCGAAGCGGCGTTCGCAAGACTGACCCCGCAATAAGAACGCAGGAAATGCAGCGCAACATCGGTGGCAGCCGAGCCGCCGCAGCAGGTAAACACCCTGTCGTCCAATGTGAAAAGGTCCTCCGAAACCGTCGTTTTGGGAGCAACCTCAATCAGCGCATCGATGTGTTCGTAATGCACGGTGGCGGTTTTCCCCGACAGGAGACCGGCTTTTGCAAGCACAAATGCCCCCGTATCGAGCGCACCGACGGTCACACCCGCGCGCATCCATTTCTTGAGTGTTCCAACAATCAGGTCTGTATAATGGCGCTCGGGCGTCCAGCTTGTGCTGACAACAACCAACGCCGGATTACGGTTTCCAATTTCAGGCAGGGATTTTGTCTGAACCGAAAAGCCGCTGCTTGAGGGGATCAGCCCACCGCTTTCGGACACAAGGTCCCAGGAAAACATGGTGGTAGCTGTCAGATAGTTGGCGACCCGGAAGGGATCGATGAACGACGTTGTCGCCGACACATTGAAGTGCGGCGTCACCAGCAAAACGATGTGTAGCGGGTCATCCCTTTCGTCCGTCATGGCGAAATTTGTAAAGAAACGACTTAAAAAATCAATGCACCGGCAGCGTCTAGCCGGCGCTCAGATACCGGCCCGGGGAAAGACCGAATTGCCGTTTGAACGCACGTGTCATATGGCTCTGGTCGGAAAATCCGGCAGCAGCAGCAGCTTCCGCCAATCCCTTGCCTTCAACCATCATTTCCCGCGCCCGGTTCAGACGGTATTGCACCAGATAGGCATAGGGAGTCGCGCCGATCTCGCGCGCGAACGCCCGGACTGTCTGGTATTTATTCATGCCCGCTGTTTCGGCGAGTTCGTCAAGCGTAAGCGGGTCGGACCAGCAAGAATGGATTTGGTCGACAACCCGTAAGATGGCGTCCGGCGACCTGATCTCTTCCTGCCGGGTATCGAGCGACCTCAACATGCGGCCGAGGGCGATGCGCAGCAATTCTTCCAGCTCTGAAGCATGGGCATGTGGTTGCATGGCGACATCGATGACCGAGCGCACGATTTCAGTCGCATCATCACTGAAAACCGGCGCGCTGAATTCGAGCTGATCCGGCTTTTGATCCATGAGTTCGGCAACGGTTTCAACCGGCAGATTGATCATGCACCAGGCCCTGGGTTCGCCCTTTCGGCCGAGGCCGTCATGAATTTCTTCCGGGCTGATCGCAATGACCTCCCCGGCGTCGACACCAACGAGACCGCGGCAACACCAGCTTTCATGCCCACGCGTCAACATGTAGCCGAACGCAAAATCGTCATGAGCGTGACGCGGAAAACTTCGATCCGAGGTGATCGAAGTAGCGCTCACACCTGCAGTGGCTGTGTGATATCGCTTGGCTTTATGCATACCTACGGCATTAGATCACTCGCATGATCAGCGCAAGTAAATTTACCTAGGGTCAGGAAATGCAACCGGCTGGCAAGTTGACCCCATCGGTGGAAGTGGCATTCGCCCCAGCATCAGGCAACCAACACCAAACCATTGATCTATAGACACAAAAGTCTGCAAATTCCGTTTCATGGTCGCTACAGACGTGTCCTGTGCATCGTCTGCACCCCACATGCGCGCACACCGATCACCCGCATGCCGCCACGCGGCTCTCCTCCTCATAGTTCGCAGGTGAAAACAGAGAGCCGGCATTTTCGCGCAGTTTCCGGATGACAGTCTGCACTCTCATTGACTGCACCGTGTCTGGATGTGCGTGAATATGAAGCGTCCGCGCAACCTCCGCTTCGCCGCCGCCCACACGCTTCAGATTTGGGAGTGCCTCACCCAGGCAAACCGGCAATAGCCCTTTGCCCATGCCACTTTCGATCGCAGCGGACAGCAATCCCGGATCGTTTGCCGTCATGTGGAGGGGCTCACCCCGTCTCCGGTACTTTTCAAGAAATTTTGCCGGCGGACGCCTTGTCGTACAAGCGTCGAGCAGTGAAACCCAGCCGGTCTCGTCAAACCGGCTGTCACGATGCGTGTAGAGCGCAAACGGGACGTCGACCAGTCTGATCGCAAATTCTCCCATCTGCGGCGGATCTTCGAACCACAGGGAAACGGTTGCCGCGCTCCAGAATGAAGGCGAGGGTGCTCCGGAGTTCAAGCGCAACGACAATTTGGGAAATTCATCGATCAGCGATGGAAAAAACGTATTGGCGAGATGCTGCAATACCCAATGGTCTCCCATGACACGGAGTTCGCCCACTGGTTCATTTTCGGGCGAGGCCGCTTCCAGCATGTTTTCTGTGCGCCGTTCGATTTCCAGGGCATCCGATACCAGTTTCTCGCCGAGTTCGGTCGGGATGATCCCGGATTTCGATCTCAGAAACAACGGTGCACCGAGAGCTGCCTCAAGCGAGGAAAGCCGCCGGCCGACCGTCGATTGATCTATGCCCAGCATTTGCGAAGCGCGGGTCAGCGACCCCGCTCTCACCAATGCCAGCAAAATGCGTATATCGTCCCAATTCACTTTGAAATACCTCGTGAAATCAGTCGAAATTTGCGCGAGCCACCGAAAGAAATGGCAGCTCCATTCAGCCCGGACGCGTTCACCCGCCAGGCATTCGAATGTGCATTTTTTCAAGGCTAGTCTTTTCAATGACGTCCGGTCTTGAACATTATTGCTGATCTCAAAGATTTTTGCGTTGCAGGGAAATTGTCTTCAAACGTCGCATACATTGTGGGAGTCTGAAGCCGCCGTTGCCGATCGGCGGCAAACGCATATCGGCAGAACGCCAGGTCCGGAGCAGGAATAGTTATGACGAGATCCGCCGCAAACATCCCCGGCCTTACGATCACAAGCGACCGTCTGGACGAAATCACCGAACGAAATATTGTTTTGCTTCAACGGGGCCTGGAATTGCATGACAAGTATTGCGATGCAGCTGAAGCGCAGGAAACGGAGCGCGAGCAGGCTGAAAAGGCTGCAAGAGAAAGAGGTGAAACGCTCCCCTTCAGCGCACCCGAAGAGGAAGAAGCCTGGGACGCGTTTCATGATCGCGGTCTGACGGCCATCGCGATCGACAATCGTCATGTGCTTGAACAACTTGGTCTTGATCCGCGCAGGTCCGTTTTGTTCGAAAGGTTTCCTGAACTTCTTCAAAAGGCCTGCGACCCACAGGTACCGGTGCTGTACGACCCATCCATTCGCCGCTTCGCGCTCAAGGAGACCTGGGGACCGGCAATGCGTGTTATAAGTCACTGTCCCTGGACCGGCAAAGAGCTCCCTCCCGACCTTGCCGACAAATGGTTTGACCTGATGGACGAACTCATCGGCACGGAGGATTGGACGACTGACGAAGCTCGTAACCGTCTTGGAGCAGAATATTTCTGCGAGGAATGGTGGATCGCGCGGGATCTGTAAGACCGCGCTTCCAATCCCTGGCAAGTCAGCCAAAATCAACGCAAAGAAAAGCGCTCCCTCTCGCCATTCAAACCCGCTTGACTTCGCGCCTGCGGCATGTCCTTTCAGATACATGCAGCTGCTCAAAGGCCACTGGCAACTTATTGCGATCACGGTAGTGTTGTTCCTCCTTTGGAACACACCTGTCGTAATACCCTTGAAGATACTGGTCGTTTTCCTGCACGAACTCGCGCACGCAATTGCCACCGTCTTGACCGGCGGTTCGGTCGTGGATCTTTCGGTTTCACCGCAACAGGGCGGCCACGTGATCTCACGCGGCGGGAACAGGTTCATTACATTGTCGGCCGGCTACCTCGGCTCGCTGCTGATCGGCATTACCCTTTTGATGATTGCATTGCGCACCAAGGCCGATCGCACCGTCCTGGCCCTGTTCGGATGCCTGACGTTATTGGTCACCCTCCTTTATGTGCGCGACTGGTTCGCCATTCTGTTTTGCGCGGCAACCGGTATCGGCATGCTGGCAATCGCCCGCTTTCTCAGCCGCCCCATCAATGACATGGTCCTTCGCGTCATCGGGTTGTCGAGCATCATCTATGTGCCCTACGACATTTTCGACGACACGATCCGCCGGTCAGGCGCTCGGTCGGACGCATATATGCTCGCGGAAGAGTTTGGTGGCCCGACCGTCTTCTGGGGCGGTCTCTGGCTGGTCCTCAGTCTCGCGGCAATCTATTGCTGCGTCCGGTATGGACTGGGCGAAAAAAGCAATCTGTCGTTTCGCGAAGAAGCCCGGCACTGAAGCCCTTGTTTCATTGGACTTCAGTGCGCACCACGTGTCGTTCTTGGAACCCTTGAGAGCGGTCTCTCCAATCAATCGGACCCTAGGCAAATCCTGACCAGAATAAAGATGACAGTGCGACCAGAAACCAGCCACTGATCGTCAACCAGTAGCCGACCGGTTCGGTTTTTCGTTTGAAGCTGCGATGCAGCCAGACTTCTCCGGCGTAAAGATCATACGCAACCCAGACCAGGAGCATGATGCCAAGGATGGTCGTTAAAGCCATCTCAAAGAACCTCCTTCCGGTCCAGGTTCATGTGCCGACACAGACTGTTGTGAAACCAGCGAATGGGGTCTTCAGCCCCCGGACCTTCCGAAAGCGGACCGAATTCGAACCCCGGCATCTCCACACCGCGCTGAACTTTTTCGCAGATCCAAATGTCTTCGGTTTGAAAATCACCCGTTTCCAAAGCTGGTTTCGTCCAGTTGTCCGACGAAATGATACCGGTTTTCTTGTCATAGCCTGGTATGTACTTGCGCTCGTCCCTCCATTGCCAGGGACCGACCCACTGGCGCACATCAAGCTGCGTTCTGCCCGGTGCTAACGGTCGCAGTGAGGTGATTGAAAGCCCATACGGGGTTGGAACGACGAGCGTGGCAGGAAAGAGAAAGTAGACGCCGCCATATCCTGGCTCGGACGCGCTGCTGATCACGCCTGCTGAACCCGTCTCCTCCCGGATCTTCAGCGGGAGGCGGTGCCGGATCCCGTCCTCATTCGCATACCAGATCATATGGTCTCCGGTGTTTTCCCAGACATTTTTGTCAGGTGTCGGGCCACCGAGCGTCTGCTCATGGAGATAGGCCAAGTGGTATCCGTCGATGGCATTTTCGACGAAAACCTTCCAATTGCATTTGACGTCATAGACCAGCGGTGCTGCTTCCTTGACATCACTGGCGAAGATGTCATGCGGCCAGACCTTTTCCGCGATCGGCGCGATCCAGTCATCGAACTGCGCCCGCCCGTTCGGGTTCACAAAAACGAATTCCTTGAAGATCCCGATTGCGGCCGGTTTGAGGGCGAGACTTGCACGGTCGATATCGGCGAAACAGCTCTGTCTGTCCGGGACACCCCGCAACTCACCACCAAGACCATAGGTCCAGCGGTGGTAGGGGCAAACGATCGTACTGCCTGTGTTTCCTTCGGCCGCATCGAGCAAGGTTGCCCCGCGATGCCGGCAAAAATTGTGAAAGGCGTTCAGAGTGCCGGACTTGTCTCGGACAACGATGATGGTCACCGCTCCAATAGTGACAAGGCGGTAATCCCCCCGCTCGCTGAAGTCAGCGATCGTTCCGGCAAAACTCCAGGCATCACGGAACAGGGTCTGCTGCTCCAGTTTGAGCCAATCATCGTGGAAATAGGCATCGGGCTGCAGGCGGAAAGCGTTACTCATTGCCGGTCTCCAGTGCTGAAACGAGCAGGCCGGCAGCCCGCCGCGATGATGTCACGAAATGGTTGGAAATGCCGATCGGATAAAGCGCTTCGACGTTGAAATAGATCCCGGAAATCCCGGCCGCAGCTGCTTCGACCTGCGAAGCGGAGGTCTCCGGATAAGCGCGTATGATTTCTGCCTCCAATTGCTCCACAAAATCCGCGAGCCACTGCTGAAGCTGCGCCGCTAACCCAGCATTGTCCGGGGCAGCCGCGCTCAAGGCGTTGAAAACCAAAACGAGTTGCGGATTTGCGTTTCGACGATCGAACAACACGTCAAGAAGGGTTTCGAGACGATCTATATCCGGAAGCGACGCCAGCAACTGTTCCATGGCAACCCGGCTTCGTACCAGGAACCGTTCGACAAGGGCTTTTTGAAGATCTTCCCTGTTGCCGACATTGTGACGGATGAGCGGGCGCGCGAGACCGGCGAACTCTGCTGTCTTGCCGAGGGTTGCTCCCTCAAGCCCATAGCGCGCAACACACAGTTCGAACGCATCCAGGATCTGCTCGCGGCGATCGTCCTTGATTTCAGGGCGTGCCAAACTTCGCCTCCAGTTAATTATCAAGAGTGACAATCAATTTAGGAAAATGCACTTAATTGTCAAGTTTGATAATTTACTGGCTCAGCACTGGGGACGCGCTTCTTTCCGGTTTCGAGGGGGTCTTCGCGCTCATCGAACAGCATACCGGCAACAAAAAACCGCCGGCTGAAGCCAGCCGGCGGTCGAACACAAACGTGGACAAACCCTGGTGCTACTTAGGGTCGTCTTCGCCTTCGGCGTCTTCGACGTCATCACCCTTCAAGGAATTGAGCTTCGCAAAGACAGCGTCCGCGTCGATTTCCTCTTCTTCTTCACGCTTCACAGGCTGACTGGGGTCCAGCGAGAAAGCGGCGGCAATGGCGTCTTCGCTCGTGCTGTCCTCAACAGGCATCAGCGTTGCAACCGGTTCACCGGCAACAGGTTGCGGTGCATTCTTCGCCGCCTTTTCAACTTCCATGTCCAGTTCGAGCTGGCTGCAAAGACCGAGTGTAACCGGATCGGACGGTGTCAGGTTTGCGGAATTCCAGTGCGTCCGGTCGCGGATTGCCGCAATCGTCGGCTTGGTGGTGCCGACGAGGCGCATGATCTGCGCATCTTTCATTTCCGGATGGTTGCGCACCAGCCACAGGATCGCATTCGGACGATCCTGGCGGCGGGAGACAGGCGTATAACGCGGTCCCTTGCGCTTGGATTCCGGCACGACCACCTTTGAGCCCTGAAGCTTCAGATGATAGTTGGGATCGTTTTGTGCCTTTTCGACTTCTTCACGCGTCAACTGGCCGGTCAGTATAGGATCCAATCCCTTGATACCCTGCGCAGCTTCACCATCAGCGATAGCCTTGACCTCCAACGGATGCAGTTTGCAGAACGTCGCGATCTGGGTGAAGCTCAGAGCCGTGTTGTCCACGAGCCAGACGGCGGTGGCCTTCGGCATTAGCGGCGTGTTCGCCATCGGATAAATTCCTCTCGTGTGCTCCCCCGCCCGGCAAGGCGAAAAAGCGGTGTTCTCTTTGTATTTCATGGAAAGTGGCGGGAATATATGCTGAACGCAGCGGAAACGCAAATACTGTCATTCAATCTGCGTTTCCATGTGCTAAGCGCGGAGATCAGTCGCTCGCGGTCAGGACGATTTTCCCAATATGTCCAGAACCTTCCATCCGCCGATGGGCCTCGGCGGCCTGCGCGAGCGGGTAGGTCGAATCCATAACCGGCTTCACTTTTCCCGACTCGATCAACGGCCAGACCTTCGCCTCCAGGTTTTCTGCAATCGCAGTTTTGAAGGCGTCGCTGCGCGGGCGCAGTGTCGATCCGGTATGCGTCAGCCGCTTGACCATCAGGCGCGAAAAATTGGCGTTTTCCGCAACGCCGTTCAGCGTCGCGATCTGGCAGATCCGCCCCTCGACCGCCGCGGCTTTCCAGTTCCGCTCGACATAGTCGCCACCGACCATGTCGAGAATCACGTTGACACCTTCACCGCCGGTAATCTCGTGAATGACTTTCTCAAAGACATCCGTGCGGTAGTTGATCACGTGATCCGCGCCAAGTTTTCGAACAGCATCGGCCTTCTCGTTGGAGCCAACAGTTGTGAACACTTCTGCCCCGAAGACCTTCGCCAATTGGATCGCTGTGGTGCCTATGCCCGACGTACCACCGTGAACGAGAAACCGTTCGCCAGCAGCAAGAGCACAGCGGTCAAAAACATTCGTCCAGACGGTGAAAAAGGTCTCAGGCAGCGCTGCGGCTTCGATGATTGACAGACCTGCGGGCACTGGCAGCGCATGTCCGGCCGGAACCTTGCAGTATTCGGCATAGCCACCACCGGGAGCGAGCGCCGTGACCTTGTCACCTGTCGTGTAGCGCTTGACCTCATCACCGCAGGCAACGATCTCACCGGCAACCTCAAGCCCCGGCAGGTCAGACGCGCTTTTCGGCGGCGGGTAAGCCCCTTTTCGCTGAAGGACATCCGGACGGTTGACCCCGGCGGCCTCGACCCGGATCAGGATCTCGTGCGGGCCCGGAACAGGCAACGGCCGCTCTTCGGCAACGAGCACTTCCGGCCCTCCCGGCTCGCTAATCGCAATTGCGGTCATGGTGTCCGGCAAATTTTGCATATGGGCCATTCCTCTGGTTCATTTTGGGACTGGTGGGTCGATCCGAGACTGTCTTATGGTAAACTTGAGAAGAGTGTGTCGAAAGGAAAGATCGACACGCGAACAGGTCGCGGGAATGTGAGTGCCACGCTTCAGGGAGCCAGACAATGAGCCTTTTTGACGAAGATGTCCCCAAAAAGTTGGAGACCGGAAAAATTACCGTTGGGGAAGAACTTGCCCGTCTGTCGGAGGAAGAACTTTCCGAGCGCATTTCGGCCCTTGAGGCTGAAATTAACCGTACGCAGCAGGAGTTGGAACAACGCAGTACTATTCGCGATGCTGCGAACTCGGTTTTTCGGTGAAACTCATGTAATTTGTGCCAAAATTGTGAAATAATTTCAGGTATTTGCCGCTTTCACGGTAAATCAGGTAGGTAAATTTTTACTCGTTTACCTCTCATTAATCTTTCCAAAGTATAAATAAACCCATCCAGTCATCTGGATTTGAGTGGCTCCTGTCCACTCTGTTTGACGCCTCCCTGTTAAAGACTCAGAGCCGCAACCGTGCGGCTCTTTTTTTTGTCTCCTCCCCATAGTATCGTGTGTTCGTTCTGGTTAATCGCCGTCGGGAACACGTTTGGCACGGCGCTTGCTCCATAATTGGCATGAAAGCGCGCAGCGTTTCGAAACGGAACATCCTGCCATGGGATGTTTCGGGCCGGGACAACAAAACAAGGGCGCGGCGAACCGGAAGAGTAGTTGAGGCGTAGAATCCTATGACGGAAGACATGAAAAAAGCCGGTGGTCCTGCAAGTGCGGTACACATTGCACATCACCTAGCCAACTCGGACAACTTCCAGAACCTGTTTCAGGAAGGCATGTCTCTCGTTGAAGAAACCGCCATGTATCTGGATGGAGAGGGCCGCGAGGAAGCCAAGCAGCTGCCGCGCCCCGCTTCACTCGCTTACGCGACAGAATCCATGCGGCTGACAACCCGGCTGATGCAACTTGCTTCGTGGCTCCTGCTTCAGCGCGCAGTCAACGAAGGCGAAATGTCCCGTGAGCAGGCAGGCAGCGAGAAAAATAAGGTCCGTCTGGATAAGCTCAGCAGCACAACCGGTGGCCCGTCCTGGGAAGATCTTCCGCAAACATTGCGCGATCTGATCGAGCGCTCCACGCGTCTTCAGGAACGCGTCGTTCACCTCGACAAGATGCTCTATCGCAAAGGCGTCGAAGAGCACCACGAGGAAGAAGCGATCAACGACAACCCGGTCGCATCTCAACTGAACCAGCTGCACGCGGCCTTCGCGAAGCTTGGCTGACCAGGCGCTCAATCCGCTTCAATGAAAAGCCGCCATCTGGCGGCTTTTTTCATGCCGTCCCGACTGCTCGGACACTACGTTCAGGATCCCGACCGTTCATCCGTCGACAGATTTCAAGATGGCTCGATCACGCGGGTCAATATTTCCAGCAGGGACGCTCTAATCTCTTTTTGAGATGCCGCAGTTGTTCCGACAGCGCTTTGCCCTGCTCTTTCGATCAGGTCGAGAACAAGCCCCGCGGTCGCCGTTCGGCTTGAATAGACATCGGGGATGTGCCGTTCGAGCGCCCCGATCAGGCGCGCCCTTGTCTTCAGGAACGCGCCGCCGGCCTCCGGATTTCGAAAGATCTCAGCAACGATTTCGGCACTGAGCGCCGCATTTTCCGGCGACGAACAGATTGCAAAATAGGCCTCGGCAAACTCGGCCAGCGCGGCACTGCCATCAGCCGACACCGAATCCAGAAGGTTGAGCAGCGGCTCCATCTCCGAGGCCTCGATTTCCGCGATGGCCGCAATGATCTCATGTTTGCCGTTGAAGTGATTGTAGAGATTTCCAAGGCTGATACCGGCCTCGCCCGCAATGTCGCGCATGCCGGTCTGATGAAACCCTTTGAGAATGAAGAGCTTCGCCGCGGCTTCGACGATCAGCTGACGGCGCTGTGCAGTCTTGTCCGCACGCGTCGATTTCTCTGGTCTATGTTCCGCCATCTGCTTTTCTTGCCCGTTCAGGATTCCCTGCCACGTTTGTGAGTGTTTCTCATTTCAGGTTTTGACCCGACTTGCAATTCGGCCTGCACGATATTAGTTAAATGAACGAACGTTCGTTCTAATGAGGTATCTGATGTTCGACAATATAGAAGCACGTTTGTCACTGGCGGACCCTGTGTTCGCGGCCGTGGAAATGATCGGCCTGGTCTTCCTGCTGCTGCTGGTTTCCGAAACGGCCTGGGATGTCTTTTCCGGTTACCGGAAGTCACTTCGGGAGACTGGCGCGAACATTCTGATTTCAATCGTCAACAATGTTCTGGAACGGCTTGCATTTGGCGCGATCTTTGTTGTCGGGATCTTCGCGGCGGAGTATCTGGCGATTGCCACAATTCCGTTGTCCTGGTGGTCCTGGCCGCTCGCGGTCCTACTGGCAGACCTGACCTATTACTGGATGCACAGGTGCGAACACCGTGTCCGCCTGCTTTGGACCTATCACAGCGTCCACCACTCATCGCCGGAATTCAATTTCAGCACCGCCTTGCGCCTGGCCTGGATCGAAGCCCTGTTTACCTGGATTTTCTTCGTTCCGATGGTGATGATTGGTTTCGATCCTGCCCAGGTGATCGCCGCCTTCGCCGTTGTGATCGCTTACCAATCCTGGATCCACACTGAAAAGCTCGGAAAACTCGGTTTTCTCGACGGGGTATTGAACACCCCCTCCAACCATCGCGTACACCATGGCAGGAATTCGATCTATCTGGACAAGAATTACGGCGGCATCCTGATCGTCTGGGACAGGTTTTTCGGAACCTATGAGCCGGAAACCGAGCAGGTCCTGTACGGGATAACCGAACCGGTAATGTCGTCAAATCCCTTCATCATCAACTTTCGCGAGACAACGCTTCTCTTGAAGGATGTGCTTCGGCCCGGACCACTGAAATCCCGGCTCGCGACAATCGTCATGCCCCCGGGCTGGCGTAAGGAAAAGAGAGCAAACAACCAGGCCGAAACCCTCGACCAGACACCGCAGCGTCAGGACACGTGATGAAACTCGACGTCATTGCAGCAACCTTTGCAGGCTATATTGCGGCGTTCGGTCTGACCGAACGCCCGCAAACCCCAGGTGAACGGGACTACATCATCGAGCATCATAGACTTCCGGGTGGCAGTCCTGGCGTGATACTGGATGCGGAACTGACGGTTCCATACGGCGAAGCGCGTGTTCCAGGCGTCATTCTTATCACCGGATCCGGACCTCAGAACAAAGACGAGGAGATGGCGGGCCACAAGCCCTTTTTGGTTCTCTCTGACCACCTGACGAAGCATGGCTTTGCGGTCCTGCGATACGATGACCGCGGCGTCGGCAAAAGCACCGGCGATTTTTCTTCCGTCACACCAATGGAACTGGCTGCCGACGCGGCAGCTGCAATGCGGTTCCTGAAAACGCATCCCCGCATTGCAGGCGGCAAGACCGGATACATCGGACACTCGGAAGGTGGTTATCTTGCGCCGATTGCACATAAGCAAAACGCGGCGGACTTTCAGATATTACTCGCAGCGCCTGCGCTTCGATTGCTTCCCGACGTCATGGCAACACAGGTTGCAGACGTTGCAAGAGCGCAGGGAGTTTCAGAAAGTGAGATCGATCGGCAACTTCGGGCAGTCGACGAGGTGGTGTCATTACTCCGCTCACCAGACACCCCACAGGACATGCGAAAGATACTGGCCGCCATATTCAAGCGGGCGGGCGCAAATCGCAGCCAGATCAAGGAGAACGTGGACCTTTGGTCATCACCCTGGGCGATCGCTTATGCCAAGCATGATCCCCGGCCTTACCTTGAAACCCTCAAGGTGCCTGTCCTTGCCGTTTTTGGCGAACACGATCTGCAGGTCTCTCCCCGGCAGAATGCGCCGGTGATGGAGGGGTTGTTGCGTCATCCCCAATCCAGGACACTCGTTCTGGCGGGACTGAATCACCTTCTTCAGCCGACTGAGACCGGCAAGGTCTCCGAATATGTCCGCATTCCCACGACAATTGACCCAATTGCGCTGCGCACTATGGAAAAGTGGATGTCTGCCGTTACTGCCGACTGAACAAACGATTGTCTACGTTGTTGATCGGCCGGGCTGGAAACCCGCGGGAACGTATTAAGCACACAATAAAAAACCCGGCCATTGGCCGGGTTTTCAATGTCGAGAATTTCGGGGCGCTTAAGAGCCGAGGAAGCCTGCGAACTTGTTCTTGAAGCGGGACACACGGCCGCCGCGGTCCATCAGCTGACGGTCGCCGCCGGTCCACGCCGGGTGGGACGTCGGGTCGATGTCGAGCTGCAGGGTGTCGCCTTCCGCGCCATATGTAGAGCGGGTGGTGAATTCGGTACCATCGGTCATGACGACCTTAATGGTGTGATAGTCGGGATGAATATCCGCTTTCATGACCGGTCCTTTCAAGCGCCGTCCAAGGCTTATGCCGCAAGCGATGGATAAAGGCGCAAAACGAGATAAAGGGCCGCCGATCCGGATGCGGACGCCGCCCTCAGAAACATGAGGCGGGGATATACCCCAAGCAAGCAGTCAAGACAAGGGACAATTTCCTGCGATACGCATTTGGCCTTGATCAAGGAATACGGCGCGTTTTTCTGTCACATCACATTCGGGCGGCGATCGGGATCAAGGCATTGTTCCAGCGCCGGAACATGATAAAGACGAGACATACCGGGCGTATAGACCCGGACAAGAAGGAGAGCCCATTTGGCGAATGCAAGCGCAACAGACCCTCAGGGCGGAGAGGACAGATCCCGCAGGTCCTTGAAGCCGCTGACACGCCTTCTGCCATATCTTTTGAAGCACCGTGGGATGGTTCTGGCGGCTGTTGCAGCGCTTTTTTCCGCTGCCGTCATTACACTTGTCCTGCCCGCGGCGGTTCGTAGAATGATCGACTACGGGTTCGGAGCTGACGATCCAGCACTTGTAAATTCCTATTTTGCGGTTCTGATCGGCGTCGTCTGTGCCTTGGCGATGGCGAGTTCCATCCGCTACTTCCTTGTGATGTGGTTGGGAGAACGCGTTGTGGCAGAGATCCGCTCCGACGTCTTCGACCACATGACACGCCTCAGCCCGTCCTTCTATGACAGTGCCAAATCAGGCGAGATCCTGTCGCGGCTTACAGCCGACACCACTCAGATCAAGGCGGCCTTCGGCGCCAGCGCGTCACTGGCCATGCGGAACCTGATCATGTTCGCAGGTGCCGCGGTCATGATGGTCGTCACAAGCCCGCGCCTGTCCGTTTTTGTTCTCGCAGCGATCCCGGTGATCCTTGTCCCTGTCCTGGGTTTCGGCCGCAAGGTGCGCAAGAGGTCCCGGTTCGCGCAGGACACACTTGCTGATGCGTCCGCTTATGCCAGCGAAATGCTCGGTTCTGTGCGCACACTGCAGGCCTTTACACACGAAGGCCGTAGCGCCGATCGCTATGGATCCGCCGTCGAAACGGCATTTCAAGCCGCGCGGCAAGCGATCATGGCCCGGGCCGCGCTGACCGGTTTTGCGATTTTCGTTATTGGCTCCAGCATCGTGGCGGTTCTTTGGATCGGAGCAAGCGATGTCTTTGCCGGTCGGATCACCGGCGGCGAGCTGAGCCAGTTTCTGCTCTATTCGATACTTGCCGCCGGGTCCCTGGCTGCACTCTCCGAAGTCTGGGGCGAACTCTCTCAGGCTGCCGGAGCTGCCGAACGGTTGTCCGAACTCCTCGAAATCGAGCCAGAGATAAAAGCCCCCGCCAACCCGGTCAAATTGCCGGAAAATCATCTTGGGGCAATATCCTATGACCGCGTCTCCTTCGCCTATGGCAACAGCAAGGACATGCCGGTTGTAAGGAACCTTACTCTGGAAGTTTCGCCCGGAGAAACGGTCGCTGTGGTCGGGCCGTCGGGTGCCGGAAAGTCAACACTGTTCAGTCTTCTGATGCGTTACTACGATCCGGGCGCGGGTTCGATCCGCCTTAATGGCGTCGAGTTGAAACAGCTCGACCCCACGGATCTGCGCGGTCACATAGCCCTTGTTCCGCAGGATACGGCAATTTTCGGCGCCACGATTGCCGAGAACATTGCCTATGGGCGCCCGGATGCCTCGCGCGAGGAAATTGTCGCGGCGGCGCAGGCCGCGCTGGCAGCACCCTTTATCGAGAACATGACAGATGGCTATGACACGCTTGTCGGCGAGCGCGGGATCACGCTTTCAGGCGGCCAGCGTCAGCGGATTGCGATTGCCCGTGCGGTCCTTCGCAATGCTCCTGTCCTTCTTCTCGATGAGGCGACCAGCGCGCTCGATGCGGAAAGCGAAAACCTGGTCCAAAAGGCGCTCGACAGACTGATGGCCGGCCGTACGACCCTTGTCATTGCACACCGGCTCGCGACCGTCCTCAAAGCGGACAGGATTGTCGTCATGGAAGACGGCCAAATTGTAGAGACAGGTACGCACGCCGAGTTGAGCGCCGCGGGTGGTCTTTACGCCAAACTGGCACGCCTGCAGTTCGGCGCGGAAAAGCAGAAAGAAACCGCTTAAATCTGCCGGTTTCAACGAAGCAAGGCGTGACGAGCGTTCCAGAACGACGCTGCGCACCCGCGACAGTCGCTGGGTGGCTGACGTTTTCCTCAGGACGCTGCGCGTGCCTTCTTGGCTTGCCCTCTGCCTTCTGCTGCGGCCAGCGCAGCACCGGCCAGCACGAGCGGAGCCGCCAGCAGAAAAGACGTGGAAAGCGGCAGCCTGAAGATCAGGAGGTCGGCGGCGATCGGCCAGAGCAGCGCGACATACTCGAAAGGTGCGAGGCGCGACGCCTCCGCGTAGCGAAACGCGAGCGTCATCGCGATATGTGTGAAACCGCCAAACAGCCCCGCACTGATGAGAAGAACCAGGGTCATTCCATCCGGCATGATCCACCCCGAAGGCAGCGTGAACAACGCACCGATCATCGACGCAATGACGAAGTAAAGGGCGATAGCTCCCGGGCTCTCTGTGCGGTTCAAGCTCCTCACCATGATAAGGGCGAGCGCGGTCAGAACAGCGGACACCAGACCGAGGATATAGCCCATAAGGCGTCCCTCACCCGCGGCGCCCGCATTCAATTCCGGCCAGACCAGAACAACAACGCCGGCAAAACCCAGCCCAACGCCCCCGACACGCCAGACGGTTATTCTCTCCGACAACAGGAAAACGGCAGCCACAGCCATAAGCACCGGGGAAAGCTGCGCGATCAGGATGGCCTCAGCCACATTCAGCCTAGCGATTGCTGCAAACGAAGTGAACAGGGCTAAAGCTCCGAAAGCTGACCGTATGAGGTGATCAATCGGTCTTTTTGTTGCCAGGCCCTGGGGAAACTCGTTTCTCAGCCATAGGAAAATGATCAGGGGTATCAGTGCAAAAAAGGCCCGAAAGAAAACGATCTCGCCGAGAGGCACATCCTCGCTTACAGCCTTGACGCTGACGAACATGCCGGCACCCAGAAAGCCCGACAGAATGCGCAGCCCTATGCCAAGTCCAGGACGATCCATGCTGCTCATGTTTCATTTCCTTGAGCCAAAGCATCACGGAGTGCATCTCCGGCAAGGTTGATCGCAAGGACACAGCCGACAACCGTCAATCCGGGCCAGATCATCTGGAGCGGGCTGGAGCGCATGTGAATGCGCGCATCAAGCAGCATCGTACCCCATTCTGGCAAAGGCGGTTGCACACCGAACCCTAAAAAGCCCAAGGCTGAAATGCCCAGGATGGCTCGGGCGAACATTCCGGTCCAGACCACGGTAAGCGAAGGCATCAAAGAAGGCAGATAGTGCCAGCGGGCGATAGACGGCAAGGAGACCCCGGCAAGCTTTGCCTGAACCACGTAGCCGCGTGTCGCGAGCGAGAGGCCGATCCCGCGCGCAACCCGCGCGTAGCGCATCCATCCGGTGACGCTCAGCGCAAAAATCAGACTGCCCGTACCGGCCCCCAGAACACCAGCAATCACGACGGCGGCAACGAGTTCGGGAAATGCGAGAAACGTGTCCGTCGTCCGCATCATCAGCCAGTCGGCAGTCTTCCCTCCGAGCGCAGCAATCAGGCCGACAAGCGTTCCGGCCGCAAGTCCGATAACCGACACGAGAAATGCCAGACCCAAAGACCAGCGGGCTCCATAGAGCAGGCGTGACAGGATATCCCGCCCAAGGGCATCCGTTCCAAGAAGCCATTGACCGCCAGGCGGCTGCAGGCGGTTGGGAATGTCGATCGCGGTCGGATCATAAGGCGCGAGCATTGGCCCAAAGACCGTGAGAAGGACCAGGCAGATAATCAGGACAATGACGCTACGCATCCCGTTCTCCAATGCGCGGGTCGATCACGCGGTAGAACAGATCGATAAGCAGGTTCACGATGACAAACAACAGGGCAGCGAGAAGCACGACAGCTTGCACTTTGGGAAAGTCCCGGGCCTCGATCGCACTCACGAGAAAGCTGCCAAGGCCGGGACGCGCAAAAATCACCTCCACCATGACCGCGCCTTCCAGGAGAAAGGCCAGTTCCAGGCCGAAAACAGTCACCACCGGAATAGCGGCATGGGGTGCAATGTGATCGCGGCCGATGGCTTTGTCCGGGATGCCACGCCGCCTGAAAGCAGGCAGGAAGGGCTGTCCGCGCGCTTCCAGGATGCCGGAACGGATGATCCGGGTGAGAGATGCCGCCACACCAAGGCCGAGCGTCATTGCGGGCAGGATTGCATGGGCGGGCGTGCGCGCGCCCATGGCCGGCAGCCAGGCCAGATTGACCGCAAAAAGGAGAATGAGCAGAAGCCCCAGCCAGTATGCAGGTATGGCTGCGCCGAGCGAAGCGATGGCAACCGCACCACGATCGATCCAGCTTCCCGGCCGTTTGGCGGCAAAGATCGCAAGCGGAATGGAAAGCGCCAGACCGATTGCCAGGCCCGCGAGTGCGAGCGGCACAGTATAAAAGGTGGCCGCCGCAAGTTCTGGCAATACGGGCCGTCCGCTCACGGATGAATTGCCGAAATCACCCTGCAGGATCGGGCCTATCCATGATTGAAATGCGGTCCAAAAACCTGCATTGAGCCCTGCTTCAACCCGGATCTTGTCGATGATCTCCGGTGATACCACGGAATGGTAACGCGCGATCGCAATCGCCAGAGCGGGATCTCCAGGCGCGTTCCAGAGCAAGGCAAAGGTGGCCAGAGCAGTCCCGGCCAGCACGACCGCGGCGCGCAAAAGAAGTCCGAACAACGCTTGTGTCACGCAGCCCCCTCCAGCGCACCCAGCGAGAAGGCTGCATCGCGAAGCGTCCGGCCATAGTCGGTCTGAGGGCGCGCGACAAAGGCTTCGGCCGTTGCGATTTCTTCGATGCGGCCACTGCGAAGCACCGCAATTTCATCGCTATGCGCGGCTGCATATCCAAGATCGTGTGTAACAATCAGTGCCGCGAATTTCTCTTCGACCTGCAATTCGCTGATCAGACGGGCCGTATGCTTCTGCGTCACCGCATCCAGGGCGGAGAGCGGTTCGTCGAAGAGCACCAGGGCCGGAGCAGCAATAAGAGCACGCAGGATCCCGACCCGCTGTGCCTGACCGATCGATACTTCGCTCGGTCGGCGATCCAGTAGATCCGGAGAGAGTTCGAGGCCTCGGCAAAGCCTTTCCAGCCGCGCCTTGTCCAATGTCAGCTTGCGCGCCTTGAGTGGCTCGGCAACAGACCGGCGCAAACTCAACGCAGGATTGAAAGCGGCACGCGGTTCCTGCATAACCAGCGCAGGATGGCAGCGGTGCACGCTGTCGTCCATCCAGGTGACGCTGCCTTTCGAAAGCCTGACAAGACCCAATACAGCGGCAAGAAGTGTTGATTTTCCTGCACCGCTTTCCCCGACGACAGCGAGCGTTTTGGCAGGTGCAAGTGTCAGGGAGACGTCATGCAATGTCACGACTTTGCCACGCGTGACGGACACATCTTCGAGCTTCAGCATGGCAATGACAGCCAGTTTCGATGCGCGGACAAGGACCGTGCTGTTGGCGTTTTGGGGGCATTGAGCAAGGTTTGCGTCGGGGCGTCCTCGGCGATTTTCCCGTCGTCCATCACAATCAATCGATCCACCCTACGGGCTGCGAGGCCGAGGTCATGGGTTATCAGCAGCATTGCGGTTCTGCCGCCCGACAGGTGATCATCCAGCAAATCCATGGTTCGTGCGGCCACTACCGGGTCCAGAGCGGATGTCGGTTCATCAAGGACCAGAAGATCGGGTGCGCCCATCAAGGCCATCGCGATGACAAAGCGTTGTTGCATCCCGCGACTCCAGCCCCAAGGCCTTTTGCGAAGATCACCGTCCTCGATCCGAAGCGCCTTGAAAATCAATTGCTGACGCGCTGTATCGGGCGCGAGACCGAGCGCGCGCTCGGCTTCGGCCCAGTGAAATTTCAGGCTGCGCAGCGGATCAAGCGCCTCATCCGGACTTTGCGGAACATGAGCGACACTTTGGCCTCTTCGACGCAAATCATCGACCAGAGCGTTTCCAAGCGTGGACTTGCCGGAGCCGGAGGCGCCGACCAATCCAATTCTCTCGCCAGATTCGATGCTCAGGGATGTTGGATGCAGAATGGTTCGGCCTGAGCGACTGGCGCTCAGGCCACTGACTGAAAGGGTCATTCCTCGAGCGTAGTCTCGTGCGTTACCCAATATGTCTCAGTCGGGTGCACCTTGTATCCTTTAAGACCGGGACGGGCGACATTGACCTGGCTGACGTGGAAAACGGGTATCAGCGCGGCATCTTCAGCAATCGCCTTTTGAACGTCGTCGTAGATCGCTGCGCGCTTTTCCTCGTCGAAGGTCAAACGGCCATCTTCAAGCAGCTTGTCCAGGTCAGCGTTGGAGTAGCCACCAGCATTGGATCCAGCGCCGGTCTTCACCAAAGCTTCGGGAAACGCGCCGGGATCACCCTGCGGAGTGCTGACCCAGGCTTGCAGGAAAAGATCTGCCGTACCGGCGGCGATCGCATCGTTGCTGGCACCGTATTCGCCAACGCGCACGTTTGCAGTGATGCCAATCGCTTGCAGGAATGCCTGCGTCAGTTCTGCTGTCGGCGAAAGAGCCGCCCGCGAGGAGTAGGTAACGATGTCGATTTCCAAAGGAGACCCGTCCAGCATCCAGCGCCCGCCTTCTTTGACGGCCCCCGCCTCGGCGAGCAGTTCTTCTGCCGCAGCCGGGTCATAGGAAGGCGCGATATCGGCTGCCCACCCCAGTCCGGCCGGAAAGATCGTACCGGCCGGAATACCGCCGACACCGGCAAGAGTGGCATCAACAACACCCTGGCGATCGATCGCCAGCGAAACGGCGCGCCGGATCAACGGGTTGGCCATCGGGCCGTCGGCCGCATTGACGGAGTAGAAATAAAGACGCGTCGTCGGTGCGGAAAAACCTTGTGCGCCTGTGCTCTGGATACGTTCGAAATCAGACTCAGGATAATTGATCACCATGTCGACTTCGCCCGCTTCAAAGGCCAGAGCAGCGGTCGCCGGATCATCAGCCGCGACAACACGGACTTCCGCCAGTCCGGGTGTACCAAGCCGGTAATTCGGGTTGGCCTCTGCACGGTAGAGCTGGCCCGGGATCGCTTCCTTGAAAACATAAGGTCCGGTGGCATTGATCGGGAACGCATCTGAAGCCGGTCCAAGCACCGCAATGCCGGGCTCAGACAAAGTCCAGGGGAATGCCGCATTTGGCGAATTCGTTTCAAAAACAATCACCCGGTCGCCATTTGCCGTCATACCCGCCAGATCCAGAAGACTGGCGATCCGTGCATTGTAACCGCCGTGATCTTCCTGCGAGATCGGCGCGATCGCGTCGATAACGGCCTGTGCCGTGACAGGCGAACCGTCATGGAACATCACGCCTTCACGCAGGGTGACGCGCCAGGTGGTCGGGGCTGTCTGCTCGATGGATTCCGCAACCCGAGGGTAAAGGGTCAGATCGTAGTCGATGCCCATAAGTGTTTCCGTGACACCTGTCTGGTTGGACATCCAACCGTTATAGCGTGCACGCGGATCGGGCGTTTCAGTGGTCGGTCCGCCAGAAGCGATCGTAAGACTTCCTTGTTGCGCGCTAGCGGGTAGTGCGCCGGCAAAAATCAAAGCGACGGCAAAGGCAAGCCTTGCTAAAATGGACATGGTCGTTTTCCCCGTATTCCGCAAACCAACAGGCTGTGTAAGGATTTTCAGACGATCGATCTCAGCCGAAATCGAGGTCGTTCGTCCATTCGGGTTAGCGTAGAAAAAAAACTTCCGCAAGGAATTTGTTACTTTATAACATTTCAAAACTATGCCTGTGCATACAGGTAGTTTTGACAAGTCAGCCGAACCGGCTAGGGCAGCCGCCGAAAGCACTTCGCAACCTGGCGACCGAAGGGCTTGATGTCTCGAGCGGAAACCTGGTGTTGCAAGCGCCCGACAGTTTGATGACCGGCAGATCGGACGCTGATTGTGTTTCCGCTAACCTTAGATGGGAAGGTCGAAACCGGCGCTCACACGCCTGGCAGGCGAAGCATTGAGCGTCTCGTCCTGCACATGCTTTTCGTCGTGATCTGCAAGGCCTTCCTTCAATTCGGCAAGACGTTCAACAACGGCTGAGCGACGTTGGTCGAGCTCCGCCCTCAGCCTGTCGATATGCTCAAGCTTTTCCATCAGGCGCTTGATACCGCCCCGGCAGGGTCCGGCTCCTTCATCGGAGAGGCAAGCGCTCATGGCCCGGATTTCACGTATTGAAAAACCGGTCGCAATGAAATCGCGAATGCGGGCAGCCCGGCGCAAATCAGTCTCGCTGTAGACGCGGTAGCCGCTTGCAGTCCGGCCAATGTCCAGCAACCCGGATTTCTCATAGTGACGCAGCATGCGCTGCGTAAGTCCCAGCCTGTCGGCAGCTTCCTTGGCTTGCATTCCATTCCCTTTCCGCTTGGCGCTCTATGTATGTACTCTGATCGAAGGTCAAAGATCGCGGGCGGGGATTTAGCCCGCCCGGCAGTACCCAGGAAGTCAGGTGCGTAGCGTCCAGCCGCCGTCCACGGTCAGAACCTGCCCCGTCAGCCATTCATTCTCCGGGCTGCCTAACCGCAGAACCCACGCCACGATATCCGCCGGAATCCCACGCCGTCCCAGCGGAATTTGCCTTGTTTCCTGTGCTTCAATCTGCTGCGCGACCTCGTCCGGCAATCCCATCATACCCGTCAAGGCACCGCTCTTGACCGGTCCGGGAGCAATCGCGTTCACCCGGATACCGTCGCTTGCCAACGCGACGGCCCAAGAGCGGGTCAGATGTTCCAGCGCGGCTTTTGTGGCCGCATAATGGGCGACCATCGGTACCGCGTTTCTGGACACCGCGGATCCGACATTGACAATTGCACCTTGGCTCGCCCGCAGCGCTGCATGGCCTTCCTTTAATAACAGCGAAGGCCCGATAATGTTCACCGCTGCCATCTTCGCAATCAGGCCGGCGTCGTAGTCGGCAATCTGAAGCGGTTGACCAGCGCCTGCATTGTTGACGATCAGGTCGAGCCGCCCCCACCTGTCCGTCGCCGATTCGATGATCCGTTTGGCGCTTGCCGGTTCGCAGCTGTCGGCCTTGAGCGTCTCAATCGACCCATGGCTGTCGGACATATCTGCGAGTCGTGCCTCGTTGCGCCCGGTGACAAGCACTTTGGCCCCATTGCTTGCCAGAGCGAGTGCGAGGGCCCTGCCAATGCCAGAGCTGCCTCCGGTAATGATCGCGACTTTGTCCTGCCAGTTGTTTGTTCGTGTCATTGCGCTTCTAATCCTGTTTGCCATTGCTGCAATTTTGGTGTGCGCAAAGGCTTATCGGATTGACACTAGTGTCAGGGTCAAGTCGCTGTTTCGCCGGAAAGTAACAGTATCTTGTACACTTGCGCCGCAAATCCGTGCGGAAGGCGGGCCTAGACTCCAGCAAAGCGTTAGACAGCCGGCATTTCAAGACCGAACGGGTTCAGGAACTCAAGGTGCTTGCGGATAAGTATCCGGGCCGCCGCGCACTCCTGCTCTAAGGCTGGGAAAAGGCAACACGTAGACGCTAGAAGACATAACGAATCGTGTGTGGTTCCGACTTGAATTTTCTCATCGGAAGCGTGGATTGAGAGGCCTGACAATGCGCACCCGATCAGTCGTCTTCAGGCACCGCAACAGTATAGTTCAGCGCCATCCTTCCGCCGTCGGCGAATATTGTCTGGCCGGTCACGTAGCCGGCGTCATCCGATGCAAGGAACGCGGCGACGCCCGCCACTTCGGACGGCTCGCCGATGCGCAGCAAAGGCGTGCGGGACATGAGCCGCTGCTTTGCTTCAGGATCGTTGTTCACCGAGGAAAGAAGATCGGTCATGATCGATCCCGGTCCGACGGCATTCACACGGATGCCGTGAGGAGCAAGCGCAAGCGCTGTTGTTTTGGTCAGCTGTGACAGACCACCTTTGGACACGCAATAGGGGATCTGGTTGGGGATGGCGAGCACGGAGTTGACCGACGTCATATTGATAATGCAGCCAGGGTCTCCGCCGCCTTCGACCTTCTCCACCATATGACGGGCAACAGCCTGCGAGCACAGGAATGCGCCCTTCAGATTGACCGACAGGATCCTGTCGAAGTCGTCTGCTTCCAGCTCGAGAAACTCAGCGCCGACCACAATACCGGCATTGTTGACCAGAACATCAATGTCACCATACGCATTGAGCGTTTCGGCAACCATGTTGCGCACGTCCAGACGCTCTGCCACGTTGCAGTGTATGTACATGACCTCGCCGAGGCTGCCGAGATCCTCGACCGCTTCTTCCCCGGCTGCGTCATCGATATCCGCGACGACGACCTTGGCCCCATCGCTCAAGAAGCGTTTGGCGACGGCAAAGCCAATACCCTTGGCTCCGCCTGTGACGATCGCAACCTTATTCTCCAACGACACGAAAAACCTCACGGTTGACACATTACAATCCGCGTCGATTGTCACGCGGGCCGCTAGACGGCGGCCCGACCTTAAGCGTCAATAACGGCGGTGTCGATGGCTGATCCCGGCCTCCAGTTACGGAAGCCCTGACGCCTAAGCGGAAATCCCGTGCGATTTCAGTGCGTCGGTGATTTCATCCAAGATCGCCGGGTCATCGATGGTCGCTGGCATCTTGTAACTCTCGCCATCGGCAATCTGACGCATTGTGCCGCGCAGGATCTTGCCGGAGCGGGTTTTCGGCAAGCGGTCGACCGTGATCGCTATCTTGAAAGCGGCAACAGGACCGATTTTCTCCCGCACCAGCTTCACCAGTTCCTTTTCGATCTCGTCATGCGCCCTCTCGACACCGGACTTAAGGACCACAAAACCGCACGGCAGCTGTCCCTTGAGCTTGTCCGCAATGCCGATGACCGCGCATTCCGCGACGTCCTGATGCGCTGCCAGAACCTCTTCCATGCCACCGGTTGAGAGCCTGTGACCGGCCACATTGATGATATCGTCCGTTCTGGCCATGATCGACAGATAGCCATCGTCATCGATGATCCCGGCATCGGATGTCTTGTAGTAGCCGGGAAACTCGGCGAGATAGGCATCGAAGAAGCGCTGGTCGGCGTTCCACAACGTCGGCAGGACACTTGGCGGCAACGGCAGTTTCACCACAATGTTGCCAAGCGTATTGGCGCCGAGCGGATGACCGGCGTCATCCAGAACCTGGACGTCGTAACCCGGCATGGGCACTGTTGGAGAACCGGGTTTGACCGGCAATTGTCCAAGTCCGAGCGGATTGCCGACGATGCACCAGCCCGTTTCCGTTTGCCACCAATGGTCGATAACCGGTACTTGCAGCTGTTCGATCGCCCAGTTGACCGTTTCCGGGTCGGCCCGCTCTCCCGCCAGAAACAGGGACCGGTATTGGGAGAGGTCGTATTTCTTGATCAGCTCCCCCTCCGGATCTTCCTTGCGAATGGCCCGAAAGGCAGTCGGAGCAGTGAACAGCGACACGACATTGTGTTCGGAAATCACGCGCCAGAAAACGCCGGCATCCGGTGTTCCGACAGGTTTTCCCTCGAACAGCACCGTCGTGCAACCATGCAGGAGCGGTGCGTAGCAGATATAGGAGTGCCCCACCACCCAGCCGACATCGGACGCGGCCCAGAAGACTTCGCCCGGCTGAACGTCATAGAGATTGCTCATGGACCATTTGAGCGCCACCATGTGTCCGCCATTGTCTCGAATGACGCCCTTTGGCTGCCCGGTTGTGCCCGATGTGTAGAGGATATAAAGCGGGTCTGTTGCCTTGACCGCAACAGGCTCGATGGTTCGCCCGGCTGCAATCGCATCGCCTACCAGGCTGCCAAGATCATGATCCCGCCCATCGACCATCTCCGCGGCCAGTTCCTCGCGCTGAAACACAAAACAGGCTTCAGGCTTATGGTCGGAGAGTTCTATCGCCTTGTCGACAAGCGGCTTGTAGGCAATGACACGGCCCGGCTCGATGCCGCAGGAGGCTGCGATGATCGCCTTGGGGGTGGCATCGTCGATCCGCGTCGCCAGTTCGTTTGCAGCAAATCCGCCGAACACCACGGAGTGTATGACGCCGAGGCGCGCGCAGGCGAGCATTGCCATCACCGCCTGGGGAATCATTGGCATATAGATGATCGCACGATCGCCTTTCGTGAGCCCCTTGTCGCTGAGGACCGCAGCAAACGCCTCTACTTCTTCAAGAAGCTCGGCGTAGGTGTAAGTCGCGCTTTTTCCGGTAATCGGGCTGTCGTATATGAGTGCCGGTTGTCCGGGGCGTCCGCGTTCCACGTGCCGGTCGAGACAATTGTAACAGGTGTTGCACTCCCAATCCGGATACCAGCGACCGTATTGGCCCTGGTCGGGATCGAACACCTTCTCGCTTTTTGAGATCCAGTCGATTTCCGCCGCTGCCGATTTCCAGAAACCCAGCGGATCCTCTTTCCAGCCCTGATAGACCTCTTGATACCGGCTCGCCATCTCATAATCCTCCCAAAAGCCGCCTCGGCATTTTGGTGACAGAGTGCTGTAAGGGAAGCAGGAAATGCAAGTGTCGAAGTGTAGGCAATTAGACGGTCGGGGCTTTACGTAAGCACTTTGGTATGCTTGTTTCCGCGTCCAACGGCTCTACCCAAACGACTCCCGCCACATATGATCCCGATCGTCGATTTCTGGTTTTACGCTGCTGCAATACCGGCGGTCATCCTCGTTGGCCTGTCCAAGGGTGGCTTCGGCGGCACGCTGGCCATGCTGGCGGTACCGATCCTGACCCTGGTGATTTCCCCTATTCAGGCGGCCGGGATCATGTTGCCGATCCTCTTATTGATGGATGTCGTTGCGCTGTTTGCCTATCGGGGCCGCGCGGACTGGACCTGTCTCGCGATCATGTTGCCGGCCGCCGTCGTAGGCATCATCGTCGGCTGGGCAGCGGCGGCTTATGTCAACGACAATTTCATCACACTCCTGGTAGGCGTGACCTCGCTTGCCTTCGTTGCGGACTATGTTTTCAAACGGCGCAAGCAGAAAACGGCAAGCGGGCACAAGCCGTTCTGGGGCTTCTTCTGGGGCGGCATCGCAGGGTTCACCAGCTTCATCAGTCACACCGGCGGGCCGCCCTACCAGATGTACACGGTTCCGCTCAGAATGCCGAAGCTGCTGTTCGCTGGTACAGCCGTTATCTTCTTTGCGACCGTCAATGCCATCAAGGTTGTGCCCTATTTCTTTCTCGGTCAGTTCGACACGACGAATCTCGCAACGTCGTTCGTTCTGATGCCCTTGGCCCTGGTCGCGACCCTCGCGGGCGTTCGCCTGATCAGGATCATCAATGCCGACACGTTCTACAAACTCATCTACGTGTTCATGGGTCTGATTGGTGCGAAGTTGACCTATGACGGTCTAACGAACCTGCTCGCCTAGCCTGCATCGATGTCACATGGGAGATTGCGCGGCACGGCGTTTCCGGATTTGATATCCAAAACAGACCGATACCGTGGGAGGAAGGCAATGAATGCCGGCACGAGCCCCTTTGAACAGGGGCTAGAGAAGAACACCGCCAACTATGCAGCGCTCAGCCCGCTCAGTTTCCTGGCGCGTGCAGCCGATGTCTTTCCGGAAAAGACGGCCATTGTCCACGGCAAGCAGCGGACCGATTACCGGACTTTCTACCGCCGCGCCCGCCAGCTCGCATCTGCACTCGCGTCCCTCGGCATCTCCAAAAACGACACTGTCAGCGTGATGCTATCCAACGTACCGCCAATGCTCGAAGCCCACTACGGCGTTCCGATGACAAAGGCCGTGCTGCATTCCATGAACACGCGTCTCGACGCCAAAGTCATTGCCTTCCAGCTCGATCACGCGAATTGCAAGGTACTGATTACGGACCGCGAATATGCGCCTGTCGTTAAGGAAGCCCTTTCACTCGCGACAGTGACCCCAACCGTGATCGACTATTCCGATCCGGAATTCCCACAAGAGGGCGAGCGTCTTGGAACGCTTGATTATGAGGCCTTCCTGCAGTCGGGCGCCCCTGACTACGATTGGTCGTTGCCGGATGACGAATGGGATGCGATCACGCTGAACTACACGTCCGGCACGACAGGAAATCCCAAAGGTGTGGTTTATCATCACCGCGGCGCATATTTGCTGGCGCAGGCCAATGTGATCACCGCGTCAATGGCTAAGCACCCGGTCTATCTCTGGACGCTGCCGATGTTTCACTGCAACGGTTGGTGTTTTCCCTGGTCGATCTCCATTGTTGCCGGCACGCATGTGTGCCTGCGTTGGGTCAGGCCGGATGCCATGTGGAGCCTGATCGCCGATGAAAATGTGACCCACCTGTGCGGTGCCCCGATCATCATGTCGACGCTCCTGAACGCGTCAGCCGATCAAAAACGGGATCTTGACCGCGAAATCGAATTCTTCACAGCTGCCGCACCACCCCCCGAAAGCGTGCTTGCGGCGATGAAAACCGCCGGCTTCAACGTTACGCATCTCTATGGTTTGACCGAAGTTTACGGACCGGCGGTGGTCAATGACTGGCAGCAGGAGTGGGACGCTCTCTCGCTGGAACAGCAGGCTCAGAAAAAAGCGCGGCAGGGTGTCCGCTATGTCGCTCTGGAGGATCTGACGGTCCTGGACCCGGAAACGCTCGCGCCTGTGCCTGCTGACGGAGAAACCCTCGGGGAAGTCATGTTCCGCGGCAACGTGGTCATGAAGGGGTATCTGAAGAACCCTGACGCTACGGCGAAGGCCTTTGAGGGAGGCTGGTTTCACTCCGGCGATCTCGGCGTCATGCATCCGGACGGATACATCCAGCTGAAAGACCGCTCCAAGGACATCATTATCTCCGGCGGAGAAAACATTTCGTCGATCGAGGTCGAGGACGTGCTCTACAAGCACAAGGACGTTCAGGCGGCAGCCGTCGTTGCACGTCCCGACGAGAAATGGGGTGAAACACCTTGTGCCTTTGTGGAAATCAGAGACGGTGCGGATGTTGGCGAGGCGGACCTGATCGCCTTTTGCCGGCAGCACCTTGCGGGCTTTAAAACACCGAAGACAGTTATCTTTTGCGACTTGCCCAAGACGTCGACCGGGAAAATCCAGAAGTTTGCCCTGCGTGAAGAAGCTAAGAAGCTCTGACGTAAAACAAAAACGCCGCACAAAGCGCGGCGTTCCGGTTCTCTCTCGACAGTAAAACCGTCTAGTGAAGAGTTTTATCGTGCCTTATTCGCTCAATCTCATCCTTGATCTTGAGCTTCTGTCGTTTCATGTCAGCCAATTCCAGTGAGTCTGTACTCGGATGCATCAGAGCGTCTTCGATTTTGCGTTTCATTTCCGCGTGACGGCGCTCAAGTTCTTCGAGATGCGACTGCATTGACATGGATAAACCTCCTGTCTGTTGGCTCAACGTTAACATCGTGCCACAGGAAATCTGGCCTTGTCGATTGCAGATTCTGCATATCTTACGCATTTCGCCGTCAAATTATGCATTCATGCCGATATGCTTAGAAAACTCTAAAAAACCGGGCGCAATTAACTGCTTCAAAACGCTCGAAAAATAACTCCAATTCATTTGCCGGATCAGGACTTCACGCTGTGAACAAATATTGGACAGTCGTTTGATGACTTTCCCCTGTCCAACCCCATATGAGACGGCTCAGCCGCGAAAGATGCTATCTTGCCCGCAGGTGACAAAATGGACTAGGACTTGTCTCCTGAGTACTGGGGGAATCGAGGGCCAAATGGACACGGATGCTTTGCGAATGGAGCTGGCACAGCTTCGTCAGGAACACAGAGATCTTGACGTCGCAGTGGAGGCACTTGCAGGGACATCAAACCATGACGTCCTTCAGCTGCAGCGCTTGAAGAAGAAAAAACTCATGATCAAGGACCGGATAACAGCTCTGGAAGATCAGCTTTTTCCCGACATTATCGCCTGAAAACATGCCCGGCAGTGCAGCGAATGCGCTCACAGGCTGCAAATTTGCGCCAAGGTACGGTTTCCTGCTTGCGATGCGCCGCACTGTGCATATACTCCGCGCCTTTCTGAGCCCGCCGGACTTTGGAGCTAATAATGGCAAACGCGGATGTCGCGATCATCATGGGCAGTCAGTCCGACTGGCCGACAATGAAACATGCGGCGGATACGCTCGATCAGCTGGGCGTCACCTATCAGGCCCGCATTGTCTCCGCCCATCGCACGCCCGAGCGAATGTATGAATTTGCCAAGGGAGCCAAGGCGGAAGGGTTCAAGGTTATCATTGCAGGCGCCGGCGGCGCCGCACACCTGCCCGGGATGACCGCCTCGCTGACGCCATTGCCGGTTTTTGGAGTGCCGGTGGAAAGCCGGGCTCTTTCCGGTGAAGACAGCCTTCTGTCGATCGTACAGATGCCTGGAGGAATACCCGTGGGCACGCTTGCGATCGGGAAAGCCGGTGCGACCAACGCCGCCCTTCTTGCGGCAGCGGTTCTGGCACTCGGTAATCCATCGGTCGAGGCAGCTCTCGACACCTACCGCGCGGAACGGACCGCCGCTGTGGCGGAATTTCCAACCAACGACACTCCTTAGGTTTCTGCAACGCGGAACAGTGTGATGACGACAAAAGAACGGCTAAAGCCCGGCGACACGATAGGCATTCTCGGAGGCGGTCAACTTGGCAGGATGCTCGCACAGTCGGCGGCGAGCCTGGGCCTGAAAACACACATTTTCTGCCCTGATCCAAACAGTCCGGCCTTCGACGTCAGCGCAAGTTACACCGTTGCGCCATATGATGACATCGACGCGCTCAACCGCTTTGCCAACACGGTTTCGGTCGTCACGTATGAATTCGAGAATGTGCCCGGCCCGACAGCTGCGCATCTCGATGAACGGGTGCCGGTGCGCCCGGGCGTGCGTGCGCTGGAAGTTTCGCAGGACAGGCTCTTTGAGAAAGAGTTCCTGTCGGGTGCCGGTGTGGCCATTGCCGGATATGCGGAAGTCAACTCGCAGGAAGATCTTGAAAACGCGGTTGAGGGATTTGGCGGGGCTGGCGTCTTGAAGACCAGACGCTTCGGATATGACGGCAAGGGCCAACTCATGATCCGCGACAATGAAACGGTGCCTGGAGCCTACGAGGCCATTGGTGCTGTTCCAGCCGTTCTGGAGGAGTTGGTCCCATTTGAATGCGAGGTTTCGGTCATCGTTGCACGGACCCTCGACGGGACGGTTCGCAGCTACGACGTCGCCCGCAACCACCATGAAAATCATATATTAAAATCCTCAACAGTGCCTGCGGGCGTCAGCCCCGAAACCGTTGAAACGGCATGCCGCATGGCCGAGCAGATCGTTGCCGGCCTTGAGTACGTCGGAGTCATGGGCGTCGAGATGTTTCTGGTGCGCGATGAGACAGGCGAAAGGTTGCTGGTCAACGAGGTCGCGCCACGTGTTCACAATTCCGGACACTGGACACAGGATGCCTGCCTGACATCGCAGTTCGACCAGCATATTCGCGCCGTCGCAGGCTGGTCCCTCGGCTCATCGGACCGCCATTCTGACGTTGTGATGGAAAACCTTATCGGATTTGACGTCGACGCCTGGAGCGACGTTCTGAACGACCCGGCAGCGCAGCTCCACCTTTACGGAAAGGCCGAAACGCGAGAGGGCCGAAAGATGGGGCACGTCAACAGAATTGGTCCGAAGTCCGGTTAAGCGCCACCCTGGCGTCAGCCTCTGACCAGTCCGAGTTCCTCGCGGCGTGCAAATCGAAAATTGGCGAGAAGTGCGACGCATGCCAGTCCACCAGCCAATCCGATCCACACGCCGACACCGCCCCACCCGGCCAGAAATCCCAGTCCGAGCGACAGGCTGAGACCGACGATCCAATAGCCAAACAGGGCATAGAAAAGTGGTATGGTGGTATCGCCAAGTCCACGCAGATTGTTCACGCCGATAATCTGTCCGCCGTCCGCGAGCTGAAACAGCGCCGCAACCAGCAGGAATGAGACACCATAGGCGAGCACGTCACTCGCTTCCGGATCGTTGAGGTCGAGATAAAGCCCCACAAGCGTTTCCGGAATTGTCCAGAACAGCACGGCGAAGCAGCCCATGAAAAACGTGGTCACGCCGAGTGACGTCCACCCTGCCCGGCCGATACCCTCATGATCTCCGCGTCCTGCGGCAAGACTGACCCGGGTCATCGCGGCCATTGACAGGCCCACGGGAACCATGAAGGTGAGTGAGGCGATCTGGAGCGCGATACCATGGGCTGCCAGTGGGATCGTGCCAAGCCAACCGATCATGATGGCCGAAGCCGTGAACAGCGACCCTTCGGCAACGATTGTCAGGCCGATCGGCGTTCCAAGGCGCACAATTTGAAAAAAGACTGGCCAATCGGATCGCCAGATACGCCCAAGCAGATTGTAGCGGCGCAGTTTCGGGTGCAGCAGCGAATAGGCAAGCAGGAACAGGAACGTCGTCGATGCACTGAAGACCGAGGCGATGCCGGCGCCGACAAGTTCCAGGCGCGGAAATCCGAAATGGCCGAATATAAGCACATAATCCAGAATTGCGTTCACGACTGCGCCGGCAATCGTTGCCCAAAGGACCACCTGCGTGCGTTCCATAACGGTCAGAAAGCCCCGGATGGCCATGATCAGCAACGCAGGCAGCATGGTCCACTGGAGGACGCGCATGTAAAGCCCCGCAAGCTGCGCCAGCTCAGGTTCCTGCCCAAGCCTTAGCAGAATCGATTCGGTGAAAAAGAGAACAACCCAGACGGGGATACTGAACAGCACCGAAACCCAGAAACCCATTCGTACGGCCCGGCGAAGGTCGCGCGGCCTGCGTTGACCACGTGCGCGCGCTGCCAGAGGTATGACGGCCTGCAGCACGCCCATGCCGAAGAACCACAACAGCATGTAGAAATTGAACGCCAGCACGGAGGCTGCGAGTTCCACCGCACCAAGGCGCCCGATCATCAGGACATCGGTTGTGTTGATCGCCATTTGCGCCAGTTGCGCCCCGGCCAGCGGCATTCCGAGCGACAGCGTCGGTAGAATATCGCTTTGCCACAAAGTCGCGCTTTTGGACGACTCGGGATCCCGTGACGCAGGGTGCGCCATTGCTTCCTCCAACAATCGGGGCTATGAACCGCCTTCTTGAACGAGGCATTTGGGTTCTGGTGAGAAACTCACCTCTAGTCCTGAAAGCGCATTCTGTCCATGGTTGTCATGCCGTGGTTCCATACCGCACGCGGGAATTTGGCCGCAATATTTGCGAATGACTGTGGACACACGCGTGTCCCTCTGGTATTAACCCGCCTCATGTGAGCGACGCGTCAGCGGCGATCAGGCTTCTGTACACAAGTGAATGCATCGCAGCCATTTGCTGCAATGGTACATCGCGGCGTGGTGACAGAACGATCGATTGGAGAGCTGGCAAAGCGTCTTTAATCAAGGTCCAATTTGTCTGCGGTTGTCCGCAGGGCATCGAGAACAGGAAAAAACGCGTGCAGGTTTTGGTTCGCGACAACAATGTCGATCAGGCGCTCAAGGCGCTGAAGAAAAAGATGCAGCGCGAAGGCATCTTCCGTGAAATGAAACTTCGCGGCCACTTTGAAAAGCCGTCAGAAAAAAAGGCGCGCGAAAAGGCTGAAGCCGTCCGCCGCGCACGCAAGCTGGCTCGCAAGCGGGCACAGCGCGAAGGTCTTCTTCCGGGCAAGTCTGCTCGCCGCTAAAGCGGCTGGAGTACGCCCGGCGGTTTGAACCGTCCTTATCAAGAAAATCTGCCGTGAGGCCGACCGAAATACGGTCGGCTTTTTGGCGTTTTCAAAAAGAATCTTCTGGACGTAAGTAAGCATAAATAAGCGCAGCCACATTACCGCCCTATTGGAGGCTGATGTACGGCATGTTCAAACGCTAGACTGTAAGAAAGCAAATGTGCCGCATGCGCAAATTTCTGCCTCACGCGACTGTTTTCAGCCTTGCCGCACTACTCGCTGCGTGCAACACGTCTGGCGTTTATGATGACGTCCCGGTCAACAGGTCTGCCGGTTCATCCACGAACATTGCTTCGCTCACCGCCGTGATCGATTCGAATCCGTCCGATGCGACTGCCTATAGCACGCGCGGCATTGCCTATGGCCAGGCCGGCAAACTTGACCAGTCGATTGAAGATTTCAACCGGGCGATCCAGCTCAATCCACAGTCCTACCAGACCTATGCGAACCGGGCGCTGGTGCTGCGCCGGCAAGGCAAGACCGACCTTGCCGTTTCGGACTACACGCGCGCGATCAACATCAAGCCGGATTACGACGTCGCCTATGTTGGTCGTGGCAATATTTATCGCCAGCAGGGCAACTACAACGCTGCGCTGGCCGATTTTAACTCCGTTATCGCCCGTGACAGCAGTGATGCCCGCGCATTCTACAATCGTGGTCTGATTTATCAGGCGCAAAAGCAGGACAATCTCGCGATCGAGGACTTTGCAACTGCGATCGGCCTCAACCCGAAAGCCAGCGCACCATATATCGCCCGCGGCATCTCCTACCTCGCGATCAACGATCCGGACGCCGCGTTCGAGGATTTGTCCATGGCGGTTAACCTGGACCGGGAATCATCCGTTGCCTGGGCAAATCGCGGGCTCGCACTCGAATTGCTCGGCAAACCGCAGGACGCTCGCCGCAATTATTCCCGCGCAATGTCACTGGACAATTCCAACAAGATCGCGCGTGAAGGTCTCGGCCGGGTCGGTCAGGGCTAACGATCACTGCAAGCACAAACCGCGTGCCCTCTGATCTGAATCAACGTGAAAAAAATAGTCTCAGTTTACATTGGAACCTTCCAGCATCTGTTCTGACACCGATGGAAGGCGCCGTGAAAACCATCCTGATACTGGACGGCCACCCGGACCCGGACAACGAGCACCTTTGTCACGCGCTCGCCAAAGCATACTCAGTTGGCGCGGAGCGGGCGGCACATCGCCCGAAGCTGGTCCGTGTCGCGGATCTTGACTTTCCCATTCTCCGCAAACCATCGGATTTCACCAGCGAGCCGAGCCCGGAAACCATCAGGCCCGTGCGTGACGCCCTGCTGGAAGCAGATCACCTGGTGCTGATCTATCCCCTCTGGCTCGGCACGCTGCCGGCCTATACCAAGGCCTTTCTTGAACAGCTTCTTCACTATGACACCGCATTCGAACGCTCAGTGGGCGACCGCTGGCCAAAAGGCAAGATGCGCGGAAAGTCGGCACGGATCGTCCTGACCACCGGCATGCCCGCCCTTGCCTACAAACTCTGGTATGGCGCACACAGTCTGAAAAGCCTGAAGCGCAATATCCTTGGCTTCGTCGGGTTCAAACCTGTCAGGTCCACGGTCTTCGGCATGGTAGAACACGCCGAACCGGCACAAGTCGGCCGCTGGCTGAAAACGATGGAGAAACTTGGAAGTAGGTCAGCCTGAGTGCGACGGCCGGGAAACGTCTAGAACGGACATCGTGAGTGGAACGTCACCCGTTCACCACCGGTCGGGTGATGCAGCTCGAGGCTCTCTGCATGAAGCGCCAGTCGGCCCGACGCTGCCAACGCCTCCCCCTCGGCATAAAAGCGGTCACCCAGAATCGGATGCCCAAGCGCGAGCATATGCACCCTCAATTGATGTGAGCGACCGGTATGGGGAAAAAGCCTGACGCGTGTCGTCTTGTCGAACCGGCTGATCACCTGCCAGTTCGTGAGCGCCTCCTTGCCGTTTTCGTGGCAGACCATTTGCCTCGGCCGGTTCGGCCAGTCGCAAATCAACGGCAAGTCCACCTCGCCGCTGTCCTCTTTAACCAGTCCCCAGACGTCAGCGATGTAAGTCTTCCTGGTCTTGCGTCGTTCGAATTGCAGACCGAGATGCCGATGCGCACCGGCATTCATCGCGAGCACCATGACGCCGGAAGTGTCCATGTCGAGCCGATGAACAATACGCGCTTGCGGATAAATGCTCTGCGCCCGGGCTTCAAGACAGTCTGAATGCTCCGGAGCCTTGCCGGGCACACTCAGCAATCCACTCGGCTTGCCCACGACCAGCAAATCGCTGTCGGCATGAAGAACCGGCAGGAACGGCTCCTGTGGCGGACTGTAGACAAACGAATCGGGTGCAATCGTGGACATATGATCCGTATCGGATTTACTGGCAAAAACAAAAAGCGCGGCTGTAGGCCGCGCTCTTTCAAAGTGTTTCCACGATCAGTGAACCGTTACCCTTCGCGGGTTAGACGGTGAGGATCGCCAGCACACCGGTCAGCACGAAGATAGCCGTTGGCGGGATCCAACCTGAGTCCCCCAGCGCCAGTCCGATCGCGGACGCCACAAGCGTGGCAATCAGCATCAGCCACCCGAACACAACCGCTGTCGTACCGCCGAAAGCGAACAGGATCAGGCAAAGCACAATGTTGAGAACTGCAATGGTGCCCACTTTGGAGAAGTTGATGAAACCCTCGTAAGTCCGCTCGTGAGAGTCATAGTCCATCGCGGGTGCATTTTCGTCAGACATGAAGTTCCCCAGAAAAAATCACTGTTGGCAGCCTTCATACAATAAAGAACGCCGGTTCGGCAATGAGGCGTATTGCATTATAAGGCCGGTTTGACGCGACTTTTTGCCCGCCTCATGCCAGGGCTGGGCTCGGGGACGGTATTGGGCTCAAAAAGCAGCCTCACGCCGCATGAGATGCGCCGCGAAGTCCTGCTGCCTGTAGAACGTCATCCTGACGGCGCCGAACGGTTGCCGCTTCGAAGGCGTCAATCTGCTCGTTGAACAATTGATAGAAATTCAGCTGGGCGCGCAGATGCAAAAACACGCCGCCAAGGCCGATGGCCGCGCGATCCATGAAGACAAATTCCTGCGGCACGGTGACCGGACCGAGCTGTTTGAGCGCGGAATGGACCTTGAAGGCTTCCTTGCGGCCGTATTCTGCTGCGGATACGCCATCGGCAATTGATCGCACGCGGTCGCTCAACAGCGGCCCATAGATGAAGCGCGCCCAGATATTCAGGACTTCGACGACTTCCTTCTTGAGGTTCTTGAAGCCCCAGCGTTCATAGGCCGACACCACACGGTCATTGTCCTCTTCCAGGAGACCCCGATAGAGGTCAACCACGCCTTCGACAAAGGAATCGGGGAATACACGAATGCAGCCATAGTCGAGCAGATTGATCCCGGCCGGCTGTCCTTCCTGCTCGAACACAGTGTAGTTGCCCAGATGCGGGTCACCATGAATCACGCCGAAATGACTGAACGGATGCCACCACGCATGGAACATGGTCTTCGCGAGATGGTTCCGGTCTTCCTGGCTGTGCTCCTTGTAGTCAAGCAGCGGTTTTCCGGTGAGCCATCCCATTGTCAGCAAGCGACGTGTCGACAATTCGTCAACGACACTCGGCACGCGGACATTGTCATAGTCGGTGAGAATTTCCTGGTAGACCGCGATGTGAGCCGCCTCGCGGGTGTAATCGAGCTCCTCCCGGACCCTTGCGCTGATTTCCTTGGCGATTTCCCGCGTGTCGATCGCAGGGCTCATGCGCCTGTGCAGCGAAAAAAGCATCTGCAGTTGCTTGAGATCGGCCTCAACCGCGGACGCCATGTCGGGGTATTGAAGTTTGCAGGCCAGGACGCGCCCGTCATGCGCCGTTGCCCGGTGCACCTGCCCGAGCGAAGCGGCGGCAGCAGGTTCCCGACCGAATTCTGCGAACCGGCCTTGCCAGTCGGCACCCAGTTCCGCTCGCATGCGCCGCTTGACGAAAGCCCAGCCCATTGGTGGTGCGCTTGCCTGCAGTTTGGCAAGTTCGGTCGTATATTCGGGCGGGAGTGCATCGGGAATAGTCGACAAGAGCTGCGCGACCTTCATCAGCGGCCCTTTCAGCCCACCAAGGGCTTCCGCAAGTTCTGCGGCATTTTTGGCGTTGTCGAGGTTCATGCCGAACAGCCGCGCACCGGCGAATTTCGCCGCAATGCCGCTCATGTTCGTGCCGACCTTGGCATAACGCCCCATTCTGGCACTGAAACGATTGCTTTCACGGTCTTTGGACTGTGCCATTCGGCAAGCTACTCCCTGCGGCAGATCTGAAACTATGCATTCCTGACAGAATTCACTGTCACATCAAATATGAACTACGGCAAAGAAATCCAGCTGGACCAGTCGACAATTCGTCGCCATCCATATTCACATGCGGTGCAGAACCGCGGCAATCTCGTCCCGCGCCTTGGTCAAACCCTTGTAGGTCAACTGGTCGTTACGCAGCGCGAGCAGCTGCGCTCTCAGGTTCGAGGCGATGGCCGCTCGATCTTCCTGGCGGGAGAGAAGAGAAAGCGGGTCGTGGTGGATCTTGATGGTGAAGAGGATGTCGCCGTTTTCAGGCAGCCTGCGCAGGGTCTGCCTTTCAACCCGCAGAAACAGCCTGGCAAATGTCCTGCTGTCGACATCGAAAGGAATTCCTTCGGGCATCGGATGGTGCAATTTGTCGTCCGGGTAGATCGACCAGTTAAACCGGCAGAGAAGTTGACCGACTTTGAGGTTGTCGAAGAGCCGGGCAACCACCTGTCCCATGCGTGACCCGTTAAAGCCCGGCACGCCGTCGTGGATCCCCGTCATGGTGAGACCGATTTTTTCCGACAGGCGCCAGGAGGACGGAAAGCACAGCGACGCTGAAACCAGCCGGTAGCCTTCCGGGCTTGGTCGCATGATAACCAGATCTTCCTGCACCAGACGGGATGCCGTCAGCAGAAACGGGGCGGTTTTGACCGGAATTTTGCGGCCCGGTCGTCCGACCGTCGCGGTATCGCCCTTAAATGAATATGTCGCGCCATGAAAACGCGACAAGTTTTCGATGACGAGCCCGAGAACCTCGCCCTGGCTTTTTTCTGTGTTGTCTTCTTCCCGAAACACTGCTGAAAGATCATGCGCGAACAAGCGTTCTTTTTCGTTCAGATGCTCTTCCAGCAATGGGTCAGGTTCAAGCCAGTCTTCCTCACCAATGGGCCGCAACCCGACCGTGAACGGCTGCGTGGAACCGTCGTAGGGCCTGTGGCGGAACGGCTGGCTCGCAGGTGAAGGCATTCAGACTTCTTCCGCGCCCCTCATTCCGCATCCAGCTCTTCGAGTTCATCAATGATGCGTTCGATTACAGAAAGGCCCTTCTTCCAGAAATCCGGGTCGGTCGCGCTCAAACCGAAAGGTGCCAGAAGCTCTGAGTGATGCTTGGTGCCGCCTGCCTTGAGCAGATCGAAATACTTTTCCTGGAACCCTGTTTCGGCATCCTCGTAGACCGCGAAAAGCGAGTTCACCAGGCAATCGCCAAACGCATAGGCATAGACGTAGAACGGCGAATGAATGAAGTGTGGAATGTAGGTCCAGAAGGCTTCGTAGCCGTCATTGAGCTTGATCGCCGGCCCTAAGCTTTCGCCCTGAACAGACATCCAGAGTTCACCGATCTTGTCCGATGTGAGTTCGCCATTGCGGCGCTCGGTGTGGACCTTGCGCTCGAATGTGTAAAACGCGATCTGGCGGACCACGGTATTGATCATGTCCTCGGCCTTGGACGCCAGCATGATCTTGCGCGTCTTCGGGTTTTCGGCCTTTGCAAGCAGTGACTTGAACGTAAGCATTTCGCCGAAGACGCTCGCCGTTTCCGCAAGTGTCAGCGGGGTCGGTGCCATGAGCGGCCCGTTGTGCCCGGCAAGAACCTGATGAACACCATGCCCAAGCTCATGTGCGAGCGTCATCACGTCCCGGATTTTACCCTGGTAGTTCAGTAGGACATAAGGATGCGCGCTCGGAACAGTCGGGTGCGCGAACGCACCTGGTGCCTTGCCGGACCGCGCAGGCGCATCGATCCAGCCCTTTTCGAAGAACCGTCCAGCAATTTCGGCCATGTCGGGCGAGAAGGCGTCATAGGCCGACAGGACGGTTTGCCTGGCCTCGTCCCAGGGAATAACCCGTGTGTCCGCGTCCGGTAGCGGTGCATTGCGATCCCAGCTGTTGAGCTGTTCCACGCCGAGCCATTTCGCTTTCAGTTTGTAGTATCGGTGCGACAGCCGCGGATAAGCATCGCGGACGGCCGCGACAAGGGCATCGACGACCTCGCGTTCAACCCGGTTGGCGAGATGGCGGCTGTCAGCGATGTCCTTGAAGTTGCGCCAGCGGTCGGAAATCTCCTTGTCCTTGGCCAGCGTGTTCGTGATCAGTGCGAAAGTCCTGAGATTTTCCGAGAAAGTCTCTTTTAGAGCACCGAAAGCGAGTTCCCGCTTTTCCGGCGAGGGATCGACAAGCAGATTGAGCGCGGGTTCGATCGGAAGCTTTTCGCCCTCTATGTCGAAGGTCAAGGACGCCATGGTCTCGTCGAACAAACGGTTCCAGGCATTGCTGCCGGTAACCGATTTTTCATGGAAAAGCTGTTCGACGCGATCTTCCAGCTGATAGGGCTTGCCTTTGCGCAGATCTTCGATCCAGGGGCGGAAATGAGCTAGCTGCTCGTCCTTAAGGGCCGTTTCGACGATGGCATCGTCAATGGTGTTCAATTCCAGCGTGAAGAACAGGAGATGTGAACTTGCGGTGGTGATTTGCTCCTGAACGTCGCCATAGAACTTCTGTGCGACGGGGTCGATCGTGTTGCCGGCATAAACAAGCCCTGCAAACGAGATCAGCCTGCCCATCAGGTCTTCCAGGTCCTCGTAAGCCCTGATGGCCGTAATCAGTGCCGGAATGTTTTCCTGAGCCAACTCGCTCAAGCGGCCCTTATACGAGGTTTCGAATGTTTTGGCGCGTTCAAGCGCTTCTTTCAGATCCTGAGTCACCTCGGGTGCTTCCACGGACGGATAAAGATCCGACAGATCCCATTCCGGCAGGTTCGTGAGTGCGACGGATTCTGCCGCCTGGGCTGCGTGGACTGCGTACGGTAGAGGCATTTTTCACTCCGGTGCGCGCCGGCTGCTTCAAGAGCCGGCTCCTGTCTGTTTCCCGATTAGTAGGCCGGACGACCATCGCGGCGCAATTCGGCTCGCAGATTTTTTTTGAATGTGCTTGGACGATTTATTTACCCAATTGCGACCACAATGGTTCGAAACGAGACAAGATGAAGTGAACTGATCCAGGCCATGCAAGCAACAAGTGGAAAGATTCTCATCGTCGACGACGATCCGATTCAGCGCAGGCTCCTTGAAGAAGCCGTCAAGAAATTCGGATACCGGTCCAAGACGGCGGAAAACGGCATCGAAGCCATGCGGATCCTCAGCGGTCCGGAAGCAGGCGAGATCGATCTTGTGATTCTGGACATGGTTATGCCGGAATTGGACGGGCTGGGCGTGCTGGAGCAACTGCGCGCCAACAAGAACGCCACGCCGGTTATTGTGCAGACCGCGCACGGTGGAATCGATACGGTTGTCAGCGTCATGAACGCGGGTGCTCAGGATTTCGTCGTCAAGCCTGTTGCCCCTGAACGGCTGAACGTATCTATCCGCAACCTCCTGAAAACCTCGGCCCTGGAAGACGAAATCACCAGATTCCGGAAGCAGGCCTCCGGTACGCTGACGTTTGCCGATATCATCACGCATTCCGCAGCGATGGAACGTGTGATCAGTCTGGGCAAGCGGGCGGCAGCATCCAACATTCCGATCCTGATCGAGGGCGAGAGCGGCGTCGGCAAGGAAATGATCGCAAGTGCCATTCAAGGCTCGAGTGATCGCAAATCCAAGCCTCTGGTTGCCGTCAACTGCGGCGCGATCCCAGAGAACCTGGTCGAATCCATTCTGTTCGGTCACGAAAAGGGCGCGTTTACCGGTGCTGTCGACAAACATGTCGGCAAATTCCAGGAAGCGCATGGCGGGACGCTGTTTCTGGACGAGGTCGGCGAATTGCCGCAGGACGTGCAGGTCAAATTGCTGCGCGCGATCCAGGAGAACGAAATTGACCCGATTGGTGCACGCCGTCCGGTGAAAGTGGATTTCCGCCTGATTTCCGCGACGAACCGGCGCCTGATCGATCAGGTGAAGGAAGGCCTGTTCCGGGAAGACCTTTACTATCGTCTCAACGTGTTTCCGATCTGGATTCCGCCCTTGCGCGACCGGCGCGAGGACATTCCGGCGCTCACGCGCCACTTTCTTGCAAGGTTTGCGGCGGAAGAGGGTAAACCTCACGTCGCCGGTGTCGCACCCGACACGGTGGCAATGCTGCAGGATTACCATTGGCCGGGAAACATCCGTCAGCTGGAAAACGCAGTCTTCAGGGCAGTTGTCTTGTGTGATGGCGCTCAATTGACAATCAATGACTTCCCCCAGATCGCGGCCGCCGTCGATCAACCGGTTGTCGAAGCGTCGTTGACGCCGCGGCCATCGGCCGCAAGCGAAGCTTCGCCACCCGAGTTTGCATCATCAACGCCTCATGGCGATCCGCAGCCTGCTCCCGCACATGCTGCACCACCGGCGCAATCGGGCTTTGAATTCGCCGCGCCTTTCGGCTTCATGCGAAACCTGGACCACGAGGGACATGTCCGGAAACTCACTGAAATCGAAGAAGAATTGATTCGTGCGGCTATCAATCACTATTCAGGCCGCATGACGGAGGTCGCCAAGCGACTGGGCATTGGTCGGTCCACACTTTATCGAAAGCTCAAGGAATACGGCTTGGAAGACAACGACAAGAATGCCGCTGCCTGAATAACGACAAGAATCTGGCAAAGACAGGCAAATGGACGATTTTTTGACGCATTCTGTCACTATCCAGCCTGCAGGCGGGGTTTTTTCCAAATTGCGGGCTTGCCGTTGCATTTATGCTACGATTATCACGCAAGCGAAATTAGGGTAAAAACTTCTTAACTAGCAGCGGTTATTGTTTGGCTCCTGCTGGGGAGCATGGGACGGGCACGAGCCCTCAAAAACGGCGAGATAGAGATTGCGTAACCGATTTGTTGATTTCGGCGCCGTCGGTTGGCTGAAGCGGGCTGCGAAGGTTGCAGGTGCGTTTTTGATAGCGTCTGCATGCTTCGCTGGCGGTGCATCTGCGGAAACCAGAACGCTCAAGCTTTACAACACACACACCAAGGAACGGGTTTCCATAACGTTCAAAAGAAACGGCCGTTATCTTCCTGCCGGTCTGCGGGAAGCGAACCGTTTCTTGCGTGACTGGCGCCGCAACGAAATCACCAAGATTGATCCCGAGCTCCTCGACCTGATCTGGGAAGTTTACCGGGAAGTACGCGGCAGAGATCACATTTATGTTGTCTCCAGCTACCGTTCGCCTGCGACCAACAATATGTTGCGCAAACGGTCTTCCGGCGTCGCCAGGAACAGCCAGCACACGCTTGGCAAGGCCATGGATTTTTACATTCCAGGTGTCAATCTTGCCAGGCTGAGAGCGGCAGGTTTGCGTAAGGAAGTTGGCGGCGTCGGCTACTACCCGCGCTCCGGATCTCCCTTCGTGCACATGGACACCGGCCGCGTGCGCCACTGGCCGAAGATGAGCCGTTCTCAACTGGCAAAAGTCTTCCCGAACGGAAAGACCTTGCATATTCCATCGGACGGAAAACCGTTGAAGGGTTACAAGCTCGCACTCGCGGAATCCAAATCCGGCAAGCGCAAGTCAACCTCGCGGCCGACCCTTGTTGCGTCGAACAGAAGCAGTGAACCGGGTGCACGCGCACCGACAACACGTGATCAGAACCTGACCGCTCCTGGCAAACCGATCCCCAATGCGGAAGCCAATGATCAGCCGGCCAGAGAAGGAAGCGGTAACCTGTTCGCCGGTCTTTTCGGCGGCGGCAACACCAAAGACAACGACCAGGCCAACCGGTCCGGTGCTGTCGGCAACAGAACCTCTACGCGCACAGCAAGCGTTTCGCCGGTTCTCAAAAACCCGCCGGTCCCATCGCGTAAGGTTCTTCAGTCAGAGCCGGAGCCGCAAACCGCCGAACCCATTGTCGTCGCCAGCATCGCCCCGGGCGACAAGCCGCTGATATCCGGGCCGGTACCGCCGCAACCGGTTGGACCAGCGCCAGCCGCCAACACTCTGGATGCCCAGCGGGTTGCTCTGGAGAGCGGTCAGGCAACGGCGAGCAACGAAGCCATTGGCTCCAGGTTCCAGATCGCTGCATCTCCAGCGCAAAAGCCTGATAGAGGCTTGAGCGATGCGGCGAGGGTGGCTGCCGCTGAACTCGGCCTCAGCGACACAGGCGCTGTTGGTTCCGACGTAGCGGCTTCTGATGATCCGGTCGCGGCGATTGCGGCCGCTACGGGAACCGCATTGCCCTTCCCGGCACCGGCACCACGGCCCGAAACAACCTTGGCCTACGCGTCGCCGACCGTAACGCCGCCAAGCTTAAAGCGGTCCCTGCGCCCGTCGGTTTCTTCGGGTGATGAAGCCGGTCTTGCGCGCGCTGAGCCTGCAAGGTCCACCAGCGCAACCCGGGCGCAACCCTCGCTTTCAGGCCGTATTCCACGTGATCAGATTATTGATCCGATGGCGGGGTTTGCCAGCTTGCCGGACAAATCGGAGCCGACGCTCTTGTCCGGCAATGGCACAACACGCTATCAGACTTTCGCGTCGCTGATCCATCCCAATCAGCGCAAGCTCAAAACTGTAATGATGCCGGCCAATCGCTTCGTATCCGGAGGCTTTGACCGAGCGCCTTACGGAGCGCTCAGGACAGATCGCTTTGACGGAGGTCCGGCGGTCGTAGTTTTGCCGGTCCAGTACGCCAGATAACAATCGCATACGCGAAGAGATCAAAAAAGAGCGGCACCCTTGCCGCTCTTATTGTTTGCACAAAGCTTGTTTGCATAAAGCTTCTAGCTTTAGCCCTCCGGCGCAGCAGGGCCGGCCATTCCAAGGGCATGCATGTAGAGATCGAGAACCGCCTCTTCCTCTTCGCGCTCATGAGGCTGTTTCTTGCGCAGCGACACGACCTTGCGCAGGATCTTGACGTCGTAGCCGTTGCCCTTGGCTTCCGCATAGACATCCTTGATGTCGTCAGCGATCACCTTCTTTTCTTCTTCCAGTCGTTCAATGCGTTCAACAAATGCCCGCAGCTGGTCTGCTGCAACTCCACCCGGATCGGACATGAAACATTTTCTCCTTATTCGTTCTTCTTGATCGGCCAGTGGCCGGTGTCAGGTGACGTCTGTTTCACCCGAAAGACAATTCCGTTGCGTGCTGTGCCGTGCCAGACTCGAGATCTGGCGTCAACCACGCACCGGTACGGTTCAGTTCAATGATTGGGTTTGTTCTTTTCAAACGCCGCTTTCTGTTCCGCCGAAGCCTCGGTCTGGTACTTGTCTTTCCATTCCCCGTAGGGCATTCCGTAGACGATTTCACGCGCATCGGCCTTTTCAAGATCGAGGCCTTTGTCCCGCGCAGCATCCTGATACCAGTTCGACAGACAGTTCCGGCAGAAGCCTGTCAGGTTCATCATGTCAATATTTTGCACGTCGGTCCGGTTGCGCAAATGATCTACAAGGCGCTTGAACACCGCGGCTTCTAATTCCTGTTTCGTCTGATCGTCCATCGCAACGAAATCTCCCTCGCTTTTTTCAGTGCCATTCAACACGCGTCTGTGCGGGATTTGAAGTGTTTGATTTTCCGGCAATCCGGCTGGTCGGCGATCCGACGCAGCAGCGGTGCAAGTCTATGCGCCCACTCTGATTGTCCACGGTCGGTCGCGATCAGATCCTGCCGCAATTCAAGCAGGACATGTGCCAACCCGCGGCGTGTTGCATGTCGGTACATCGTGTCGTTTTTAAGAGCGCCGTCGTAGGGCTCATTGTCACCGATGACCAGGTCGCCCTGGGCCCGCAGCCCATCCAGCATCGGTGTTACCGCCCTTGGGTCGCTGTCCCACAGAACCGTTGCATGCCAGGGACGCGGCACACCGCGCCAGGACGGGGTAAAGCTGTGTATGGACACCAGGACCGGTGGCGCGGAGACCTTCATCATTCTGTCGATCGTCTGATCGATCAGGCCATGGTAAGGCTGGTAGAACTGTTCGATGCGAAAGGCACGTTCGCTCGCATCCACCCTTGCATTGCCGGGAACGACGGCTCCGTCGGAAAGCCGCATGATCAACGTCGGATCGTCTTCACCCCGGTTCGGATCGATAAACAGACGGGAAAAGGTCGTCAAACAGGCAGGCGCATCAAGTTGTTTCGCCAACTCCAGCGTCACAGCGCGCGCTCCGATATCGTAACCGATATGCCGCTGAAACTGTTCGGGTGCAACGCCCAGGTCACCATAGCCGGCCGGGACGGCATTGGAGGCATGATCGCAAAGGAGCAGGACCCCGGACGTAAGGTCTCCGGCAATATTTTCGGTCGGCTGAAAGATCTCGCCAGCCTTTGCTGCTGTCTGGGTCATGTCAGGCTTCATGGAAATTGCAGACGCTGGATGCGCAGGCCGAAAGGTTTACGGCAATCCGCGCAAAGAACCAAGCCTGAATGCGCAAATTGCCCAAGTTCGGCCTCACGATTCGACCGATGGCTCCGATTTGATGCCTTATTGGGAAAACTCTGTGAATTCAGAGGCCTTTTGCACCGCAAAGACTGGCATCTATACGCTTTATTGACGGCTAAACACTATCAGCGGTGAAACTGCCTTGTTCCCGCCCCAATTCTGGCCACATAGGTGTCTTTATCGTTCTTGCGGGCAGAATTTTTTGAACGGATTTTGGAAACATCATTGGGTGGGTGCCTGCACTAAAACCCGTTAACGACGTTGACAAGACCCTGTTGTCGACGCAAAAAGCGAATGTCAGTAAAGCAGCAAAGTGAACGACTGCAAATGTTTGAGGTTGGGGAACGGTACCACGGTTGGTCTCGGGCGCGCGTCGGCACGCCCTTGAGGGCAGTTGTCGTTGGTTTCCTCGCATTGCTGTTTTTCTCAACATCCAGTGACGAAGCCAGGGCAGATCTCAGGCTTTGCAACAAGACAGACAGTCAGGTCGGTGTCGCCATTGGCTACAAGGACAAGACTGACTGGGTCACTGAGGGCTGGTGGAACCTTGCTTCAAATTCTTGCGAGACTTTGGTGCCGGGCGCCCTGGTGTCACGATACTATTACATCTACGCAGTTGATTACGACCAGTTTGGCGAATGGGGCGGCCGTGCATTCATGTGCACCCGCGAAAAGGAATTCACCATCCGCGGGATTGAAGACTGCGTTGCTCGTGGCTTTGAGCGGACAGGCTTTTTTGAAATCGACACGGGTGAACAAAGCAGTTGGACGGTCCAGCTGACCGAACCCGTGCAACAAGGGACAGGTGGGCGATGAGGCGAAACCGGCGAGTCAAGATACTAGCAACTCTCGGACCCTCTTCCTCAGAACAAGACATCATAGAAAATCTTTATCGCTCGGGTGCGGACGTGTTCCGCATCAACATGAGCCATTCAGATCATGATCGTCTCAAACTGCTCGTCGAGCGTATCCGTTCTGTAGAGGGAAAAGTTGGGCGCCCAATCGGCATTCTTGCCGATTTGCAGGGCCCGAAACTGAGAGTAGGCGCGTTCTCTGACGGGCCCGTAATGCTTGAAAATGGCGCAACCTTCACTCTAGACGCCGACACGTCCGGCGGAGATATCAATCGCGTACATCTGCCGCATCCGGAAATTCTTCAGGCGCTGGAGCCGGGTCACCGGCTGCTTCTTGACGACGGCAAGATCCAGTTGAAGGTGATGGAGGCAAGTCCGACCAAAGCGGTCACCGAAGTCATTGTCGGCGGTAAACTCTCCGACCGAAAAGGCGTTAGTGTTCCAGATTCCGAAATTGCGACCAGCGCCATGACGGAAAAGGACCATAAGGACCTCATTGCGGCGCTCGACCAGAATGTCGACTGGGTCGCGCTGTCATTCGTTCAACGACCAGACGACATTGCGGAAGTCCGCAAAATTACCCGCGGCCGCGCCGGCGTCTTGGCAAAAATCGAAAAGCCGCAGGCGATTGGCCGTCTCGACGAAATTATCGAACTTTCAGATGCGATTATGGTCGCCCGCGGCGATCTCGGCGTTGAGATGCCGCTGGAGCAGGTTCCCGGCCTTCAGAAGCGCATCACGCGCGCCTGCAGGCGCGCAGGCAAGCCGGTTGTCATTGCGACGCAGATGCTGGAGTCCATGATTTCCGCGCCAGTGCCCACAAGAGCCGAAGTCTCCGACGTCGCAACAGCGGTGTTCGAGGGTGCTGACGCCGTGATGTTGTCAGCTGAATCGGCCGCTGGCGATTTTCCGATCGAGGCCGTCTCGACGATGGACAAGATCGCCCAGCAGGTCGAACAGGACAACAACTACCGCACAATCATCGATGCGCAACGCGCTGAGCCGGAGGCAACCGGAGCGGATGCTATCTCCGCTGCCGCCCGCCAGATTGCCGAAACGCTCAATCTCGCAGCGGTGGTCTGCTATACGACATCGGGCGCGACCGGACTGCGTGCTTCACGCGAACGCCCCTCCTCGCCCGTCATTGTCCTGTCACCGGTCCTCGCAACGGCGCGGCGCCTCTCGCTTGGCTGGGGCTTGCATTGCGTGGTCAGTGAGGATGCCGCGAACGAAGAGGACATGATCGACCGGGCCTGCCGCATTTCCTTTTCCGAAGAATTTGCAAAACCGGGACAGCGCGTCATCGTGACCGCAGGCGTTCCCTTCGGCACCCCGGGATCAACCAACATGCTGCGCATTGCCTTTGTCGGCAATGACGGTCAGGGCGGCATTTGACCCTCTAATCGGTTGAATAAGGTCTGACCGGCGCTGTCCCGCGCACGGTCAAACCTTATTCAACGGTCTCTCAACCGCCCGACTTTCTGTCGCTCCCGCGTTGGGATCCTGTACCCTTTTCACGAGCTTTTCGATTGCTTCCACGACAGTGTCTGTATGCGTGTGCTGTGGCATGTGCCCGGCCAGATCGAGCATCAGAAGTTCCGCGTTAGGCAGATCCCGCAAGAGGCCTTCGCAATGGATGGAAGGCCAGACGACCGTGTCATGCGTGCCCGTCACGATAAGCGTCGGCTGCATGATCTCGGCGTATCGTTTCGATTGGCGGATAACGGCCTGTTTCAGATAAGCAATCTGACGTGCGTTGGCCCGAAAGGATGCCGGTCTGAACAGTAGCAGCACCTTAGTCTCGCGAACATAGTTTTCAGGCGCACCGTCCGGCAGAAAGACATTCGTCAAAGCTTTTTCAATCTGCCCCTGACCGATGGGCAAAGTCAGCGTCCAGCAGAAAATCGCCCCAAGCGCCGGCCAGGATGCAACGTTATAGTACCAATTGACGCCGCCCGGCCATGCGTGGCTTACCGGCGCAAGAAAAACGAGCCCCCGTACCCGCTCTGGTGCGCACAAAGCGAGCGCTGCGGTTACAGACCCGGCAAGTGAGTGACCAACGACGATTGCGTTGTCAATTTCGAGTTCTTCCAAAAGCAGCGACAGGACCTTTGCCTGACCCTCAGGCAAATCGTGCACGCCGCTCTGTCCGGTAGAAAACCCGAGACCGGGGCGATCGACAAACAGCAGGTCATGCTTGTTCTTGAGTGAGTTCAAAAACGCCAGACGAGCGTCATACGCGTTGCCGCTTGCACCGTGGAGAAATACCAGAACGGGTGCATCAGGATCACGACGGTCTGCAGGGTAATAATGATAGTGTAGTCGCGCTCCGCCGACCTCGGCAAAAGATCCGTCCGGCCTGATCTGCCGGTTGATTTCTCGCACCCGGAAGTAGGTGTACAGAGCCGCGACCAGCAAAGATGTGATAAAAACAAGAATGAAAATCATGAACATAGCGCGGAGATAGCACTCGTGCGCCGATTATCAAGACAAGGCGTGGTCACTATTTTTTATGCAGGAGCGCCTTCAGCCTTCTTTTCAAGATCTTCGATCGCCTCCGTGGCGTTTTCCAGACCCGGGTTGACTTCAAGTGCGCGCTTGAAAGTGTGTAACGCTTCGGTATCGAAGCCCAGGCGCCGCTGAATGATTGCAAGTCCGGACAAGGCGCCCCAGTGCCTCGGTTCGATCGCAAGCGTGCGTTCAATGTCGACAAGCGACTTGCCGAAGTCTTCACGCATGTAATGAACCGTTGCTCTGCGGTTCCACCCTTCCGCGTAGGACGGTTTCAGGACGACGACCACATCAAGAAGATCGAGCGCAAGTGCGTGGTCTTCCGCCTGAATCGCCTGGCCTGCGCGCGACATCAGGATATCGACAGTATCGCTGCCGGACTCCATCCAGATCCTCTGAATTTCGCGCGCCGCCCGCTCTGAGGCTTTTGGTTCTTCGGAATCAGCCAGATCGGCAAAGAGCTGATCCAACCGTGACTGTTCTTCTTCCGGATCCGTCTCTTCAACAACAACCTGACCACCCTCTTCCGGCAGGTCTTCAGGTAACGGGCTGAAGTCTTCGGCAGACGGAGGCTCGACTTCCGGCCCGAGGTCCGGAACAGGCTGCGCAGCTGCAAGTACAGGCGCCATGGAAACGAGGAGGGTAAACACAAAAATCCGCATCCAACGATTATGGGCCGTTGAATGCGGTGGTCAATCCGGGAATTTGACACTTCTTCGTGCGCGGTGCCTTTTCGAAACCCTGGTGCGCTACCGTCTGATAACTAAGCGCTTCGCATTGAAAGGGATTTCAGGCCGATAACACGCACCGTCCACCAGTGGCTTCAGCCCTGGCGTGCCTTGAAGCGCGGGTTTTTCTTGTTGATGATGTAGACACGGCCCTTCCGGCGAACCATGCGGTTGTCCCGGTGGCGGGTCATCAACGCTTTGAGCGAGTTCTTGATCTTCATGTCACTGTCCCCCCGTGAGGGTGATCCTGTTACTTTAAACCAAATGAGCGCCTGAGGCGCTCACATTCCCTTTGGATGCTCCAGAAGCAGCGGCGTTTCTGCGCCAGTCTTCAGATCATCCGGCGCATCATGATTGTCTCAATCAGCGCAAAAATGGTGGGCGTGACAGGGATTGAACCTGTGACCCCTTCGATGTCAACGAAGTGCTCTCCCGCTGAGCTACACGCCCGAATTTCTCGGTAGTTCGGCGCCGCCGCGCCGTGGTGGAGTGCGATATAACGGGGATCGTCAGTCAGTGCAACCCCTGTTCTTCACCGAACTGTCAAAATTTCCCGTTCAAAAAGGTCTTGCTGCCTTGCAGTTATTCAGGCCGCCAGCATGCGCTCCACTTCCTGCACAAGGTCTTTCAAATGAAATGGTTTTGACAATACCTTGGCGTCCTTTGGTGCCTCGGATTCAGGGTTGAGCGCGACCGCTGCAAAGCCAGTAATGAACATGACCTTCAGATCGGGATCCAGTTCTGTTGCCCGCCGTGCCAGCTCAATACCATCCATCTCCGGCATGACAATGTCTGTCAAAAGCAGGGAAAACGGTTCTTCACGCAATCGTTCATAGGCGCTTCTGCCATTGTCGAACGAGACGACATCATGCCCGGCATTTTCCAGGGCCTTCGCCAGGAAGCGGCGCATATCGTTATCATCTTCAGCTAGCAGGATACGCGGCATTGTAAACGACCATTCCTCATTTTTCGTTTTGGCGGCATCGGGCTACACCTTTTGCCGGTTATAGCTCGAATTCCACAGAATGATAGGGAGAATTGGTTCTTCAAAGCTTTTGATCGGGTGACTGTGGACTGCGTGTTGATTCCTTGGCACCATAGCCTAAGGTTTCCATAAGCACTTGGAGAGGCCTGAACCAGAAGTGAAACAAACGGGACAGACAATTTGACGGACGAAACGCAGCCCACATTTAATGCGCCTTTCGAAGCCGACTTTAACGGCTCACCGGCATTTGAGGTCCTGTGCCCCGCCGACCAACGTATTCCCTTCGTTTTCAATTCCCCCCATTCAGGCCGGCAATATTCCAGAACCTTTCTGGCATCGTCTCGGTTGGACGAAAGCTCGATAAGGCGATCGGAAGACGCTTTTGTTGACGATTTGTTTTCGCATGTCGTGCCTCTGGGCGCACCGCTTTTACGGGCTCACTTCCCCCGTGCCTATCTGGATGTAAACCGCGAACCGTATGAACTTGATCCAAAGATGTTCGATGGCCGCTTGCCGTCTTACGCCAATATCCGCTCGATCCGCGTTGCGGGTGGATTGGGAACCGTCGCCCGGATCGTCAGCGAAAACCATGAAATCTACCGCCACCGGCTTCCGGTCGAAGAGGCACTCAATCGCATTGAGGAAATCTACAAGCCCTATCACTCGACCCTGCGGCGCTTGCTTGCGCAAACACATGTCACATTCGGACATGCGGTGCTGATCGACTGTCATTCGATGCCTTCCAGCGTCAAATGCCAGACCACGGATGCCCGACCGGACTTTATTCTTGGAGACCGTTACGGAACCAGCTGCAACGGCGAGTTAACCGAATACGCATGCTCCATACTGCGGGACATGGGCTACAGCGTCAGTAGAAACAAACCCTATGCCGGCGGCTTCATCACCGAACACTATGGGCGGCCAGCCAGCGGCCTGCACGCGCTGCAGATCGAAATCAATCGCGGCCTTTACATGAATGAAGCCACACACGAACGTTCTGCGGGATTCGAAGATCTGTTTCAAAATCTTCGCGAGTTCGCACGGGAACTGGTGGCAATGCCGGACTCCGCCCTGCCTGCGGACTCCATCGCAGCCGAATAAAACCATCCGACAAAAAAAGAGGCCGCACTCAAATGAGGCGGCCCGAGTCTAGGGAGGAAACGCCCAAGGAGGGCGATGCGATACGAGTATCGCACTGCAATAAAATCGCATCGCAGTGCACAAAGGTCAAGTCTGAAAGGGCTGGTGTCCTGTACAAACTATAGGCAATTTATGCTGTTTTGCAGATTCAATTTTTGGCAGAACGGGTTATACAAACGGCAAAACGAGATGTTTGCCTCCTCACGAAAATGTGTTTCACAGGGAAAAACCAATGACCTCGCCCGCGAAAAGCTCGAATCCGCTCGCACCTTTTCTCGACGTTCTGGCGGATGCCGCAACACAGGCAATCATGCCGCATTTTCGTCAGGGGTTTGAAGTCGACAACAAGAAACACACCGGTTTCGACCCTGTCACGATCGCGGACAAGAACGGCGAAACCGCCATGCGGACCCTGATAAACAACACCCATCCCGATCACGGAATTCTGGGAGAGGAACATGGCCCGGAAAACCTCGATGCGGAAAATGTCTGGGTGCTCGACCCGATCGACGGAACGAGGGCTTTCATCACCGGATTGCCGACATGGGGCACGCTTATCGGATTGCGAACCCACAGCATCCCCAGCCTTGGCATGATGGTTCAGCCGTATGTTGGCGAACGCTTTGCAGGCGATGGAGCACGCGCCTGGTATCACGGCCCGCTGGGGACCAAGACGCTCGCTACCCGGACTTGCGACACACTTCAAGACGCCACTCTTTTTACCACGACACCGGCCCTGTTCAGCGAAGGGGAACGCCAGGCGTATGACCGCATTGAAGCAACTGCCCGGCTCGCCCGATACGGGACCGACTGTTATGCCTATTGCATGGTCGCAGCAGGACACGGTGATGCCGTCATTGAATCCGGACTGGCCCCGTATGACATTGTCGCTCTTGTGCCGATTGTTGAGGGCGCCGGCGGCGTCGTGACAACGTGGACCGGTGGTTCACCGGCCGAAGGCGGACAGATCGTTGCCAGCGGCAGTCCGCGGCTTCACGACCTTCTTTTGGCGGAACTTTCAAAAGCGGCGTGATCCTGGCGCCCGTCTTTTAGCGTTTGGCCTTGCTTCCGACCGTGGCCGTTGCCTGCAGGCGGCTGTCCGCCAGTTCCTCTTCGGCTTCAAGACCGGGAATAAAGGCGTCAAATGCCGCCCAGAACTGGTCCCGGTAGATGTCTCGCTCCATCATTATTTCGTGGGCCGAACCGGGTATCTCGACATAGGCGGCCGATCTCGTGCGGGCAACAAAGTCCTCGATCGCTGGTGTTGAGACAATTCGGTCCGCTCCGGCGGCAAGCATGAGACATGGCAGTTTGATGCCCGGACCGGCACCGCGTCTCCGAAGCGGCATCATGGTACGGGCGGCCGCATTCAACCAACCGAAAGTCGCCGAACCGACACCGAGCTCAGGCGCATGCTCCAGAACCTTGTTTGAGCGCTCGAAACGGGTTCTGTCAGACGTTTGCCTGTTTTTTTCAAATGAAACGAACAGCTTTCTGTTGCCACCTGGAACAAAAAGCCATCCAAAGCCGAGCAGACAAAACAGGCGTGCGAGCGGAAACCCGATCTTTTCAACAGCCGCCGATGTCTTCGGACCGCCCGCTTTCAACGGAGCCTTGCCAAAAAGGCCAAACGTCAATGTGCGCAGAATGCGGCGGCGTGCGTCGACCAGACCGAGGGCATGAGCCCCGGACGGCAGGCCAAGTAGCGGCGCGGTAATGACGGCCCGATCCAGCATGGTGCGAAGACGTTCCGTATCGGACAAAAGCACCAGGCCGCCTGTGGAATGGGCGAGCGCAAAATGCGGTCCCGGATAATTTGCAAGCGACACTTCTTTCAAGACGGTGCGCAAATCAAGTCTGTATTTCTTGAAATTTGAAATGTAACCGCGCCTTGGGTTTCGGGTAATGCGCTGCGATCCGCCCTGCCCGCGCCAGTCGAACGCCACAACATCAAAACCCCGCCCGCGCAAGTCCTCTACGACTTCGAAGTATTTCTCAATAAACTCCGCCCGGCCTTGCAACACGGTTACCGTTCCAAGCCGCTGTGTTCCGGTTGCAGCCCAGCAGGCGTAACGGATCTTAATGCCGTCAGGTGTTGAAACAAACCCTGATTCCGCCCCTCTGGGCACAGGATTGTCGGGATGATGAATCAGACTCATGGTCTCACGTGATAAAGGGCTTCAGCCCGCCGGACAACAGACTTCGGGCCGGCTCTCGAAGGAGCCGACCTTGAAGGTATGGTGTTGTACGAAGGAAATTACCAGCGGAACTGCCAGTAGACACCGTGACCGCCATGGCCGCCATGGCCGCCATACCCGCCGTGCCTGCCTTGCCCGATCGGACGGCTGCGGACGATCTGCGCATTGCGCGAATCGACGACCAGTCTGACCGGCCAACCCCTCCAGCCGACGGCTTTGACGATATACATCGGTCCGCGGCGATCAATGATCCGGATCCGGTGAAAACCACGATGACGCAAGCTCCGGCGGATCTGGCGCGGTCCAAGGGAATAATGCCCGCCGCCGTGACCGCCCTGCCAGCCATTCCCATGGCGTTTTCCGCCTTTTTTCTTGTGATGGATCTGAATGACCTGGGCATCTGACGATGCGTGAATTTGCTTTGCACCCGAAAGAGACGTCGCGGACGCAGAAGGTGCGAAGCCGACGGTCGCAAGCAAAATGGCGCCGGCGATAGGGGCTGACAGTTTTGAAGTAATTGTAAACATTGCAATTCTCCTGATCCAGTCGCCAGCGTCGTGCTGACGTTGATCCGAAGATGCATCATTCCGGTTGAACCGAACCGGAAGGCTCTATTCATCTTGTATTCATGTCTTTCGCGCGCCCGGCTGCAGCGCACTTGAAATCAAATTGCGCAATGCCCACCTCATGCATGCAGGCGCCAATACGGGCCTGCGATCATCTCCCGTCCCGCCAGTTTGGGGGTCGGGAACAGACGAAAATCAGTGAAGTATCTGTTGCTCAAAGGAGGACACTTAAATGCGTCACTTGGACTTCTCCCCCCTTTACCGCTCCACGGTCGGCTTTGACCGTCTTTTCTCGATGCTGGATACCGCCGGCACCGATACGCCGAGCTATCCGCCATACAACATCGAGCGGACCGGCGAAAACGCCTACAGGATCACAATGGCTGTTGCAGGCTTTACCGACGCAGAACTCTCGGTCGAAGCCAAGGAACACGTTTTGACGATCAAAGGCGAAAAATCGGAAGAAGACTCCGACAAGGAAATTCTGTACCGCGGCATCGCCTCGCGGACTTTCGAGCGCCGTTTCCAGATCGCCGAACACGTACGTGTTGACGGCGCCAGCCTGGAAAACGGTTTGCTGCATGTCGACCTAGTCCGGGAAATTCCCGAAGCCATGAAGCCGCGAAAGATCGAAATCACATCCAGCGCTTCGAAGCAGATCGAAGCCAAAGCGCACTGACCGCAGTGCGCAAATAATGAAACTGCGGATAATCGGGGCGTCTGGGAAACCAGGCGCCCTTTTTGGGTCTTTCCAACTCTCTGTCCGTCAGAGCAGACTGGAAGCCAGTAGCAAGCCTTCGGGCTGAACCAATGTTGATGCGATACCACGCTCACCGGAACGCTTCGCCCACGCAAAGAGCCGCGCATGAGCTTTGAGCATCCGCCGTCGTCCGAAACGAATGAACCCTAGTCTCGAAGGTGAAAGCGCTCCTTTGGGATAACGGCAATTGGCGTCAATTCGACGAGAAAGTCCTCGTGCCCAAGGCCTGCCACCATAACGGATGTCGAGACAGGTGCTGATCCTTCTCTTAAGAATTCTGAACGCACTTTCTGTATTGTCGGCAACTGTGCACGATCCGTGAAGTAGGTTGTTATCGAGACGATGTCATCCAACCTTCCACCGACCTCAGCGAGCAGCTTTTGAATGTTCTCAAAGCAGCACCTTGTTTGCGCTTCGATGTTGGCGACACCCACGATTTGTTCATTCTTGTCCCAGGCCACTTGCCCGGTCAGATGGACGACGACTCCCTCTGGCTGGACTGCACCCATCTGGAACCCTCGCCCGCGCGCCTTCCAAACGTCTTCGGCTTCAAAACCATTCGGCATCGTTTCACCTCCAACACACTCTTCTTGTTGAAATCCCGCGACAGAGGTGCATCAAACCGACTGCGACTGTTGTAGACAGCAATCGGAAGAGTCGGGATCGCTGAGCTTGATACCGGATAGTCAGCGCTCATGAGCACACCAACGCCATGTTAGCTCATCTCAAACCGTCTGCGCGAGCGCTTCCAGAAAAAGCGCGACGTCGCTGTCAGACGTTGCGAAACTTGTCACCATTCGAAAGCAAACCTCGTCATCGGCCGGGGCGAGATTGTCCGACAGATCGTCTACAGGCCACTCATAGATGTGCGCGCCCGCGGCCTTGAGGTCGTCGAATTGGGTGCGTTTCAGGATCGGAAAGAGTTCGTTTGCCTCAACTGGCCAGGCTGTTCGCCCGCCCTTGGATGCAATTCCATCTGCAAGTTTCGCTGCCATGGCATTGGCATGTGCCGCCGTGGAGCGCCAGCTGCCATCCTCGAAATAGCCTTCAAACTGGGCAGCCACAAAACGGCTCTTGGAAAACAGATGACCGGCTCTTTTCCGGAAGTATCCGAATTCCCTGGCTTTTTCGGCATCGAAAAAGACGACGGCCTCCGCACACCAGCACCCGTTTTTCGTGCCTCCGAACGACAGGACGTCGACGCCCGCCTTCCAGGTCATTTCCGCCGGCGTACAATCGAGCGTGACAAGGGCGTTGGTGAACCTTGCGCCATCCATGTGAAGCGGAACCGAGCGTGAATGAGCCACCTCTGCAATCGCCTCGATCTCGCTGATCTGATAGACCGTTCCACTCTCGGTCGCCTGACTGATCGAGACGGACGCGACCTGTCCATGCATCACGACACCGTCGGGAAAACGGGACATGGCGTCACGCAGGGCCTCGGATGTTATTTTGCAGCCGACTCCCGGAATGCCAACGAGCTTGTTGCCGCCGGTCATGAATTCCGGGCAGTTGCATTCATCGATATTGATGTGGCTGTTGCGATGGCAGAAAACGGCCCCGCCGGGCTTGGCATAAGATGCAAGGGCAAGAGCATTCGCGGCCGTGCCGGTCGCGACGAAATAGACCGCGACGTCATGCTCGAAAATATCATTGAATGCTTTGTTGACGTTGGCTGTCAGAGGGTCTGCGCCGTAGCCGGGTGTGAACCCGGTGCTATGGCGGGCCAGCGCCGACATCACCGCCGGAGCCACGCCCGCCCAATTATCACTTGCGAAGTTCATGCACCGGTTTAAGCAGGTCGCTATTCAACCGGCAACCTGTTTCTCTCAGTAATACATTTCCCGTTTGCGGTACATGCGCCCGAACAACCAGTCGAGGGAAACGACGCCCGGACCCTTAAGGGTCGGAACCAGCAACAGGAAGATCCAAAGCAGGCGGTCGTCGGCAATCTTTGAATATGGATCACCATCGAACATTGCACCGATCGTGGCTGCGTCGACGCCATGTCCATTAATGTCAACGTAGGTCATGACGATGATGAAGACGATCATGCCAAGGCTGGCGGCTCTTGTGAAAAGACCGACAACGACCAGCGCAGGCAGAATGAATTCCGCCCATGTGCCCAGGAGAACAATCAGTCCATAAGGAAAGAAGGCGATGCCGCTGGAGTCGTAGCCCGCAGCCTCGAAAACAGTCGGTAGAATCTGGATATAAGCGCCGTCCGTCGGGACAAACAGGTTGGTGAGGCTCCAGTCATCGCCGCCAATCTTTGTCATAGCGGATTTCCAGAAAAACAGCAGAAGCACAGAGGCAAATGTCAGGCGTGCTGCCAGCCCGAGCAGCCAGCCGTTGGTGATCCGCTCAATGGCGCCGAAAACCGCCGTGTACAATCTTACGAAGAAACCGATCAGAGCGCCCATTAATTGCCCCTTCCCTTTCCGACAGAAGACCTTCGGCTGTTATCCTATCAAGCCGTAACAAGGTCCGAGAAAACACCATTTGCAAGACAGTCCGACAGAACGTCGGACAGCGAAAACTCAGGAACCCGGCCACTCGCCGCTGCAGCAGCATCACCCAGTGTCGCGCCATCCAGGAGCGCGTTGACAAAAACGCCTCCACCAGGGCGGAGCAGCAGCAGTTCAACTTCGAACTCGGGTCGTGTGATCAATACAGATTGTGGTTCCTGAAGATCAATCTCGATCTTTGCCGAAGGATCGAACCTGTTGATACGCACAAGATCCCAGACCGGCCAGCGGGACATGAGAACGGCACTTGCTGGATGCTTTTTGAACCGGACCTGTCCAACTTCGTCCGGACTGACGGCTCCAATCGCAGCAGGGTCCAGCGGCGACGCATCCGCTGCGTGATAAGCGCTCACCCAAGCCCATTCGAGCCGAGCCACATCGGACACGTAAGGGTAGGCCTGTAGCGGTGGAAAGGCCTCGATGAACTCCGCGAACTTGTCTCCGTACCACATCAGGACAGGCGTGCGGGGTGGGTGCTCGGAGACGAACGCCCGTGCCAACGCCCGGAAATAATCTTCGCCGAGCAGATTCAGGACTGCCGGGAATGTTTGGGCCAGTGCGTCACAAAGGCTAACGATCACATTGTTGCGGTAAACACTAAAACGTTTCGGCGCTGTGATACCATCCGGCCCGATCAGCCCCTCCGGTGTTTCTGAATCCGGGTTCCAGAGCGCTGCACCGAAGTCTGCGGTGCTTACCTTGGGTGGAAAATCGGCCACAGGCATCTCAGACGGCATGTTTCAGGTGCGGCTCGCGTGCCAGCTCAAGAATTCTGTCGGCCGACTGGGCTTCGGCAAGCAGAACCGGCCACACCGGCACATCGTTGTCCCATTCAACGAGTGTCGGCAGCGCTCCGTGTTGCAGCACAACGCTTTCATAGAGCTTCCAGACAGCGTCGTCGACTTCCCTGTCATGGGCGTCGATAAGCAATGGACGTCCTTCGTCATCCCGGTCCGGCGCATGCCCGCCAAGATGGATTTCGCCGACATCGGCGATCGGAAACTCCGCGAGATAGTCTTCTGGAGAGCGTTCATGGTTGGTGCATGAGACGAACACATTGTTGACGTCGAGCAGCAGACCGCATCCGGTCCGTTTCGTGATCTGCTTCAAAAACTCGATTTCGCTCATGGTGCTTTGCTGGAAGGCAACATACGTCGACGGGTTTTCCAGCAGCATTTTGCGGCCGACCACTTCCTGGACTTCATCGATGTGGTCACAAACGCGGTCAAGCGTTGCCTGGTCGTAAGGAACCGGCAAAAGGTCGTTGTAGTAGGTCGTATCGTGAGACGACCATGCTAGGTGTTCAGAGAAAAGGCCCGGCTCGTACCTTTGATTGAGAACGGCCAGCCGTTTCAGATGCTCAGCATCGAGCGGTTGTTCTCCGCCAATGGACAGTCCCACCCCATGAAGCGAAAGAGGATATCTTTCCCGGATCGCCTCAAGCTGGCGGTGCGGCATACCGCCGGCGCCCATGTAGTTTTCCGCGTGAACTTCGAAAAAACCGATATCAGCATCGGTATCCAGGATCTCGCGGATATGTTCCGCCTTCAATCCCACACCGGCGCGCGCCGGGATGACGGCATCAACTCGCTCAGATCGGGATGGCTGGACTGGCATGACAGTCTCCTGAAAGGGGAAACAAGTTCAGGCAGGCAGCGGTGGGTCTGCCTGCCCGAAGAGCGGCCGCTTATGCGGCCGGCAGAAATCCTGTATCAGGCTTCCGGCAGGTCGCGGTCGAGTTCGCTCAGGGAACCCTTACGATCGCCCGGCAGCTCCATGGAAACGCAGGTGCCTTTCGGGACAAGAGTCCAGGCGTTGCCCTGGTAGTCAACAGTGGACGTTCCGGCGCAAGTTGTTCCGGCGCCTGCTTTACAATCGTTCTGACCCTTCAGGGACACGCCGTAGCACTTTTCTTTTGCTTGTGCGTGTGCAGGGGCAGTTGCGGACAGTCCAGCAACCGCAGTTGCAACGGCACCGGCAACGATAGCTGCAGACATAGCCTTATGTTTCATTTCGAACTCCTCTGGTCGAACCAAGATCCAATCACGGCCAACGCTCTTCGGCTGCAGCGCAGGCGCAGAACGTAAATGAGCATATTGCCGATCAATAGGAAATCAAACGCCTGTGACCAATTTGAGAGCACTCAATGATGAGATTTTCACAATTGAAATTTTCTTGCGGAAAACCGGGCCTAAATGACCTTTCGAGACAATTGGAACTTTTTGAGCGAAACAATTATAATGCGGTCGCCGAGAAACACTCTTGCTCATGGCAGTGAAATCTGTCATGTTCCGCGCGCCTAGAATAGGACAGGTATGCTGTCCCAATTACACAGGCGTTGGCGGCACGTGTTTGCCATCGCTGATAAGAAAGCGACTAGGCTGACTGTCCGACGGATCCAGGGAGGGTTCGCGGCAACACGAGACCAGGTGTTTCGGCAGCGATGAATTCGCTGCGTCAATGCGACGGTTTGTTTTGACAGGCCGGCGCGGTAATACAACGACAGAGCCGGGGCATAAGGCCAGGGTTCGCCGAGCCGCATTCTTGAAGGAATGCGACCCGAACGGAACCGGACGCTTCAAGTCACGGGACCACTGGGGTTAACAGTGAGGGCGCACATGACGATGAAAGAGCTGACGACCAGCACAGCCATGCAAGCGGGCGACATGGAGGCGAACTCCACTGCCGCCGTCAAAACACTTGCCGAACGACTGGGCACGGCCGCCGACAAAGGGCTCTACAATCCGTCGCGCGAACACGATGCCTGTGGTGTCGGATTTATCGCCCACATGAAAGGCGAGAAGTCCCACAAGATCATTGCCGATGGCCTTCAGGTGCTGGAAAACCTGACGCACCGCGGCGCGGTCGGCGCAGATCCGCTGATGGGTGACGGAGCCGGCATGCTGGTTCAAATTCCGCACGCCTTTTTTGCCGATGAATTGCAAAAGGGTGGAACGTCGCTGCCTGAGTTCGGGCACTACGGCGTCGGCTTCCTGTTCATGCCGCAAGACGATGCGCTTCGCGCGACCTGCGAGGAAATCGTTGAGCGCGTGATCAAAGCCGAGGGCGAGGACCTGATCGGCTGGCGCGATGTGCCTGTCGACAATTCATCCCTGTCCAAGGCGCCCGACATTGCAGCAACGGAACCCGTCTCCCGTCAGGTCTTCATCAAGCGCACCGGCAGCGAAGACCAGGACGCGTTCGAGCGCCGTCTCTATGTTTTGCGTAAAGTGATCTCCAATACCGTGCGCGCCGAGACCGATGCGGTCAAAAAGGGCTTCTACATCGTCTCGCTGTCCAGCCGCACGATTGTCTACAAGGGCATGTTCCTGGCTTATCAGCTCGGCGCGTACTACGCCGACCTGAAGGACGAGCGTTTCACCTCTGCCCTGGCGCTCGTTCACCAGCGCTTTTCAACCAACACCTTCCCTTCCTGGGACTTGTCACATCCCTATCGGATGGTCGCACACAACGGCGAGATCAACACGCTGCGCGGCAACGTCAACTGGATGGCCGCGCGCCAGGCGTCCGTCTCATCGGCGCTGCTCGGCGACGACATTTCCAAGCTCTGGCCAATCTCCTACGAAGGACAGTCGGATACCGCCTGTTTCGACAATGCTCTAGAGTTTCTGGTCATGGGCGGCTACTCGCTTGCACACGCGGCGATGATGCTCATTCCGGAAGCCTGGGCGGGAAATCCGCTTATGGACGACAACCGTCGTGCCTTTTACGAATACCACGCTGCGCTGATGGAGCCCTGGGATGGTCCGGCCGCCGTTGCCTTCACCGATGGCCGTCAGATCGGCGCTACGCTGGACCGCAACGGCCTGCGCCCCGCTCGTTACATCGTCACGGACGACGACTACGTTATCATGTCCTCAGAGGTCGGCGTTCTGCCGGTAGAGGAAGAACGCATCGTTCAAAAGTGGCGACTGCAGCCAGGAAAGATGCTGCTGATCGATCTTGACGAAGGCCGGATCGTTTCCGACGACGAAATCAAACGCGAGCTTTCCACCGCCAATCCTTACAAGGACTGGCTGCACCGGTCCCAGATCGTTCTGGAGGACCTGCCGGGCGTGCGCCAGCGTGCGCCGGTTGCCGGAGAAAGCATGCTCGACCGCCAGCAGGCCTTCGGGTACACGCAGGAAGACATCAAGCTGCTGATGACCCCGATGGCAACGGTTGGCCAGGAAGCCATCGGTTCCATGGGAACCGATACGCCGATCTCAGCGCTCTCCGACAAGTCCAAGCTGCTTTACACCTATTTCAAGCAGAACTTCGCACAGGTGACCAACCCGCCGATCGATCCGATCCGCGAAGAGCTGGTGATGAGCCTCGTCTCGTTCATCGGTCCGCGGCCCAACATTTTTGATCTGAAGGGCCTGTCGTCTTCAAAGCGCCTGGAAGTCCGCCAGCCGATCCTCACCAACGAGGATCTTGAAAAAATCAGGGCGATTGGCGACATCGCGGACAATCAGTTCTCGGCGAAAACGCTCGACATCACTTACAATGCCGAAAAAGGCGCGAGCGGCATGGAAGCGGCTCTCGATGAGTTGTGCCAACGTGCCGAAAAGGCGGTGCGTGACGGGTACAACATCATCATCGTCTCTGACCGTCTGATCAGCCGCTCCCGTATCGCCATCCCGGCGCTGCTGGCAACTGCGGCGGTTCACCATCACCTGATCCGCAAGGGCCTGCGTACCTCGGTCGGCCTTGTCGTGGAGACAGGCGAAGCGCGCGAAGTGCATCACTTCTGCGTCCTGGCAGGTTTTGGCGCGGAAGCAATCAATCCCTACCTCGCCTTCGAAACGCTCCTGTCCATGCACATGGAAATGGACTTCCCGGAAGAGGTCGACCAGTACGAGGTCGTCGAACGCTACATCAAGTCGATCGACAAGGGCATCTTAAAGGTCATGTCCAAGATGGGCATCTCGACCTACCAGTCCTATTGCGGTGCTCAGATTTTCGACGCCGTCGGTCTCGGGTCGGAGTTCATTGAAAAATACTTCTTCGGCACCGCAACCATGATCGAAGGCATTGGTCTGTCGGAAGTCGCCGAAGAAACGGTATTGCGCCATTCTGAAGCTTTCGGAGACGTTGCCATCCTGCGCCGCTCCCTGGAAGTCGGCGGTGAATATGCATACCGGACGCGCGGTGAAAACCACATGTGGACGCCTGAATCCATCGCACAGCTGCAACACGCTGTGCGCGCCAAGCTGCCGGACATGTACCGGGCCTTCGCCGAAGAAGTGAACGGCAAGAGTGGCCGCTATGCCATCAGGGGCCTATTCCGCATCAAGGGAGCGGACGAGATCGGCCGTAACGCGATCGAACTCGACCAGGTGGAGCCAGCGGAAGCGATCGTCAAACGCTTCGTGACCGGAGCGATGTCGTTCGGATCGATCTCCCGCGAGGCCCATACGACGCTTGCCATCGCAATGAACCAGATTGGCGGCAAGTCGAACACGGGCGAAGGCGGCGAGGAACCGGAGCGTTTCAACCCGTTGCCGGACGGCTCGACAAACCCGCGCCGCTCTGCAATCAAGCAGGTCGCGTCCGGACGGTTCGGCGTTACGACGGAATATCTCGTCAACTCCGACATGATCCAGATTAAGGTCGCCCAGGGCGCCAAGCCCGGCGAAGGCGGCCAGTTGCCGGGTCACAAGGTGGATGCCGTGATCGCCAAGGTCCGGCACTCGACGCCGGGCGTTGGTCTGATTTCACCGCCTCCGCATCATGATATCTATTCCATCGAAGATCTGGCACAGCTCATCTACGACCTGAAAAACGTGAACCCGGAAGCCGACATATCGGTCAAACTGGTTTCCGAAGTCGGCGTCGGGACGGTTGCCGCAGGTGTTGCCAAGGCACGCGCGGACCACATCACGATTTCCGGTTATGATGGTGGAACAGGCGCTTCCCCGCTGACATCCATCAAGCACGCAGGCAGCCCCTGGGAAATCGGCTTGGCCGAAACCCAGCAGACGCTGGTACTGAACGGACTGCGCTCGCGCGTTGCGCTTCAGGTGGATGGCGGTTTGCGCACGGGCCGTGACGTGATTGTCGGTGCGCTGCTTGGCGCGGATGAGTTCGGCTTTTCGACGGCACCGCTGATCGCCGCAGGCTGCCTGATGATGCGCAAATGTCATCTCAACACCTGCCCCGTGGGCATTGCGACCCAGGATCCTGTCCTGCGCAAACGCTTCAAGGGCACGCCGGAACACGTGATCAACTACTTCTTCTACGTTGCCGAAGAAGTTCGCGAAATCATGGCCGGGCTGGGCATTGAGAAGCTTGACGACCTGATCGGTCGGTCCGATTTCCTCGACAAGAATGCAGCCATCGAGCACTGGAAAGCCAAAGGCCTCGACTTCTCACGGATCTTCTTCCAGCCGGAAGCGGAACCGGAAGAAACCCGCTGGACGCAAACCCAGGACCACCCGATCGTCGATATCCTTGACCGGAAACTGATAGAAGCGGCCCGCCCGGCTCTGGACAGCAAAGAACCGACGATCGTCAACGAGACCATTTCTTCTGTCGACCGTTCTGTTGGTGCCATGCTCTCCGGCGAGATCGCCAAGCGCTATGGCAACAAGGGCCTGAAGAAGCCGGACACCTTGCATATCAATCTCAAGGGCACCGCCGGACAGGCGTTCGGAGCATTCGTCGCACGCGGCGTGACCATCGATCTTGTCGGTGATGCCAACGACTATGTCGGCAAGGGTCTTGCCGGCGGCAAACTGATCGTCCGGCCACCGGAAAACACACGCATCACTGCCGAAAACTCCATCATCGTCGGCAACACGGTTCTTTATGGCGCGACGGAAGGCGAATGCTATTTCCGGGGTGTTGCCGGTGAGCGTTTCGCGGTTCGCAACTCCGGAGCTGTTGCCGTCGTCGAAGGCGTCGGCGATCATGGCTGCGAATACATGACGGGTGGCGTTGTCGTTGTCATCGGCCAGACCGGACGCAACTTTGCCGCGGGCATGTCCGGCGGCATCGCATACGTTCTCGATGAGGACGGAACATTCGGAACCCGCTGCAATCTCGCCATGGTTGATCTGGAGCCGGTCACGGAAGAAGACGACCTGTTGGAGAAACTCCACCACCACGGCGGTGACATCGAGCACAAGGGTCGCGTTGATCTGTCCTCGGACATGACACGCCATGACGACGAACGCCTGCGCCAGATGCTGACAAAGCATGCGGAGCTTACCGGTTCGACAAAGGCACGCGCGATCCTGGAGGACTGGACAAATTACCGGCCCAAGTTCGTCAAGGTCATGCCGGTCGAGTACCGGCGCGCGCTCCGCGAGATGGAAGAACAGCGCCTCGGAATGGTCGCCGCAGAATAACAAACCGACAATACAACAGGGCTCTCGGCCGTTACGGATGGCCGATTGCAGCCATCCTGGGAAAGACGCAAATTTGAGGAGGTCACCTTGGGCAAGGTAACCGGTTTTTTGGAAATCGATCGTCAGGAGCAGAAGTACCAGCCGGCTTCTGACCGGATCCGGCATTTCCGCGAATTCACGATCCCGCTGAACGATCAGGAAGTGGCCAATCAGGCGGCTCGTTGCATGGATTGCGGCATTCCGTTCTGTCACGGTCCCGACGGGTGCCCGGTCAACAACCAGATTCCGGACTGGAACGATCTGGTGTACCAGGGCGACTGGGACATCGCGCTGCGCAACCTTCACTCTACCAATAATTTCCCGGAATTCACCGGCCGGATCTGCCCGGCTCCGTGCGAGGAAGCGTGCACGCTCAATCTGGAAGACATCCCTGTCAACATCAAAACCGTTGAGCAGGCGCTTGCCGACAAGGGATGGGAGCAGGGCTGGATCGTTCCTGAACCGTCTTCAAGCAAGACAGGCAAAGCCGTTGCCATCATCGGGTCTGGTCCTGCCGGCATGGCTGCGGCCCAGCAGCTCGCGCGCGCCGGTCATACGGTCCATGTTTATGAACGTGAACCGAAGGCAGGTGGTCTGCTGCGCTACGGCATCCCTGACTTCAAGATGGAAAAACACTTTATTGACCGCCGCGTCGAGCAGATGGAAGCCGAAGGCGTCACCTTTCACTACGGTGTCGATGTCGGTGTGAACACCACGCTGGAGGAGCTCTCAGAGCGGCACGATGCCGTCATCCTGTGTGCGGGTGCTGAGCGTCCGCGTGATCCTGGCGTCTCCGGAATGGAGCTGGAAGGCTGCCATTGGGCAATGAAGTATCTCGTTCAGCAGAACCGCCGCGTCGGCGGCGAGCCCGAAGGCGATGAGCTTCCGATCTGGGCCGGTGGCAAGCACGTGGTCGTCATCGGCGGCGGCGACACTGCCTCTGACTGTGTCGGCACCGCGTTCCGTCAGGGTGCCCTGTCGGTCACCCAGCTGGACATCCGCCCGATCCCGCCGCTCAAGGAAGACAAGATGACGGTCTGGCCATATTGGCCGACGAAATTCCGCACATCGTCCTCGCAGGCCGAAGGTGCAGAGCGTGAGTTTTCCGCGGCAACACTTGCCCTTGTCGGCGAAGACGGCATCGTCACAGGTGTCAAATGCGCCCGCGTTGACGAAAAACGCAGACCGATCGAAGGCACGGAATTCATTCTGCGCGCCGATCTGGTTTTGGCGGCGATCGGGTTTTCCGGCCCGTTGCTGGACACCTACATTGCTGAAGCCGGAGATCAGCTCGAGCTGGACGGCCGAACCAATGTGAAGGCCAATACCGACGACTACAAAACCAGCATGAACAACGTCTTTGCGGCAGGCGACGTTCGCAAGGGTCAGTCGCTGGTTGTCTGGGCGATACGAGAGGGACGTCAGGCGGCACGGGCTGTCGATGAATTCCTGACCGGATCCTCGGACCTGCCGCGTTGAAAATACCTTAGACGGTGCAATGGGCCCCTGATGCGGATCTTGATCCGTGTCAGGGGCCTGATCGTTCTGTGCAGTCTACGATCCGCTAGGCGAAATGCCCTCAAGCGCCGAAGTGCCTTCAACGGCGATGCGTGGATCATCGACGCGGCCCGGCATTGGTGGAAGCGGCTCTCCCTTCACGAAGAAGCGGTAGGCCGTGCTGTTGCTGTCTGTTTCGTCTTCATCATCCTCGCCACCCAGCAGCAGCGCTTCGGGTGAGGTGGTCCGGCCAGTCAACACGATGAAGTTCGGATCATCTTCGATCCCTTCAAAGGCAAGCCCGCCATATCCTCCAAGAAGCCTCAAAAGCTCGCGATCCACAAAGAAGGCAACCTTCTGATAGCCCGGCCAGGTAAAGCCAATACGGTCCTTTGTGCGCAATCGCGCGTTCTTGCCGTCTACATCGGGACCAAAAGACGAATAGCTGCCATCCTCGGCAAGAAAGATGTCCCAGATATCGACATAGCGCACACGCCGGTCTTCCGTGAGCGACTGGAAGATTGAATTCAGTTGCGTGAAGTCCGCGTTGACGCTTTCCGTGTTGGTCGGCGGCAGTCCGGCCCAGACAATCGGCTTCTTCTCCTGTCGAACGACCCGTACCAGGCCTTCGACCTTGCTGCGATAGGCGTCGAGCCATTCCTGGGTCATGAATTCGACAGGCGTTTCGCCCGGAAACTCTTTCCCCAGGTCCCGGCGACCGATCATGACGACAACTGCCTTGACGTCCTCACCGCGGATTTTCGCGAGCGTCTTTGCGACCCAATCCGGGGAGGTTTCTCCCGCAAAACCCGACTTGTCTTCGGTAACCCGCTCCACCCGGATCTGCGGTTTTTCCGAAAGGATGAAGTCAAGTCCGTCCGCAACTCCGCGCGCCATCCGGTCCCCGACAACGAGGATCACGCCCGCATTGGCATCCTTTTCAACGGTTTTGTATTTGGGTGGCACCCCGGCTGCGCGCGCCGGTGCGCGCCGCTTTTTGAGCTGTTGCGGTGGTTGCTGACTGCGTCGCCTTTCCTTGTTGTTAAAGAGTTTTTGCAAAGGCGAAAACGGATTGAAACCACGCAGAAGGCCGCTTTGGGCGACGACAATCTCTTTGTCGCTGGCTGCCTGAGCCATGGCTGGCGGCAGGGTCTCTTCGGTCAGACAGAACGACACCGCAAGGGCTGCCACTACTGCCAGCCTTGCCACCGCCTTCCCTTTTCCCGTTTCAGCCTTGACCCGCAAAGTCAGCTCCCATTCGGACTAAATCAGGCAGAGATTATACAAACCATCCGGAATGGGAAGACTTCAAATTGCTTCCCTTTCAGCACAGCCTGGCGTCATCCGCGCAATTTGAGATGGGCAAGCAGCACCACCGACGGATACCCGTCCGGCACTAGCCCGCGCGAACTCTGGTAAGCACGTATCCCGCGACGCGTTGCCGGGCCGATCTTGCCGTCTGCTGCACCAACTGAAAATCCCAGCCGGTTCAGATAGTTCTGCAGCTCCACTCTCTCGGAGCGGCTGAGCGGAAGATGATCTCGTGACCAGTCACCCGCCAGCGGACCTCCACCAATCAATCGATCCGACAGGTGCCCGACCGCAAGCGCATAGGCGGTGGCATTATTGTAGCGTTTAATCACATAGAAGTTCCGCAGCATCAGAAACGCGGGACCGTTCGCACCGGCAGGCAGTACCAGGATTGCCTTGTCGGACGGCCTTGGAAAGCCTTTGCCGTTGGAACGCTGGATACCGTATTTCGACCACTGACCGAGCGTGAGCGTCTTGTCGCCATCTGCCAGATGGTAGTCAAATCCGGTGGGCAGCCTGACTTCATAGCCCCACGTCTTTCCGGTCTGCCAGCCATGCTTTTTCAGGTAATTTGCCGTTGAGGCGAGCGCATCCGGGATTGACGTCCAGATATCGCGGCGTCCGTCGCCGTTATAGTCCGCCGCGTAGGCTTTCCAGCTGGAGGGCATGAATTGCGTGTGGCCCATTGCACCGGCCCACGACCCCTCCATATCCTCAAAGCGAACGTGTCCGGCCTGAACGATGGCAAGCGCGGTGACCAGTTCCTTGTTCCAGAACTTCTTGCGGCGCGGTGCGGCATAGGCAAGCGTTGCCAGTGCCTGGATCACATTGTGCCGGCCCATGTAGCCGCCGTAGTTTGTCTCCATGCCCCAGATAGCCAGGACCGCCTCGCGATCGACGCCATATTTAGCCTCAATCTGCCGCAGCACCACGGAATATTCCTGAAGGAGCTCGCGTCCCTTCTCGACACGCGTCTCGGAGACCGCGCTGTCGAGATAGTCCCAGATCGGCTTGACGAACTCTGACTGCTTGCTCATCAGGCGCAGCGTGTCGTCGTCAGGCGTCATGCCCTTGAAAACTGAATTGTAGGTCTGAGAGGTGATACCGGCCGCTTGGGCTTTCGGCCAGAAGTCTCGCACGAACCGGTCAAATCCAGGATCGGCCTGCACGGGTGTCAGCGTTGCCGACAAACCCAGCGCCAATACCAGGCCACCGGTCAGCCGCCGAAACCTCGACTTTACACTTTCATTTCGAGGCAACCAGGCCATCGCGTTCGCAGTTCGCCGCACAAAGCTCCGCATTCGGGCCTCCTTACGCCCATGTTCGTGTTCGCTTCTGCCCCGCCCCAATGAATGATCTTCCAGTGGTTACTGTATCGTTAATGCCGGAATCGAACACCTGCTTCAATCGCGTTTTCCGTGTAATCGCTGCCATCTTCGGAACTGTCGAACCGGCGATGCGTATAATCCGCAATCAAAGCCACATTGTTCGTCAGCGCAAAGGTCAGACCGCCAAACCCGGTCAGAGTGCTCTCTTCGATCGAAACCCCTTCATACGTACGATAGCTGTAGCCAACGCCCGTCTCTGCAACCAGCCTGTCGCTGAACGCATGGGCGAGCCGTAAATCTCCCGAATAAATGATCGACCCGCTCGCCGTGTCAATATCGGTTGCCTCAAAGCTTGTTCCAAGGCCGGCTGTGACTGTCGTCAGGCGTGTGGGTGACCACACCAGCGATCCATCCACGACAAGGCCCGACAAACTGTCCAGGCGATCGTCTTCAATGTCCTCGATGCGCCAGCCAACGCCAATGTTTCCGGACACTTTTGGGCCTGAAGCGACGCTCAACCCGCCCCGAAGCTGGTAACCGTTTGCATCCCGCTTTTCACAGATACTGTCGCTGCATGTTTCGTCGAACCGGCGCAAAAGCAGCGATCCTTCAACAAATGGTGTGAACACACTGCCTGTTTCGAGATCAAACCTCAGGTTTGCGGAATAGAGCGTGTTGTCGCGGCCGCTTTCAATGTCGTCATCTGACGTATAGACGCTTCTGTCCAGGCCAAGGGATGCTGTTGCAGCGACAAGCCCAACCGCACGTGTTGCGCCCAGATCCGCCGCAAATGTCTGGACGTGATCGGCTCCGGAAGCGGTCGATTCCGCACTCCCGTCTTCTTCGCGGGAATAGGAATAGGAGGCACCGCTGTCGATCTGCGTCGCATCACTGATATCAAGCCGCAGATTTGCCGCCGCCGTGACATTGCCGTCGTTGTCATCCGAGTTTTCCGGATATCCGGTATAAGAGCCGCGCAAGGACGCATCGAACTGATGCCGTGACCAGTTCGACACCAAGGACAAGTCCGGAGAGATACGGTAGAGTCCGCCTGCAGTTCCATTGGCCGACTGGGATGTATTGTCGGACCAACCGGTGGCCAGTGTTACTTGAGGCGTGAATGTGAAGGAACCAAGGCGGATGCCACTTGGCGCATCAAACGTCGTGTCTCCGCCAAAGACACCATCATCGATAAAGTCGTCTGACAGCGGAACCGCCCGGTCGACTGCCGCGATACGGTCCGAAAACGGTCGGATAGGTACGACGCGTCCGTTGGTTCCAAGACCGGTTGAACCCGTTTCCGCTTCCGCGCTGTTCAGCGTTCGCCGCAAGGCGTACACATTCGATTGTGTCGGATTGACATCTTCGCTTTCAACCGCTTCATCGGCCGTGCCCGCTGAAGCAAACCGGTCTCCCGACGCGTCGGACCCTCTCAGGTCGGACAGCGCAGTCTGTGCATGCAAAGGCGCTGCCTGGAAGACAGTAAAACAAACAATCAGGTGGCGGATGCGGCGCATGCGGGTTCGGGACCGGTCGAATTCGTGATCCCGACCAAACTGACGAATGTTGGTTAATCCTTCGTTATTTTTTTGCAAATTGACACTGCACGCCTGTGTATTTCGGGTGCGTTCGCAAGAAGGCTTGTTCAACCTCATCTGTCCGCTGGAATTTGAAGCCTGTTTCCGCCTTGCTCACTGTCCTCAAAATGGTCTTGAACAGCAAACGATGTTCGCAGAAAGACCCTGATTCTCCTTAGATTCGGCACAATTTGAAACGAGACAGAAAACATGGGCAAAATTCTTGCGTTTTGCATTCACAGCTTCTTGAACTGTCCGCCCTCGTGTCATAGTTCTGCGCGATGCTGAACAAAGAAAGAAACAATGGCTAATTCCACTCTCGATTCCCTTCAAGAAGATGGCATGGACGACATGACCCAGAGCCTGGTTTCGGCGGAACGGACCCTCGAGACGGAAATTGCCGGATTGAGTGCCGTCAGAGCGGCATTGAAGAACGGACTGGCCGCCCCCTTCAAACAAACGTTTGAACTGATCCGCAACAGCTCGGGCCGCGTGATTGTGACAGGCGTTGGAAAGAGCGGGCACATCGGCACAAAAATCGCCGCAAGCCTCGCCTCGACCGGTACTCCATCCTTTTTTGTTCATGCAAGCGAGGCCTCGCACGGCGATCTGGGAATGATCACGGCGGACGATGTGGTTCTCGCCCTGTCCTGGTCAGGCGAAACCCAGGAACTTGCAAGTATCGTCACGTACACTCGACGTTTCAAGGTGCCGCTAGTGGCGGTAACGTCGCGCGAGGACAGCGCGCTCGGCAGGGCATCGGACATCGTTCTGAAACTTCCAAGCGTTGCCGAAGCTTGTCCGCATGGTCTTGCACCGACAACATCAGCGCTCATCCAGCTGGCGATCGGTGATGCGCTGGCGGTCGCTCTTCTGGAAGGCCGCGGATTTACGGCTCAGGATTTTCGCGTGCTTCATCCGGGCGGTCGTCTGGGCGCTAGCTTGAAGAGCGCCAAGGACATCATGCATTCCGGCGAAAGGCTGCCACTCGTATCAGTCTCCACGGCAATGAGCGAAGGCATCGTCCTGATGACCCAACGCGGATTTGGCGTGTTAGGGGTCACGGATGAACTGAACCGGCTGATCGGCATCATCACTGATGGTGACCTGAGACGTCATGTTTCCGCAAACCTCCTGGAAAAGACCGCCGGCGACATCATGACGAGATCACCAAAGACCGTACCACCGGATGCCCTGTCCGCGTCGATCCTGGAACTGGTCAACAGCCTCTCGATTACGTCGGTTTTTGTAATTGAAGACGGCCGTCCGGTTGGCATCGTGCATCTTCATGATCTGCTGCGGATCGGAGCCGCCTGAACACCTCGCAGTCCGCCCCGGGCAACGGATCACAAAAGCGTTTGGTGCGGAAAAAAGTTCGCATATTCCGCTTCTTGTCGATCCGCATTAGGATTTGATTAGCCATAATCCACTTAGACTGCACCCAAGTTTCACTGGCTTGATGCCACAGACATTGGTGTGTGAACAGAATGGATCTGGCGACCCTCATCGGTATTCTTGGTGCGTTTGGCATCGTTTTGACCGCTATTTTCCTGGGCGGCAGCTTCACGCAATTTGTCGATGTACCCTCGATGCTGATCGTTATCGGCGGCGGCCTCGCGGCCACACTGGTCAGGTTCCAGCTCGCCGACATTGCAAGCGCATTTGTGACCGGCTTCAAGGTCGCTCTTTCAGGTAAGGGCAACAGCCCCCGCGATCTCATCTCCGAAATCACCAATCTCGGCGAGACCGTGCGTAAATCCGGCCCGCTCGGCCTGGAGAATGTCGACGTCTCGGATCCGGTGCTCGCCAAGGGTGTTCAGTACATTGCCGACGGCTACGAGCTTGAGTTCATCAAGGAGGCGATGGAGCGCGAAAGGGATTTGCAGCTCTCCCGCCTCTCCGAAGGCCGCCGTGTGATGAAAGCTCTCGGCGACTCAGCTCCGGCCTTTGGCATGATCGGGACGCTTGTCGGTCTCGTCCAGATGCTGGCCAACATGGACGATCCGGCAGCAATCGGTCCGTCCATGGCTGTCGCGCTTCTCACCACGCTTTACGGCGCTCTTATCTCGAACATCATCTGTCTTCCCCTTGTGGACAAGCTCGATGCGAAATTCGACGTGGACGAGCTCAACCAGACATTGATCATCGACGGTGTTTGCCAGATCCGCGAATCCAAGAGCCCGGCGCTCATCAAGGAAATGCTGGTGGCGTATCTCCCGGAAAAGGCACGCGCCGACCTGGCCGAAGCAGCCTAGAATAGATCCGAACGGACCAGAGCCATGGCGAGAAAAAAACAGCAAAGCGGCGGAGGGGCACCGGATTGGCTCGTGACCTTTGCCGACCTCATGTCGCTGCTCGTCTGTTTCTTCGTCTTGATTATCTCCTTTTCCATTCAGGACAAGGAGAAACTGCAGGTGGTTGCCGGTTCCATGCGCGAAGCATTTGGCGTGAAGGATACCGCCCGCAAGACCGGCATCATCGAGGTCGAAGGCATTCCGATCCGTGACTATATGAAGGATATCAGCCAGGCCGAGCAGGAAATGGATTCCGACTTTGCCACGGAGCCCCATGAAAAGCGGCGCAAACAGGGACCGGAAGCAAACACGCACGACACGCTGGAGGCCGAGATCGAAAAGCCGCGCCAGTTTGCGACTGCAGCGGCTTCGCTGCGCCAGGCCTGGCAGGAGATGCCGGAGATTACCGAAATCTCCAGCAACATCATTCTTGAAGAGACCGAGGATGGCCTGAACATCATGCTGGTCGACCAGGACGGCCGTTCCATGTTCCGCGAAGGATCCAAATACCCTTATGAGACCACGCGGCGGTTGATTGCGAAGATGGCGCCGGTCCTGGCAAAGATGCCCAACCGCGTCGAAATCACGGGGCATACGACAGCCGGAAGACCAACCGATGATCCAAGTTTTACCGGCTGGGATCTGTCAAGCGAGCGCGCCAATGTTGCCCGTCAGATACTTGCCGAATATGGCGTTCCGGAAGATCAGTTTTTTGCCGTCGTCGGAAAGTCGGACACAGAACCTCTCTTTCCAAACGACCCATATCTCGCTGCCAACAGGCGTATCGGCATTCTGCTGAAGGCAGAGGAACCGCCTATACCGCCCGGGCACTCGCCCTGATCCCGGACGCTTCAGGCAATCAATCAGCCGGACTGACGACCAATCTTACACCGTCGATCGAATCGACCCGCACTTTTGTGCCGGCGGGAAGATCGGGGCCCGTTATGCGCCAGATCGTATCGTCGATGGAAAGGTTTCCGGCGCCCTCGCGCAGGGGTTTTTGCAGGGTGAATTCCCGTCCGATGTAGCGGCTGCCGCGCTGGTTCAGGCCGGGGTCTCCCGTTTCGGAGGCCAGCTTCAGCATCATGCGCCGACCGATCAGGAGACTTACGATCGACAGCACCAGGAACAGACTGACGAGAACCTGCCAGCCAGGGTCAAAAACGAGCGCGATCACACCCACGACAAGCGCGGACAGGCCGAACCACAGCAGTATGCTGCCCGGTGCGACAACTTCCAGACCCAGAAGCAGGAGCCCCATGACAAACCAGGTCCAGGGTCCGAGCGCTCCGATGACGTTTTCTATGAGCGTCACGAGGATTCTCCGCCTGGTCCGGTGTTGGGAATGCGGGACCCCGTGCGGTTGTTCTTTGCCTCATCACCGAAGGCTTCCTTGGCGATTTCCCCGATCCCGCTCAGCGAGCCAAGCAGCGATGTCGCTTCCATCGGCAGGATCAGCGTCTTCTGATTGCGCGAGGTGGCCAGAGCCTGGAAGGCTTCAACATATTTGTTGGCAACGAAATAGTTGATTGCCTGAACGTCGCCCGAAGCAATCGCCGCGCTGACCATCTGCGTTGCCTTGGCCTCGGCTTCTGCTTCGCGCTCACGGGCCTCTGCATCGCGGAACGCGGATTCACGCCGGCCTTCCGCCTCAAGGATCAGCGACTGTTTTTCGCCTTCCGCCTGAAGGATCTCCGATTGCCGCTTGCCCTCCGCTTCCAGAATGGACGCGCGCTTGTCACGCTCGGCCTTCATCTGTCGCGCCATGGCGTCAACCAGATCCCGCGGCGGATTGATATCCTTGATCTCGATACGGGTGATTTTCACACCCCAGGGCTCAGCCGCGGCATCAACGACCCGCAGAACCTTCGCATTGATCTCGTCACGGTTGGACAAAAGGCTGTCGAGATCCATCGAGCCCATGACAGAACGAATGTTTGTCATCGTCAGGTTCAAAATAGCATTCTGGAGACCCAGCACTTCATAAGCAGCGCGGGCTGCATCGAGAACCTGATAAAACGTGACCCCGTCAGCCGTTACGGTAGCATTGTCCCGTGTAATTACTTCCTGTGAAGGAACATCGAGAACCTGCTCCATCATGTTCAGTTTGTGGCCGACCGTGTCGATGAACGGGATAATGAAATTCAGGCCGGGAGACAGTGTCTTCCTGTATTTTCCGAACCGTTCGATCGTGTAGTTGTATCCTTGAGGAACGGTCTTGACCCCGGCGAAAAACACCAGGATGACCAGAACCAAGAGGCCAATCAGAAAAATGCTGAATCCATCAATATCGATCGGCATGAATTTCTCCCGTAAACGTCTGCAATTGCGCGGGCACTATGCTCTCTTTCACTGAGTCGTTCCAGCGCAATTGCCCGAGAAAACGGGGCACTTTCGAATACCGTTAGATTTCTCTTTATATTGCGGTGATGACCGGACGGACGACGTTTATTGACCGACGTTTTCCGGCGCTCGTCATTGGGTCCTAATATGGCTCCAACGACTTTCGCTTTGGAGTACCGCTGATCAAACAGCGAATGATGCCGTCAGTCGAACAAGATCAAATAGGCAAGCCGCCATTGAGCGGCTTATGCCATTCAGAGCCAGCCGCCGAGTTCCCGACGGACAATGTGCTCAATCACGTTCATGCCGAGATCCGTGTCGTTGAGACAGGGGATATGCGTGAAGTGTTCGCCGCCGCCCTCTTCAAAGATTTCGCCTGCCTCGCCCGCGATTTCCTCCAGCGTTTCCAGGCAATCGGAGACGAAGCCGGGATTCATCACGGCAATGTTCTGAACACCGTCATGAGCGAGCTGTTCAACGGTCTTGTCCGTGTACGGCTGCAGCCATTCTTCGGGCCCGAAGCGCGACTGAAACGTTACGCGCAGTTTTTGATCATCCCAGCCGAGCACCTCGCGCATCAGACGCGTGGTTTTCATGCAGTGGCAGTGATAGGGATCGCCGCGTTTGAAATAGGATTGCGGAATGCCGTGATAGGACGTCAATACCACATCCGGCTCGAAGTCCAGCGTCTCCAGATGGTCCTTGACCGACTGCGCCAGCGCGTTCACGTAGACCGGATCGTCATGGTAAGGCGGCACGGTCCTGATGGCCGGTTGCCAGCGCATCTCGAGCAACGTCTTGCAAACGACGTCGTTCACTGTTGCTGTTGTGGTCGCCGAATATTGCGGATAAAGCGGAAATACGAGTATGCGGTCGCAGCCCTCGTCCTTCAGCGCCTTCAGCTTGTCGGGTATCGACGGCTGTCCATAGCGCATCGCCCAATCCACCTTGACGCGCTCGCCTTCTCCGCCAAGCATATCCGTCAGCTTGTCAGACTGGCTGCGAGTGATGGTACGCAGCGGCGACTCGTCTTTCTCGTGGTTCCAGATCTCGTCATACGCCTTGCCGGACTTTCCGGGGCGAGTCATCAGGACGATGCCATAAAGGATCGGATACCAGATCGCACGAGGCCACTCGATGACCCTTTTGTCGGACAAAAACTCACGAAGGTAACGGCGCATCGGCCAATAGTCCGTCGCATCCGGCGTACCCAGATTGACCAGAAGCACACCAACCGTTCCGCTTTTTACCGGCGGGTGGTCCTTCGGCAAATGCAGCTTCTGAAAATCGGCGGTCTTGTCCGCCACCTTGTCAGCGGTCAGCGGGTTGGTTGGTTGAACGTTCATCGGCTCGACATATCCCTCAGCGGCGTGTCCTCTCATGCCATACATAGGCCAACCTTCAGTCAAGGCCAATGCGGCATAGCGCTTACGCTGAACAAAGGCACCGGATCACAGGGCAATGATACTTTGCGTTGGCATGAACCGAAAGCCTGCACCCCACGCGCCAAATCCTTTGAGCCTGAGAACCGGTCAAGGCCCGCCGGACCTTGTGCAGGTGCCTGTCGTATCGTCCTTGACGTGCCTGATCCGGCACGCCATTCGGTGACCTGTCGACTTTGCATGGCTCTTCAAACGGACGATATGGTGGATACCTCAGCCTGGTCGAAACGCTGTTTTCCCGGATTTGTCATCCCGGTTTGCCGTGCAAGCGGCAAGACCGGGACCCAGTAGACTGTGGCAGAGTTGCTTTCGCCGGCGCTGGCATCTGCCGAAGCCCTGACTGCGCAGGGATGACAACGGGAAGTCAGCAAGAAACAGGCATACGACGGAAGCCATCTGACAGAGCGGTTTCCGGGCTGCTGTTGCCCTCAGCCATATTCCCTTTCATCGGCGATGACCTTGCCGTCATTCGGCAGCGCACCTGGCGAGACAATCTGAACGTCGCCTTTCAGACGAGTGATATCTGTCAGGGTCATGGACACACGTTCCGACAGTCCGTCTTCAAGCGCGTCGGTCTCAACGGCAAGCGTCATTGCGTCGGCTTCACCTGCGCGGGTCACGGCTAGGCGTGCCTTGCTGACTTCCGGATGTGCCGCAACGATCTGGGCGATCTGCGATGGATCGACGAACATGCCTTTGACCTTGGTTCTCTGGTCTGCCCGCCCCATCCAGCCGGCAAGGCGCATGTTGGTGCGCCCGCAGGCGGATTGCCCTGGAATGATCTTGGAAAGGTCGCCGGTCGCAAAGCGGATGAGGGGATAAAGGTCGTTGAAGTTGGTCACGACAAGCTCACCGACTTCACCATCAGCGACTGGTTCACCTGTCCCGGGCCGCACGATTTCAACGATATAGTCTTCGTTGACAACCATCCCTTGGCGGGCCGCAGTCTCATAGGCGATCACGCCGAGATCGGCCGTCGCGTAGCATTGTCCGACCGTTATCCCCTGAGCCTCGTATTCCTCCCTGAGCGTTGGAAACAGCGCCCCGCCGGAAACAAGTGCCTTCTTGATGGAGGAGACATCGCGGCCTTGTTCCCGGCCCCGGTCGAGGAGGACCTTGAGATAGTCCGGTGTGCCGACGAAGCCGGCTGGCTTGAGGACTTCGACGGCTTCGACCTGCATATCCGTATTGCCGACGCCAGCGGGGAAAACCGTGCAGCCAAGCGCAACCGCGCCCTGATCCAGGATGAAGCCACCGGGGGTCAGGTGATATGAAAACGCATTCAGGACAATGTCGCCTTTACGGAAGCCCGCGGCAAACAGGCTGCGTGCCCCGTTCCAGGGATCGAGCCCCGGAGCTTGCGGTTCCCAGATCGGACCGGGAGACATGAAGACGCGCGCCGCTTCGGAGAGGTCTCCCGCCAGGTACCCGCCGAAAGGAGGATTGGCGCGTTGCTGTTCCATGAGATCGGATTTACGCAGCACCGGCAGTCCGGACAGCGCCTTCCTGTCGCGAACGCCTTCAAGATCATGGCCCGCAAGCTGTTTTTCCCAGCCGGCTGCGTGATCGCGCGCATGTGCCAGAAGATCCGGCAACCTGGCAAAGAGATCCCGTTCACGCTGAGCGGGATCCTGCCGCTCGCGCGCATCAAACTGTTGATCGCTCATGGTCGTCTCCGCTTGTTCGGCCCTGCGTTGAGAACGCGTCAGGCCAGCCAGCGCTTCCTTCGCTTGTAGTGTTTGACATTCCGGAACGAGCGGCGGCCTTCGCCTCCGACGCCCAGGTAGAATTCCTTGACATCTTCGTTCTCGCGAAGCGCCTTGGCGTCGCCGTCCAGAACGATACGGCCCGATTCCAGGATATAGCCGTAGGTCGCGTATTTCAGCGCAACGTTGGTGTTCTGTTCCGCCAGCAGGAAGGAGACACCCTCCTTTTCATTGAGCTGACGGACAATTTCGAAAATCTCTTCGACCAGCTGCGGTGCGAGACCCATGCTGGGTTCATCAAGCAGGATCATTTTCGGCCGGCTCATCAGCGCACGCCCGATGGCGCACATCTGTTGTTCGCCGCCCGATGTATATCCCGCCTGGCTCTGCCGCCGCTCGCGCAGGCGCGGGAAATAGTTATAGACCATCTCCAGATCGGCTTTCACAGCCGCATGCCCGTCCTTGCGCGTATAGGCGCCGGTGAGCAGATTTTCCTCGATGGACAGGTGGCCGAAACAGTGGCGCCCCTCCATCACCTGAATGCATCCCCGCCGGACCAGCTCGTTGGGCGACAGTGCCTGAACCTCATCGCTGTCGAAAAGGATCGTTCCTTTGGTGACCTCGCCGCGCTCGGCACTCAAGAGGTTCGAAATCGCTTTCAGTGTCGTCGTCTTGCCCGCGCCGTTCGCACCGAGAAGCGCCACGATGCCGCCCTTGGGAACCGTCAGCGACACGCCCTTCAGCACCAGAATAACGTGGTCGTAGATGACCTCGATATTGTTCACCGACAGGATCGTCTCGGCTGCGTCCGTAACACTGTCCGAAGACGATTGATCTACATCCTGCAATGCCATTCCATTTTCTCCCGGAGAGCTCCGCCGCATACAATATGCGGCGGAGCGGACTGCCTGATCAGTTCGGGCAGGGTTCGGTGCGCGCGGGCCACGGCGCATTCTTTTCCGCGTAGTCGGCGGCAGCCGCCTCCAAGAGCGGACGCACGACGTCTGTCATCGGCTCGATCCAGCCTGAGACCTGGCGCCACTGGCTGCCGTCCCACTCCTGGATAAAGACCGGATGGCTTCCCGCATGGTCTTCACAGGTCACCTTCATCGGATGCGCGAAACCGGAAAGCCCCAGTTCTTTCAAGCGGGCTTCGTCCAGATCGAGAGCTTCCAGGCCCATCCGCATGTCTTCACCGGTGATGACCTTCTTGCCGGTCAGCTCCTGTGCAGTGCGGATGCCTTCGGCGATGATGACCGAGTTCAGAACGCCGCGGTTATAGAGTGTTCCGCCAATCGTTTCGGCATCGGTCGAGCTTAGACCGGCATCGACGACGTGTTTCTTGATGTCGTCAAGTGCAGGAAAATCGCTACCGACACCGGAGAAGTTCATGGCCTTGTAGCCCTTCGCTCCGTCTCCACCGGCGGCTGCGTCGTCATCGCCTGCGGACCACCAGACGCCGATGAACTTGTCCATCGGGAAGCGGATTTTCACAGCTTCCTTGATCGCGGTCGGGTTCATTGCTCCCCAGCCCCACATGACCATGTAGTCCGGACGATCACGGCGCACGTTCAGCCATTGCGATGACTGGTTCTGCATTTCCTTCACGCCAACCGGGTATTGCAGCAGCTCAAAGCCGTATTTTTCGGCTAGCTGCTCCAGAAGCGGGATCGGCTCGCGGCCATACCCGGCATCCAGGAAGATGTAGCCGATCTTCTTGCCCTTGAGGTTGTCGAGACCGCCTTCCTGCTCGCCGATATATTTGATCACGACGGACGCGCCATCCCAGTAGGTGTCCGGCACATTGAACACCCACGGGAACACGGACCCGACGGCAGCTGCCGACAGGCCATAGCCCATGGAGAGAACCGGAATCTTGTCAACACTGGCCTTCGGGATCAGCTGCAGGGTAATGCCCGTTGAATACGGATTGTACACCAGTGCGCCCTTGCCCTTGGTTGCCTCGTAGCACTCGACACCCTTTTGAGCGTTATAGCCGGTCTCGCATTCTTCGAGTTCCAGCTTGACGCCACCGATTCCACCGTCGCGCTCGTTCAGCATTTTGAGATAGTCATGCATGCCATTGGCGATATGAATGCCGGAAGCGGCAAACGGACCTGTGCGATAGGTCAGCAGCGGCACATAGTTGCTGTCCTCAGCCTGGGCGGCTGTCGTAGCAAGGCCGGAAAAGGCGACCCCGACGGCAACAGCAGTTCCAAGCGCAAGTTGCTTAATGCTTTTCATGTTTCTCCTCCCATGCGGCTCCGGACCATCCGGCGCCGCCAGACCAGTTGCGCCATTCCTCCCCGGATCGGTCCAAATCCGGATGACGTCGAAATGGTTGGCCATCCTAGTAGGGGAATGGCCAAACCCGGAGTTTCTGTTTCGCGATCTGCCAGAGCCGCGCGAACCCGTGCGGTTCAACGATCAGGAAGAATATGATCAAGGCTCCGACAATCATGAATGTGACGTGCTCGACCGTTTCCGCGGCGAGATCGATACCGATCGTGCCCGGAATGAATTTCAGAAAGACCGGCAGGATCCAGATAAACGCGGCCCCCATGAAAGCGCCTCCCAGACTGCCAAGACCACCCAGGATCACCATGAAGAGGATCTGGAAGGACAGCGCGATCGAGTAGGAGGACGGTTCGGCTGCGTTCAGCCAGAAGAACACCATCATCGCACCGGCAACGCCGCAGATATATGAGGACACCGCGAAGGCCAGAAGCTTGGTTTGAAGCGGGCGGATGCCCATCAGTTCGGCGGCAATGTCCATGTCGCGGATCATCATCCACGAGCGCCCGATCCGGCCACGCAGCACATTCGCCATCAGGAAGGCGATCCCGGCCGTGATGCACAGGACGATGAAGTAGCGTACGATCGGAGTTGCCTCCGCGCCGGATACCACCAGGCCGAATGCCTCGCGATGCGGAATCTCGATCGCGCCGGACGCATTGTAGTTGTAGAGCCAGCCGATACGAATGAAGCACCACTCCAGAAAGAACTGTGCGGCGAGGGTTGTCACGGCCAGGTAGAGCCCCTTGATGCGCAGGCTCGGCAGGCCGAATATGGCGCCGATTGCAGCCGAGAACACGCCGGACAGAAGCACCATCACGATGACATTTGCATCCGGGAAGATCGTGGTCAGCTTATAAGCCGTATACGCCCCGACGCCCATGAACGCGCCGGTACCCAACGAGAGCTGCCCGCAAAAACCGGTGAGCACGTTGAGTCCGATCGCCGCCAGCGAAAACACCAGGAACGGGATCATGATCGACGTCAGGAAAAAGTCGTTGGCAAAGACGGGAATGACCACAAAGGCAATGGCCAGGATGACCAGCAGTCCCACCCGGTCCTGCAGGATCGGCATAAGCGCCTGATCCGCCTTGTAACTCGTCTTGAATTGGCCAGCTTCGCGATAAAACATTCTTATACCCGCTCGATGATGCGTTCGCCGAAGAGGCCCTGGGGCCGGAACAGAAGGAAGATCAGGGCGATGATATAGGCGAGCCAGGATTCGATGCCGCCGCCGACAAGGCCGCCCCAGTAGAGTTCGCCGATCTTCTCGCCGAACCCTATGATAAGCCCGCCGACGATGGCGCCCGGAATGGATGTGAACCCGCCCAGAATAAGCACCGGCAGCGCCTTGAAGGCCACGATTTCCAGCGCGAACGAGACATCCGAACGAGCGCCCCACATGATGCCGGTGGCAAGCGCGACGAGACCGGCCGCGAACCAGACGATCGCCCAGATCTGGTTCAGCGAAATGCCGACGGAAAGAGCTGCCTGGTGATCATCGGCCACCGCCCTCAGCGCCCGGCCGATCCGGGTCTTGTTGAAGAAGATGCCGAGCGCTGCAACCATCAGCACCGCAATCACCGCAGCGGCGATATCGATATGCTGCAGGATAACAAGACCACGCTCGCCAAATTCGATTGCTGTCGACCCGGTCGGCAATCCGAGTTCCTCGGTAATCATCTGTTTCGGCTCGCCGCCGAAGACGAATTCCCCGAACCCGATCAGGAAGTAGGTCAGGCCGATTGTCGCCATCAGCAGAATAATGTCGGGCTGGTTGACGAGCGGCCGCATGACGACCCGCTCCACGCCATAGGCGAGGATGCCCATCGCTCCGATCGTCAGGGCAAGGGCAAGATAGGCGGGGACGCCGTTCTCATTGAGGCCGACAAGTGTCAGCCCGGCGAACACCACCATAATGCCCTGCGCGAAGTTGAAAACGCCCGATGCCTTGAAGATCAGAACGAATCCAAGCGCGATCAGCGCGTAGAGAATACCGGCGACAAAGCCTTCCCACAGCACCTGAAGAAAGAAATCCGGCATATCGTACATCTGCACGAAGGGATCGATGAATATGTCGTAAAGCATGGTTCTTCTCCCCCTAGTGGCTCACGCCGAGATACGCATCGATCACATTCTGGTCTGCCTGCACGTCTTCGGGCGGACCGTCTGCGATTTTCTTGCCGTAGTCCAGAACGACCACCCGGTCGGAGAGGTCCATGACAACGCCCATGTCGTGTTCGATCAGCGCGATTGTCGTACCGAATTCCTGGTTCACATCGATGATGAACCGGCTCATGTCTTCTTTTTCTTCCAGGTTCATGCCGGCCATCGGTTCATCGAGCAAAAGAAGATCCGGTTCCATGGCGAGCGCACGGCCAAGCTCGACGCGCTTTTGCAGACCATAGGGAAGACGCCCGACCGGTGTTTTGCGGATCGCCTGGATTTCGAGGAAATCGATGATCTCCTCCACCTTCTTGCGGTGTTCAATTTCCTCACGCTCCGCCGGACCGCGCCAGATCAGCTGCCAGAAGAAATTGCGGTGCATTTTCAGGGAACGGCCGGACATGATGTTGTCGAGCGTCGTCATGCCTTTGAAAAGTGCAACATTCTGGAACGTGCGCGCGATGCCCTGGCTGGCTGCCTCATAGGGCTTCATCTTGCGCCGCTCCTTGCCTTGCCAGGTGATCGTGCCCTGCTGGGGATGGTAAAACCCGTTGATGACATTCAGCATCGAGGTCTTGCCGGCACCGTTGGGGCCAATGATCGCGCGGATCTCCCCCTTCAGGATGTCGAAGGAAATGTCGGTAATCGCCTTCACGCCGCCGAAGGACAGCGACACGTTGTCGACCCGGAGCAACTCCTCGCGCGGGGCCGCTTCGGCAACGCTGGCGGGTCCAGCACTCATATCCGCTGCAAAGGCATTCATTCGGCGGCCTCCTGAAGTCCCTTGCCGGCGTCGTGGGCTTCCATATCCCGGATCTCGACAGTCGCCTCGATCGCCCCTTTACGGCCGTCTTCGAACGTCACTTCGGTGCGCACATGTTTCGACGTCGATCCGTCGTAAAGTGCCTCGATCAGGGGCGCGTAGCGATCCGCAATGAAGGAACGCCGCACTTTTTGCGTACGCGTCAGTTCGCCGTCGTCGGCATCCAGTTCCTTATGCAGGATCAGGAAACGCTTGATCTGGGCACCGGCCATCATCGGTTCGCTCGAAAGATCCCGGTTGACCTGGTCGACATGGCTTTCGACCATCGCATAGACGTCAGGATGCGCCGCCAGTTCCTGGTAGGACGCGTAATTGACGTTGTTTCGCTCCGCCCAGGAACCGACTGCTGTCAGATCGATATTGAGAAAGACCGCGACCATGTCACGCTCGTGACCGAAAGCGACCGCTTCCTTGATGTTGGGGAAGAACTTCAGCTTGTTTTCGATATATTTCGGCGCAAACAAGGACCCGTCATTCAGTTTGCCGACGTCCTTGGCGCGGTCGATGATCTTCAGGTGGCCGTTGTCGGCGATGATCCCGGCATCGCCCGTATGCACCCAACCGTCGCTGGTCTTGGTCTTTTCCGTTGCTTCGTCGTTCTTGAAGTAACCGACAAAGACGCCCGGCGAGCGATACATGACCTCGCCGCTGTCGGCGATCTTGAGTTCAACATCAGGTGCCGGCTTGCCGACCGTGTCGCCGAAGATCTCGCCGTCCGGCTGAAGCGTGATATAAACGCTGGCTTCGGTCTGACCGTAAAGCTGTTTCAGGTTGAGACCGAGCGCGCGATAGAATCGGAATATTTCCGGGCCGATTGCTTCCCCGGCGGTGTAGCCGACCTTCATGCGGGTCAGGCCCATCCGATTCTTGAGCGGTCCGTAGACCAGGAATTCGCCAAGCCTGTAGAGAACGCGATCCCCGAACGCGACCTCTTCTCCGTTCAGGATCTTTTCACCCACCTTGCGGGCGATATTCATGAAAAAATCGAACATCGCGCGCTTGGTTTTGCCCGCGTCCTCCATGCGCACCATGATCTGGGTGAGCATGTTTTCAAAGACGCGCGGCGGTGCGAAGAAATAGGTCGGTGCGATTTCCCGGCGGTCGACGTCGATCGTGTCCATGCCTTCCGGGCAATTGACGCAGTATCCCGCCGTGAAGGCCTGCGCGAGCGAGAACACATGATCGCCGATCCACGCCATCGGCAGATAGGCAAGCACTTCTTCGGTTTCGTCCAGATGATCGAAAACGTTGGCATTGCGCGCGGAAACAGCAAGATTATCGAAAGACAACATCACGCCTTTCGGACGGCCTGTTGTCCCCGACGTGTAGAGCATCACGGCAATGTCCGAACCCTTGCCACCGGAGAACCCGTCCGACCATTGTGCGGCAAGAGCAGCGTCATTTGCCTGGAGCTGCCGCCCCTTCTCCTGGACCGTTTCATAGCCGTGAAGATGCGTATGATCGTAGTCACGAAGCCCGCGCACCTCGTCGTATATGATGTTGGTAAGGGTCGGCACTTCGTCGGACATCGACAGCAGCTTGTCGACCTGTTCCTGATCCTCAACAACCGCGAACTTCACTTCCGCATGGCCGAGGACATAGGCCATCTCTTCGGCCACGGAGTCCGAATAAACCGGGACCGGCACCGCACCGAGTGCCTGTGCGGCAACCATCGCCCAGTACAGGCGGGGACGGTTCGCCCCAACGATGGCAACCTTGTCACCAGCACCAAGTCCGAGAGATTTCAGTCCGATTGAAAAAGCACGGATTTCCTCACACACCTCGGACCAGGTCCAGCTTTGCCAGATCCCGAAATCCTTTTCCCGGAAGGCTGTCCGGGCCCCGAAAACCTTTGCATTGTGCAAAAGGATCTTCGGAAAGGTGTCTTCACCGTGCGACGAAGCGCTGGCCGACCCTACCATTACTCGTTTCTTCCCCTTGGATCGTCCGCAGCAGCCTTCAGGCTTATCTGGAACGGTCCTTTTTCTGTTTAGCCGAAGCACTCGTAAAAGTAGCACATCGGTCCGGAAGGCGCCCCTTTGCGGGGTCGTTCATTCTCAGGATATGAAACAAGCTGCCGGGCAAAGCTTCAACAGGTAATTTGTCGAACGATGGCCCAAGACTCATTTCAAAATCCGTTGTTTGGGACGTTAGCCACGCCGATTTGCAGCAATATGATCCAATTATTTCGAAATGTTGCATTCGCGCTGCACATGCGAAACGACCGGGAAAGAGGCGCAGAAACCGGGGAGTTTTTCCTCAAAGACGCAACAAAATCATCATCAGAGTTTTGCTGCCGTGCTCTTGCGCACCACCAGCCAGGGCTCCAGTTGCACGCTTTCCTGATCCGGATGGCCGCCTTCAAGAAGTTTGACCAGAAGTTTCGCGGCCTGTTCGCCCACAGCCCTGCGTGGCTGATGAACCGAAGTCAGAGGCGGCACGAAATGTCCGGAAATGTCGATGTCATCGAAGCCGACCAGGGACACTTCATCGGGAACACGAACGCCTGCTTCGTTCAAGGTGGAGATAAAACCGAAAGCGCTTCGATCGCTTGCGCAGAAGACGGCCGTCGGCCGGTCCGCGAGATCGAGCCAGGCCCTGGCGGCCCTTTCGCCTGCATTCAGCGTGTAATCCCCCTGAAAAACCCACGCACTGTCCGGATCAAGTCCGCCTTCAGCCAAAGCCGCCTGAAAGCCCTCAAGCCGGTCTCTCCCCGGTTTGTGGGTCAAGAGCCCGGTGACGTGGCCGATATTGGTGTGCCCGTGCTCCAGGAGATGCGTCACGGCCAGCCGAGCACCCATGAGATTGTCGACTACGGCAATCGGAACAGCGGGATCGTCGCTCCATTCACCACAGGTCACGATCGGGGGCATCTTCGGGTTTATTGATCTGATCTCGGAGATTGAGAGATGCCCATCGAGAATGACGATCCCGTCGCAATTGTTCTTGCTTAGGACATCGCTGATTCTGGGACGCGACATCGACGGCTTACGCGTATCGGCAATAAGAACCTTCAGGTTCTTGCCGGCACAGACGGTTTCAATACCTTGGAGAATATTGGAAAAGTGAGAGTTTCCGATGTCGGGGACCAATGCGACGATCGTGCCCGTGTCCCGGCGCCTCAGATTCCGAGCCGCGTGGTTGAGCACATAGCCGGTTTCTTCAACAGCCCTGCTGACTTTGTCGCGCGTCTTTTTCGAAACCCGCTCAGGTGATGACAACGCCCGGCTGACAGTTGCCGTGGAAACTTTCGCCGCACGCGCGACGTCCTGTACAGTTGGGTTTGTCTTTTTGGGTTCCGATTTGGTCATTATCGGTATTTAGCCGATTACGAACTGAAATCGCTACGTAATCTTCAATTTCGCCTCAGAAATGCACAACCCGCTGATCAGCCACCGGGATCGGCCTTTGGGAAACAATTGCGAACGGTCTCAGTCAATAAAGCCAAGATATTGTTCCATCTGCGTGCAGCCGCGCTGCATATGGGCCTCAATTTCTGTCAGCATCAGATCGAGATCGTCGCCGAGTGCGAGTTGAAGGTAGCGCTGATGAGCGTCCTCGATCGGTGCTTTTCTACCATGCGCGCGCTGATGCTCGGCCAGATAAAGCTGCATGCGGCCAGCGATGCGATGCCAGCTTTCCAGGAGAAGCTTGTGCCCGCACGCCTCATAGACAAGTGAATGAAACCGGACTTCCGCCCCGCTTGATGCCACGTGATCATCAAGGCCCAATGTCTCCATAAGAGCCTTGTGCCTTGCCTCAAGCTCCTTGGTGAACGCCTCGTCCCGGCGCGCCCAGACTTCACGAAATGCAAGTGTTTCGAGCGCCGTTCTCAAGGAATAGATCTCCCGGACATCCTCCGGCGACAGCTTCAGAACGCGAGTGCCGGTGTAGGGTATGGTTTCGATCAGGCCTTCCGCAGCGATCTGTCCCATGGCTTCCCTCAAGGGGCCCCTGCTCACACCGAAGCGGGCCGCAAGGTCGGATTCGGTAATCTGGCTGCCCGATTCGATTTCACCGCTGATGATCGCGCGCCGCAGATTGGCGGCAATCTGGTTGCTGAATGTCTCGCGCTTGATGGGCTTGACCCGGTTTTGCGACATCAGTTGCGGTTCGTTCATGGTCATGTGCACTTGTTCGTTCTGCTAACGCATCTCGTTCAGGAAGAAACTTATAGCCGGTTCTACCGCAAGACCCAGTCCTTGTACGCTTTTTCGGCTTCCAGCGTGACGGCCCCTGGCGCGCCGCTTCCTATGATGCGCCCATCGATGCGCACCACCGGCGTTACTCCGCCAAGTGTTCCTGTAATGAAGGCTTCATCCGCCGAATAGGCCTCCGCGAGGGTGAAATCCTTTTCGTGCACGACGTTGCCGGTGTTGCGCCAGCTGTCAATCACTGCTTTTTGGGTCAAGCCCTTGAAAGAAAAGGATCCAGTCGAGGTCCAAAGCTCACGGCCTTTCACGACAAAGAAATTTGTCGAATTGCAGCTCGCAACAAACCCGCGCGGATCAAGCATCAGCGCTTCGTCTGCGCCGGCATTGATCGCCTGGATCAGCGCCTGGATCAGATTCAGCCGGCTGTGAGAATTCAGCCGAAGATCAAACACGTCCGGTCCGCTTGTCCGGAAGGTTGACGTGAAAAGTGAGAGACCCTTTGACTTGGTATCAGGACGGGGTGCCTTGTATTCGGCAACAATTACAACGGTCGCCTTTCCGATGACAAACCGCGGATCCTGGTTCGGTGTGCTTTTCAGGCCGCGCGAGACCATCAGCCGGATATGCACGCCGTCGTCCATGCCGTTCACTTCCAGCGTTTGGCGGATGGCGTCCTTCAGATCCTCACGGCTCTGGCCGATATCGAGTGCAATGGAATTTGCCCCCTCAAACATGCGATCCAGATGCGCATCCAGTTGCAGAATGCGCCCGTTGACAACGCGCAGGCCCTCCCAAACGCCATCGCCCAGGACAAACCCGCTGTCGAACACCGAAACACTGGCCTCTTGACGCGGCACAAGCCGGCCGTTGACATAGACCAGAACCTGTTCATTCCGCGGATCTGCGACATAGCTTTGCGCACTTGCAGAGTTGTTCATTGTTTTTGATCTCCAAAGGGCCGCTAGAACTGAAAGCGCCGGTGTTCCGCGAGAAACTGTTGAGTGATGGGGCGCTGCGGATTTTTCAGAACTTCATCCGGTGTGCCGCTTTCGTAAATGCCGCCTTCGGCAAGGAAGAGTATCCGCGTCGCGAAATGGTAGGCAAAGCCGATTTCGTGGGTCACGAGCAGCATCGTGCGGCCTTCGTTTGCGAGTTGCTCGATCACCCCGAGCACTTCACCAACCAGCGCCGGATCGAGCGCGGATGTCGGCTCGTCGAACAAGAGGATTTCAGGGTCCATGGCCAGCGCCCGCGCGATAGCGACCCGCTGCTTCTGCCCACCGGATAGGCGCGAGGGAAAGGAATCGGCCTTGTCCGCGAGCCCGACGCGCCTGAGTTCCGCGACGGCCCGTTCATGCGCTTTTTGCGACGGGACGCCGCGAACGGTCTTCAAACCCTCGGCAACATTGCCCGCCACCGTCATGTGCGGAAACAGATTGAATTGCTGAAACACCATGCCGACGCGCTGGCGAAGGGTGCACAGTTCGCGTTCCGAAAACCGCATGTCGCCCGAACGCGACAGCTCGCCGACAGGATCGCCGTCGATCTCGAGCCGTCCCTCGCTCGGCGTTTCAAGCACGTTGATACAGCGCAGCAGCGTGCTCTTGCCGGATCCGGAAGCACCTAAAATGGCAATGCGGTCGCCCGCCATGACGTCAAGATCAACATCCGAAAACACGTTAAGGGAACCGAAATGTTTGCCGAAACCGGACAGTCTGAGAACAGGTGCGTTCACGTTCAGTCACTCCGTGCAAGGTGACGCTCGAGCGCGTAGGTCAGACGCACGATCGGATAAAGGATGATGAGGAAGATCGCCGCGATGACGGTGTAAACCTCGAGCGGATTGAAACTGAGCGACGCAATCAGCTTGCCCTGCTGCAAAAGCTCGACATAGGCGACGACGGACGCCAGGGTTGTCATCTTGAAAATCTCGACGCCTCTGTTCGTCAAAGCCGGGATGATGCGTCTGATGGCTTGCGGCAGGATCACCCGGCGCAGGGTCTGAAGCCCGTTCATGCCGATCGCCTTCGCAGCTTCCCACTGGCCGGGCTCGATGGATTGGATGCCGCCGCGATAGATTTCCGCCGAGTAGGCAGCAGAGTTCAGCGAAATCCCGAGAATAGCAGCGAGAAAGGGCCCGATCTCGATCGGCACGATGATCGGCAGCGCGTAATAGAACCAGAGTATTTGCACCAGAACCGGCGTATTCCGGAAAAACTCCACGAAAGCGGTCGACAGCCAGCGAATGAGCCGGTTTTGCGAGCGTCTCCCAAGAGCGATGATGAGCCCAAGCCCCATGCCGAGCACGAGACAGACAACGAACAGCCTCAGTGTCCCGGCTGCGCCGATGGCAAGCGCCCACCAGTTGTCGAAGACGTCCTGGAAGTTCCAGATGTAGTTCATGGGGTGAATTCACCGCTTTTTGCAAAGCGGCGCTCCATGCGCGATGCGAGGAAACTGATGAAGGAAATCGATACGAAGTAAATCAGCGCAACGACGGTGAACACTTCGAGTGGCCTGAACGTCTTCTGGGCAAGCTCATTTGCCTGGAACAGCAGATCGGCATAGGAAACCGTTGCCACCAGCGTCGTCGTTTTCATCAGTTCGATGGAACGCTCCATCATGGACGGGAACATGCGCTTCACCGCCTGGGGCAGGATGACCCTGCGCATACACTGATTGTAAGTCATGCCGATGGCTTTGGCCGCTTCCCACTGGCCTCTTTCAATCGAGACGATGCCGGCACGGAAGATCTCGGCAAAGAAGGCCCCGCTCTGGATCATGAAAGTCAGCGAGGCGGCCAGGAATGGCGTCATCTCGATCGAAAGAACGATCGGCAGGCCGAAATAGAACCAGAACAACTGCACGAGGGGTGGCGTCGTGCGGAACACTTCAATGACAATCCCCGCAGGCACCGTCAGCCAGCGCCTGTGCGACAGCCGCGCAAACGCGAGCAGCAATCCAACAACCAACCCGCCTGAAAGTGCCGTTGCTGTCAGAATGAGCGTGTTACGGAAGCCGACCAGCAGAAAGCCGCCTTCCGCAAGCACCGGTGAAAAGTCCCACTCGTACATGACCTGACCAGGTGCCTCAGAGGAGTTCCTTGATGATTGGCGGCGCGGATTTCGGATCGAGACCGAAACCGGTCAGAAAGTCCTCATACCAGGTCTGGATCTTGCCGGACTGGTAATAGTCCGTGAGCTGGGCATCAACGAATTCGACAAACTCGGTGTCGTCTTTGCGGACAGCTGCGCTGGTCGGGTTGGATTTGACGGGAGACGGCACCACGATCTTGCCTCTTCCGAGTTTCTGGCGCGCAGCGATCAAGGGGGGATGGAACAGGCACACGGCATCAACGCGCCCGGACTGGAACGCGGCAATCGCCTCCGTATTGCCTGGGAACCGCTGGATGTCCGCATTGCCGACGTTTTCGGTCAGGAACTTGTCCATGCTCGTTGCCTGAGGGACGGCGATCCTGATCTCCGGCTTGTTGAGGTCTTCCCATGAAGTGACCGGCACATCGTCCTTTGCAAGGACGGCGAGCGAATAATAGAGCAGCGGAGAAGCCGGGAAACTCGCAGCCTTCTTACGCTCGTCCGTTGCGTCCAGCACGAACATGACGTCGATCTTGTTGCTTTGAAGCGCTGCGACCGCGGTTCCCCATGTGACTTCGACAGGTTCGAATTCGACACCAAGAGCTTCTGCCATGGCCTTGCCGGCGGATACGCCTACGCCGGATGCCCATTGGCCTGTCGCGGGATCTTTTGAATACCACGGTGGTGCCTGCGTTACCCCTACGCGAAGCTTTCCACGCGCCTTGATGTCTTCCAGCGATCCCGCGGCGAGAACAGGTGTCACACTTGCGATCAATGTCGAAGCGACTGTGGCTCCGGTTAATGTCAGAACTGTACGACGGTTCACTTTCATATCCTGGTTCCCCTCTTTCTGAAGCCGCGCCGCGTTTGGTGCGCTCGTGTCAGGATATAAAAATCGCCTTATTGTAGATTGTCAACAATTTACAAAAATACATCTCAGCGCTTTGGATCACTGAAGCGGTCCATCGTCCTTGCGGGCTCGTGACGTATGAATGCTAGAGAGTTCAAATGAATGGGAAAACAGCTGTGTGCTGCCGGAGTTGAAAAAACACCCACCTCGGGTACGCATGGTCGCTCGAAGATCCCATGCGCTCGCGCAAATCACCCGATTGCAAAAACCGTTACTTGCGATCCGTCGCGATCGCTTGCAGCACGTCTTGTTCGCTCATTTGAAACCGGTCGGTCTGATCGCGATCAATATGCTGCCCGTCGACCCACACATAGTCATCGAAGGTCTCGCAGTTCTGCACCCAGAATTCATGGTAGAGCTTCGGCGCATGTCCCCAGGCGCCACGGTGAGCTATGTGGTCGCGCCAGCTTTTGAGATCTTCACGTGTCTTGAAGCGGATGATCCCGATCCGGTCACCATCGTCAGCTTTATAGTATTTGAGCGAGATGAAGCCGGGCATGGCCGCAACGGCTTTGGCCATATCGTCACTCAGACGCTGGTGAAGATCCCGGTCGATGTCGTCCCTGTACGTCACGCCGAAAATGCAGATGACCATATCGCCTCCCTCGCCGTCCCTTTGAAAAGACAGCCCTCACAACGGTTGGGATAGTATTGCAGAACAGGGACTGAACCTTCTCTCAGACCGACCGCAAGCGTCACGCAAACGTCTGTCTTCGGCGCACGCAAACGTCAGCAGCCCAAATCTGTACCCGCCCGTTTCATCTCAACGGCGCGCTTCAAAAACGCTTCGATCCCGCCTTCGGAGATATGCTTGGCCTTCGATTTGGAAAAACGGATGCAACCCTTGCCGACACTCAACCCATTGAGCAGAGCGCCGTCCGGGTCGATCTTTGCCGCATCGCCGACATAAAGGCTCACATACTGCTTCTGCGCATTAAGGTGACAAATGAAATCGTCATCAAGCGTATAGCCCAGCATCTTGTAATGGACGCATTCCTTGATCTCGGGGTCGCTGGCGAGGATGAGTTCACGCAGCGCCAGAAGACCTTGCCGACGCCAGTCGTCGTCGAGCTGTCTCAGGTAGTCTTGTGGATCGCTTGCTTCGTACTGCATTGTCCTCCTCCTCATTCGAACCGGATACCGTTCAAATAAGCCATTCTGAGGACACCAAATACAATCGGCCTGCAATTTCTGATAGCTGGTCCGGCAGAACAGTCTCCGTGGTATGTTTTTTAAGTAACTTTATTTTTTGCCAGGAGAGTGCGCGATGACCGGCGCCAGAACTGTGCGAAACAGGATTTCAAAATCGAAGCGCAAGAAAAACAAGCCCGAAGGGGCGCAAAAGAAGTCCGGCACACCTTACAAGAACCTGATCATTACCTCCGTGATTACCATTCTGATCGGCGCCGTCTTCGGTGATCTGATCGTTAAGAAGAACATTCAGACCTACAACGCGGAACACGCGGCATTTGTTTCCAGTCCGATGAACGGCGACGAGGCCTTTTCAGCTGCCCGGGCCGTCTATGACACGAGGCTTCGCGAGCGGCGGCGGCAAACCCAGCGCATCATCAAATATATTGCCGATGACAGTGTGTCCGCTTTCAATGAGTTCTATACCGTCTACGGTGCAGCGCTTACCGACTGGAACAACAACCACGATGCCATGGCCCGTGAGATCCTTGATGCCACAAGGTGTGAGGCAAGATTTCCACGCAGCGCCGAAGCCGCACGCAAAGAGGCCATCGCTCCGCATTTCGATCTGTTTGTCGGCCTTGCCGGCTTCCAACCGTATCTGGATGCACAGCCCGGCAAAGCGGAAAGAGCCCGCGCAAACTTCCTGAAGGAAGCAAGGTTCTGTCCGACCTATTTCCTGACCAAGTCGTCCGGCCATTCGGTGCACAGCGTGTTCGCGTCCATGCACAAGAGGATCTATAACTACAGGGAACACGACTATACGGAATGCCGCATGCGGCACCGGCGCAATATCCAGATCTACTATCAGTCCTGTTTGCGTGAGGAAACACCAACGCTTCAAACCGAATGCATGCGCCGGTTTGACCGGAACATCGAGGCCGGCTCGTTCTGCGAGAAGGGAAACTTCGACATCGACGACTTCAAGGTCCGGGATGTCGAATTCAACGAACTCGATTTTTATTGGGGGATAGGCGACCGGTTCTTCAAAACATTCCGCAAGGATTTTATCCTGGACTACTGCGAGGCTCAGATCGGTTTTTGGGGCAACGCTCTTGGCTGGAACTGTGATGTGATCGTCGATGCTTATTTGAAGAAGGTCTGATGAGCTGACTGCAGATCTGCTTATCGGGTCGGAAAAAATGAAGCACGTGCAATATGATTTGGGTTTTCTGGAGCAGCGGAACCGGATATCCAGCTCGAAATCGACTTTCAAAGGAACCAGCTCAAATATGCTGCGCCTGGGCCGCGTCTACTCAGCCGTCTTGTTCGATATGGATGGAACCCTTCTGGACTCCAGGACCGTCGTCGAACGCGTTTTGACAAACTGGGCCGCTGCCAATGACGTTGACCCGGTTGCCTTGCTTGTTGTTTCACATGGGCGAAGAACGATCGATACGCTGCGCGACTTTGCAAAAGCCGGGAGCGATTGCGAAGCCGAGGCCGCCAAAATCGAAAAGGCGGAAACTGACGATGTCGAGGGTATCGTCGCAATCCCAGGGGCGGTTGACCTGGTGAACCGGTTGCCATCCGGACGTTGGGCTATCGTGACCTCCGCAGGCCGCAACCTGGCCATCCGCCGCCTGACGGCTGCCGGCTTGCCTATCCCGGAAGTGCTGGTAACCGCCGAAGATATCGAAAGCGGAAAACCGGATCCCGAAGGTTATCGTCTAGCTGCTGAAAGGCTCGGAACGGACCCGGAAAATTGCCTCGTCTTCGAAGATGCAGCTGCAGGTATTCAGGCGGGCCTTAACGCAGGAAGCGACGTCGTTGCAATAGGCTTTGCCAGTCCGGATGACGCACAACCTGATTGTCCGGTGGTTGCGGATTTTCACGCAATTGAATTCAGATTGAGCTGACTTCGCAACCGAATTTGGGTTTTTCTGACGCTGGTTTTGTGACGCTTCGCTGCTCTCATGGAGACAGGTGAAGCGCCGCTTGAATACGATCCTTCCAAAGGACCGATCCTTGTGTCCCGGCGATCGAAAAGGCCTTTTCAAGCAACGTTTGGGCCTGCGGCGGATCGAGGAAATTGCAAATCGCGCCGGCATCCGCAGCAAGGCGAATGACTTCCGGATGACACCAGGGCTCGATCTCACGCTCGATCTGGGCAAACAGGTCGGACAAACTCTGCTGCGCACGCTCTGCTTGATTTGACCGGGCAAGGATCCAGGCAAAATGGGCATCGTAGAGCAGCACCGAAAACTGCGCTGACGATGATTTCAGTTTGCTCCGCGCGTTCAGATAGTCATCCGCCAGCTCAGTTGAGAATGCCTCGTGCATCTTGGGAGTTGTCAGCATAAGTTCAGAGTATGCTTCCCACATCGACAATCTGAACTTCTTGGCGAGAACCCGCGCGACTTCAGCCGCATCGGCTGCGGACCGGTATTTTTCAAGCATGAGGTAGATGTAGGACGCGGACGCAAACGTCGTAATCTGATTTTGAGGATGCCCTGTTTTCCGGCTGATTTCTTCGATCTCGTGCAACTCTTTGAGCGCCAAATCGGCATGGCCCCTGATTGCCAGAATACGTATCCTGATCAACCTCATTGAAATGAGCTGATCCACGTCTGTCGCCCCGCCGATGCTCGGGGCGTTGGGCGTTTGTTTGATCAACTCCATCGAACGTTCGAAGCTTTTGTCGGCAATATCGAAATGCCCTGCCAGGAACTCCCCTACCGCAATCGCCCGCTTGCCAACGACTTCCTGGATGCCGACTGAATTGTCCCACGCCTTCAGCGTGAGCATCTCCTTGCCAATGCGTTCTATTTCATGATGGTTTGCCCGAATGTGATGAACGCAGTAGGACTGCCATAACACCCGTGCCGCGACTGGATTGCCCGGCAAATCAGCCGAGAGCCTGGCCGCTTCTTCAACGATTGCTGCGGTCCGTTCATGACCGAAACCGTCGGAATGAGCATGACATCGGGCGAGTTCACTGAGCAGAGCAAGACGGGTTTCGGGATAGGTCTCGCCAAAGTCGCCGGCATCAATCAGATCGAGAGCCTGTTCGAGATGCGCCCTCGCTTCGCCATGCGCAAACTTTCGCAATGTGTCGGAAGCTGCCAAACGCAAATGACGGACGGCATCCTGACGCAAACCGGCGCGCGCGGCATGCCACGCAAGCAGATCGTGCCTGGCATCATTTCTGTCTTTTAAGCTGTCATAAATCGACTTGTGAATGGCTTCACGAGTCGTTACCGGGACGCTTTCGTAGGCGGCATCTCGCAAAAGGGCATGTTTGAAACAAAACGCATCCGGTCCGAATTTGGGAAACGGAAATATCAGCCGTGCCTCAAGCATTTTCTCAAGGGCTTCATCGACTGAACCCGGCAGATCCGCGCACAGGAATTCAAGGAGTTCCTTGGTAAAGCGCCGGCCGAGACACGCGGCCCTGAAAGCGAAATGCCGGGATTCTCCCAGTCTGTTGAGCCTTGCAACAAGTATGTCCTTGAGGCTGTTGGGTACCGTCTCGCCTCCTGGACCGGACTGAACAATGCTGTTGACCAGTTCTTCGGCGAAGAGAGGCACACCGTCCGACCTGTCGCAGATCGCCTCGACTGCGGCATTGGACATGCTTTTGCCCTTCGCGAGTTTTTCCACAAGGTCGGCGACATGATTGCGCGAGAGCCGAGACAGGGAAAACACGGTCGGATCAAAGGCCTCAAAAGATTTGTGCTGGAACCAGGGCCGCGCGGTCAGAACCATCATAAGCGGGTTGTGCGGCAACGTCGCCGATACGTGCTGCAGCAGGTCAAGCGTTGTCGGGTCTGCCCATTGGGCGTCCTCAAGGAGAACAACGATCGGACCGGCTTCAGTCTGCCCCTGAAGATAGTTCCCCAACGCCTGTAGAACTGCGTTTCTAAGACTGAGACCGTCCAACGGCTTCTCAAGCGGGGTGATTCCGGCGCAATAACCGATGACATTACGGTCGTCTTCGGAAACAACGCCTGAGTCCTGCAGAAACCTGTCAAGAATCGACCAGTTTCTCTCGGGGTCTTGCGACAGGTCCAGATTTGCCGAAAGGACAATGTGTTCGCCGATTGGGTAAAGCGGTCGCTCTTTTGTCTGTCTTGAACACTGAAGGACAATATGATTTGCGGATTCTCGTCGCATTTCCTCCAGAAACGCCTGGGTCAGCCTGGACTTTCCAATGCCGGGCTCTCCTTTGACGATGACAAGCTGACCTTCGCCGCTAGAGGATGTGTGCCATCGGTCAAGCAGCAGTTCAAATTCGCGATTTCTGCCGACAAGCTCCAGGAACTCCGGCGAGGGGTTCTCGTTTCTCTTCAGATGGCGGTCGTATCGGTACGCGGCTGCGCCCCCTGGAAGCTTCTGTTCTTCAAACGCAAAGCGCTCACCAAGCAATGAGCGCGTGCCATCGGCCACGAGAATGTCACCCGGGGCCGCATGCCGCATCAGGTGAAGCGCTTGGTTTGGAGGACCGCCAACAATTGTCCGGTCAGCTGCGGCAATCAGTACGTCGCCCGTTGCAATTCCGATCCGGCATCTTGTACCGATCTCTTCATCCACCTCGTTGCGCAGATCGATGGCCGCATTGATGGCGCTTTCGACGGTGTCTTCGTGCATTTCGGGCCATCCGAAATAGACCAAAAACGCCATGCCCGAATTCTGCTCCCAACTCCCACCATAGCGTTTCGCAACGAATTCTATCCTGCGTTTCAGCGAGTCCATGCGCTTTGCAATAAACTCCGGCGCGATGCCCGTTTGGGCAGGTTCCGCGGCCTCGGTGGTGATACCAAGTACTGTCAGCTGCCGGCATTCGTCCGGGAGCCGGGACGGCTGCGATCGGTGCAACGGTGGAATATTCTCATTGGCCGTTCCCGACAAGGCAGTTTCCGGCTCCGGCGCGGAAACTGCCACGGCTGTCTTGGCATGAGACTGATTTTCGATTGCTGTAAGCAGAGAGCGTGTTTCAGTTGATGGCGCGACCTGGAGTTCAGAGCGCAGACGCTCTTCCAGCCTGCGGTAGGCCTCCACGGCCGCGGCGACTTCGCCTTTGCGCGCGAACAATGTCATCAGCCGGCGAACATGTTCTTCACTGAACGGATCAAGCGTCGCCAGCCTTTGCGCATGACGTGTGAGCGCGGCAAAGTCGCCCGCGCGGTCCGCGTCCTCGATGGCTGAAGCCGACAGATTGGAAACCATCGTCCGCAGATCCGCCCGTTTTTCGGCCAGCCAGTCACCAAACTCGGGCGCGGAAATTTCCCAACCAAGCAGAAAGTCCCCCCGGAAGCCGGCGAGGGAGCCGGCACGGCCGTTTTGCAGATCATGCACATCGCACCAGATCTGTTCGCGGTTGATCCAGACGGACTTCGCGGTGGAGGTGATCGGCGCCAGCCCGAACGGTTCGAAAGCCTTGCGAAGCTGGTAGAGCGCTTGCCTCAAGGATCCTCGCGCCTGGTCTTCACCCCGATCGCTCCAGAACAGGTTTGCGATACGCGCTCTGCTGTGCTCAATCTCGTGTTCTGCGACAAGGAAGGCCAGGATCAGCGCACAATGGCGGGTCGGAAGCGTCAATGGCTGACTGTCGATGCGCAGATCGCATCCACCAAGCAGCCTAATCGTCAGGCGTGCCGTGTCGCACGTCTCAGACATCGTCAACAGTCCTTCGTTTCGCTTCACGCCAGATTGCATGCTCTTACCTTCAGGTTTTCGAAAGTAAGTGTTAAGCGCGGAACCGACCTCCATATCGAGCCTGTATCATCCCAGTTTGCACGTTTTGACGGATTTTTCACGATGAAATCCATCATTGAGCGGGATCGCCACTCTTCGAGTTGACGCGTTTTTGACACTTCATTTGAGATGGTGCGCCCCGAAGAAGCGGGTACGCCCATTGATGGCCGGGACTGATCGGGCAAGGACCAGCCTGAGCCCGGTCTGAGAACGAAATTGAATACTCTGATTTTCAGAAAGGCTTTGATTAAAAAAGAGAGTGGTTTGATCGGCTGCATAACCTCAGCGTTTTTAGAACGCTCATGCAGATTGCGATCCAGCCGAGTTTCCCAAAGCGACACCGGTTTGTTTCGCCGGCTTTGGAAAACGAATTTGTCCTGGCAAAGCAACGGTTGACGACATGCATTGCAGCTTTAAGGCGGCAGTCATTGTTCAAAAGGACAGCTTGTAGGCTCTGAAAGCCAGCTGTCTCCGCTCACTTCAGACCGCGCTAGCTTCGACAGTTGTCTGAACTGTTTTTGCAAAAATCAAGCTGCGTGCCAGGCAGCGACGGCAGTTCGTCGCCCGAATACGCGCACGAAGCATCGTTCCCGATGCCCCCGGAAATCCAGGGATGTCCACCGGATGGTCCAGCTTGGCCATTCGATGCATCGGCGTCTCATCGATAGGAGTTTGGAAGTGATCGACTACAAGGTCAATGAATTGAGTTTCCTGTTCCCCCAAGGCTATCAGGATGACAGCGTAAACGTGTTCACAGGTGTCGATGGCGACCTCAAGAATACGAGTTTTGTAATCACGCGGGCAAATCTGGAAGACGGCGGCATTGAAGCCTATGCGCTGTCGCAGTTGCGACAATATGAAAAGACATTCCCGAAATACGAATTTCTGGCCGGCAACAGGTACCAGATCGAGCAGTGCGAAGCCCGGGAGATCGAGTACAGGTGGGAAGCCGACCAGGGCAGGTTGCATCAATTGCAGCTGTTTCTGGAGACGAACAGCAGGGCGATCATTTTCACGCTGACCGCTCCTGGAACCCTGAGCAATGAGCATCGCCGGATTTTCAAGTCGGCGATAGGTTCGATCAGGGAAAGCTGAAACAATGCCTCCCGCAGCCCGAATTCTTGACAAGGTGGCCCATACACCAGCCCTCGCCGCTCTGATCGGTGGTGCAATTTTGGGCGCCTTGGCAGGTGCCGCCATTGTCGCCACCGGAGGTGCCGCTGCGCTCGCGATAGCGGCAGCCGCCGCGAGCGGAGCATCACTCGGTGGCGGGCTGGGTCAATTCATCGGTTCGTTCTTTTCCATTACGACCGGAACAATCACAGGTGCCTGCTCACCGAATGTTATTGTGGGGAAGAGACCCGCAGCACGTGCCACGGTTGACTTCTCGATGTGCAGCGGACTGCCCTTTTCGCCATTCGCACATCCCAACGCCCTGATTGCACAAGGCTCGATTTCCGTTTTCGTCAACAAATTCAACGCGGCGCGGGAGCAGGACAAGCTGATTTGCGGTGCCGTCATCTCATCCGGATGCAAGAGCGTGATCATCGGAGATCGGGCGGCAACAACCCTCCCCATCCAGTCCGAAGTACCAGCATGGCTTGAATGGGGTTTGTTGGCGCTTGGGGTAGTTGGGGGCGCCGGTCTTTTAAGAATGAGCGCCAAACTGACCTGGGTCGGGGTCGGAAGAGTTCTCGGGGCCGGGTTTCTGGGAAGTTACGTGTCCGGCCAGGTCGGCGGATGGCTGGGTGGCAAGATCTTTGGTGAAGGCTCTGACGGGCAGAAAATCATGGGGTTCGCTGCCGGAGTGATCGGCGGAATGGTGGTCGGAGCCTGGGCCTTCAAAGGCGCGCCAAGGCTTCAGATTGTGCCCTCAACGGCACCCAAGACCGGCGGCAAATACGCCACCAAGCAAATCAAGATGACGGAGAGATACCTGAAATACGACAGGCAGCACGGCGTCAAATATTTCAATGAGGCCGAGTTGGCCGCCCACAGGGTTGTCGCCGACAGGGACGGCAATCTGATCTATGCCGAGAGCGGGCGGCCCGTGAACACCGACAAGGGCATCTATGTCATGGACGAGCACGGCAACGTGTTCGTTCACGAAAACCCCCGCAGTGAAATGGTCCATCACTCAAGCTTCAATTCCGGTCAACCAATCGCTGCGGGTGGGAACATAAAGGTCAGGAACGGCAAACTTGCCGAAATCGATGAAGGTACCGGCCACTACGGCGACAGCCAGCCGGTCGGCCGGGTTGATCTGGTGACGGAGGAACTGGGGTCCCAGGGCGTGAATGTGAAGGGCGCGGAGGTCAATGACTACAACCGGATGATGGAGAAGGCCCGAAAGCAATGATGCAAAAGCAAACGGCCATCTTTCAAAACACATTGGTGAAGTGCTGGCCATGGTCGGTGAACGGTGCAACGGGCGCGTATGAGCAGCGTTTTCTGGATACAGAAGCTGCCGGGTGCGCCCTTAATGAACTCGGCTCGCTCTACACCATGGATGAGCTGAGCACGGTGGTTTGCGCCTATCTGATGAACGTCTGCATTGAGCAGGCTGCAGGCAGACGATTGTCGGAACGGGACAGCGAGACCACCACGGCTTGCCTGACACTTTTGGCCGCGTCCGGAGCAATGGCGATCTCCGGCGCTCAGCTGGAAAGGATCATCGCCACCTTCAACCCGGGCTACTGGTATCAGGCGGTGGCTCCGCTGATCGCGCAACGACTGACAAAGGCCTCACTCTGCGCCGCGCTTCTCAAATCCCTGTCCCACCAACGAGAACCCGACAACTTGTATTTCGCGCTCCAGGGCGTGCGGATTTACAGCTTAGCGGCAAACCAATTGGAGGCAGGTTCCGGACACAAACCGCTTTTTTTCGCGCTGGTCCAACGCGTCGGCGAACTTGCAGGCAACCGCGACGGCGAGATCGCAACAGCTGCCCGAAACGCCTCATCGTTCCTGAAAAACTACGAATAAACGTGAGTAAAAATCCAATCGTTACAGTGGAAAGATAGATATGACATTTTCAAATATAGCTATACAGCAAGTCTATGATGTGATGAAGACGTCCGCGCCGAGTATTCTCGATCCTGCAAAGGTCCGCGCGGCGGGGCGCTACAATGCAAAGCACGCGCGCAGGATCGGTTGGTCGCATCATTGGTCCGGTGTATGCCGCGTTCTCGGCATTACCGTCGGATACCTTTCGGCCGAAGACTTCAGTCAATATGTTGCACAGTTTCAGACAGCTAAAAGTCTCAAACCAGACGGCATGCTGGGCCCCAACACCTGGCGGCGTATGCGGGCGGACGCCATGCTTGTCTTGCAGACCGTTGCGATGCCGGATTGGCTGCCCAGAAAAGCACCTCAAAAGTCGGCGATAAAGGGCATCTCCGTTGAAGCGATCAATCTTGACGCCCCCTGGATGGCCATCGCCCTGGATGAGCAAGAGACGCATTGGCGAAATCATGACGGGACCAACATCGCCGAAGGCGACTCCCGTGTCGACGAAGGTTATTTCGAAGCTTGTCCCTATATGGGCGGCAACGCCTGGGAACTGGCGGAGCAGCACAAACGCAAGATCGACAACCGTCACTGGTGCGCGGCATTTGTGAACTACTGCCTTCACACGGCCGGTTACAGCCACACAGGCAGTGCGGGAGCCTTTTCATTCAAGCAAACCAAACGCTGGAGATTCAGAGCCCTGAGCGAACCCACGCGAGGCTGCGTCATTGTCATGGAGCACAATACCAAGGGATGGGACCATGTTGCTTTTCTTGATGACGTGGGCGACCTGCCGTCGGACCCGAAAGGAGACATTGATGCCAGCAAATACAAGGGCTTCACACTTCTCGGCGGCAATCAGGGTGGAGATACTGTGATCTCGAAAGGGTTCGGCAACTGGACACTTTTCGCGGCAAAGGATTTACAGGGCAACAAGTCCCCTTACCTTTTTCCCATCACGGGTGCAGATGAGGCGAACTGCAACGTCGAGCTCCCGACGGCAGGACCTCATTATTGCGGCGAACAGTGGCAATGACCTGCAGGGCCGACCCGCACAACCTGTCCGGCAGCTTTGCTGGAAACAGGCTCATGGCGCATGACGCTTGCTTGACGCGCCGTATGAACACTTCCCTTCGATCGAGCCGCAACCAAGCCTATCGATCGACATTGGAAGCCGAAATTTTCATCAAGTCTTTTTGGAAACAGGAGAAATTACATGCCACCGAAGAAAAGAGAACCGCTCGGAGTAAGCAGCTACCTCGGAAGCGAAGTTTATAAACAGATCTGCAACCGGTTTTACAAACAACACAGCATCAAGCTACCGGACCATATTGCCGAGGTATACAAAGTTGGGGTGAGCAACGGCCAGGGAATGGAGTTTCTCGCACGTGATCCCGAAAAGTTTGAAGCACTTTTGAAGATGCCGAAGTTCGCGCCCGACAATCAGGAGCATTTCTGTGACAGGATCGCGTCGATGGCGACCAAAGGCCAAGGATACCGCGAAACGGGCGTTCCAAGCCTGCACATTGCTGTCGCGCCTGAGGAATGCAGCGTCCATATCGATACGTTCGGGTTTGTCGCTATCGGGCCCGACGGTCAGAAATACTATAATCCGGACGCGATCCAGCACATACTCGATGAGTTGCTTTGGCAGGACAAGTTCGTCGGCTGGGTGACAAAGCACAGCAGACCCTTGGGAATGCTGTTGTCACACGTTCATTTTCGCGGTCCCAGTTCACGAAACAGATATCGCCTGTCCGCTGGCGCACGCGTCAATCTCGCGCAAGGTGACGGCTGGAACATCGGGATCGAAGCAACCCAGGCGCTCTCAGGCGAACAGACCGTCGCCGGAAGCATCGAAGTCTACAACTGGTAGCGCTGAAAATCGTGTTCGACGCACGCAACTCCGTGCGTTGAACGACAGGAGGCCGGACGCAATCTGAATGCGGCGAAGGGGTGAATGCAGGTCATAATGCCCCTGCAGGAACAGGTTCTCTGGCACTGCCAATTACCCCTCCCCATTCGGACTACGTTGTTCCGGTTCAGTCTCTTGGCGTTTTGATCTAATCTCGCTTTCCATGGAGGAAACCGAACATCTGAAAATTCAGCTCGATCTGATGCAGGCCGCGCTCGACCACATCAACCAGGGCTTCACTGTCTTTGACAGCGACCTACGCCTTGTCGCGTGGAATCGCGGTCTTTCGGACATGCTTGATATGCCTCCGGATATCATCAAACGGGGCTCTCATCTGGAAGCGTTCATCCGGGTGAATGCGGAACGCGGCGAATATGGCCCCGGAGACATCGAGGGCAAGATTGCCCGCCGGATCGAACGGGCGAAATTGTTCGAGCCGCATTTCTTTGAAAGGGTCCGGCCGAACGGCCAAATCATTGCCGTTTCCGGAACGCCGCTTCCGCAAGGCGGCTTCGTCACGATCTACTCCGACGTCACCGAAGAGCGCCGCCGCCAGGAAAAGCTGGAACGCACCGTGGAAGAACGCACGCGCGCTCTTCAACAGAGTGAAGACTGGCTGCGCCTTGTCACCGACAACATCCCGGCGCTCATCGCCTATGTATCCCCCGGTCCGGTCTTCCGCTTCGCCAACAGGCGCTATGCCGACTGGTTCGGTCATTCCGTTGCCTCCATTGCGGGCCGGCCCGCCGCAGACGTGGTCGGCGAAGACCTGTTCGCCGAGCTTGAGCCGCACATCAACCACGCCTTCGAAGGCAACGCCGTCAGTTACGAATATCAGCGGCAACGACCGGATGGCACCAGGGCCTATATGCGCTCGACGCTGATCCCCGACATGACCTCCGACGGACGCACGCTCGGTATCTTTGTTCTTTCGCTTGATGCAACGGAGCAAAAACAAGCCGAGGCAACGCTGGTCCAGTCCCAGCGCATGGATGCGGTAGGCAAACTGACCGGTGGTCTCGCGCATGATTTCAACAATCTTCTGGCGATCCTTATGGGCAACCTCTTGAGCATTGGCCGGATGGAAACACCGCTGGACAAGAGTGACCTCGACAAAAAACTCACTCCCATGCTTGAAGCAACGAAGCGCGGATCTGATCTGATCCAGCGGCTGCTTGCCTTCAGCCGGGGCAAGGCGATTGACCCCCAGACGGTTTCCCTCGGCAAGGTTCTGATCAGTGCCGGCAGCCTCCTTGAGGGGTCCCTGCCGTCGGCGATCACACTGGAAACGACTGTCGAGGACTGCAGCATCGGGGCGCGTATTGATCCGACGCAGATGGAAACAGCGCTTATCAATCTGGCGTTCAATGCACGAGATGCCATGCCGGAGGGCGGGATCCTGCAGATGTCCCTGGAAGACTGTCACATCGCCAAACGGGAAGCCGATGATCTCGGCATTCCGGCAGGCCGCTATGCCCGGGTCGCTGTAACCGATACCGGAACCGGCATGGATGAGGAAACCCGGCTCAAGATTTTTGAGCCGTTCTTCACGACGAAAAACTTTGGAACAGGCAGCGGTCTCGGGCTCTCCATGGTGTATGGATTCGTCCGGCAATCGGGGGGCGCCATCACGGTCGACAGCGAACCGGGCAAGGGAACCTGTTTGACATTCTTCTTGCCCTTTCATCGGGTTGCCGTATCCGGTTCACGCGAGGCAGGAGCTGGACGCGATGCCGAGCCGCAACCGGGCTCTGGTGAACTGCTGCTGCTTGTCGAGGACGACCCGGATGTTGCCACTGCAGTGACCGATCAGCTCAAGAACCTGGGATACGCTGTCTTGCGTGCGGCCAGCGTGGACGATGCAAGACATCTCGCCCTGGACCTGCCCGAGCTGAAAGGTGTTCTCAGTGACATTATCATGCCAGGACAAACCAACGGGCTTGCCCTCGCAAGGGAAATCCGCCGCGAAAGAGAGGATCTCGGGATTGCGCTCATGTCCGGCTTTGCGGACTGGTCGGATCTGGCGGGGCATGACAGGGAGTGTGAATTTCCGGTCTTGGCGAAGCCATTCGCAGATGATCAACTGGCAGACACCATCCGGAAAATCCTGTCTCGGGCGAACAGTTTGGAACACGTAAGTGATTGACTTGCAGACACGCACCACACCGCCTGCGAAACTGTCTGTCTTCATTGTCGACGACGAGCCGGAAATTGGCCAGTTGTTGCAAGAGGCAATGTCCCAGTTCGACATGACCGGCGAAATTTTTTCGACCGCCCAATCGATGCTGACCGCGCTGGAAAACACAATACCTGACGCGTGCATTGTCGATCTCGGGCTTCCTGACATGGAAGGGATGGCACTGATCAACGAAATCCGCAGAAAATCCTCGGTGCCGATCATCGTGCTTTCTGCCCGCGGCCATTCAACGGACAGGGTGATGGGGCTGGAGCTGGGTGCTGACGACTATGTGGTCAAGCCATTCGACCCGCGCGAGGTCGTTGCCAGGATACGCTCCATCCTGCGCCGGTCCTCCGATCGAACAGCCGGCCCGGCTGCGACGGACCAGGCCAGTTTCGAAGGCTGGTGCTATCGTCCCTCTTCACATTGCCTGATTTCGCCCGAAGGGGAGGAGACATTCCTGTCCACCGGCGAAGCCACTTTACTTGAGGCTCTGCTGCGCGCTCCCAAACGCGTTCTGACCCGGGATTATCTGCTGGAACACGGCGGCAGGGACGAGAGCCTCGACAGGTCCATAGATGTGCGCATTTCCCGGTTGCGCAAAAAGCTCAACCGCAAGAATGAAGCGGCACATATCCGAACCATCTACGGGTCGGGCTACATGTTCGCGACGGGCGTGACGTGGTCGACGTGACGGGAGCCGGGATTTGGCGCAGCCCGGCTGATCGGTTCAGCCGTTTCGGAATTTGTGCGCGAACTCTTCGCCGGTCATTTTCCGCGTCACATCTGAGAAAGAATAGTTCTCCGGCTTCTGGTCGATAAAGAATTCCGCCTTGAACGGAAGCTCCGTCTGATCGTCGAACAGACCGATCGGAATACCGTGAATGCCGCTGCCAATCGGGTGAAAGAACAGGTTCGACCCACAAACAGAACAAAACCCGCGCTCGAAACCGTCGGACGACGCATACCGTTGAACAGGTCCTTCGAACTCGGCGTCCTTGCAGGGAACGGCCATGAACGGCCCACCGACCCACTTCCGGCACATGGAACAATGGCACGCCTGCAGGCGCGGTATCGCGTCCGCTGAGAAAGTCACTTGCCCGCAAAGACAGCTACCGCTTCGGCGCATCTCTACCTCCCGTCATCCGGCCAACTGAATACTCACGCTCGGCAGCTTATTCGGTGAGGATTGCGAAATCAAAAGAGGCGGGAAGTTGTCACTTCCCGCCTCCAATCCTGAATGTGCTTGGCGAATTAGAAGCTCAGGGAAACGTCCCTGTGGCCCGACAGGCAGGCAGCGACATCCAGCGCCATATCGTTCGGCAGCCTGTCCTGCTGCCTCAGGCCGATATTGTTGACGATGGCCGCATCGTATTCCTGCAGCACCGGCAGCAGCTCATCTGCCGCCTTCTGGCGCCATGCCAGATCGGCTTGAAGCGCTGCAATGGATTTGTCGATTTCTGCCAGGGCCTCTTCCGCATTCGGTTGGCGGCTGCGCATGATCTTGCGGGCTTCGGTCAGGCCCTTGCGGATATCGCTGGTGCCCTCGGCCTCGCCCACTTTCGAGCGCATCGCTGCAATGGCCTCGACGGCCGCTTCCGGCTCAAGCTGCGGAACCTGTGCCTTCAGCTCTTCCAGTTCAGGCCCAAAGGCGGCAACGGTTTCCGCATCTGCGAGAATGGCCTTCAGCTCAAGGATCGGCTCGTAGGCCTGATCGACTGTCCGGCGGTAGGTCTGCCGTGCGGTTGTTTCGGCTTTCTGGATCTTTGAAAACTCTCCGTAGACCTCTTCCCAGTTTTCCGGGATTTCGGCCAGGATCGCATCGTGCTCCAGTTGCAGCGTGTCGATCTGTGTCTGCGCACGTTCACCTTGCGCGACGGTGTAGACCGCGCCTTCACCGGACCGGTTGACGATCACCTGAAGTTCTTTGATGCGCTCGTCGATCCGGCGTGCATCACGCTCCAGAGCCCTGACATTGGTGTGGATGGGCTTGAAGTCGCCGGAGGCCGCGGCAACGGCGTTTTCCGCTTCGCGGATCGCCAGCATCAAAGGCAGCGCTTCTTTTGCCTTCTCGAAACCTTCGGCCAGATCGTCCTGCAGGTCCTCCGGGAGGTAGCTCATGTCAACGCCTTCCGCCTTTTCGATGGCGGCCAGTACGCCGTCACCATTTTGACTGAAGTCCTCGTACACCAGCGTTTCCATGCAATATTGCAAGCGCGGGTTCTTCGGCGGCGGAGCTGTCTCGGACAAAAGCGACGAGCGGTTCGGAAGGTAGTTCACCAGCTGCGGGTAGAACCCGACGATCCCGAGCGCCACAAGCTGCAACGCAATGAACGCGATCACACCCTTGTACATATCGATGGTCTTCACCACCGCGGGCGCAACGCCTCGAAGGTAGAAGAGCGCGAAGCCGAACGGGGGGGTCAGGAACGATGTCTGAATGTTGAGGCCGATCATCACGCCGAGCCAGACGGCAGTCACGTTGGCGCCGGGATCAGAAAGGAGGATCGGTGCCACGATCGGGACGACAACCACGGCGATCTCGATGAAGTCGAGGAAGAAGCCGAGGATAAAGATCACCAGCATGACGATCAGGAACTGTGCCCAGAACCCACCGGGCAAGCCCTGCAGGAATTCCTTGACGAGATGTTCCCCGCCGAATGCACGGAAGGCTGATGTCAGCATCGCTGCACCGAGCAGGATGATGAAAACAAGGGACGTGGTTTTGGCCGTCTCGACCATCACGCCGCGCAGCGTGTCTTCCAGTTTCAGTGTGCGCCAGCCGGACCAGAAGATCGCCAGCAGAATCAGTGAGACCGCAATCAGGGCCAGGATCAGGCTCAGAACATCCTGGGACGACTCGATGCGCTTGATGTTGACTTCACCGAAGAAGCCAATGACGACCGCCAGACCGAGAAGGGCAAGGATGGCAAGAATAGCAGGCGAATAGGCGCCCTTTTCGCCCTCCTTGAGGCGATATCCGGCCATGACCATGGCACCGACAGCGCCAATTGCACCGGCCTGGTTGACCGTTGCGATGCCGCCGATGATCGATCCGAGAACCAGGAAAATCAGGGCCAGCGGCGGCACGAGTGTGATGACGACCTTGCCTGCGAACTCACGCGTAAAGGTGCCTTCCTCATGCACGGCGGGGGCGGCCTTCGGCTTCATGAGCGCGAAGCCGAGAATGAAAAGCATGTAGAGGCCAACCAGAACCAGGCCAGGCAGGAATGCACCGAGGAACATTTCGCCGGCGCTCGTCGACACGACCGAGAAGTCCGACGGCATGGAAAGCTCGCCGGTACTGTCCTTGTAAAGCGTCTGACGAAGTGAACCGGCCTGGTCAACCGCACTGGCCAATTGGTCGGCAAGAATGATGAGAACGATCGATGGCGGAATGATCTGACCGAGCGTTCCGGAGGCGGCGATCGTTCCGGTCGCAAGCGGAACCGAATAGTTGTTCCGAAGCATGGCGGGTAGCGAAATCAGGCCCATCGCCACAACAGTCGCACCGACAATGCCCGTTGTCGCAGCCAGAAGGGCGCCCACGAAGACGACAGAGATGCCGAGGCCACCTGGAACAGGTCCGAACAGGCGCGCCATTGTCACAAGTAGGTCTTCGGCAATCTTCGACCGCTGCAGCATGATCCCCATGAAGACAAACAGCGGGATCGCAATCAGCGTGTCTCGTTCGGCCTCCCAGTAAATTCCCCTGAAATTGGTCACCCCGGCGCTGAGCCACTGTGCTGGACCGCCAGAATCAAAGAAGGCGTCCGTCCCGGTTGAAAACAGGTAGCCTGTACCGGCGGCAAGACCGATGGTCAGGATCGCTGCGCCTGGCAGGGCGAACGCGACTGGGAAACCGGAACCCAGTGCAAACGCCATGAGAACAACGAGAAGAGCAAGAAAGAAGAGTTCCATGTCAGAAGGTCTCGCCGGGCGTTAATTGACTGGATGGTTTTCGTGGTCCCGGCCGCCCGGTTCACCTCGAATGTCCGCGATCGCGTCCAGGAAGTAGGACACGAACTGGATCATCATGGTGACCGCGAACACGCCCAGGAATCCTGCCATGAGATACTTGACGTAGAGCCCGAACCCGGCCTGCGTGGTTTCGTAGGACAGGATCGGTGCGTTGATCACGTTCTGCTTTCCGGCCATACCGATCAGGATGATGACCGCACACAAGGACATGCCCAGGACGATCGACCCGATGGCGTTCACGTAACCTTTGGTCTTGGACGCCATCCCCGCGTAGAAAACGTCCACACGGACATGCCCTTCTTCAAGCAGAGTGTAGGCGCTGGCGAACAGGAAGAGGGCCGCGTACCAGAACCGGACAAGGTCGGCCATGAACGCCTGTTCGTAGGACAGGATGAAGCGGCCGACAACGATCAGCAGTTCAGCGACAACCACGAGAAGCGCCAGCCAGATAAATCCGAGAGTCCGTGTGAAGGCTGCAATAACGAAAGACAGTCCGATCAACGGCATATGCACGTAGCCACCGCGAAACTGGGATCGGCCAAGACTAGCGGCCATATCGGCGCCGACCACGGCTGCCAGAAGGCCTTCTACGCGCAAGAAAGAAATTACAGCATCTACGAGGCCGACGATGAGAACGGCAAAAAACATCGCCCGGATCAGATAGGCGTTAATGTCGCTTATCCGTTTGCTGTCTTCGCGTAGCGACCGGTCCTTGGTCCGTTGGACCAGCAGCACCGCCCACACGATCGCCCCGGCATAAAGCGCGAGTTGAACCCAGGACCAGACAATTGGCATCGACCCGTTTGCCTGCCCGCCGAATACGGGAGCAATCCCTGGAAGATCCTGCCAGTATGTCAGGTAATTGTTGAGCAGAAATGCTGCCATGATCAGAAGGACCAGCCAGCCGAAGGTCCTGAATGATACCGCGCTCGCGGTCGTCCCTTCTGGAATGTTTCCACCCGCCGACACGTCGTTCCCTACCCCGCCTGCAGCCGCCATGGCGATTGTGCCCTATTTTTTTGTCACACAAGAAAACGGGGGCGGGACTTCTCCCGCCCCCACCTTAACTTTGCCGGAAGGGCTTAGACTTCGATACCGAGCACGCGGTTGCGCTGCTGGGTATAGCCGGTGTCGGCGAGAAGCATCCAGCGGCCGATTTCGGAGCGGGCCTTCGCGAAGCTTTCGTGTGTCCGTGCAGCAAGGTCGGAGTGCGAAATGGTTTCTTCGAACACTTCCTCGGCTGCCTCGCCGAATGCATCGTAGACTTCGTCATTGAACTGTTTCAGTTCAACGCCGTGCTCGTTGATGAGGCGGTCAAGATAGACACCGTTATTGGCATTGGTTTCAGCCATCTGGCGCGCGTTTTCTTCGTTACATGCCGCTTGGATGATGGCCTGATCTGTCGCCGACAACTGGCTCCACCAGGATTTGTTCATGCCGAATGCGAGCTGGGAACCCGGCTCGTGCATGCCCGGATAGTAGTAGTACTTGGCCGCTTCGTAGAACTTCATGAAGTAGTCGTTGTACGGGCCAACCCATTCTGTTGCATCGACTGCGCCGGAAACGAGGTTTTCGTAAATCTGGCCGCCCGGCAGGGATACCGGAGATGCGCCGAGTTTCGCCATGACGTCACCGCCGAGGCCCGGAATACGCATCTTCAGACCTTTGAGGTCGTCAGCGGTCTCGATTTCCTTGTTGAACCAGCCGCCCATCTGCACGCCGGTGTTGCCGCATGCGAAGTTCTTAAGGCCGAATTCGTCTGCAACTTCGTCCCAGAGTTCCTGACCGCCGCCATACTTGATCCAGGCGTCGATTTCAGCATACGTCAGGCCGAACGGAACAGCTGTGAAGTAGGCCCAAGCCGGATGCTTGCCCTTCCAGTAATAGTCGGCAGCAATGTAAGCCTGAGCGTTACCGGAGGCGACTTCATCAAAGGAGTCAAACGCACCGACACGTTCGCCGGCCGCGAAGTACTGCACATTGATGCGGCCATCGGTCAATTCGCCGATGCGGGCTGCCAGACGCTGAGCCGAAATCCCGAGACCCGGGAAGTCACGTGGCCAGGTGGACACGATCACCAGGTCTGTTGTGCTCTGCGCGACCGCCGGTGCGGCAAGTGCCGAACCTGCGGCAACACCACCGACGCCAAGACCAGCTTTTTTGATAAACGAACGACGATCCATTAGTTTCCTCCCTAATTGGACCAAATATTTCCGGATCGGTCTGCAACCTTGCACCGATCTCGCTGTATGTCTAGTTGACGTGGCAGACGGAAAGCTATTCGTGGTTCTGCGCATATTCTCAGTAGTACTACCGAGAATTTCGCAATAGATAATCGCTTAACGGACGCCTGCGCAACAGGAAAGCAACTTTCGTGACCTTTAAGACAAAATTGCTACTCATCACGATCCTGCCTCTCATCGCGGTATCAGTTCTGATTGGCGGCACGACGTATTACCAGTCGCGAAAGCTGATCGACGCCGAGACGCAATCCGTCGAACAAAGAATCCTTGCAGCGAAGCGGCAGGAAATCCGCAATTACGTGAGCCTCGCCCTGACATCCATCGAGCAGATCTACCAGACGGAACCGGGCGGCCGTGAAGCCGCTCAGGAAGAAGTGAAGGAGATCCTTACCAACCTCACCTTCGATCATGACGGCTACTTCTTCGTCTACACACTCGACGGCACCAACGTCGTTCACCCCAAACTGCCCCACCTGGTCGGTGAAAACTGGTGGGACCTGCAGGACAATAATGGCGACTATGTCATTCGAAACCTGATCACCCAGGCCAGGTCCGGCGGTGGCTTTCATCAATATGTTTGGCACAAGCCCTCCACCGGATCGGTGGAGGAAAAACTTGGCTATGCCATTCTTCTCAACAAATGGGGTTGGATGCTGGGTACCGGTCTTTACACCGACGATATCCAAAAGGAAGTGGCCACGATCCGGGCGGAATTTGCCCAGAACATCCGCCAGACACTTCTAGTGACATTCGTGATCACGCTTGCAGGGATCGTGATTGCCGGCAGCCTGATAGCGGGCGTGCGTTTTTCAGAGCAGCGGTTTGCCGACAGCAAGCTCAAGGAACTGACCAACCGGATCTTTCAGGTTCAGGAACAGGAACGAAAACGGGTCTCTACTGAACTCCACGACAGTATTTCACAGCTGCTGGTTTCCGTCAGATACGGGGTGGAGATGATCCACAGCGAAGCGACGCGCGAACCGGATCTGCAGATGCAGGCGGCCAAATGCCTGAAAACCCTGGACGGAACGATCGCCGAGGTAAGACGCATATCGCGGGACCTCAGGCCGAGCGTTCTGGACGACATGGGGCTGGCAGCCGCGCTTGGCAGTCTCGGGAAGGAAATTCAGAACCAATCCGGGATCAAAGTGAGCGTTGACGCCGAACAGTGTCACAGCCGCCTGTCCGACGGAGCCAAGACTGCACTTTACCGGGTTGTTCAGGAGTGCATGACAAATGTCGCCCGGCACTCACAGGCGAACAAGGTCAACATAGATCTGAAAGTCGGAGCACAAAGCCTCACACTTTGCGTTGAGGACAATGGCATTGGCTTGCCGCGTCCCCTTCCCAAAACAGGAGGACTCGGGTTCAGAAACATGCGCGAGCGAATTGAAACATATGGCGGCAAATTGATTTTGAGCCGACGGTCATCCGGAGGTACGAGAATTAAAGTCCAGATGCCGCTAGACAACACGGCCGCAAAAGCAGCGTAGCACCGAGATGACCCAGAACGTACCACCATCTCCATCAACCGAACGCCCGATCCGCGTTCTGCTCGCCGACGACCATGAACTAGTGCGAGACGGCATCAGGGCGCGGCTCCAAAAAGTGCCTGAACTGGAAGTGGTCGGTGAAGCGACGAACGGACGTGAAGCGGTTCTCATGACAAGGACCCTGAACCCGGATGTGCTTTTGATGGACGTTTCCATGCCGGTCATGAACGGTCTGGAAGCGGCAATGGAAATTCGCAAGACCCAGCCTGACGTCGCGGTTCTGATCCTGTCCGTTTATGACACTCCGGAATATGTACGCGGTGTGGTGCAGGCGGGCGCCAGAGGGTACATTTTGAAAGATATCTCGGCGCAGGAGATGATCAACGCGATTTCGAGCGTGGCCTCTGGCGGCTATTTCTTTTCCGCAGCCATTGGACCGACGCTTGTCGGCGCAAGCGCTTCAGCGCCGGTTGAAGACCCCTACGGCCTGACGGAACGCGAACGCCAGGTCCTGCGCGAGATAGCAAAGGGGCAGCCGAACAAGGATGTTGCAAAGACCCTTGGGATCAGCGTGCGCACAGTGGAATCGCATCGCCTCAATCTTCGAGAAAAAGTCGGCACCAAAAACGCCGCGCAACTCTACAAGATCGCGCAGGAACTGGGATTGCTCGACTAGGGCGATTTCCGTTACACAGGCTGCTGAACTTGTCTCTCATCTCTTTGCATCGCCTCAAGGACCCCAATGACGAAACCGCTTGTCCTGGTTACCGCTGACGTAAAACCCATCGACGGCTTTAACTGGCACGCCGTGAACGCGACGTATCTTCATGCTGTCTTGCAGGGATCCGATTCAGTTCCCTTGATCCTACCCTCCCTTGGCCCGGAGCTGGATGTGGATGCGGCGCTCGATCAGGTCGACGGTGTTTTGGCAACGGGATCACGGTCGAACGTCAATCCCGCAATTTATGGCCAGGAGCCGACGGAAGAAAACGGGCCTTACGATCCGGATCGCGATGCAACGACGTTACCCCTGCTCAAACGTGCCATCGAACGCGGCATTCCCGTTTTTGCGATCTGCCGGGGCATGCAGGAGCTGAACGTCGCTCTTGGCGGCACGCTGCTTACTGAAATCCAGACAATCAGCGGACGTGAGGATCACAGGGCGCCGGTCTCCGATCAACAGGACGAGCGGTTTCGCATTGCGCATCCGGTCGATGTCACTGATGGCGGATGCCTGGAACAGGTACTCGGCTCTGACCCTTTTGAGGTCAACTCGCTGCATCGTCAGGCGGTCGGCGACCTCGGTGCGGGCCTTGTGATGGAGGCCCAGGCTGAAGATGGAACGATCGAGGCCATGTCCGTTCAGGACAGCTGCGGATATGTTTTGGCGACCCAGTGGCATCCGGAATATTGGGTCTCGACGGATGGCCCGTCACAAAAGCTCTTCAGCGCATTTGGCGACGCTGTGCGCGCCTACCGGGAAAAACGGCTCGGTCGTTAAATGAATAGGCAGTTGCGCAAGCCTTCTGCCGGAGCAGCAAGGTAAAATTCGGCAGATCCCTGAGCATGCCCGGGACCATCCGGCACCCGCAGCGCTATCCCCAGCCGAGTGTGGCAATCAGCAAGGTGACACCGAGCAGGAACACGATCGCCGCACCAAGGATCTCGATAGAGCGGTGAATGCGCACGGACATGGGACTACCGTCGCCAAACAGCCTCACGGCAAGATCCTTTGCGCCAACCGCAAGTCCGGCAAGAAGGGAAACAGTGATGCCGGTGCCAACTGCCATTGCCAGTGTGGAAGCGATCCCTGCCGCAATCATCCCCTGTGACAACGCAAAGACCAACACCACCAGCGCGCCGGTGCACGGGCGCAGGCCAACCGCAAAAATGATCGATGCTGCGCGCGCCATGGTGATCTCCCCCTGGATCATGTCAGGGGTTGGTGCATGTGCGTGCCCGCAGGACGTACAAATGCCATCCGGTCCAAAATGATGATGGTGTCCGTGGTGGTGATGTCCGTGGTGATTATGACTGCGCGCGTCTGCGCCAGCTAACGCGAGACGATCGCCCGCCAAGCGATCTGCGATGTTCACAACAAGCGGCCGCACCGCTTTTTGCCAAAGCAGCCACCCACCGAGGCCGGTTATCAGCACATAGGACCCGATCTCAAACCAGCGGGCTGTATCCTGAATGGCAATGCTGGTCAGGTTGAAGACCACAGCAAGCCCACCAACCAGAACGATGGCGGTCAGGGCTTGCGCAAAAGCCGAAGCGAACGACAGTATGATGCCCTTCTTCAGTGTTTCATCATTGGCAACGACGTAAGACGTGATGATCGCCTTTCCGTGGCCCGGCCCGGCGGCGTGAAACACCCCATAGGCGAAAGACAATCCGATCAAAAGCCAACCCGCATTCGGATTGCTGCGAAATGCACGAAGGCTGGCGACGAGCTTCTGGTAAAATTCCTTCTGCTTCAACGCGATCGTACCGAACACCTGATCCAGAATTCCCGCCTGGACGGTCGATGCCGCAGGCGCTTCGATGACGGCAACCTGTGTCGACGCGGCGACCTCCTGTGCACGCTCTGTGCCACCCGACGCTGCATCGCCTGGCAACTCCACCGCACTCGCCGTCTCGACAGGAGCCCCGCCGGATCCATCCTGATTGTCAGCCTGCTCGACGACCGGCGGCACGGCAAGGGAGCTTTCTGCGCTCGCGCAATTGATGATCATCTGGTTGACTTGGGTCGCAGCGGCTGACTGCAGCTCCGGTGGCAAATCCCGTTGCTCTGGCCCGATCTGCGCAAGCGCATAAGCCGTCGCCGCGTCCAGAGGTGGCGGTTCCTTGCGCGTGACCTGGCATGTACCCGGCGCATTGACGGTCCCGACTGCGTCGTCTTCCCGGCCGAACCTGAAATCGACATAATAGGTCGGATCATAGATATCGAGCGTTATGGGCGCACTTGCATCGGTACTGTCTTTTAGCGGCAGCACAAAATGCAGCTCCAACAGATCGACGTTTTCAATCATCGACCCACCATTGACCTTGATGTCTTCCTCAATGGCCTCGAAGTCTTCCGGCTTCATGACCCAGTAGTCTTCAATCTGGACGTTGGTTACTTCCAGCCAGAATTCGGTCGGAGCCGTAAAATCGAGTTCGACACGCGTGTTGTCGCCAAAGGTGAAATAGCCGTAATCGGCCATGCTCTCGACATTGACCTTGGCGAGCTCGGCAAGCTCTTCCCGGGAATAGATGCCGTCCTGGTTTGTATCGAATCCCTGGATCGCAAACGCCGTGAAGGCGTCATCGAAGCGGAAGACATGCTTGACGGCGACAGCCTGTCCCTGATCGTCGAATATCAGCTTCGAGCGCGCTTCCACAAACACGTGTGGATGCGCCAGCGCAGCGGCAATCATTGCGACAAGCAGGATTAATGCACCTGTCGCGCGCGTTACGAAAGAATATGCGGCCTCCGGCAGAATGGAGGAAAAACAACGCAACGGAATCACCTGCTTCTAGGGCTGTTCCAAGGCTAAATGACACTCATCGCCCTCTGTGACCAGAGAAGACGGCAGCATCATGGCTGAATAACATCCCGCGCCGCAAAAGACGCAGCGGTCATTTTCACCACTTTTCCCAAGAATTTGAAACACACGTTCTCAATTTAGGATCAAGTTTGGGAAAAAAGAGACGTTATTCTCGAAAACGAGCCTAAATTATTTGTACTGACAATAATCAGACAGAGCCAACCATGAATGCCTTGCACACATCTGTTCACCACAGTGCCGTTTTCGACCACCCGGAGATGGGCGAACATGAGAATGTCGTTTTCGCCAAAGACAAGGAAAGTGGCCTGAACGCCATCATCGCCGTCCATGACACAACCTTGGGACCGGCCCTTGGGGGTTGCCGCGTATGGCCCTACGAAAATCCGGCAGACGCGCTGACAGATGCCTTACGTCTCTCCAGGGGAATGACCTACAAAAACGCTTTGGCGGGTCTTGATCTTGGCGGCGGCAAGGCGGTCATCATGGCATGTCCTCGCAAGGACAAGTCCAACCAGATGATGGAGGCCTTTGGCCGACACGTCGAAAGGCTTTCGGGCACATACATCACTGCGGAAGATGTCGGCGTTTCACCGGATGATATGGAAGCGGTCGCCCGGCATACGGATCACGTGCGCGGAACAAGTGCCACTGGGCTTGGCGACCCGTCTCCCTACACCGCGCTTGGCGTTTTTGAAGGCATCAAGGCGTCAGCGCATCATGTCTTCGGCACCAGCGATCTGGAAGGCAAAACCGTATCCGTACAGGGTCTGGGTCATGTGGGTTTCGATGTTGCCCGGCAATTGCATGAGGCCGGGGCAAAGCTCATCGTTTCCGACATACACAGTCCGGCGGTCGTCCGCGCTCTCGATGAGTTCGGCGCGACTGCAGTCGACGCCTCGGAAGCGCATCTCGCCGCGGCAGATATTTTCGTACCCTGTGCGCTCGGAGCCGGATTGAACGCGCGTACGATCCCGCAAATCCAGGCCCGTGTCGTTGCCGGCGCTGCAAACAACCAGCTGCAGACGCCTGCAGACGGCGTCGCCCTCAAGCAACGGGGAATTCTTTACGCCCCCGACTACGCGATCAATGCCGGTGGCGTGATCTCCATCGCTTTGGCGCAACCGGGTGGCAGCGACACCCGCGTCCGGGAAAAGACGCTGGCAATCGGCGATACGCTGACGCTTATCTTTGAAAGGGCCTCCAGAGAAGGAACCACCCCGGAAGCGATTGCCGACAAAATGGCCGAAGAACGCCTCGCAAAATCGGGCCAATCCAGCTGAACGACCACGTTCCTAAAGAGCGGCAACGCTTCAAACCAGCGTTGCCGTTTTAAGCCTTGGATGGATTATGATTTCAGGAGTAGCGGCTTTCGCTCGCCGCCTTGAACATCAACCGCACCTGCTTCTTGGCATCGTCCACTGCCGTCTCGCCCATTTCGGCGTAGCAGGCGGTGACGCCCTCATGAAGCAGATAGAGTGTTGAGCCGAACTGTTCCTGTCCGCTCAAGACGCCGAAAAACTCAAGCAGCTCACCTTTGTGGCGGTTTACTGTCGCCTTGATCTCGGTGCTGTCCGGGTTTGCAGCAAGCGCCTGGCGGAAGAAACACTCTTTGCCCTGCGTCACTCTCATCCAGCCGCCGAGCTTGTCGAAGAGCTGCTCCGCGGCAGCCAAACCCGGTTCTGAAACGCCTTCGCGCACATATTTCTGATATCTTTGATGCCTGTATTCCAGGGCACCGAGGATCATCGCCTCACGAGACGGGAAATGGCGGTAGAGCGTGCGCATGCTGACGCCGACGCCTGCACGGAGTTCGGGAACGCTAGGCTCTGCAAATCCGCGGCTCCAGAACACCTGCTCCAGCCCGGCAGCTATTTGTTTCTGTGCGTCATTCATCACTTCACACTGGTGCGTATACATTAAATTTGCAACAAAAATTTCAGTGCCGTTTTCCCGCATCTGCGGAAAATATAAGCATTGGCGGACGCGATATAAGAGAGAAGCGTCCTAAAGCTCGATTACCGCGACTGGTATCGTGCAAATTGCTAGCCGGCCGGGTTCTTGGCGGTCCATTCAACAAGAAAATCCACAAGCGCGCGAACCTTCGCGCTCAGGTGACGGCGGTGCGGATAAACCGCATAAATACCGCGCATCGGCTCTTCGAATGTCTCCAATAGCGGCACCAGATCACCGGTCTTTACGTCGTCGGCAACGAAAAAAAGCGGTGTTCGCAGGAAGCCCAGATGTGCCAGAGCTGCCTCACGCGCGGCCGCAGCGCTGTTGACTTCCAGCGGTCCTTTGACCGCCACCGAAAGCCGCTCACCTTCTGACTGGAATGCCCAGTTCTGTTTGTAGCGATAGTTTGTATCGATAATGCACGGCCGCGTCGAAAGATCTGCTGGCACGTTCGGCGCTCCGTAGCGCTCGACCACTTCGGGCGACGCGCAGACGATCGTACGAAATGGTGCAATCTTGCGCGCGATCAGGCTGGAGTCTTCCAGCTGTGTGACCCGGACCGCAAGATCGAAGCCTTCCTCGACAAGGTCGACGAAGCGATCTTCCAAGCGCAAGTCCAGGTTCACATCCGGATACCGCGTCAGGAAATGCATCATTGCCTTGTTCAGCATATCGTCTCCCATCGACCGCGGCGCGGAGACACGCAAGCGGCCTCGCACTTCTTGATGAGACGACTGGACCGACGCCTGAAGATCATCGATCCGCTGCAGGATTTCTGCAGCCTCTTTGTAATACGCCTCGCCAACTTCGGTCAGGGAGACTTGACGTGTCGTGCGGTTGAGGAGACGCACCCCGAGTTCGTCCTCCAGTTCACCGACATATTTTGAAACCAGCGCTTTGGACCGGCCCATTTCCCGTGCAGCAGCAGAAAATCCGTTGGAATCGACCACTTGAATAAAACAGCGCATGCGCGTGATTGCGTCCATCCGGCTCCCCTTCCGCGTTGCACATCATTCAACCTGATTACATGATTTGATGTGAGGCGGTCAAAGAAGACGGCGGAATGCAAATACCGGCGCGCCGCATTAGGTCTTAGCCCGCAAAGGCCGCAGGAGTAGACGCAGGAAACCAAGCAACCCACCGAAAAGAATGAACCCCGCCAAGGCACCGGCCCCTGCACTGGCAAAGCCCGCGATAGTGACCGGAATGGCCGGCTCGTAGTCTTCGGCGGTGGCTTGCGCCAGTTGCCGGTCGAAACCGCGCGCAAACACAAACAGACGCTCCAGCGAGCCCGCCTGCTCAAGCTCTTCCTGCTGCTGCTTCAAACGAACAAGGCGCGTATCGGCAACGGCCATGCTATCACCACGCGCCTGGATGAAAGGATCGTCCGAGGCTTTCTGTCGGGCAATCGCCTCCGTGACAGACATACCGTAGGCCGCCGCATCCCGCCGGAAATCGGCGAGAATTTCTTCGAGCGCGTCGATCGCTCCGCCCATGCGCTGACGATATTGCTGAGAAAATTCCGGTAGTTGAGACGTTGCCGTACCGCTCGTCAGCATGACTATGAACATCAGGATCCGAACCATGAACATCTCCCGGACGCGGCGCGTTCTGCCGTCATTCCTGCAGGCTGATAATCCCGGCTTCTCCCACCTCCGAACCGAAGGCCAGGCGTATGCCTTCGCTGTCCCAGCCCATTGAAGAAACAGGATCTTTTCCCGGACGCCGAAGCTGGACCTCGGCCTTGTCTTCGAAGCGGCACATCACGATCGACCCATCCTGATATCCAACGGCAGTGACCTCTTCCTTCGGATGACAGGCGACGGCCGTCACAAGCATGTCAGCGCGGCTTCCGAGCTGAAGCGGTGACTGCCCCATCGGACCGGTCTTGCCATAATAAGGCCAGAGAATGGCAGCGTTCGCTCCTGACGTTGCAAGATAACGGCCCTTGGCGGACCAGCTGAAGGATTTGACCTTCGCCGGATAACCGCTCATGCGCATGTCCTGGCTGTCCGAAAGTCGCCAGCCGTGAAGAGCATTCTCCTGCATGGCTGTCACAAGATATTTGCCATCGGGAGAAAAACTGACGCCAAGATGTGCACCGGCCCAGTTCAATTCGAAGGGCTCCCCATCTGTTCCGGCCCACCACAAGCTGGCTCCGTTGTAGCGGGAGACGGCGAGGCGAAGCCCCTTGGGTGCGAAGGTCAGCCCACCAACTGCACGCTCGTGCTGAAATTCATTTGTGCGACCATCGTCCAGATGAACCCACGCCGTTCGGCCGCTCGCAAAGGCAACCGCTCCTGAGGGGCCGGCTGCAATCAGGTCGATCCACTTGCGAGGACGCTCGGCGACCAATTCGAAAGACCCGTCGGGGGCGCAACGGTAGATGCAACCATCGTCGCCGGACGTAATCAGACCGGCGCCATCTTTCATCGGCTCGGCTGCCAGAAGACCGTCTTTGTGTGGTCGCAGTGTCCGGACACCTTCGCCGGAGAGCGTGATCTCGCCTTCGCCTGTCGCGAAATAGGCGCAGGTTTTCAAAAAACCTGCGCGAACGACAAATCCATTCACATCCACGGGAGCTATCGTCGGCACTGTGTCGTCCCTGTTAGGCGGCGCAGGCCTGGAAACTTTGCTTCAGAACGTCCCAGTTGAGGTCCCGCCCAATGAACACAAGCCGGCTCTCGCGCGGTTCGTCGCCTTTCCAGTCGCGCTGATGGTCGCCCTCGACGATCATGTGAACGCCCTGAATCACATAGCGCTGGGGATCGTCCTTGAACGCGAGAATGCCCTTCAGTCGCAGAATGTTCGGACCCTGCACCTGCGTGACCTGATTGATCCATTTGAAGAACATGTCCGGATTCAGGTCTCCTGCCGTCAGCGAGATGCTTTTGACCGAGTGCGGAGCGTCATCGTGATGATGGTGATCATGATGATGATGCCCATGATCGTGGTCGTGATCGCAATCCGGACCGCATTCATGTGCATGATGGCCATGCTCCAGAAAATGCGGATCAAGCGAAAGGATCCGGTCCAGATCAAACGCGCCACGATCCAGGACTTTCGCGATCTCCACTCCGCAACGCTCGCTCCGGTGCATGACTGCATAAGGATTTATCGACCGGATCCTCGCTTCGACCCCTGCCAACTCGTCGGGCGTGACCAGATCGGTCTTGTTGATCAGGATGACGTCGGCAAAGGCGACCTGATCTTCAGCTTCTTCAGTGTCTTCAAGACGCTGAAGAACATGGCGCGCGTCGACAACGGCAACAACCGCATCAAGACGCGCGGCGGCTCTGACATCGTCATCCATGAAAAAGGTCTGCGCCACGGGGGCCGGGTCGGCAACGCCGGTCGTCTCGACCACAATGGCGTCAAAAGCGCCTCTGCGTTTCATCAGGTTCTGGACGGTTCGGATAAGGTCGCCGCGCACCGTGCAACAGATGCAGCCGTTGTTCATTTCAAAGATTTCTTCGTCCGACTCGACGAGGAGATCGTTGTCGATGCCCACTTCGCCGAATTCGTTGACGATGACGGCGTACCGTTGTCCGTGGTTTTCCGTCAGGATACGATTGAGCAAAGTGGTTTTGCCGGCGCCGAGATATCCGGTCAGGACCGTAACCGGAATCTGTGCCTGGGCGTCCTGGGTCGCAGACATTGCGAAACTTCCTGGCTTTGTTGATGTGTCGATCACCTGCGTGCCTGCAGGCTGCGTTGCCGCGTATATAATCATAAACAGGACGGTTTGGGAGAGTGACGGAAAATTTTCCTGTGACGTCCCAAATTCTATCAGGACAACAGCGAACTGCTTCAATGCTATCCGGTCTTTTCAGGCCGCGCATTCGCACGGTAACGTGTCGCAAATTTGCCGACACAAGAAAGAGAGCAACCGATGTTGAAAACGATAAGCGGCTTCGACCGCATTGGCGAGGAAAACGCCTTCGCCGTTCTTGCTCGAGCCACCGAACTTGCCGGCCAGGGACACGACATCATCAACCTCGGTATTGGCCAACCTGATTTCCGCACTCCGGACCATATTGTCGAAGCCGCAGTCAAGGCGCTTCGCGACGGCCATCACGGATACACGCCTGCGACCGGGATCGCGCCGCTCAGGGAAGCCGTTTCAGCCGATCTTGCCCAACGGCATGGCGTCGAAATGAACCCGGGCAACATTCTGATCGTTCCAGGTGGCAAGGTGACCATGTTCATGGCCATCTTGATGTTTGGCGAGCCCGGAACCGAAATCCTCTATCCCGACCCGGGGTTTCCGATCTATCGCTCCATGATCGAGTTCACCGGGGCCAGGCCCGTTCCCGTTCCGATACGCGAGGAAAACGACTTCGCCTTTTCCGCCGAGGAAACCCTCTCGCTCCTGAACGACAGGACGCGGTTGTTGATCCTCAATTCTCCTGCGAATCCGACCGGTGGTGTGACGCCGCGTTCGGAAATCGAGGCACTCGTGAGAGGTCTGGAGGAGCACCCGAACGTCGCAATCCTGTCTGACGAAATCTATTCCCAGATGACCTATGACGGCATGGAGCATGTTTCGCTGCTGAAGTATGAATCGATCCGCGACAGGCTGATCCTTCTGGACGGGTGGTCCAAAACCTATGCGATGACCGGTTGGCGCATGGGCTTCTCCCTTTGGCCGGATGCTCTTGCCGACAAGGCGCGCAAACTTGCAGTCAATGCCTGGTCATGCGTGAATGCACCGGCACAATTCGCAGGCCTTGCAGCACTGACCGGGCCGCAAACTGCGGTCCGTGACATGGTGGCGGAATTCGACGGCAGACGTAAAGTGATCGTCGAGGGATTGAACAGGCTGCCCGGCGTTACCTGCAGGACACCGTTGGGTGCTTTCTACGCCTTTCCAAACATTACCGGCACGGGCTGGAAAGCCAAAAAACTCGCGTCGGCCCTGCTCGAGGAGGCAGGCGTCGCAACCATAGGCGGGCCGGATTTCGGAATACTCGGCGAGGGATACATACGTCTTTCTTATGCGAACTCCACAGAAAACATCAAAGCCGCACTTGCCCGCATAGAAAAATTCCTCGAACAGTGAGTCGTATATTTGAATTTACTGGTCAAGTTAAGTGAGCAGCCTTGAGATCAGCTTGTGAAAATAGCAAAGACTATCATGAGGTTACCTTACGTATCTGTTTTTTAATCATTTCTTGTCTTCATTTGCATTCGAGCGAAAACCGTTGAAGCAATGACGGGAGGAATTTGGTGGAGTTGATTACGCTCGATCTGGAGCAGTCTTTCGGGGACTTGAACGAAGCCGTTCTTGTCACGAACCCCGAAAGAACGATTGTTTTCGCCAACAAGGCTTTTGAACGGCTTCTACGGGTCGGACAGGATGACCTTATCGGCAACACGACAAGGCGGTTTTTTGCCGATCCTGCTCAATTCGACCGTATGGCGGAACTTTATCATCGTCCGGAAGACCAGCGACATCGCAAGCTCTATCCTATCGAAGCTGTTCTGGGCGACGGCACTCACAAACAGCTTGAAGTTGTCAGCGCTCCGTTGTTCGACAGATCCCGGCGGATGTGCGGTCTTCTGTTTCTGGCACATGATGTCAGCGACCGGACCAAGCTTGAAAACCAGTTGAGCGAAATTGTCGTGACGTTCGAGGACGCCCTGGATGCCATCCTCGAAGGCTTTGCGATCTATGATAGCGAGGACCGACTGGTTCTGTGCAACGACACTTACCGCGAAATCTATGAAGCCTCCGCACCAGCGATGTTTCCGGGCAACCGGTTTGAAGACATCTTGCGTTTCGGCCTGAGCCACGATCAGTATGATACGGGGCTTATGGACAATGAAGCGTGGTTGGCGGAAAGGCTCAAACAACACCAGGCTGCAGATGGCCAGATACTGGAACAGCAGCTGGACAATGGCCGCTGGCTGAGAATATCCGAGACCCGCACAAGCACGGGCGGGATTGTCGGCATTCGTGCGGATATCACCGAACTGAAACAAGCCAAGGCACTTGCTGAAAAGGCCTATCAGAACCTCCACCTCATGGCAGACAGCATCTCTGCCTGTGTCGGTGAAGTTAACCTGGAGGGCAAATGCCTGTTCCTGAACAAAACCGGATGCGAGTGGTTCAACGGGAGGTCTGAAGACCTGCTGGGTACACGTTTGCGGGAAAAGCTGCCGTGGAAAGAACGCGATGCCATCAGCTCTCTCTTTAAGCAGGCGATCAATGGACAAAAAGCGTCGGAGGAAGTCGGCCTGAACTTTCCGGACGGTGTTTTTCGCGAGTGCCAGGTGGATTGCAATCCGCGCTTTAACGATGAAGGCAATGTCGACGGCCTCGTTGTCCTTATTTCGGACATCACGAACCGCAAGAAAACCGAGCGCACGCTCGCCGAGCTTTATGCGATCACGTCCACGAGGGAACTTGGCCACGAGGACAAGATCGCCGAGATCCTGCGCCTCGGATGCGAACACTTTGATCTTCCGGTCGGCATCATTAGCAGGGTTTTTAACGAGACCTACACGATCACGCACGCGCAAAGTCCCGGCAACGTCGTAACTCCGGGACAGTCGTTCGAACTCAAGGATACCTATTGCACTCTGACGCTTCAGGCGGATGAGCCGATCGCGACGGCCCATGCGGCCGAATCCGAATTTGCCGGACATCCTTGTTACGAACTCTTCGGCGTCGAGACTTATATCGGAGCTCCATTGCTCGTCGACGGCGTTGTGCATGGCACGATCAATTTCACCGCCCAGGAGATCCGGAAACGTCCGTTTACATCGGCTGACGTGCAGATCATCCGGCAGTTTGCCGATTGGATTGGCCATGAAATCGCGCGTCAACGCGATCACCAGGCGCTGATGGATGCCAAAATCCGCATGGAGCGCATCGCGAGTATTGATGACCTGACCCAGATCTTCAACCGGCGGGCCTTTCTTGAACACGCAGAAAGGGAAATTCAGCGTTTCCGCAGATCGAAGACGGCCTTTGTTGCCGTCATGATGGATATCGACAGGTTCAAGAACATCAACGATCTGCACGGCCATGCTGCCGGAGACGAAGTCCTGCAGCTGTTTGCACGCACGATCTCCAACGAACTCCGTTCGACCGACGTCTTCGGTCGTGTCGGCGGAGAAGAGTTTTGCCTGATCCTGAGCGACACGGATCTCCAGGAGGCACTGCACGTTTGTGAAAGGCTCCGCAAGCGCATTGTCTACGGGTGCCAACTGGAGCAGGTCGAGCAGACCGTAACCTGCAGTATGGGACTGGCGCTCTCAACCCGTGAAGACGTTGCTTTTTCATCGCTCATGCAAAAAGCCGATACGGCCCTTTACGAAGCGAAGACGACAGGGCGCAACAAATGCGTTGTCTATGCGCCGGCCCCCGACGCCGTCTCCGCATAAGATCCATATGAGAGCATGTTCCTGCGCGGTGGTTCGTCGCGCCTGACGGCGTTGCGCGCCAAGCGCACGCTTAACCGCTCGAGCAGCCGTTAGTCCGCGAGCCTTTGCGCAAGACGCACACCCGGCGGCGGCGAGCTCTCTCTGATCCGCAGTTCCGGTTCAATGACGATCGGCTTGTTCGGTACCCGGTCACCGGCCACTTGCCGTAGAAGGGTCAGCGCGGCAAGGCGCCCGATCTTGTCCGGCTGGTTGGCAACTGTCGTGAGCGCAGGGGTGCGCGCGTCGGCGCCGTCGATATCATCATATCCCGTAATCGCCATGTCCGGCCCGGGTTCGATTCCGGCACGCCGAAGCGTTGTCATCATGCCGAAGGCGACCAGATCGTTGAAGCCGACAATCGCGGTCGGCCGTTCCTCCGCCTCCATGATGGCGGGAACCGCCGCGCGCCCGTCGGCCTGGGTCATGAGCTCCGGCAGGTCGACTTGCGTGTCGGGGTCTATGCCGGCCTCTTTCAAGGCCTTCCGCCATCCTTCATTCCGGTGGCGGCCGGTCGAACTGTCCCGGCGCCCGCCTGCCATGCCGATCTTTTTGTGCCCCTGGGCCAGCAGGTGCTTGGTAATCATATAGGTTCCGGCAAGGTCGTCACCGCGCACGCAAGGGGCCCAGACGCCCGGAACTTCGCGCGCAACGAGCGTCACGGGGATGCCCTGATCCACGAGCCGGTTGATCTCTTCAGCCGTTGTGCCGACAGACGGGCATAGGATCAGTCCATCTGCCCTGTGCTGGAGCAACGTGTTCACAAAGCCCCGCTGACGCTTCACGTCGTCCCTGTGGTTGCAGATGAAGATCATCTGCCCCTGCTCTTCAAGCACGTCTTCCAGCGCTGAAAAGACTTCAGCAAAGTAAGGATTGAGAATGTCGTGAACGGCAACCCCGACGATTTGGCTCCGCGACGTGCGCAGCGACGCGGCAGAGCGGTTATAGATGTAACCTATCTCTTCAGCTGTCTGCTTGACCTTCTCCCGTGTTTCTTCAGCCACGAGCGGGCTGTCGCGCAGCGCAAGCGAGACCGTTGCCGTCGATATGCCCAGCTGGTCGGCAATGTGGCCCAGTGTCAGCCTTTTACCCGGTTTCGGGGGCAAGTCCGATTGCGATGTCGTGGAGTCTTTGTCTTCTGACATTCAACAGTCTCTATTTCCGCGGCGACTGAGTGGACCGATATATCCCTCAGCCGCTGCGGTAAACAGACAATTCGTCGACTATCGAGCCTGGGGCGCGGATTCGTCGAATTCTTCCCGCAAATTGACGACCACACGGCGGTTCTGCGACTGGCACTCGATCGAAGCGCAATCGGTTACCGGACGTTCCACACCATAGCCCTTGGACCACAAGCGCTTCGGACTGACGCCCAGCGACACCAACTCGGCCATGACCGCGTCGGCTCTTTGCGCAGAAAGCGTTTTCTGGGCAGCTTCGCTGCCCGGGTCATCGGCATGGCCCTGTACCTTGACCAGCCATTTCCGGTTCTGCTTGAGCCAGTCGGCCTGGCTCTTGATTGTCATCTTGGCTTCTTCGGTGACAACCGCCGATCCGCGGTCAAAATAGACCCGACGGCCAACATTGATGATGAACTCTTCCTCCGAGCCGGAAGAAATCTCACCAAACCCGGCGGCCGGTGCGTTCGTGACATCCGGCGACGACAGCCCGCCAGCCGTGTTACAGGCAGCCAGCCCCAACACACATATTGCGGCGATCAATGCACTCTGGCCCCATCGGCCAATCCAATTTCCCAAGAACGCCCCCCAGACTTTCCTTATGTCAAATACGTGCCGGCCTTAGCCGGCACTCGCACCCAAATGCTCAAGAACGAGCACAGCAGTACCTTTCGGACAACGCTGATAAAGATCGATAATGTCTTCCGGCAGCATGCGGATACACCCACTGGACACATCGTGACCGATGCTCCAAGGCTCGAGCGTCCCATGCAGCCGATAGCCCGTATCGCTGCCGTTGTTGTAGAGGTATAGCGCACGCGGGCCCAAGGGGTTGTTGGCCGCGCCGCCTTCAACCCGGCGCGGCAGCTCCGGTTGACGCTTCAGCATTTCGGGCGGCGGCACCCAGCGCGGCCAGAGCGCTTTCCGGTCGATCCGGGCGCGGCCATACCACTTGAAGCCCTCACGGCCAACACCGACGCCGTATCTCAACGCGGTGTTGTTTTCCCAGATCCAGTAAAGGAAGTGATTCCGGGTGTCCACGACCACGGTTCCGGGAGGCTCCGGGCTGAAATACTTGACCATTTGGCGACGCCAGACAGGATCAATGCGGTTTAAGTTCGTCCGCCGGTACTGGTAGCCGTTGTCCTGCTCGTAGCCGTTGAAATACGCGTTTGCGGCAGCATTGGCATGCGCCAGTTTCGGTAGTGCGAAGGTCCCCGCAACTGCTGCGGCTCCTCCTAAAAATGTGCGGCGATCAATTGCCATCCCATTCCTCCTAGACAGGTTGGTGAGGAAAATTCACCTAGGGTCTACGCCAGCCGCCATTAAGAGGGAAACTCACGCGAGCCGTCAACCGCCAAGCTGTGAATGTGTCGGTCTGCTGACTGGAGAACAAATGAATATCGTTAAAAATACTGATGGTTTTTAGATCCCGCGAACACGTTCCCGGTAGAGAATGTAAAGACCCGACCCGACAACAATGCCGGCTCCAACCAGCGTGAGCCCGCCCGGCACGTCGCCGAACACCAGATAGCCGAGGCCTACCATCCATACGATCTGGGTGTAGATAAAGGGTGCCAGAACAGGCGCAGGCGCCATGCGATGGGCAATGATAAAGAGAAAATGCCCCCCACCGCCGAAGATACCCGTCGCGAACAAAAGGACCCAGGTCCAGATATCGGGCGGCGTTACCCAAACGGACAGACCGGCTGGTGTCATGGCAACGGCCGCCACAATCCCGGAGAGGATAAGCATCCCGGCAGAGCTGTCCGTTGCCGTCAACTGGCGCGTGAGAATTGCATAAATTGCGTAAAAAACCATGGAAGCGACAGAATAGATGGCTGCCCAGTGCATGCCGCCAAGTCCTGGTTGTGTCACAACAAGAACACCGGAGAACCCGACGACAATTGCCGCCCATCGCCGTGGCCCCGCCCACTCACCGAGGAGAGGCCCGGCAAGCGCTGTGATAACGAACGGCGCCGCGAACATGATTGCCGTGGTTTCGGCGAGTTGCAGATACCGGACCGCAAGAAAATTGAAAATGGTGATACCCAGCAGACAAAACGCTCTGACGATTTGGAGCACGGGTCTTCTGGTTCTCAAGAGCGAAGTGTTGCTCCAAACGCGAAACAAAACGAAAGACAGGATCACGTGACTGACGAAGCGCAGCCAGACGATCTGAAGCGTTGGCACCGTTTCGATGAGATACTTTGCCGTCGCGTCCAGCAGAGAGAAGCAAAGACAGGCAAGGACGATCAGACCAATGCCCGCCAGAGGCGCCGCCTGCGGCACCGGTGCCTTATCCTGAACGCCCTGGGACTCGTCCCTCATCAGCAGTTGATCCTGTCCAAATCATCCGCAGATGAAAACAAGAGGAAGGCAGGACACCGGCAAATGGGAGTGTCTGCTTGAGATCGGACCGGCAACCCACTAGAGATTTAACTAGAGAAGCGGGAGCCGGAATGCCTGTCACGGATATCGAAACATGGCTGGGACGCCTTTCCATTCATGAAACTGAAGGCGCAATAACTCAATTACAATGGGACAGCGCGAAACACCAAGACGAAACGCCCCTGCTCCGCGAAGCAGCATCGCAGGTTGTCGCCTACCTGGAAGGAAAGCTCAAGGATTTCGATCTGCCGCTGGCACCGAAGGGTGGTGATCTGCACCAGGCCGTCTTCAAGGCAATGCTTGAAATACCTTATGGAAGCACGCGTACATACGGAGACGTTGCGAAAGAACTGAATACCTACGGTCAGCCCGTTGGTCAGGCCTGCGGTGCCAATCCGATCCCCATTATCATTCCCTGCCACCGTATCCTGTCAGCCAACGGTCTTGGCGGCTACTCAGGCTCGGGCGGTCTGGATACAAAAATAGCATTGCTCAAACTGGAAGGCGGGTACCCGTTTCTTGTCTGAACGCGGCAGGTATCGAATCGACTCCCCCCGGTTTCGATATCCTGGATCTGATTGCTTGGCGGCAGTCGTGGCAAACGGTTCTTCGGCGATAGTTTCCCCGCAAATGCGCTGCAAAAAGTTCTTTTTTCATCCGAATACGGGCAGACACTTGCAAGTGCAGTCGGCCTGTCGCAAACACATCATACGTTTTCGTCCGGCAATCTATCACCTGCTAAGGAGCGGCCATGAGCGGACTACTCGCCCTTCTCGATGACATCGCGGCTATTGCCAAGGTGGCCGCCGCATCCGTCGACGACGTATTGGGTCAAGCTGCCAAGGCAGGATCCAAGGCAGCAGGAGCCGTCATCGACGATGCAGCCGTGACACCAAAATATGTCACGGGCTTCAGTCCGGCACGTGAACTCCCGATCGTCTGGCGCATCGCGCGGGGTTCGCTCAAGAACAAGTTGCTGTTCCTGCTCCCGGTCGGGTTGGCCCTGAACGAATTCGCGCCATGGACAATCACACCGCTTCTGATGCTTGGCGGCGCTTATCTGTGCTTCGAAGGTGCCGAAAAAGTGCATCACCTTTTTGCGCACAAGCAGAATCATGTCGCGGATCTGCCCCTGGAAGAAGCGGTCGACGCGGTTCACCTGGAAGAACAAAAGGTATCGGGGGCGATCAAGACCGATTTCATTCTGTCGGCCGAGATCATGACGATCGCTCTTTCCGAAATCCCGGAAAGCAATATCTGGATGGAAGCGGCGACACTCGCGGTGGTCGCAATCGGCATCACCGTCATGGTCTACGGGTCTGTCGCCCTGATCGTGAAGGCCGACGATGTCGGGTTGATGATGTCGTCGAAAGGCCGCCTGTCGGTTGTGCGCGCATTTGGACGCGGCATCGTCAAGGCGATGCCGGGCTTTTTGAAACTCCTCATGGTCGTCGGCACGGCGGCGATGCTCTGGGTTGGCGGCTCCATCGTCATCCACGGCCTCAAGGAACTCGGAGTGAAGTGGCTCTACGGCACAATTCACGATATCGCACACGCCGTGGCTCACTCTGTCGGCCAGATTGAAGGCTTCATAGCCTGGGCGACGACCGCCTCACTCGACGGCGTTTTCGGCCTGATCCTGGGGCTGATCCTGATACTGGTGGTCAGCAAGGTGATTCTCCCGATCTGGAATTCGTTCCGCAAGGATTCCGACAAGGTCAGCAAACACTGAACGCTACCAATGGTTTGTATCCGGGCCCGGCAGTGACAAACGGCTGACTGCGCCTACCCTTGCTTGAGTGGCCGGCCTCTGGATCCAAGCGGCTGCAAAAGCCAGGCTTGCTCTTCACCGGAACAACGCTCTGCGAGGGGTCCGGTTATTGGCACACTCGCAAGGCGTTCGATGACAAATTGATCGTCAAAGAGATCGTGAATTCTATCCTCCGGTACGGAAAAGGGAGGGCCGTCCATCTGCGACTGATCATAGTCGTAGGTCACCAGCAAGCGTGGCACGTCACGGCACAAAACACGCATCTGGCTGGTGTAGGCGGCCCGCATATGCGGTGGGAGCGCAACTAGTGCTCCCCGGTCATAGACCGCATCAATGAACCCGACATCCTCTGCTTTCAGCTTAAAAAAATCACCGGCCCAGATCGTGAGGTTGTCTCTCGAATATCTTGTGAGCGCGCCGCTCTGCGTGGTCTCCGGGGTCACGCCAAGGCGATCAAAGACCGCTTCAACCGCATCGAAATTCAGCTCCGCACCGCTTACACGCAGGCCTTTTGTAAGAAGCCAGTCAATGTCGACGGCCTTGCCGCACAACGGAACAAATATGTGCCTCCCTTGCGCCAGCCCCAATGCGTCGAGATGATCGCTGAGGTGCCGGTTCGGCACCCCTTCGTGAAAGCCGATCTTTCCTTCCTGCCAACGATGCTGCCAGAACGCTTTTTCCATGACTTTGAAAGCTCCGTGATGAAAGTCGGCTGCGAGACGTGCTGCCAGACCTCGTACTAAGGACCGGCCACAACGAATGTGCGCCAGAAATAAACCACTGACAGTAGCGTTCCAAATGCGACAACCAGAATCCGCAAGTGGTTTTGATTGACCTTTTTCGCCCAGCGCCCGCCAAGGTATCCACCGGCAGAGCTTCCGATCATCATGACAAGCGCTGCCGGCCAGTCAATCAGTCCGCCCGCGCCGAATATCGCGATACTGATGATCGTGAAATTGGTCGCGAGCAGGTTTTTTATGCTGTTTGCCTCATGAAAATCCGTATGCCCGATTACTTGCGCGATCGCGAGCAAAATGATGCCGAGGCCTGCACCGAAATAACCGCCATAGATCGAGACGAGAAAGAGGACTGCGTAGACCGCCGTCGAGGTTCTCGACGGTCCGGAAAGCCTGACAAAGGCACGGCGCATCTGTTCACCGAAGGCGAACAATGCCGTTGCGGCCGCCAGCAGAAACGGCACAAGCGCGAGAAAGGTCTGCGGATCTGAAACCAGCAACAGCAAAGAGCCCGTAGCGGCTCCTGCTCCGGACACAAGACTTAGGATGAACAGATCCGAACCGGCCTTGCGAAGTTCATCCTTGTATGCAGCCAGCGCGGCGGCATTGGAGGGCAGAAGACCGAGAAAGTTGGTCGCATTGGCAACGACAGGCGGCAAGCCGGCCGCCATGAGCGCTGGAAACGTAAACAGTGTCGCTCCACCCGCAATAGCGTTCCAAACACCACCGATCAGACCAACGAAAATAAGAAGGATCACGTCCGGAAAAGTCATGCACCAGCCTCCAGCCATTGACCGGGACGCTAGGACGGTTAGTATTATTTATAAAATGAATAGTGTTTATGATTAGCATGAAAAAAATCGAACGACTTACACTGAACAGTGACCTGTTGCGTGCTTTTGTCGTCATTGCCGAGCAAGGGCATCTGACATTTGCAGCCGAACGACTAAACCGCACCCAGTCCGCTTTGAGCGTTCAGCTTCGGAAGCTTGAGACAGGTTTGGACACAAAGCTGTTTTACCGGCACGCAAAAGGAATGAAGCTGACACCTGATGGAGAAAAGCTTCTTCCGGTCGCACAGGGTATTCTGAGCGACATGTTGCATGCACAGAAACTCTTCGACAAACCGCTTCGCGGGAAAGTGCATGTCGGAATTCCCGACCACTATGACGACACAGTATTCGAAACTGTGCTTACCGATTTCGGCAAGACCTATCCGCTCTTGGATATTTATGTGAAATCAGGCTGTTCAGCGGGATTTGCGACTGCGATCAGGGAAGGGCGTCTTGATGTTGCTGTCGTGTCCGGACAGCTGGCCGAGCATGGGGAGGTGCTTGAAACCGAACCAAACTATTGGGTAGAGAGCGAGGAATTCGAAGCTGATGCAGACGAACCCGTTCCGCTGGGAATTCTTGATCGCGGATGCTGGTGGAGCAACCTGCCTTTGAACCTGCTTACGAAACACCAACGTGCATTCAACATCAAATTCAGAAGCGAAAGCTTCTCCAATCTACGCTGCGCAATCAGGTCCGGACTGGCAATTGGGGTTTTGCCTGAACGGGCGATTCAAAAGGGAATGCGCATTGCTGGTCCACGGCGCAGGCTTCCCGACCTCCCGGCAATGGTCCAGTCTCTCCTGGTTTCGGAAACGGCCGCACCCGACATTACAGGCGCAATTGCCGGAGCGCTCAAAGAAGGCCTCGCAAGCGAATGAGTTGGCACAACATACTGTCACGCCTACCAATTTTCGGGCTTAGAAAAGCACAAACCCGAAGAAGGCGATCACGGCAGCCATGGTGACCCAGATCAGAAATGCGTTGAAATAGGCCCAGCGGGAACCGAAGCCACTGCGCAGCGCATCTATCTTGTCTGCTCCGAACCCAGGCGCAATGCCTGACGTTCTGGAAGCGTTCCGAAACCGTTTGCGCAGCTCGGCCGCTTTGCGGGCACCCCGCTCCTCGTTGATTGTCTGATAAGATGTCGTCATTCCGATCTCCATTCAGATTACCTCTGCTGAAAAGAAAGGTGGGATTCGTTCCAGACCATTACAAATGAGCTTTTTGTAATCTTCCCGTGCGCAGGCCGCGTCTTGCAGCCGTTACAAAGAGCACGTAGGAAACCGCATCACTGGCAAACACGGTCAATTTCTGCGTGGATCAATTCTCGGAAGAAACAGGCTTTTCGGAAAAGCACATATCTCCGTCTATTGCGGAAATCACCCGTGTGTCGCTGAAAGTCGGGCTGCTGAGCTTTGGAGGGCCGGCTGCGCAGATTTCCGTCATGCATCAGGAATTCGTCGAAAACCGCAAGTGGCTTTCCGAGGACCGGTTCCTGCATGCCCTCAACTACTGCATGCTGCTGCCGGGGCCGGAGGCGCAACAGCTCGCTACGTACTGCGGGTGGCTCAGTGGCAGAACGCTGGGCGGACTGATCGCCGGCCTTTTGTTTATTCTGCCAGGCGCATTTGCAATGGCCTTCGTCAGCTATGTCTATGCCGCCTACGGCGACACGACAGTGATTGCGGCGGTATTTTATGGCGTGAAAGCCGGGGTCCTCGCGATTGTGCTTCAGGCCCTTATGAAGATTGGTCAAAAAGCACTGAAATCGAGACTGGCCTGGATGATCTGCGCGGCAAGTTTCTGTGCGTTGTTTTTTCTGTCGATCCCGTTTCCCTTGGTCATTCTCGGAGCTGCTGTGACCGGGTTGCTGTTCGGGACCGCTCCGGCGCAGCCAATCGAAGACGGCACGGTGACCGCGTCTCCGGCAACAGCTGCAAAAACACTGGGAACATTGCTGATCGGCTGCCTGTTGTGGATTGCCCCGCCGGTCACCGCCGCCCTCCTTCTGGCTCCTGGCAATGTCTACACGGAAATTGCCGAGTTTTTCTCGCTTCTGGCGGTTGTCAGTTTTGGAGGGGCCTATGCGCTTTTGAGTTACATGGCCCAAGTGGCGGTGGAGACGAAATCCTGGCTTTCCGCCGGTGAAATGCTGGACGGTCTCGGGCTTGCCGAAACAACACCCGGGCCTCTCATTCTGGTCACACAATTTGTTGGTTTCCTGGGCGGTTGGCGGGAACCGGCTCCCTTTTCGCCGGGAACAGGCGCGCTCCTTGCGGCTGCGATGACGACGTGGGTCACGTTCGCACCGAGTTTCTTGTTCGTCCTTGCGGGTGCTCCTTGGATGGAAAGACTCCGAGGCAACAGATTGCTCGCCAGGGCGCTCTCGGCGATCACAGCGGCAGTGGCCGGGACAATTTTGAATCTGGCCGTCTGGTTTGCGTTAAACGTTCTTTTCACTCAAACAAGGTCACTGGAGATTGGAGTTCTGAGTGTTCTTTCGCCAGTGCCGGAAAGCCTTGATCCAGTCCTTGCCGGGATTGCTTTGCTGGCTGCGTTTCTCGTGTTCGTCGCAAGGCGGGGCATCACGGTCGTTCTCGCGGTCACGGCGGCTCTCGGCTTGATTGCGAAAACCTTGCTTGTCTAATTGCGGCACTGGCCAAAGAGCCAAACGTGGCCGGGCAAAGCCGGAAAGCGATGCCTTGTCATGTGCAAGCAGCGATCATCACCATCAGGCCGCCGACAGTTCCTTGTTTTTACCGACTTTTTTCTCTGCCTCTGCGACCTCTTCAGTGTCAGGCTCAAGATCGCTTTCATGCTCCGGATCGTCATCAATTGAGATCGATAGATTTTTTTCGACCTGCCGCAAAAGCTTTCGCAATTTCTTCCGGTCCTTATCGTCGAGGCCGGACATGGCCTCCCGCTCCAGGCGTTTCCAGGCCTTGTCTACCGAAAGAACAAGCTCGCGGCCCTCGTCTGTCAGATAGACGCGCGCCAAGCGCCCATCCGTGTCGGACACTTGCCGGCGCACATATCCCTGACCGGAAAGGCGGGTCACCATTTTTGTAACTGTCGGAGGCTGCACACCAAGCGCAAGCGCCAGCTGGCTCATGGTGCGCCCGTCAGAGTCTGCAAGAACCTTCAGCACAAGTTCCTGGCCCGGATGCAGACCAATCCGCATAAGATGCGCACCGGACCTGGCTCTTTGCGCTTTCGCCGCCTGGACAAGCCGAAAAGTTATGCTCTTTTTGTAGTTAAAAGCCATCGCTTGCTACCTATTCCTGGATCAACCCGAATCAACAAAGACTGTGGCGCGGCGAAAACGTAGCCGGAGTATTTAACCGTCAAATGACACTAATAGGATTGATCGTCTTTTTTCAGACGCCCGAGGGCAATAACCTGGTTTGCCAACTAACTAATTTTCAGAACCGGACTTGCCCAAGTCCATATCGGTGATTGGTCCTCCGGTCTAAACCTTTGCCTGTGAACTTTAGGACTTGACCTTAAGGGCGCCGGCCAGAAACGGAATAATCAGGGTGAGGAGCGCGACCACCGCAAAGGAAGCTCCCAGTGAAAACAGCTGACCGATGAAACCCAAGACGGGTGGCCCAAACAAAAAAGCGCCGTAGCCGAGCGTCGCTACGGACGCCAGCGCGCGTCCCTTGGACATATGCGGATCTGCCGCAGCGCGAGACATCGCAAGCGGAAAAAGCACGGCATATCCGAGCCCCATGACGAAACACCCGATCCAGACTACAAAAATGTTCCAACCGGAGACCAGCAGGACGCAGCCGACAAAGGCAACAAACCCGCTCACTCTTGCCACGGGCACAGGCCCGAACCTGGCGATAATCCTGTCACCGGCCAAACGCATGATGACCATTGCGACGGAGAAAACGGTGAACGCTATTGGCGCCATCGCCTCCGAGTAGCCGAGATCCAGTATCTGGTAGAGTGCTGCCCAGTCAGTTACGGCTGCCTCCCCCAACGCCGCTATCAGCGCTATGAGCCCTGCAAACCGAAGCGCACCTTCGGGAAACGCAAAAAGCGGTGCCTTGTCCTGCGTCTCGGCCCCACCGACCGACTGGGGCCAATGCTGCCTCAAGCACACAACAAGAATGGGAACGGACAAAAGTCCCCAGAGACAGAAATGCAGGGCAACACTGAAACCGAGCGTGATTGCAAGCCCACCCGCCGCGGCCGCCACACCGGCGCCCAGACTGAAAAGTCCATGGAAGGACGACATCACCGGGCGCTCGAGCGCGGTTTCGACTTCCGCTCCCCATCCATTCATTGAAACGTCCAGCGATCCGAAGGCGAACCCGGCAAAAAACAACGCGGCCACCAAAGTCACAACCGATGGCGAAAGCCCGAGAAGGGTAAAAGCGACTGCGGTTCCCAGTGCCGCCCCTTTGGTGACACGTGCCGGACCGTGCCGGTCCATCAGGGCACCGGCGGTGGGAAACGCCGTGAATGCACCTAGCGCCATGACCAGAAGCAGCACGCCGAACCATCCCTCACTCAATCCTGTCGCAGCCTTGATGTCCGGGATTCTCGAGGCCCAAAGACCGAAGAAACCCCCGCACATGAGAAAAACTGCCGAAACAACGCGACGCGCGGCAATAGCCTGCATGAGATGACCTGAAGCTTGAGATCCTGAAGGATCTCCGGAAGACATGTCTCCCATCGCCTGTATCGCTTTACCGTCCGGCGTTCAATGCTGGAATGAAGTCTTAAGGCCGGTATTCTCTCCGGACGGGGCAGCCAACACCGTCAAACGGCCTAGGCGAGAACGGAGGCCAGCAGAGCTTCGGCTTCGCTTGCCTGTTGAACTGCGGAACGATAAGCAGATGCTGCCTCGGCGGACTGTGCCTGTGCCGCAGATTCATCCTTGCGTGTGCCGTCACCGTTCTGCTCATTATTGCTGGCACCGCCCTCGGAGGTGTCCGCCACCGCACCGGGCGGCGCTTCATCTCCGCCTTGCAATTCGTCAGCTTTCTCCTGACGCGCTTCGGCCTGGGCCTCGGAAAGTTGCGAACGGGCGAGCTGGGCGACTTTCAGGTCCTGAGACGATGGTTCAGCCGGTGCGAGCGCAGCCCGGATGACAATCTGCATTTTCCGGATTGTTTCCTGAGGCGTTTTTTCCTTGCTGGTGTCGATCTGGACTTCGCCACCAATAGCATACCGCTTGCCGTCTGGCCCTTGCTGGAACGTATAGCTGGGCGCGCCGGCGTAAGCACCTCCGACGCGCGCGTGAGCCTGTTCATGTGCACGAACCTCCCGATCCCGCTTGGCAAGTTCCTGAACCTGTTTTTCTTCTGCCTCGTTCAGGCCGTCGCCGTCGGGATCTTCTTTTTCACTGCTCCCGGATTGGGCCTGCGCGGGGTTACCGGATGCCTGTCCCGCAGATGCCACGTTTGCGGCGATTGCCGAACCTTGTCCTTGAGCGGGCGCGTCCGCGCCATCGCTGCCATCTCCCGAGGAACCGGCATTGGCATTCTTTTGTTCGACCTGCTGAGTGCTTTGAAGCGCCAAGACAGCTTGCGACGTCAGGATCGGACCATTGCTTCTTTGTGCCGATTGAACCTGCGCGCTTGCCAGACTGCTGCGCGCACTTTCCCGATCCCGGCCGGCAGGATTCCCTCCTGCGTCCGGTTCCAGTTCGCCCGCGACACCACTGCTTCTCAAAAGGTTCGCCGGCGTATTGGACATTAAGGCGCCGATCATGGGCAAAAGCTTCGCAGAAAGGCGTCATTAAAATCTAAACAGGCGTTAAGAGCGGCCGATCATTTGTTCGTGAGCTGTTTACACCGCATTATCGGAAGAGCGTCTTCACTTGCCTGACCGGTCGTGCTGTGCAAAGCAAACGGGCAACAGGACCTTCACAGGAAAGACAAATGCTTCCAAGGCGCCAATGGCATGAAATGACGACGGAGGACTTCAAGGACCCCTCGCGTAAAAACTGGATTGCCGTTCTTCCCGTTGCCGCGATAGAGCAACACGGTCCTCATTTACCGGTCTGGACCGACACAGCCATAGCAAACGGGCAGGTCAGCCGCGTTCTGGAACTTTTGCCCGAGAGCCTGCCTGCCTGCTTTCTTCCCGCGCAAGCGGTTGGCAAATCAGATGAGCATATTTCCTCGCCGGGCACATTGACGCTGTCCTGGGAAACGGCAGCACGCTGCTGGATCGAAATCGGAGAGAGCATAGCCCGCGCAGGCATTCGTAAGCTGGTGCTGATCAATTCGCATGGCGGCAACGTCCCCATACTGGATATCGTTGCACGGGAGCTGCGCATCAAACACGAAATGTTTGTTCTGGCCACCAACTGGCTGCGTTTCGGTCAACCGGATGGCCTCTTTCCAGAAGACGAATTCACCTACGGCATTCATGGCGGTGATATCGAAACATCACTGATGCTGCATCTTCATCCTGAACTCGTAAGAATGGATCTTGCCCGGGATTTCACGTCTGAGCAGCAAAGCTATCTGAAAGAGTTCAAGCATCTGCGCGGCCACGGCAAGGCACAGTACGGCTGGAAGGCCCAGGATCTCAACGAACTTGGTGCACTTGGCAACGCGGGGCGCGCAACGGCGGAAAAGGGGTGCCAATCACTCGACCACGCTGCCAGAGAATTCGTTGAGCTGTTGAAAGACGTCGACGCATTTGACCTCGAACGCCTCTGGAAAGAAGGAACGGACAGCAACTAGGAACACCGAAACCAGGAGAAACTTTGCAAAAGCCGACAGCAACCCGGCAACAATCCAGGATTGAAGTCTTGGATCCATCCGAAAATCCATGAAATTCTGGCCATTTTTTTCGCTAAATCTGTGAATCTGAATGGCTTTTATTTCCAGCAGTTGACCTTACCCCCTTAGACGACACATTATTTGGAGTGAGATCATGGGGGCGTTTTTCGAGTATCAATGAACCTGTCGATACGGCAATTGGCGACCTTTCGCGAGGTCATGCGGAGCGGTTCCATTTCGGAAGCAGCCCGCACGCTTGGCCGGACGCAACCCGCCGTCAGTTCGACGATCGCCGGCCTGGAAGCCGAGCTGGAGCTCAAGCTTTTCATGCGTGAGCAGGGGCGCCTCGTCCCGACGCCGGAGGCCGAGTTTTTTCTCGAAGAAGCCGAAGCCATCCTGAAACGGCTTGAAATCTCCAAACGCACGCTACGTGGCCTCGCCAACCGCGAGCACGGCCAGCTGCGCATTGCCGGTATCCCTGAAGCTGTTGCGGATTTCCTTCCCAACAGCCTGTCCAAATTTGTTGCCGACAAGCCGAGCGTCAAAATTGCCCTGGCAAGCAGAACGTCCGCGGAGATCGAAGAGCTCATTGCAGCCCAGCAGTTCGACATCGGTTTTACCGAAACACCCCGGGTGCGCAACTCATTCGACCAGATCGATTTCGATCTGGAGTGCATGTGCGCGGTGCCTGCCACCGATCCGCTGGCCGCCAAGGAAATCATCACGCCAGAAGAGCTCGATGGCTATCCGCTGGCGCTGCTGCATTCCGAGCACCGCAGTCACAAGCAGACGCTGTCGCGCTTCCGGGATGCAGGCGTGCGGTTCAATCAGCGTTTTGAACTGCAGACTGCCCTGGCCGGTTTGAGGTTCGTCGAGGCGGGGCTGTGCGCGCTCATCTGCGACATGCTTACTGCCTACAAGGCCCAGGAAGACGGCCGAAGCGGCATGGGACCGCCCATGATCGTGTTCAGGCCATTCCGCCCGCGCATTCAGAACGGACTGTCCATCCTCACGCCGACCCATCGCCCGATTTCCATCGTCGCCAAGGATTTCTGCGAATTTCTGAGTTTGGAACTGGCGACTATGCGCACGGCTATGATCAAGAAATCCGCCCGACCAGGCCTCTGACTTACCCGTCCACTTAAAAACAACCTCATTTTCTTGGAAACCAAGGAGGTTTTCAGCCTCATGCGCGCTGGTGCAAACCGAACGCGAAGCGCATAGTCGCAAGTGCATTTTGAACGCAGCGAGAAAGGCAAACCGTGTCAGAAAGCTATTTTGCTCCCAAAGGCGGCCATCCCGGTCAGGAAACACTCCTGACGGATCGCGCGGTTTTCACCGAGGCCTACGCGGTCATTCCGCGCGGAACGATGCGCGACATCGTTACCAGCTTTCTGCCTTTTTGGACCGGGACGCGGCTCTGGGTGCTGTCTCGGCCCCTGTCGGGATTTGCCGAAACGTTTTCGCAGTACATCATGGAAGTCGCTCCGGATGGCGGATCCGAGCGCCCGGAAACCGACAGCTCGGCGGAGAGCGTGTTGTTTGTCGTGGAAGGTGAGGCCTCTTTGTCCGTGGCGGGCCAAAACCATGCCCTGAGAGCCGGAAGCTATGCCTACCTCCCCCCGGAGACCGACTGGACCTTCAAGAACGATAGTAAGGACCATGTCCGGTTTCACTGGATCCGAAAGGCTTATGAACCGGTCAAAGGCATTGACCATCCAGGTGTCTTCGTGACGCACGAAAGCGAGCACGCGCCAGTGCCAATGCCGGGAACGGACGGCAAATGGGCAACCACGCGCTTTGTCGAGCCGGAAGATCTGCGGCATGACATGCATGTCAACATCGTCACCTTTCAACCGGGCGCGGTCATTCCCTTCGCCGAAACCCATGTGATGGAGCACGGCCTCTATGTGCTTCAGGGCAAAGCCGTTTACCGGCTCAATCAGGATTGGGTCGAGGTCGAGGCAGGTGATTTCATGTGGCTGCGCGCCTTTTGTCCGCAGGCTTGCTACGCCGGCGGTCCGGGCCCATTCCGCTATCTGCTTTACAAGGACGTCAACCGCCATATGCCGCTCAGGCCAGCCGGTCGCTTTGATCCGGGCAGCTAGGGGCAAGGATTGTCCCTAGGGACAATATAAATGAGATCAATGCCTTAAAGCATGATACCCAGTCTTTCAGTACGCCTTTTTTGCACGAAGGCCAAGATCCAAACACTGAGAGACAGGTCGTCACCATGCGGATTGTCATCAACGGGTTCGGCCGGATCGGCCGCACCGTCCTGCGTCAGATCCTGACGTGTCCAAAAGAGCAGAATGTGGATGTTGTTCTGATCAATGACATCGCACCGCTGGACACTTGCGCTTACCTTTTCAAATACGACAGCGTTTACGGTCCATATCCCGGCAACGTCTCGACGGAAGACCGAACGCTAAACATAGACGGCCGGGCGATTCAGTTCACCGGTGAACCCGACCTATCCGTTTTGGATCTTGCCGGGATCGACGTGGTCCTTGAATGCACCGGCAAGGCCGACACGACGGAAGTCGCTTCGCGCGGACTTCGGGCCGGCGCAAAGAACGTGCTGATATCCGGCCCGTCCGACGCGGCGGAAATCACGCTTGTGCTCGGTGCCAATGAAGAAAAGCTCAACGGGCACCGGGTTGTCTCCAATGGGTCCTGCACAACGAACGCCCTCGCCCCCCTGCTGCGGGGTCTTGAGGACCGTGTCGGTGTGGAGGCAGGCCACATGACCACAATCCATTGCTACACCGGCAGCCAGCCGATGGTGGACGCGCCGCGCGGCCCGCTGGAACGCAGCCGCGCAGGTGGCATTTCGATGGTGCCCACCACGACAAGCGCAACCAAGCTTGTCGGCAAGGTTCTGCCGCAGATCGACGGCCGGATAACGGGCGCTGCCGTGCGCGTTCCGACAATCAGCGTGTCCGCGGTCGACCTCACCGTAACTTGGGCTGAGCCTGTTAAAAGGCCCGTCAACGATCTCCTGCAGGAAATATTTTCCAACAACCCTGTGATCGGCTTTACCGATGACCGCGTCGTCTCCACGGATATGCGGGCGCGGCCGGAATCCCTGGTGATCGCGCTTCCCGAGACCCTGTCGAGCGGTGACAGACAAGCCCGCATATTCGGCTGGTATGACAATGAGTGGGGGTTTTCACGGCGGATGCTTGATATGGCTGGCCTGATGACGGCGCGATAACGCTATCGTAGCAACCGCGCACTTTTGCCGCTCATGATCACCATGAGATGGCTCAGGCAGAAGACGACCGTTTATCCAGATTTCAGCTTTCCGGAGCCTCGACAACGTAGGGCGCCGGAAACCAGTGCTCTTCCAGATTGGCGCCATTGCCAATGCGGTCGACGACCATGTATCTGCCTGGGCTGCCAAGCGGTGCCAGAACGCCGTGCCAGGTACCCCGGTGGAGATTGATGGACTGGCCGGGCTGGCTGACAAAAGCTTTGAGATTGACCGGCTCGCCATCGCGATCATCGGCGACAACGACCAGCATCGGTACGCCGTTGACGGGAATAAACGCCTGGCTGCCAGCCGGATGCCGCTCAACCATGTCCACGGTATGCGGCAGCGTTCGCGCTTTGGCATCAAAGAGGCTGAGACCGGCCCGGCCTTCGGAGAAGTCGAGCGTGGCGAGGTCGTGATGGCGCCCGCACATGCCCTGATTGATGATCTTGTCCGGAGGCCCGCTGACCTCCAGAACGTCGCCGTAAGGCGCAAAACCTTCAGCCGTCAGAGGCTTTGCTGTGATCGCGAGATTGCTCACTTGAACAAATCTCCGAGGCGATGGCGCGCGATCCGTTCCACCTGGTGGCAGGCTTCCTGGAATTCCGTTTGCCGATCGTTTTCGATCCTGCGGTGGAACGCGGCCAAAATGGAAGCTTTGTCATGGTCTCGAACAGCAATAATGAACGGAAAGCCGTGTTTGGCGACATAAGCCGAATTGAGGTCGTTGAAGGTTTGTCTTTCGTCGTCGGTTAGAAGATCAAGCCCGGCCCCTGCCTGTTCAGACGTACTGTCCGCGGTAAGCCGGCCTGCTTGCGCAAGTTTGCCGGCCAGATCCGGATGCGCCTTCAAAACGCCAAGACGCTCGTCTTCGCTCGCAGACCGGAACACTCGGCAAAGCGCGTTGTGGATGCCTACGGCGCAGTCATGAGCGGGGCCGAGTTCAAGCTCGAAGGCACGTTCCGCAATCCAGGCGGAATGCTCAAAAATCCCGCCAAAATGTTCAACAAATGCGTCTCTGCCCATGCGGCTGGGTTTCAAGCCTTTCTGCGGCGGATGATGGCAGGTCCAGTGCTCTGCGATCTCGATCCGGCGCGGACACCAGACATCATCATGCGACTTGATGTGTTCGATGAATTTCCGGAGCGCAGCAATCTTGCCGGGTCGCCCAACCAGGCGGCAGTGTAGGCCAACCGACATCATTTTCGGCGTGTCGCTTTCACCTTCGGCATAAAGCGTATCGAATGCGTTCTTCAGATAATTGAAGAAATCGTCGGCGTCGCTCCATCCGGGAGATACCGAAAAGCGCATGTCATTGGCTTCAAGCGTATAGGGAATGATCAGCTGGTCCCGCCCGCCGATCTCAAGCCAGTAAGGCAGATCGTCGTCATAGGTATCGGAAACATAAACGAACCCGCCTTCTTCCGCGACGAGCCGGACCGTGTTTTCAGAGCAGCGGCCGGTATACCAGCCACGCGGGCGCTCGCCGACGACTTCGGTATGCAACCGGATCGCTTCGGCAATGGCGGCGCGTTCCTCGTCAACCGGCATGTCCTTGTGTTCAATCCACTTGAGCCCGTGGCTTGCGATCTCCCACCCGGCGTCTTTCATCGCCTCCACCTGCTCAGGATTTCGGGCAAGTGCTGAGGCAACGCCATAAATCGTCAAGGGAATGCCGGCGCGCGTGAAAAGACGATGGATCCGCCAGAAGCCGGCGCGCGCGCCGTATTCGTACATCGATTCCATATTCCAATGGCGCTGGCTTGGCCATTGCGCCGCACCTGGAATATCCGACAGAAACGCTTCGGACGCAGCGTCGCCATGCAGGATATTATTCTCGCCGCCTTCCTCGTAGTTCAGGACGAACTGAACGGCAACGCGGGCATTTCCGGGCCACTTCGGGTCGGGCGGACTCGATCCGTAGCCCCTGAGATTGCGCACATAGCGATTCAAGTCAAACCTCCGATCTTCTTCTGCTTTTTACAAAAAACGACATTGTCGACTTCCAGGTTTTTTGAGCAGGGGCATTAGGGGGGCGGGCCCTGTGCACCCATTTTTTGATGCGATTGTCCGGTAACAGATTAGAGGACCGTCGCTGACCCATCGCATATCCAAACACCGGTTCGCGTCGCGAGTAAACCTTGTGGCAGGATGTTTGACGAGCCAGGTATTGGACACGGCAAGAGGATGTCCGGGTTCAGACAGCAGGATCGATCCTGGCGAAAATTCTGGGGAACTGGTGCACTTTAAGGGAAATTCTGCGCTGACGCTTTTCACAGCCGGATTTAGCGACGCTCAAGCAACTGTCTATCCATCATGTTTCATCAGCCGATTGCTGACGACCCTGCTGCCTGATCGGGCCCCCGCCGATATCGCCTAACTGTTCCAGAAAGGTCTCCAGATCCGATGCAGTTGCCAGAGCCTTCATGTGTCGATGGATGCCACGGCCATAGACTTCCCACATCTGCTTTCGCAGGGCAGCACCGTCGGGTGTGATGTGCAGGATCTTGCCGCGACGGTCTTTGACAAGAACCGTTTCCCGGATCAGTCCTTTCGAGACCAGTTGAGCCAGCAGACGCGACAGGTTGGATTGCTCGAACAGCAGCCAATCCGTCAATTCAAATGCCCTTACGCCGTCTTCGCCGGACATTTCAACGCCCCAGAGCAGGTCGTAAACGCGCAACGAAGGCAGACCCTTCTCGCGCAATGCCGCTTCCATGTTGCGGTGTGCCTGGCGGTGTGCACGGTTAAGAAGGATCCAGATGTCGGTTTCGTGGTGACTCGGATGCATTGTCTTCAAGTTTCGGTGAGCGGCGATCGGAGTTGTTTTTTCCGGCTCGTCAGTCTGATAGATGTCATAGCATCTATTTTGAGACTTGTGAAAATCACGATGTCGTATGCCCACAGGCAATCCTGCCTGACCACGAAAAGGAGAGATTTTCCGATGATCAGACTTGCCCCGATTTGCATTGCTGCAACGCTGCTGACCGTTCCAGCCGCTTTGGCAACGACCTACAAGACGGACCAGGGACACACAGAAGTTCAGTTCAGCTGGTCGCACGCAGGCGTTTCCACGCAGAGCGGCGAATTCACCGTGGTTGACGGAACCCTCGATATCGATCCGGAAAACGTTGAAAGCGCAAAGCTGAACGTGACGGTCAAGACCGATAGTATCGCAACGGGTTTCAAGCCTCTCGACGATCATCTGTCCAGCTCGGATTTCCTGGAAGTGGAAACCTATCCGGAAATAACCTTCGTCAGCACTGGTGTTGAGAAAACGGGAGACGACACTGCCAATGTAACCGGTGACCTGACCATCCAAGGAACCACCAAACCCGTCACGCTGGACACCAAGCTCACCCATATCGGCCCGCACCCGCTCGGGAGCAATATTGATTACTACAAGGGTGACTGGATTGCCTTTGAAGCTTCAACCACGATCGACCATATGGAATTCGGCGTTGGTCCCTTCTCGACCGGCCCGATCGCGATCCGCATTGTTACTGAAATGAAGGCTGAATAGTCCGCCAGGCGGCGATGACTGCCTTCCAAGACGCAAAAAGCCGCCGCATGGCGGCTTTTTTCATGGTGACCTCAGCAGCCTCGGCTAAAGCCTGCCCTACCGCATCGGCATTTCGGCCAACGCGCGTTGAATATGCCCGACCATGAAATCAAGAAACAGCCGCACTTTGGGATCCTGCCGTTTTCTGTGCGTGAAAAGACAGGCCATCTGCGCGGGTACCGGCGGCTCATCCACCAAAACGGCAACAAGCTGGCCGGAAGCCAGATAGCGTGCGATCTCGAAAACCGGCTTCAAAATGATCCCGTGGCCATCCAGAGCCCAGCTGGTCAGCACATCACCATGATCGGATTCAAACGGCCCGGTCACCGCCACCTTCTTCACCCCGTTCTTCGTAACAAGCGGCCACTGGAATTCCGGTGCGCCGGGGTAACGCATGTTGAGGCAGTCATGGCGGCTTGAGGACAGGTCTTCATAGCTCTTCGGCTCCCCCTTGCGGGTGATATAGTCAGGCGCTGCGCACAGAACCCGTTCACAGTCGGCGATTTTCCTGATTTTCAGGGTCGAATCCTCCGGCACACCGAGGAAAAACGCAGCGTCCAGCCCTTCACCGGCCAGATCCACCTTCCTGTCCGACAACCGGAGGCGAATGTCGATCAGCGGATTGGCCTCCTTGAACAGCGGGATCGCAGGCGCGATCAGCCGCTGCCCCATACCGATCGGGGCGGCGATGAACAGCGTACCGCGCGGCGAGCGCGTGATCGAGCTGATGTCGGCTTCGGCTTCCTCGACAGCCTCGACGATCTTTGTCGCCCCGCGGTAAAAGAGGTTCCCGTGCTTGGTTGGGCTGAGCGCTCTGGTCGTGCGTTGAAACAGGCGCACATTCAGGTGTTCTTCAAGCTGCGATACGCGAGCAGATGCAACGGCGGAAGAAATGCGCAGATCGCGTGCGGCGGCGGACATGTTTCCCAACTCATAAACGCGCAGGAACGTCCGAATATTCTCCAGATACGCCAAAAACCCATTATTCCGTTTTTTTTGAAACTGCTCGGAATTATGTCGAGATACCAGAAAATTTCAAGGTAGATTAGGGTGGCGGACAGACAACCGGAGGGACACTATGTTGGACATTGCCATTATCTGGGACTGGCTGGCATTTGCCGTCAGGTGGCTGCACGTCGTGACAGCCATTGCCTGGATCGGCTCATCCTTCTACTTCATCGCCCTGGATCTGGGATTGCGCAAGTCGCCCCACCTGCCGGCGGGCGCTTTTGGCGAGGAATGGCAGGTTCACGGCGGCGGGTTCTATCACATCCAGAAATACCTGGTCGCGCCCGAAAACATGCCAGAGCACCTGACCTGGTTCAAATGGGAAAGCTACGCCACCTGGCTCTCCGGAGCAGCGCTGATGATGATCGTCTACTGGGTCGGCGGCGAGCTTTATCTCATAGACCCCGAAAAGGCGGATCTGTCTCTTTGGCAGGGCATCCTGATATCCGGCGGATCCCTGGCCATCGGCTGGCTGATCTACGACTACCTTTGCAAATCGAAGCTAGGCGACAGTCCGACGCTGCTGATGATCCTGCTGTTTTTCATGCTGGTCGCCATGGGATGGGGCTATGACCAGATTTTCACCGGCCGCGCGACCATGCTGCATCTGGGGGCTTTCACGGCCACGATCATGACGGCGAATGTCTTCATGATCATCATTCCGAACCAGAAGATCGTGGTCGCGGATCTCAAGGCCGGACGCACGCCCGATGCCAAATACGGCAAGATCGCCAAGCTGCGCTCAATGCACAACAATTACCTGACGCTTCCGGTCGTGTTTCTGATGCTGAGCAACCACTATCCGCTCGCATTTGCGTCCGAATACAATTGGGTGATTGCCGCCCTGGTTTTCCTTATGGGCGTCTCCATCCGCCACTATTTCAACACCAAGCATGCCGGAGGCACTGCGCCCATGTGGACCTGGCTGGTGACCTCGATTCTCTTCGTGGCCATCATCCATCTGAGCATGGCGCCGATGTGGTCTGAAGACAGCTATGAGGCGTCCGAAACCCGTCCCTTGAACGCTACGGAACAGGTTTTTGCAAGTGCCGCCGGATTTGAGGACGTGAAGGCCATCGTTCCAGGACGGTGTGCCATGTGCCATGCCCGCGAACCCTTTTACGAGGGGATATACTGGGCGCCGAAGGGCGTGGTTCTGGAAACAGAAGCCGATATCGTTCGCGCTGCGCGGGAGATCTACCTGCAGTCCGGCGTGACCAATGCAATGCCACCCGCCAATGTCTCGCACATGGAACCCGGGGAACGGCGGAAAATCGTGGAATGGTACCGAAACGCTCGCGAACAAATGCCGTTCGGCGTCGCCACGAGGTAATCCTATTCAGCGAAACTGATTGACCCGCTTGTTGTTCGCTGCAAGCCGCGCCTTCTCGGAGAAACGCATCGCGCGCGTCTCAGGCCGCATTGCCTGTTTGATCCGTTCAAGAATCCAGCGTTTAACGGATTGCTGACGAGATTGACCTTCAACCTCCTTGGAGATGCCGTTCGAAGCGTGATATTTCTAATTGAAGAATTCGCTCCAGTCAGCTTTGCACCCGTCACATGTACTCAGTTCTCGCCAACAGGACCTACCGGCATCTCTTTGCAGCCCAGTTCATTGCCCTTTTCGGCACAGGGCTCATGACGGTTGCGCTGGCTTTGCTTGCCTACGACCTTGCAGGCGCAAATGCCGGGGCAGTGCTCGGAACAGCTCTTGCCATCAAGATGGTTGTTTATGTCATCTTGTCGCCGCTCGCCGGCGGCTTTGCAGCGCGACTTCCGCGCAGGTCATTTCTTGTCATTCTCGATCTGATACGGGCAGGAACCGCGATCGCACTGCCTTTCGTCGATGCAGTCTGGCAGATCTATCTTCTGATTGCGCTTCTGCAGTCTGCATCGGCCGCCTTCACTCCAACCTTCCAGGCAACAATCCCCGAAATTCTTCCTGACGAGGAGGATTACACCAACGCGTTGTCACTCTCGCGAATGGCATACGATCTTGAAAACCTGCTAAGCCCGGTCATTGCGGCGGTTTTGATCGGCCTGATCGGATTTCATTGGCTTTTTGCGGGCACGGTCGCAGGTTTTTTGCTTTCGGCAGCACTGATTGTCTCCGTTGCGCTTCCAACGGTCCGCAATCTCACACAGCTCTCGCCATTCAAACGCATTTCACAGGGCATGCGGATCTATCTGGGCACACCGCGCCTGAAGGGCCTCATGGCGCTCAATCTGACCGTGGCCGCCGCGGGAGCGATTGTGATTGTAAATACTGTCGTGATCGTCAAGACACTGCTTGGCGGAAGCGATGCCGACCTTGCCCTCACGATGGCCGCCTATGGCGGTGGCTCAATGGCGATGGCGCTCGCAATTCCACGCCTTCTGTCCTCGGTCAAAGACCGGAGCCTCATGCTTGGGGGTGCGATTCTCATGCCGCTGCTGCTGGTTTTGCTGTCCGCCCTGATCCAGGGGCTCAAGCCGACAGATCTCTGGTCCTATCTGTTGATGATCTGGTTCCTGATGGGCGTCGCCAACTCGGCGGTTCTTGTCCCGTCCGGACGTCTTTTGCGCAACTCGGCTCACTCTGAAGACCGTCCGATGGTTTTCGCGGCGCAATTTGCGCTCTCCCACGGCTGCTGGCTGATCACCTACCCGCTTGCGGGTTGGCTCGGGAGCGCGGCCGGTCTATCAGCAGCCGTCACTACGCTGGCGGTGCTTGCGGTCATTGGAGCGTTGGCCGCGTCGCGTCTTTGGCCATCGTCGGACACAAGCGTCCTCGTTCACGAACATCCTGAACTTCCGGCCGACCATCCGCATCTGAGAAACGCCCACGGCAAACGCCATGCCCATGCCTATGTGATCGACAATCTCCACACCAGTTGGCCGGACGGGCGGTTCTGATGGACCTGCTCGTTTCCTTGCAAAGATGGACCAATCATAAGGTCACCGCGCATTTCTGGTGAATGCCTTAGACAGAAATAGGCGGCTAGCGATTCAGGATTGGATCGAGATAGATACCGGGAACAAAACCGGTCATGCCATAGTGATCGATCTGGCACCAGACACCGCCGAGCAATTCACGCTTAGCCTCCGCGCTCGCATCCTCGAATGTGAGCGGCACTATTTCGGGGGCGCAATTCAGAACTAGGATTTCGCTGGCGGACCTGGTCAGGCTGCCGACGGTCGCAGCGCTCCGGTCACCCGCAGCACGCACCACAAGCCGCATGCCCTCTGGCACGTTTCGCAGCCTGTAGGCCGGGCCCCAGATGCCGAAACCCGGCAAATCATTGACTTCCGCAGGATCATCGCTGCTGGCGCGAACTGTCTGCGAGCCTGCTCCCATCAGGAACATGCAAAGGATCACGCAGAGTGATTTCGAGGCTGGCATGGTCATCGGTCTTCTCCCAGGCAACAGTCAGCGGGCTAGCCCGGCCTGCCGGGCATCATTCAGCGCACCTGCGCAGATCTGGGCCGAAGACGGTGCCAGGGTTTCCACGCGGTGCTTTTTCAAAATCGCGGAAAAAGCGTCGAGATCCCCCGCGAAGCCAAGACGAATTGTGACGATCATTGCATTGCCAAGTTCAAGACAAGGATCCCCGAGCTGAAGGGCCGAACCACCCGGTGTGGCCACACCACCGCCGGGTGCTGCCGTTCCCGCAGATGAAGCCTGCTGACCTGCCGGATCAAATTCCGGAATGAAATCGGAAGGATGAATTCCGATCTCGGCCCCTCCGGCGATCATTGTCGCCGGATCTTCACCGCCGTCGCCCGGAGCGAGCGGGATCCCTTGGGCGATCGTGATCCAGGGACGATTGTCGTTGGCAATCAGCCCGATCGCAATCAGCTCGGCCATGATGACCGCGCATTGCCGCGGCTGCGCTGACGCAACGCTGACAACGCCCTGCGCGGCCAGAATGCGCAGCACCGCGTCGCGGTCTGTTCGCGACTGCCCTCTCAAAAGGGGGCTGATTTGGGGCTGCAGTATGATGCAGGCTTCGGCAAGCAGCCGCTCGTTCGCCGGCTGTCCGCCCGAAGCCGCGTTTGGCGTCCCGCCGGCTTGGGCAGCAGGTGCTTGCGGCGCCGGCTGCGCAGCTTGCGATGGGCCTGGATTGGGAGCCGGTACAGGAACCGCAGCGGCTTGGGAACCGGCCGCGCCTGCTCCCAGCCCGTTCTCGGCAAGCTTCCATAGTCCTTCATCCTGGGCGATCAGGTCGAGAGCTTTCCGGCAGGCAGCCTGATCCGCTGTCGCCTCTGTGCTTTTAACACCCGAAAGAACGTAAATGCTGCGCATGTCCTGGATTTGTCTGGTGCTGGCCTGAGCATTGATGATCTTCGTGATCCGATCCAGCTCGGTGCAGGCGTTAAACCCTGGATCTGCGGGTGCCGCAGCTTGCCCCTGACTGGCGGGAGACCCGGCTCCACTTGCACCGGAGGATTGAGCCGAAGGCAAAGTTTGCGCACGCAGCGACAAGGAGATTTTCATGGAGGCAATCTGGTTCGTACCTTGAAGGACCAGTTGGGCTCTCTGCTCTCCAAGACCGGTAAACGTCACGCCGACATTCATCGGCATGCCGCCCCAGCTGCCGAAGCCACCGGACCATGGTCCGGCATCTTGGCCTGTCAATGCAATCGGCGCATCCGTCACTTCTCTGGGCAGAGTAAGCGTCGCCGCTGTCGGTGACGATTTCCGGAGACTGACCGTGCCCGTTGCATCGACCGGCGTCGGCTGCGTGATGCCCGCCGCGGTTACGGTGCCGCTGCCGCCGGTGACTGCGTAAACGTAAGTTCCCAAATCGGCCTGCCCTGCACCGAGACCTGGTGCCTGAACCGGGCTGTTCGAAATATGGCGCATGTCGACCCAGCCATTGAGGCCAGGCAAGGCCACAACGCACATCGTGCCTTCGCATTGATTGGTCACGTTGATCCCACATGTACCAACGCCAATGCTGCCGATCACCGGACCGTTCGTCGTCGGCGCATCATAAACGCGCAGCGAATTCCCGTTAGGCGACGACGCAACACAGGTGTCGGCAGCCGCATACCCGTGAGAAAGGCCCAAACTCATAAGGACCACAAAGACCAAGAACAACTTCATGAGGTCAGCCTTTCTCGTTGCGTCCTGGAACTGCCATTTCCAGACCGTCAAGCGTGGGATCTTTTGAAATCGCCTTCATTTCGGCTTCGTCCAGCGTAAACATTTCCGAAGGCCTGAGCCCATTGATGCCGGCAACAATGTTCCAGGGTATCGAGGCTGCACGCGTATTGTAAGCCTGAACATTGCCATTATAGATGCGTCGTGCCGCCGCCACCTGATCTTCAGTTTCCTCAAGCTGCTTTTGCAGAACGACGAGGTTTTCGGTTGCCGTGATTTCGGGGTTGTCTTCGGTATAGGCAATGAGCTGACCAAGGGCCTGAGTCAGGCCGGCCTCGGCCTTTGCGATATCAGCATGACGCTCGCTTGCCAGCGCTTCGAGCGCGGCCGCGCGCGCGGAGACGATTTTGTCGACGATCGCCTGTTCGTGCCCGAGTGCAGTGCGGGCGGCCTGAACGAGATTGGGCACCAGAGCATGTCGGCGCTTGAGCTGAACCGTTATGCCGGACCAGGCTTCGTCAACGCGAAACTTGGCGGCCATGAGCGAGTTGTAGCAAACGACATAGGTGCCGACGACAACTGCGACCAGGAGTATCAAAGTCAAAACAACCGACATATCCGGCTCACTCCGCGTAGTGTTTGAATGAAACGGCAGCCTCAGAAAATCCGGCCACCGCATCCTTGACGAAGGACTGCAATATCGTGTCGTCCAGGCCCTGCAGATTTCGAAATCCGGCGAAGAAAACCGTGTCGCGGTCGATAATCACGCGCGCTGCGAACCTGTCCGCAAGATCGAGCAGAGTTGTCTGAAGCGCTGGTGTGAGTACCTGGAGCACTTCGACAGAGACCTTGTCGAGTTGCCCCTCATCGTCTCGTGCGGTGACACGGATATTAAAGGCATCGTTGAACGCGATGCTCTCGGTCTTGAGATCGCGGTCGAGAGGTCCGACCGAACTCAAGTTTTCAGGCATCAGTACAAGCCGGATGCGGGCGTCGCGATCAAGTTTGTAGGCCGCAACCATCATGACGACATTGCCTTGCGGGCCACTTCCCGCGGATTTTGTATTCTGCTTGGGACCACCGAAAAGGGCCGTCGAAGAATGAGCGCCCAGTCCAACCCAGAGCGGGCTGCCGTTTTCCGCGGTGCCCCACATTTCACTTTCGATGACCAGCGGGATGGAGCCTCCGACCCGCAGCTTGAAAATTTCCGGAATTTGCTGCCGGATCTTTTGCATGCGCACGTCCGGAATTTTGGACCGGAACCGGAAGCCGAGATGCTGGGCAGCGCTGCGCAACCGGTTCAACCGGTCCTTCGACGCGCCTGTGAAATGATCGATGGCAAATCCACCGCCCATGCCGATGGTCACAAGGACAAATCCAAGCGGCCGAAGGCTCTCGCTGAAGATAGCGAGCAAAAACCCCGGCAGCGACAGCAGGAAAAACGGGACCTCAAGCTTTTTGAACGACGCCGGTAACAGGGGTTTGGTGCGTTCGAGTTGTGTTTCCGTCGCGGGCTGAATACGCGCTTCGAACGGGTCCCAGAACGTGGTCTGTGCGCTCACGGGAACACCAGTTCAATCGTCTGGTCCGACGCAGGGGCAACTTCAACCACTTCGACGAATGGATCCCGTTTGCTTTTGTCCCACGCTTCAACACGCACGGCATATTGACCCGGCAACAGCATGATCGCGTCGCCACCCAGGCGCATCGCGACGAAATCATCGTTGTTCTCGGTCGAAGTCCCTTTGTATATGTTGATCCTGACATCGAATTTTTTGAGCTCGCTGCCGTCGCGATTGAGGGCACGGAAAAGGACTTTCGAGGTGGGCGCGATGATTTCGGCTTGTGCGGTTTGTCCAGTCTCCACGTCGATGTCGACACTGCCGGGCGACATCTTGTCGAGGCGCGTGATGACCAGTCTTGCGCGGTATTTTCCGCTCGGGACGACCGCGACAACATTCTGCGTGTACGCCGAGAATGTCTCGCCTGTAACAGTGTTTTCAATATCCCAGCGATAGTCGACATCGGAAAGTTGAATGTCCTGATTAGCCATGATCGCGGCAAGATCGAGTTGCCCTGCTCCCAGTACAAGGTTGACTTCAGTCATCTCCGTGTCAGTGACTGTGATCTCAGCGGATGCGGAACTGCCACGATCCGTTCGCGCGACGAGCCGGTACGCACCGGGATCGAGCCGCCCGATCAGTTGCGTGACGGCGACCAGATTGATCTCCTCACCGTTTTCCTTCACCGCGCTCCAATACACCCGGACACCATCAGCATCCGTTAGCGATGGTGCCCCCTCTTCGAGACTGACCGTTGCGGTGAGGTTCTTGGAAAGAGATATGGCGGGAGGCGCCGGCGCGGCCGTGGGAGCCGGTGCCGGCGCCAGGGCAACCGTCTGTTGAAGCGCCTTGCTGAGATCGGATGCACTCGACGCATTCAGGAACAGACCGCCCGTATTTTCCGCCAGGCAGGCAACCTGCCGGCTTTCATCCGCGCTCAGACCGAAACCGATCACATGCGCGGTGAAATCGATGCCAAACGACTCCAGTTCCGATGCCACGGCACAAGGATCGGCTTCGCAGGTTTCGATACCATCCGTGATCAGGATGACCGTCGCCTTGTCTTCCTGATACCGAAGCTCTCCGGCCGCCCGCCGTACCGCTTCCGTCAATGGTGTCTTGCCCTTCGGATTCAGTCCTTGAACCGACGAAATCAGCGCACCCGACCGGGTCGCAGCAGGGCCGATCGGCACGAGTGTCTCGATATCATTGCAATCGCCTTTCCGGTTGTGGCCATAGGCGATCAGGCCGACATCCAGGTCCGGTGGCAATTGCCTGGCGACACCGGCAAGCGTTTCGCGTGCCGTGACGATCTTTGCGGTCCCGTCGATCTGCCCCCACATCGAGCCCGAGCCGTCGAAAACGATCATCGCGCGCCCTGGCGCGGCGTCCTGTGCTTTTGAGATCGTGGCGGTGCAAGTAACTGTAAAAACGAAAATAAAAAATCTGATCCAACAAACGCGCATTATCAAACATCCTTGTGTCGTCTGCCGACCCAAGAAGAGCACGCAAGCTTATCGAAAGACAGCTGTGGATTTCATTAGGTCATACCCTCATAAGATAGACTGCGACGGCGCGGCAAACGGCGATGAGCTGCAAGGAAAGGCGCGAAAAGCGGGCTTTTCGCCCGGTTGAGCGTTTTGACGCAGCAGATCGAAGCCGTTTTTGCGTCCCTTCAGGATAATACCAAGCTCAAGAAATAAGAACCGATCTGACCGTGTTTGAAGGCTGTTCGGCAAGGAGCAGGTTGCAGGGCGATATGGTTTATCGTCCAAAACCTGCGACGCGGCAGAACAGCCTTCAAACGTGGCCTTCGGTGGCCTGTTCCGGCTCTCCGGACGGCGTTGCCTTGTTTGAACGGCCAACCAGGCCGTCCTGCACAAAGCGCCTTGCCGGCAAACCGGAACAGCGCCATCAGATAGGTCCTTATTTCTTGAGCTTGGTATTAGGTGATTTTGCACGGCTACTTCCTTGCGAAACTTTGAAAACCGGGCGGTAACCCGCAGTTTCGCGCCTCGTATCCGACCAAAATCATCCATACCATCGCAGTCTATTTTATGAGGGTATGACCTAGGTTGCCACGTTCATTCGAATGAAAGAAAGCGGACCCAGTCCTTCCAGTGACTGAACGGAAGACTGTGCCCCGCATTCTCCACAAGGGTCACGCGGGCATTCAACCGTTCTGCAAACGCCAGGATCCTTTCAGGCCGGATCGACCGGTTCTGCGTCCCATGAACAAAGTGGATCGGTACTTCGGTCGGCGTTAGCTGGCGTTCCCAATCCGACGCAACGAAACGGCAGTCATTGATGAAACTCTCTGAACCCTCTTCCACATGGAACAAGTGACCCTGCCAGAAGAGATCGAGCAGATGCGGATCCCGGCACGCGTCCAGATCCGCTGGTGCTCCGCCGAACACCGTTTGCGCGAAACCGCCCGGGCCGTCGCGCTTCAGACGTTTGTCCCCCAGCTTTGCCATGTAGCTCAACAGCGAAACGGAAACGCGCGGCAGGATAGCAAACAGCTTCTGCTGCGGCGGTGCGCTGGCAAAATCCTGCAATGTCCGCATGGGCGGCTGCGCTGAAACGCACAGGACCTCAGAGATACGTTTTTGCAATTCCGGCAGGCAGAGAAGCGCAAAGATGCTACCGACATCAAAGGCGACAAGCGAGACCTTTTGAATGTCGAGCTGATCGAGCATGTCATTGAGATCATGCGCATAACGCTTGGGATCCAGGAGCAGGATATCGTGCCCGTCGCTTCGGCCATGCCAGGGCCGTGCAGGTGAAAGAAGACGTATTCCTTCGGCGGCGAAGTGGCGTGCCGCCGTGTTGGGCATGCGATTTCCGCAAAGGCAACCATGCAGGAAAACAACGGGCTTGCCATCCGGAGCCCCCTGTTGGAGATAGTCGAGTTGCCTCCCGTCTCGCAGCTGCAACTGCAGGCGGGCGTAGTTCTCGGTGCTATGCCGATCTGAAGGACGTCTGCTTGCCGACGCGGCGACGGCTCTCGCCAGATCAATCAATTCGCTGGTACCGCGTGACCGTGTCTTGGTGATCATCGACTTGATCTGCTGGCGAACAGTGTCCACGGACCTCTTGCGGGTGTCGGCCACTTCCGAGGGCGAGTAACCGCTCACGAGCAGCGACAGAACATCGGTTTCGCTCGGTGTCAGTCCGTAAAGGCTCTGCATCGCGAGGCTGGCTCCGTTTCGCCAGATCCGGTCCACACCCGACAAGGTCCAGGTCCCGCTGTTCAGTTCTGTCTCGTCCCTGGAAAGGGCCAGAAGCACCTGCTTTCCCGTGTCCGTGTTCGGGATCCGGATGACGGGCCAATCGGACAGCCGGCCTGTAATGGCATCGCGGAGCAATGTGAGCGCATCGTCATCGATCGGAAGGTCTTCAAGCGAAACACCGGGGCTCAATCCCAGAAGGGTCTGTGCGATGTCGTTCACGCTTTTGACTGACAGATCCGAACCGATGGTTACCTCGGGCCGATCGGGCTCTGCCGCGGGGTTCTTGAGGCTTGAAAGGAGTTTTTCGGCCGTTTCGAAATGGCTTTCGATGTCCCGCTTGCGCCGGAGCAATTCCCGGTGTGCCCTCGGATCCGAAATGCTTCCCTCTGCAAGGAAAATCAGTTCGTCAAACCGGTCCTGATCCAATATGGCGCTATAGGCATGCGCGATCATGTCGTCCAGTTTGGAAGGGTCTTGCCCCTTTTTCGTCTCGCTCAAAAGTCCAGTCGCCCCGCAAATGCCCAACAGCGTAATGAATTCGCGCCTTCGCCCCATGAAAAACTAGCACTCTTGTGCGCGCATTCAACGTCATACCCAAATTTGGTCATGTCCTGAAGGAATCGCTCTGTTAGCGAAGAGGAGGTGCGTCGGCGAACGGGAATGGGAGGCGGAAATTGCAAGTCATTGCTCCTGCTGGAATGGAACTTGAACCGCTTACGGTGCGCGAGTGCGAATGTCTCCGGGAGCTGGCGCAGGGAGAGCGCCCTCAAAGGATCGCAGCAACCCTCGGTATCGCGCCGATCACCGTCGACTTTCATATCCGAAATGCCCGGCGCAAACTCGGAGCCAGAACCCGTGAACACGCCATAGCAATTGCCCTGTCGCACGGGTTGCTCAGTAAAGTGTCCTTGAACACCTGTCTGAAACTCAAGACAGCCGTGTGAACGCAGCCCCACCAACTCGCGAAGAGTAACACTACCTACTACCCTCCACCGCCAGGCATTGCCTTGGCAGTTCCAGAAATCCGTTTCAAAGCCTCCTGCGATTTAATGAAATGACAGCTTGACAAATTGGAACGTTCCAAGTTTTATACTTCGAGAAATTGGAACGTTCCAAACAAAACCCAAATGGGAGGTATGAATGCGTTGGGCCCTGATCGGTGCGAGCAGAATTGCGTCGGGTTATGTGATTGATGCGATCCGTGCACAGGAAGGTGCCGACATTCAGTCCGTCCTGAGTACGGATCTTGGCCGGGGCACCTCCTTTGCAAAAAACAACGGCATTCCCGAAGCCTTGACGGATCTCGACATGCTGCTCGCGGACGACACGGTCGACGCGGTCTACATCTCGACGACAAACGAAAAACACCATCCGCAAGCGATGGCCGCCATCGCCGCCGGCAAACATGTCCTGTGCGAAAAACCGCTGGCCATGACACTTGAAGATGCAGTCGAGATGGTTCGGGCAGCACGTGAAAAGGGCGTTGTTTTCGCGACCAACCATCATCTGCGCAATGCCGGCTCACATCTTGCGATACGGGAACTCATCGCATCCGGACGGATCGGCAAGGTCCTGAGTGCACGCGTTTTTCATGCGGTCAATCTTCCAGAACACCTTCGCGGCTGGCGCATCAATGATGCGGCTGCCGGTGGCGGTGTCATCCCCGACATCGTCGTGCATGACGCCGACTCGATCCGCTTCCACCTCTCCGAGGATCCTGTGGATGTGGTGGCGAAAGCCGGAACATCGGGGATGGGTGAAGGTGTTGAAGACAGCGTCATGTCTGTCTGGTCGATGCCGTCCGGCGCAATGGTCCAGACCCATGAGAGCTTCACGCACGGTTTTGCCGGTACCGGGATCGAATTTCACGGCACTGAAGGTTCGATCTTCGCACGGAACGTCATGACGCAGGAGCCGGTCGGCGAAATCAGGCTCGTCGACCAAAGCGGCGAAAGCCCGGTGACCTTCCAGGCTCACAACCTCTACCACCGTGCTCTTGGCCTTTTCACGAATGCCGTTCGCGGGAACGGTTCACCGTCAGCTGACGGCGTAGACGGCATCAAGTCGCTCGCAGTCGCACATGCCGTGCGCCAGGCGGCGCAGTCCGGTTCGGCGGTTCGTGTCGACTACGGAGGGTTTTGAGCGATGTCTTCCAAGATTGTTTCGGCCCAGGACGCCGTCTCGCGGATCAACGACGGTGATGTTGTCACCGTTTCGTCTTCCTCCGGCCTCGGGTGCCCCGACAAGGTCCTTGAAGCCATCGGCTCAAGGTTCGACACGGAAGGGCACCCGAGGAACCTTACGACGCTGCATCCGATTGCTGCCGGCGACATGTACGGCATCAAGGGCATTGACCACATCGCCAAGGACGGGCTCCTGTCCACGATCATTGCCGGTTCTTATCCCTCCGGCCCGTCTTCGCTGCCGATGCCTGAGATCTGGAAGATGCTCGTCGAGAACCGCGTCGCAGCCTACAACGTGCCGTCCGGAATCCTCTTCGACATGCACCGGGACGTTGCCGCACGTCGGCCTGGTGTCATGACGAAAGTCGGATTGGACACGTTCGTCGACCCGGTGCGCGAAGGCTGCGCCATGAATGACGTGGCAGCAGGCAAACCGATCGTTTCAAGGCTCGACCTTGGTGGCGAAACCTGGTTGCATTTTCCGAATATCGTGCCGAATGTCGCCATCATCCGGGCAACGACGGCGGACGAGCGCGGCAACCTGACCTACGAACACGAAGGGGCGTATCTCGGAGGTCTGGAACAGGCAATCGCGGTGCGCAACCACGGCGGTCTTGTAATCGCGCAGGTCAAGCGCGTGACTGCCTCCGGGTCCTTGCGCCCGCATAATGTCCGGGTCCCCGGGCACCTGGTTGATTTGGTCGTTGTTGACCCGGACCAGCGCCAAACCACGGAAACGAACTACGATCCCGCGATCTCAGGCCAGATCATGCGCCCGTGGTCCAGCTTTACGTTGTCTGAACATGGCGTGGAGAAGGTGGTTGCGCGTAGGGCAGCGATGGAATTGAAATCGGGTCAGACCGCAAATCTTGGCTTCGGCATTTCGGCAATGGTCCCGCGTGTCCTTCTGGAGGCCGGACAGGAACAGGCTGTGACCTGGGCCATCGAGCAGGGCGCCACAGGCGGCATGCCGCTCACCGGATTTGCCTTCGGCTGTGCGTCCAATGCCGATGCCTACATGCCCTCGCCTCAGCAGTTCACCTACTTTCAGGGCGGTGGCTTCGACGTTTCGTTCCTCTCCTTCCTGGAAATCGACCTTGAAGGCAATGTCAACGTCTCCAAACTCGGCAAGAAACCCTATTTGACGGCCGGTTGCGGCGGCTTCGTCGACATCACGGCAAATGCCGGAAAGATCGTCTTCTCCGGCCTGTTCGAGGCTGGTGCAGACCTCTCCCTGACCGATGACAGGCTGACCGTGAAGTCGCCCGGCAAGTTCACCAAAATGGTGGATGAGGTCGAACATGTCACCTTCTCCGGACGCCGCGCACGCGAGCTCGGCCAGGAGGTGCTCTACGTTACCGAACGCTGTGTCATCCAGCTGACCGACAGCGGCCTGCTGGCAACCGAAGTCATGCCCGGCATCGATCCGCAAAGAGACATTGTCGATGCCTCTCATGGACGCGTGAGATTGGCCAACGACCTGGCCGAGATGCCGGCGGCTCTGCTGCGCGATGCTCCGATGGAGTTGCGCCTGTGAGTGCACTCCACCTCATACGCCACGGCCCGATCGCCGAAATTCGCCTCGACAACCCGGCGAAGCTCAACGCCTTTACAAGCGAGATGTTGAGCGCCCTCGAGCAGCATTGCGCGGAGGTCGAAAAGGACCCAGCCATCAACGCTGTCGTGATCAGTGCGGAAGACAGCAAGGCCTTTTGTGCCGGTGCGGATATTCTCGCCTGGTCGGAACTCGAGCCGTTTGAGTTTGCCAGGCACTGGGTGCGCGAAGGCCACCGCATTTTCGATCGTGTTGCGCGTCTGGCGAAGCCGACTGTTGCCGCCATCGGCGCACATGCATTTGGCGGCGGGCTTGAGTTTGCCGCAACCGCCGACATCCGCGTCATGGCGCCTCAAGCTACTTTGGCGTTGCCGGAAGCCTCTGTCGGCATTGTGCCCGGCTGGTCGGGTACGCAGCGCCTGATCCGGCTCCTCGGCGAACCGATCGTGAAGGAAATAGCCCTGTTCGGCCGCCGGATTTCAGCGGAACGCGCATTTGCCGCAGGTTTCGCCGCTGAGATTTCCGATGATCCCAGGGCCAAGGCGTTCGAACTCGCCGAAGGTCTCGCGGGAAAGTCGCCGCGCGCGGTCGAAGTCGCCAAATATATGATCCACGCAGCAGTCGGTGAAGATACGAACGCCATGATCGAAGCGCTTGGCGCCGGCATGATTTCGCCCACCGCAGACCGAACCGAGGGCGTCGCCGCCTTTCGCGAAAAACGCAAACCGGAATTCCCTGGGAACTAGAAATGAGTGAACTCAACGTCGTCTCTATCAGCGAAGCAAAGATTCCAGCCGAGCCTTTCGTCGCTCGCCACCTGATCGACGGTGAATGGCGGGGCAGTGCCGATGCAGCGACTTTCGAAAGAACATCTCCGTCGCACGGATCTGTCGTCACGATTGCCAGTAAAGGAGGCGAGGCCGATGCGGATGCGGCCATCGCGGCTGCAAGGCTTGCCTTCGACAAGGGGCGCTGGTCACGCACAAGCGGCAAGGATCGCGCGACAGTTTTGCTGAAGGTTGCCGATCTGATCGACCGTGAGAGAGAGCGGATCGCCTTCATGGAAACGCTCGAATCCGGCAAGCCGATCAGCCAGGCGAAAGCCGAGATTGAAGGCGCATCAGATATCTGGCGCTATGCCGCCTCGCTTGCACGCACCATACATGGCGAAAGCCACAATTCGCTCGGGCAGGACTTTCTCGGCCTGGTTCTGAAGGAGCCGGTCGGTGTTGTCTCGATCATTACACCCTGGAACTTCCCGTTTTTGATTGTTTCGCAGAAACTTCCTTTCGCCTTGGCGGCAGGCTGCACAGCTGTTGTCAAACCGTCGGAGATGACCCCGGCGACAACGGTTATCCTTGGAGAATTGCTTTTGGAAGCCGGGATCCCGGCAGGCGTCGTCAACATCGTCCTCGGCTTCGGTGATCCGGTCGGGACGGCGATGACCGCCGACAAGCGTGTCGACATGGTCACGTTCACCGGCTCGACCGGCGTCGGCAAAGCCATTGTCAGCGCTGCGTCGGGCACCTTGAAAAAGGTATCGCTCGAGCTCGGCGGCAAAAATCCGCAGGTGATTTTCCCGGACGCGGATCTCGACAGCGCAGTCGATGCCGTCGTGTTCGGCGTTTATTTCAACGCGGGCGAATGCTGCAATTCCGGATCCCGGATCATCGTGCACGAAGACATCGCTGAAAAGTTTGTTGCCAGAACGGTCAAACTGTCGCGCCGCGTCCCGTTCGGCGACCCGTTGGACCCATCGACCAAGGTCGGTGCGATCATCACGCCTGAGCACCAGAACAAGATCGATACCTATGTCCAGGAGGCCAAGGCTTCGGGCGCTGAGGTTCCTCTCGGTGGCGGTGCGCTGCAGGTACCGGGTCTCAATGGCCAGTTCTATCAACCGACCGTCGTCACGAATGTCAGTAGTGCGATGCCGATTGCCCGCGAAGAGGTTTTCGGTCCCGTTCTGACGGTCTTGACGTTCACGACCCTTGATGAGGCAATCGAGCTCGTCAACGACGCCGACTACGGGCTGTCGGCAGGCGTTTGGAGCGAGAATGTTCATACGTGTCTGGAATTCGCCCGGCGGGCAAATGCCGGCACCGTCTGGACCAACACCTGGATGGATGGCTTTGCTGAACTTCCCTTCGGCGGCATCAAGGAAAGCGGTCAGGGCCGGGAACTGGGAAAATATGGTCTGGAGGAATTCCTCGAGGCGAAGACCGTTACCATGCGGATCGGCAGATCACGCGAACCGTGGGTCGCCTGATGACCGGCCTAGCTCGAAATCGCAAACGGCCCTTCGGGCTGCAGGAGGACCTGAAGATCCTCCACCGGCACACCCGACATGCGTCCGAGCAGGACCTTTGCCATCGCCCGGCCGGTCGCACGCAGATCCTCGTCGATGGTTTCGATGCGTGGGCGGAAGTGGTTGGAGATCGGCGAAGCGCGCTTGGCGACGACGTCCACATCCGCGCCCTGCGTCAGCCCCATGTCACTCAGGAAGGCAAGCGTGATCAGCGCGCTGACCTCACCGACACAGACATAACCGTCGGGCGCGTCGGAACCGGCGTGAAGGGCCCGCAACGTCGCGGCAATTTCGTCCGGTTCGCTGTCAAGGTCGACATCTTCGGGAATGGTCACCCGCATGCCATGCACGGTCGCGGCCTGTCTGGCTCCGAACCTGAGGTGTTGCCCGAATGTGTACTTCTCGTTCGGCATGACTACGCAGATGTGTTTGCGCCCCTTTTCGACGAGGCGGGCAATGCCCATGCGCACAAACGCTTCATTGTCGAAATCGACAAAGGGATGCGGCGTCATGAAGTCCGTGCGTCCATGGGTGACAAACGGAAAGTCGTGCTCCAGCAGGTATCGCGCCCGGTCGTCGAAACACTCTGTGCGCGTGAAGACGATGGCATCGGCCAGCGAGTGGCGGCGAATGTTCCGGATGGTTTCGAGGCGGTCGTCGCCCAGGCTGTCCGCGGTGATATTGATCGCGTAACCGGTCCCGCTGAGCCCCTCATACATGCCACCAAGGAACTCGGACGTAAAACTCAGGAACTCGTGCCTTGGATTGAGCAGGAGACTGATGACGCGGGTCCGTCCGGTACGCAACCTCTGTGCGGCTCTGTTGGGAACGTAGCCAAGCTGACTTGCAATCTCGGCAATGCGCTTGCGCGTGCTCTCCGCGATCCGCGGATCGTCAGCAAGCGCCCGCGAGACCGTCGTAACCGCGACACCTGCTTCGGCGGCAACCGTGCGCAGGGTCGGACGCGACTGCGCCGCGCCAACGCTGTCCGCTTTGGTTCCAAGGTTCTTTCGCGACATGCCCGTTCCCCTCAACCAGAGGCTTGTAGCTCAATCAGTGTCTCAAGTCTAATCAGGGAATTTAAAACGTTGCAACAAAGAAAGATGTTGCGTCGCAAAATGCCAACTATCGAAATAACTAACTATAAAAAAACAAGAAACCTGTTCCAAAGGAGCACAAATTAAATTATTGACATGCACGTGGTTTGCAACGTTACAATAGACGTTGCGTGACTTAGGGTCCGCCGGAGTTCGGCACCCATGACGACGACAGGCACGTAAAGGGAGGAAATCCATGCGTAAGTTGACGATGATGACGGCTGCTGCTGCCCTGCTGGCAGCGAGCGCAAGCGTGAAGGCAGAAGACGTTGAAGTTCTGCATTGGTGGACATCTGGCGGTGAAGCTGCCGCGCTGAATGTCCTGAAACAGGATCTTGAAGGCCAGGGCATCGGCTGGCAGGACATGCCGGTTGCCGGTGGCGGCGGGTCGCAGGCCATGACCGTGCTGCGTGCTCGCGTCACCTCAGGCAACCCACCGACCGCCGTGCAGATGCTCGGCTTCGACATCCTTGACTGGGCCAAGGAAGGCGCACTTGCCGACCTGAACATCCAGGCAGGCCTGGAAGGTTGGGATGACGTTGTCCCGGCAGCACTTCAGGAGTTTGCCAAGCATGACGGCAAGTGGGTGTCTGCACCGGTCAATGTCCACTCGACAAACTGGGTCTGGGCCAACAAAGCGGTCCTGGACGAACTCGGCATTGCGGTTCCGACCAACTGGGATGAGTTCGTTGCCGCTCTGGAAAAGGTAAAAGCGTCCGGCAAGACCGCGATTGCACATGGCGGACAGCCCTGGCAGGACGCGACGGTGTTTGACGCGGTTGCCATGTCGACCGGCGGACCGGACTTCTACAAAAAGGCATTCATCGAACTTGACGAGGAAACTCTCGGTTCCGACACGATGAAGGAAACGTTCGACCGCATGGCCGTTATCCGGTCCTATGTCGACGACAACTTCTCGGGCCGCGACTGGAACCTCGCCACTGCAATGGTGATCAACGGCGACGCCGCCTTCCAGATGATGGGTGACTGGGCGAAGGGTGAATTCCTGAACGCCGGTAAACAGCCGGATACAGACTTCCTCTGCTTCCGTTTCCCCGGTACCCAGGACCAGGTGACGTTCAACGCCGACCAGTTCGCAATGTTTGCTCAGGGTTCGGAAGTCGGCAAGGAACAGGCTGCGCTTGCGACCGCCATCCTGTCGCCAAGCTTCCAGTCCGCGTTCAACGTGGTCAAGGGATCGGTTCCGGCGCGGACCGACGTTTCCGACGAAGCCTTTGACGCCTGTGGCAAGAAAGGCATGGCCGACCTGAAGAAAGCTGCGGACAGCGGCAATCTCTATGGCTCCATGGCCCATGGTCACGCCAACCCGGCGGCGATCAAGAACGCGATGTACGACGTGATTACGGCGCATTTCAACGGCGAGTATGACAGCGAGACAGCTGTCGAAGAACTCGTGACAGCCGTTCAAATCAACAAGTAATAGACCCTACGGAAAGCGGTGCACTGCACCGCTTTCCGGCAGCGGGGGACCTGAGATGTCTATTTCTGAAACGGCGAACCCGCAGGGTTCCGTTGTTGACAGACTGCGTGACGCTTTGCCTAAAATCGTGTTGAGCCCGACGGTCGCCATTGTCGCGATCTTCGTCTACGGCTTCATCCTGTTCACGCTCTATCTGTCCTTTACCGACAGCCGCATTCTGCCCTCTTTCGGTTGGGTCGGGTGGCAGAATTACGAGAACCTTTTTCGGATCCGGGCCTGGGACACGGCCGTTTCGAACCTGGTGATCTTCGGTCTCCTCTACATCATCATTTGTTGCGCCCTCGGCCTTCTCCTGGCGATCCTGCTGGACCAGCGCATCCGCGCCGAAGGGTTTATCCGCACGATCTATCTCTACCCGATGGCCCTCAGCTTCATCGTCACAGGTGTTGCCTGGAAATGGTTCCTCGATCCAGGCATCGGCATCGAGGCGGTCGTCCAGGGGTGGGGCTGGACCAGCTTCGAGTTTGACTGGATCAAGAACCGGGAGATGGCGATCTATACGATCGTGATCGCCGCCGTCTGGCAGACATCCGGTTTTGTGATGGCGATGTTCCTGGCGGGCCTCCGCGGTATCGACAGCGAAATGATGAAGGCCGCCCAGATTGACGGCGCCTCGACCTTCGCCCTTTACCGCCGCATCGTGATCCCGCAATTGCGACCGGCCTTCATGTCGGCCTTCGTCGTGCTCGCCCATATGGCGATCAAGTCCTACGACCTTGTCATCGCCCTGACAGGCGGCGGCCCGGGAACGGCGACCGAACTGCCTGCGACCTTCATGTATTCCTACACATTCACCAGAAACCAGATGGGGATCGGTGCAGCCTCCGCCGTGATCATGCTGATGACGATCGCAGCCATCATCGTGCCCTATCTCTGGTCCGAACTGAGGGAGAAGAAGTGATGGCCACCGCTCCCGCAAAAAGCGGCAACAGTATCGGACGCATCGTCCTCTACACGCTGCTCGTCTTCTTCTGCATCTACTACCTCCTTCCGCTCTATGTGATGGTGGTGAATTCGCTGAAGCCACTGTCGGAAATCACGGCGGGCGGCATGATGGCTCTGCCGCAGGAATGGACCATCGCCCCGTGGCTGAGCGCGTGGTCCAGCGCACAGGTCGGCGTTGAGGCGACCGGTCTACGCCCCTATTTCCTGAACTCCATCATCATGGTGGTTCCAGCGGTCGCGCTGTCGACGATTGTTGGCGCGCTGAACGGCTATGTCCTTACCAAGTGGCCATTCCGCGGTGCGACCATTCTCTTTGGGCTGTTGCTTTTCGGCTGCTTCATCCCGTTCCAGATGGTCCTGATTCCGATGGCCCGCATGCTCGGCCTGATGGGGCTCGCGGGCTCGGTCCCGGGCCTGATCTTCGTGCATTTCGTCTATGGCATCGGTTTTTCGACGCTGTACTTCCGCAACTACTATGCGGCGTTCCCGACCGAACTGGTCCGGGCGGCGCAGATCGACGGCGCCGGTTTCTTCCGCATCTTCTGGCGCATCCTGCTGCCGTCGTCCGGCCCGATCGCCGTCGTATGCATCATCTGGCAGTTCACCAATATCTGGAACGACTTCCTCTTCGGCGCATCCTTCTCCGACTTCGACAGCCAGCCGATGACCGTTGCGCTCAACAACCTGGTGCAATCGTCGACAGGCGTGAAGGAATACAACGTCCATTTCGCAGGCGCGATCATGGCCGCGCTGCCAACACTCCTCGTCTACATCGTTGCGGGCCGATACTTCGTCCGTGGCCTGATGGCCGGCTCAGTTAAAGGATAAGACAATGGGCTTTCTCGACATCAAACAGGCGACCAAGTCTTACGGAGCCGTTCAGGTTCTGCACGAAACCGACATCTCGATCGAAGAAGGCGAGTTTCTCGTCCTCGTGGGACCTTCCGGCTGCGGCAAGTCCACACTCCTGAACATGATCGCCGGGTTGGAAAACATCACTTCGGGCGAGATCGCCATTCGCGGAAAGAGCATGAACGGCGTGAAGCCGGCCGACCGCAACATCGCCATGGTATTCCAGTCCTACGCGCTTTATCCGAACATGACGGTGAGCGGAAACATCTCCTTCGGCATGGAGATGCACGGCATTGAAAAGTCGGAGCGCGAAAAGCGCATCTCGCAGGTTTCCGATCTTTTGCAGATCAAGCACCTGCTCGACCGCAAACCGGGCCAGCTTTCCGGCGGCCAGCGCCAGCGTGTTGCGATGGGCCGTGCCCTGGTTCGCGAGCCGGACGTCTTTCTTTTCGACGAGCCGCTCTCCAACCTGGATGCAAAACTGCGTGTCGACATGCGCACGGAGATCAAGAAGCTTCACCAGAAGCTGGGGACGACGATTGTCTACGTGACCCATGACCAGATCGAGGCCCTGACGCTGTCGACCCGCATTGCCGTGATGTTCGGCGGCTACGTGCAGCAGCTTGGAACGCCCAAGGAGATCTACGACAATCCGGCAAATATGTTCGTTGCCGGTTTCATGGGGTCACCTTCGATGAACCTCTTCCCCGCCAAGGTGGTTTCGGAAAACGGCCAGCCGGCCGCAGAGGTGTCTCTGGCGAACGGCACGAAGGCCTCCATCCCCTTTGCCACGGAAAAGCTTGCCTCGGATGTCGGCCGCGACATTATCCTGGGCATCCGCCCCGAGGCGATCACCGACAGGGACGGCGCCGACAGAAACTCGCAGGCGGTCCATATCGTCGAAGCACCGGTTGAAGTCACCGAACCGGCCGGATCCGACACCTTCGTTGTCAGTCAAATCGGCGGCAAGGATGTCACCGGTCGCTTCCGCGCAGATGTCGCGGTCAATGCCGGCGACACCTTCCCCTTCGCGTTCAACATGGAAAAGGCGGTCGCGTTCGACCCTCAGAGCGAGAACAGGATCGCCTGACCCGATGATGAAGGCCCCGGACATCGTGATTGTCGGCAGCGGCATGGGGGGCGCAACCCTTGCTGCCGGCCTTGCGCCGTCCGGCGCGAAGATCACGATCCTGGAGCGCGGTAACCAGATCCCTGATGACGCCCCGGCGCGGGACCCCTGGCGCATCTACACCAACAGCGCGTTCCGCTCATCGGAAAAGTGGCTGGATCAGCAGGGAAACGCGTTCGAACCCGGCAACTACTACAATGTCGGTGGTAACTCGAAACTCTATGGCGCGGTCCTGATCCGTTACCGCGAAGAGGACTTCGGGGATCTGGAGCATTTCGAAGGTGTCTCACCGGCCTGGCCCTTTTCCTATGACGAGCTTGCCCCCTGGTACGATGCAGCGGAACAGCTCTACCGGGTTCGCGGAGACACCGCCTCGGACAAAACCGAACCGTCGCATGCCGGTCCCTATCCTTTTCCACCCGTCCCGGACGAACCAGCGATCCGAACAGCGCGCCAGAGACTTGAAGGAGCCGGCGTCAAGCCATTCTCCCTGCCCCTCGGCGTCGATATCGAGAAATGGCTTTCAGCCGGTGAAACCGGCTGGGACGGCTATCCGGATCTCCGATGCGGCAAGATGGATGCCGAGACGTGTGGTCTCGCGGAGGCACTTTCATACGACAATGTGGAGCTGATCACGGGCGCTGAAGTCACCGCGCTCAAGGTTGACGCTAAAACAGGAAAAATCGGTTCCGTCACCTTCCAGAAGGACGGTGAGGAAACCGACCTGACGCCCGCGATCGTCGCAATTTGCGCAGGCGCAGTGCAGTCGGCAGCGCTCTTGCTCAAATCCGGAATTGCGAACAGCTCGGACTATGTCGGCCGCTGCTTCATGAACCACAACGCGACCGCGATGATCGCCGTCGACCCGCGCTTCCGGAACGATGCGGTCTACCAGAAAACCTTCGGCATCAACGACTGGTACCTTTCAGACAAAGAAGACGGAAAGCCGCTCGGCAATGTGCAACTGCTTGGGCGGGTCACACCGGACATCCTGAAAATACAGGTGCCACAGCTGCCGAAATTCGCCGCCAAGTGGATTTCGGAACATGCGCTCGATCTTTATCTCATTTCAGAGGATCTGCCCGACCCTGAAAGCCGCATCCAACTCAAGGGCAGCAAGATCCAGCTGAACTGGCGCCGCTCCAACGTGACGGCCCACAAGAAGCTCGCGGCACGCACGAAGGCGACACTTAAGAAAGCCGGATTTCCTGTTGTGCTTTCGCGCCTCTTCGATGGCCGTGTGCCTTCGCATCAATGCGGCACGGTGCGCCTTGGCGACGATCCGAAAACCAGCGTGCTTGATCCGGATTGCCGTTCCTGGGATCACCCTAACCTGTTTGTGACGGACGCCGCGGCCCTGCCGACATCCGCGGCAGTCAACCCGGCTCTGACCGTCGCCGCCCTGTCTCTGCGGACTGCTCAGACAATCAGGCAGGAGTTGGCCGCATGACCAAGGTAGCCCTTGTCACGGGGGGACAGCGCGGCATCGGGCTCGCGATTTCCGAAACCCTCATCGGCGCAGGATACAAGGTGGCAGTCCTGGCTCCAAACCGGAGCGACGATCCGGAAGTCATCGACGCGCTGAGCAAGTTGGGACCGAGTGCAGCCTATTACACTCACGATCTCCTGGATGTGGATGGGCATGCTGCGTTCCTGAACCGGGTCGAAGAGCAATTGGGGCCGCTCACCACTTATGTCTCCAATGCGGGTGTCCCGGCAAAAGTGCGCGGAGACATGCTCAACATCACGACCGACAGTTTCGACATCGTGATGGGTGTCAATCTTCGAGGCGCTTTCTTCCTGGCACAGGAGGTTGCGCGGCGCATGCTGGAGACATGCACTGACATCTATCGGTCGATGACCTTCGTCACGTCAGTCAGTGCGCAGATGGTCTCTGTCGAGCGCGCCGAATACTGCCTTTCGAAGGCGGGGGCTTCAATGATGGCGCAGCTTTTTGCTGTCCGGCTCGCCCCACACAACATTGGTGTCTTTGACATCCGGCCAGGTGTCATCGAGACCGCTCTGACAGCCGGCGTCAAAGACAAATACACAAAGCGGATTGAAGACGGCCTCGTGCCTTCGGCCCGCTGGGGATATCCGGCCGACATCGCCTCGACCATCCTTCCACTTGCGGAAGGGCAGATGGCTTTTGCCACGGGCACCGTCATCAATGTGGATGGCGGACTTTCCATTCCACGCCTTTGAGAGTTCATCATGGAAAAAGGCTACGATTTCATCATCATCGGAGGTGGCAGCGCAGGATCGGTGCTTGCGGCACGGCTGAGCGAAAACCCCGATGTCAGCGTCCTGCTTCTGGAAGCGGGTGGACGCGACTGGCACCCGTTTTTTCATGTACCCGCCGGCTTTGCAAAAATGACCAAGGGCATCGGCTCCTGGGGCTGGCACACGGTTCCGCAAAGGCACATGAAGGACCGGGTATTCCGGTACACCCAGGCCAAGGTGATCGGTGGCGGTTCGGCGATCAATGCGCAGATCTACACCCGTGGCAATGCGCTCGACTATGATGAATGGCGCCAGATGGGATGCGAAGGCTGGGGCTACGAAGATGTCCTGCCCTATTACCGCAAGGCCGAGGACAACGACACTTACAACAACCGCTACCATGGCCAGGGTGGACCTTTGGGCGTCTCCAAACCCTGCGCGCCATTGCCCATCTGCGAAGCTTATTTCAAGGCAGCAGCAGAGCTCGGCATACCTCACAACGAGGATGTGACCGGCGAGAAGCAGGATGGCGTTGCCTACTATCAGCTGACCCAGAAGAACGCACGGCGTTCCTCGGCGGCGATGGCCTATCTGGCACCGAACCGGAACCGGCAGAACCTTCACGTTCAGACCGGGGCGCAGGTCCGCCGTATCGTCGTTGAGAATGGTGCTGCGACAGGCGTTGAACTCACTGACGGCACCCGCCTCACGGCAAGCAAAGAAGTCATTCTGTCGTCCGGCTCAATCGGGTCGCCCAGATTGCTGCAGCTTTCCGGCATTGGTCCCGCCGATCATCTGAAAAGCCTTGGCATCGACGTGGTCTACGACCAGCCCGAGGTCGGCGCGAACCTGCAGGATCATCTGGACCTCTACTGCATTTGCGAGGTGAGTGGTCCCCACACCTACGACCGCTATGCCAAGATGCACTGGTCGGCGATTGCCGGTCTGCAATACCTCTTCACGAAACGCGGGCCAGTGTCCTCCTCACTCTTTGAAACCGGCGGCTTCTGGTACGCCGATCCCGAAGCACGTTCACCTGACCTGCAATTTCACCTCGGTCTTGGAACCGGCATCGAATCGGGCGTTGCCGCCATGCCGGACGGTGGTGTCACCTTGAACTCGTGCTACCTGAGGCCTCGTTCGCGCGGAAGCGTTCGCCTTCAAAGCGACAATCCGAACGATGCGCCGCTGATAGACCCAAACTATCTGCAGGATCCCCAGGACCGGGACATGTCAATACGCGGGCTGAAACTGACCCAGGAGATCCTGGCGCAGGGGCCGCTCAAATCCTTTATCAAGGCCGAGCGTCTGCCCGGCCCCGATGTCAAAACCGATGAAGACTATTTCAACTTTATCTGCGAGCACTCCAAGACATCTCACCATCCGGCAGGCACTTGCCGGATGGGCGCGGACGACAAGGCTGTGCTTGACCCCAGACTGCGCTTCAACGGCCTTTCGCGCCTGCGCGTCATCGACGCCTCGGTCATGCCGACGGTCGTTTCATCCAACACGAATGCAGCAGCCATCATGATCGGCGAAAAAGGGGCCGACATGATCAAACAGGATCACGGTGACACTCAATGATCAGACACATCGTTCTTATCAAGTTCCAGGACGGCGTCAGCGAAGACGCGATCGCCGGTCTTTTTCAGGAATTGCGCACGATCCGCGATCAGGTGCCCGGCATTCTGGACATCACGTCCGGCCGCAGCGAAAGCCCGGAGAAGATCGAACGCGGTTACATGCACGGCTTTGTCGTCGACTTTGAGGATTGGGACGCGCTTGAGCGCTACCAGACCCACCCCGATCACAAAGCCCTTGGGGCAAAGCTGGTGGCCAACGCGATTGGCGGCATCGACGGAATTCTGGTTCTCGACATTCCGGTCGCTGCATGACGGGTGACGCAAGACGCTGGAGATGAACATGCTGACCCTTCCGACACTCGACAACAGGCTTGAAACCTATCGGCTGACCGGCGAGCCCCTGATCCCGCGCGCGCCGCACGTTCCGCTCAATCGCATCGCGTTTGCCGCCGCGCACGTCGTCTCTTCACCGCTTGAAGAACGCGATCCCTGGCTTGGATCGCCTGCTGTCGACTGGGAGAATTCATTGCGCTTCCGCAATTGGCTCTGGGATCAGGGCCTTGGCCTTGCCGAAGCGATGGATACGGCACAAAGGGGCATGGGCGTCGACTGGCCGACGGCAAAAGAACTGATCGAGCGCACGATGCGCGACGCGAAAGCACACCCGCTGCAGCCGCGCGTCGCCTGCGGCGCGGGAACGGACCAGAAGCCTCGGGAAGATTACCGGACACCGGACGATATTCTGGCGGCCTACTCCGAACAGATGGAAGCGATCGAGGCATCGGGTGGCCAGGTCATCCTGATGGCTTCGCAGGCCTTCCCGGCAATCGGTGCAACCGCAGACGACTACGTTCAAGTCTATGAAAGGCTTTTGGAGCAGGCAGCCGCACCGGTTATCTTGCACTGGCTCGGGGACATGTTCGATCCAAAGCTCAAGAGCTACTGGGGCTCCGGCGATGTTGCAACGGCAATGAACACGGTTCTTGCGATCATAGAAGCCAACCCCGCCAAGGTTGACGGCATCAAGATCTCGCTTCTGGAAAAATCCTATGAAGAAGAGTTGCGCGCGCGTCTTCCGGACGGCGTCCACCTTTATACCGGAGATGACTTCAACTATGCGGAGCTGATCGAAGGCGACGGCCAGCACTATTCGCACGCACTGCTCGGGGCCTTCACGGCGATTGCACCTGCAGCCAGCCAGGCGCTCGAAGCGCTCGCGCTAGGTGATCTGCAGACCTATCACGATCTGTTTCGTCCGACGGTCCCGCTTAGCCGGGAAATCTTCAAGGCACCGACGCAGTTTTACAAGGCTGGCATCGCATTTCTCGCCTGGCTGAACGATGCCCAAAGCCACTTCATCATGCCCGGCGGTTTCCAGTCCTCTCGGGAAATTTCCCACTATGCGGAGGTCTTCAGGCTTGCGGACAAGGCGCGTTTGCTGTCAAAGCCTGACATTGCCGTCGAGCGCATGGGACTGCTCTTGAAGCTTCACGGCGTTGAATGAATTCTGCCGGGGGCGGGCGTGAATGAAGAAAAGACCAACAATTCTGGACGTTGCCGACAAGGCCGGCGTGTCGAAATCAACGGTTTCGCTCGTGCTGCAGAATTCCCCGTTGGTCAAGCAATCGAAACGCGATGAGGTCAAAAAGGCAATCAAGGACCTCGGTTATGTCTACAACCGGTCCGCCGCCGGATTGCGGGGCGCTGAGTCCGGACTGATCGGTCTGATTATCAACGACCTGCGCAACCCGTTCTTCACGGAGTTTGCCGCGAGCGCGCAGATGGAATTCGCGCGCAAGGGATATGCGACGGTCATTGCGAACACCGACGAGGATCCCGAAATACAGGCACAGGTGATCGATTCCATGATCGAACACGGTGTTTCGGCGTTCGTCATCTCTCCGGCCTACGGTGGTGACGCCAACGCGTTCGATCCCATTCAGCGCGCCGGTATTCCAACGCTGCAGGTCCTTCGGCAAATCGACGATCGCACGAATGTCTTCCCGTTCGCGACACACAACTACGCTGTCGGCGGCCAGTTGGCGACAAATCATCTATGCGATCTGGGATGCCGGAAAATTGCTTTTGCGGGTGGCCTCAAGAACCGCCCGATAACGAACGAGAGAATGTCGGGCTATAGCGCCGTCATGCGCGAACGAGGACTTAAGGCTCAGACGTTTCACGGCAGGCCGTCCCGGTCTTTTGGCCGGGACATCGCTCTTCAGATCGCGTCCGAACATCCTGACCTGGAAGCGGCGATCTGTTTCTCGGATCTTGTTGCACTCGGCATGATCTCCGGGTTTGCGGAGGCAGGTGTGAAGGTCGGCGAAGATTTTCGGATCGTCGGTTTCGATGACATAGAGGAAAGTTCGCTTGTCTTTCCCCGTCTCAGCTCCGTCAGATGCAACACCGAGCACTTCGGGCGAAGTTCCGCGCAAACAATGCTCTCCTGGATCGTGGATGGCGAACGCCCTCCCGATCTCAGGCACTACGATGTGAAGCTCATCGAGCGCCAATCCAGCGTCGGCATCCGATGACCGGGAAAACACGCAGAACGTTGAAAACAATACAGATAAACAGAGCTGCCACGCATCCGCCGAAGCAGTCTATTGACCATCTCCTGTGCAAGGCGCATGCGCTGATTTTCGATTGTGACGGCACAATGTTGAAAACACCCGACCTCTACACCGCCGGCTGGCAACACGCCTTCAGTCAGGCAGGACTGGAAATGGACGCGGGCTGGTATCACGAACGTGCAGGCATGTCGGAACACGTTCTGATGGACGCTTTCGAAGCGGAGAAGAAAATCGCGTTCGACCGCGATCGGACCGTTCGGGATCTGCGCCAGTATATCTTGCAGAACATTCAATCCGTTCAGGAAATCCCGAGAGTCGCTTCGATCGCTCGCGCGAAACACGGACATGTGCCGATGGCGGTCGCGTCGGGTGGATCGAGGCAAATCGTCGAGGCTTCTCTGCAAGCTTCAGGTCTGATGCCCCTGTTCGACACAATCGTGACGATTGATGATGTCGAACATGCAAAGCCGGCACCGGATCTGTTTCTGGAAGCAGCCAACCGGCTGAAAACGCCGCCAAAGACCTGTCTCGTTTTTGAAGACAGTGCCCAGGGACTTCAGGCAGCGGCAAATGCAGGAATGGCGGCGATCGACGTTGCGCTCATATGAAACACGGCACACACGATCGACGGGGCATCCGTGCGCTGGCGCACATGAGATGCGCACCGCGCGACGGCAATCAGGTCAATTGATACGGTGACCAGGACCGCGGCGCTTCAGCCGACGATCATCTGCTTCATTTTCAAGGCTTCGTATTCAAGCTCGGTCAGGCGATAATTGACGACGTCACCGATTGTGATCATGCCGCACAACTTGCCGTCTTCCAGGACCGGCAGGTGGCGGAACCGTCCTTCGGACATCATTTTCAGAACGGTGACCAGCGGATCGGACGGTGCGCAGGTTTTCACCTCGCGCGTCATCAGGCCTTCCACTTGCTGTGGAAGCGTCTGGCCTGGTGTTTCGGCAAGTTTGCGCACGATATCGCGTTCAGAAAGGATACCGATCATCCCGCCGCTTTCGTCCGTCACCAGCAAAGCGCCGATACGTTTGTCGCGCAGCACCTCGACCGCTGTCTTGACAGTATCGCTCGGTAATACGGAAAAGACGTTCGAACCCTTTTTCTCCAGAATCTTGGAAACAGTGCTCGTCGTCGATCCGAGATTTGTGTCCACGGACTGACTGACCGTCCTTTTATCCTCAGTATCGCCGCGCATGGGAGCCTGATAGGAACTGGGGGCCATGGGGACTTCCTTCTCACCGTTGAGTTCAGCGTTCGCAGCTGAAGCTTACGACAGGATATCGGAATATGATACGCCCAAAAGTCGGTGGAATTACGGTGAGTTGACCTGCTGCAGGATGAGCACGCCGTGCCTGTCATCGGAACTTGGTACTTCAGACAGCTGTTAGGACAACATGTCAGACCGCTTCGGCCGGCTCTTCCATTTTATCAAGCATCTTGCGCGCTCGCGGACACTGCAGCTTGTCGCGCAGCGGACTGTCTGGATCGACGTCTTTCTGGCACACAACGCATTTGTCGGCGCCGGAGATCGCGTTGAGTCCCCCGCAGCTTCCCTTGATGGTCTTCCCCATGAAAATGACACCGAGCGACATGCCCGCCACGACAAGCACAAGCAAAACAAACGCAATCAGGAAAGTAGCCATGTCAGTCTTCCAGGCAATGCCTGTTGATGTTTCAGTCGGCCTTCAGCAAAGTCTCGAACGCGCTGCTGGCCTTGGTAACATATGTGTTCTTGTCGCCATTTTCATCTCGGGAAATGAAATAAACGGCAATGTTGTTGGCTTCGGCGATCTCAAGTCCTCTTTCAGCCCCCAAGACGAGCATCGCGGTCGCCCAGGCGTCCGCCATCATGGCGTCTTCAGCCACAACACTCACCGATGTCGTCCAGTGCGTAATAGGCTTTCCTGTGACCGGATCGATAATGTGGGAATACCGCACGCCGTCGTGTTCCACGAAGTTGCGATAGTCGCCGGATGTCGCGAGACCCTTGTTTTCCAACGGCACGATCAGCTCGACCGCTTTTTCGCCAGGCTCCGGCTTTTCAATACCGATACGCCAGGCCTGGTCTTCCGCATTGCGCCCGGCCGTCACGAGGTCGCCGCCAATTTCAACCATGTAATTCTCGATACCGAGCGTTTTGAGTTTGCCTGCAACCGCATCTATCCCGAACCCCTTGGCGATGGCCGACAGATTGATGCCGACCTCGGGAGCGGATTTTGTAAGCGTGGAATCTGCCGCTTTGAGCAACAGCTTGTCTGCCTGACCGACAAAATTGAGTGCAGCTTCGATATCCGCATCCGAAGGCACCGGGTCTGCCGGTTCGCGCGGGCCGAAGCCCCAAAGCTCAATCAGAGGTCCGAGCGTAACGTCGAATTTGCCGTCGCTGAGCGTGTGCACTTCATTTGCAGCCGACATCACCGTCACGAAATCGCCCGATACGGAGACCGGACCGGTTTCAGAGGAGACATTGAACCGGGACACTTCCGATGCCTTGTCCCAGTTGGACATTTTGGCATTCACATCCGCAAGAACCGCTTCGACATCCCCGGCAAGTGCGCTCTCCTCAACACCTTCCGGCGGGCCGACCACCGAAATGTTGTAGGTCGTGCCCATCGTTTCGCCTGAAAGGGTAATGACTTTCGCCGGCTCATCGCCGAAACAGGCCGAAACCGTAAGAGCTGCGAGGAGGGCGAGTGTCTTTTTCATGGCATCGAACGTCGGATTGCGTGTGGTCTATTGGGCAAATCCCAAAGGATGCGTTAACCTTGCCTGGTGCATGGTGCGCACTTGGACGAACGCGTGGGCTCAGTTAGGGGGCTGATACTGTTTTTTAAGTAAGAACGCCAGTTGTTTTTCTGCCGGCATTCAAATAAATGCTGTCGCGTTGACCAATCGGTGGCGGCTTGAAAAGCGTGGGCGGCAAGTCGGATTCACCATCACCGATAGCGAACTGAAAACTGCGGTACGCTCCACATCCGCAGCGGGTTGAAGATGGACACAATTAGCATCAAAAAAGGTCTGGACCTGCCACTCCAGGGCGCGCCAGAGCAAAAGATCCACCCGGGGCAAACCGTTCGTTCGGTCGGGCTGGTCGGTTTGGATTACATCGACCTCAAGCCGAAAGTCCTGGTTCAGGATCAGGATGACGTAAAGCGGGGAACACCCCTTTTCTTCCACAAGGACAATCCCGATGCGGTGATTGTGTCCCCTGTCACCGGCCGCGTAAGAGCAATCAATCGCGGTGCCCGGCGCGTTCTGCAAAGTGTCGTCATCGAAGCCGATGACCTTGATGACAAGGGCATTGAATTCGGCGGCATTCCCGACGACGCCGACGCGGATACGGTTCGCAAATCCATCTGCGCAGCGGGTCTTTGGACGTCCTTCAAGACCCGCCCCTACTCCAAGGTGCCGCAAACGGATTCCAAACCGCTCGCGATATACGTCACAGCGCTGGAAAGCGAGCCGCTTGCTGCAGACGCCAATATGATCATCGAGGAGCGTCCGGAAGATTTTGAAAAAGGCCTCCTTGCCGTTTCCAAGCTCTCGGATGGCCCGACTTACCTGTGCCAATCACCCGGGCTTGCCTTTGATGGCGCCGGAAAGGCCGGGGTCACTTCAGTAGGCTTCACTGGACCGCATCCGTCGGGTTTGGCCGGGACCCATATGCATTTTCTGACACCACCGCGCGCCGAACAGCCGGTCTGGACGATTTCATACCAGGACGTTCTTGCCATCGGCGCGCTTGCACGAACCGGATATCTGGACCCGGCGCTTGTCGTATCCCTCTGTGGTCCGATTGCCAAAAACCCACGTCTTGTGCGCACAATCCGCGGTGCTTCGATCGAAGACCTTACGGAAGGCGAATTCGCTGCGGATGTTATACCCCGCATTCTGTCCGGCTCCGTTCTGAGCGGGCGCGAAGCGGAAGGTCCCTTGAGTTTCGTTGGACGCTATCATCGCCAGATTTCGATGATTGAAGAAGACAAGAAGCAGATCCCGCTCGGCTGGATCCGGCCGATGCCCGGGAAATATGCCGTTCAACCTGTGCTTGGCTCAGCCTTTGCCAAAAAGCTTTACGCGCTGACAAGCAACCTGAACGGCGGGCGTCGTGCGATGGTTCCAACCGGAACATTTGAAGAGCTGATGCCGCAGGATTTCCTGCCGACCCAGCTTCTGCGGGCACTTCTGATCAAGGACACGGATGCGGCACAGGCGCTCGGCGCGCTTGAACTCGATGAGGAAGATCTCGGTCTCGTCGGATTTGCGTGTCCTGCGAAGTACGAATACGGCATCGCCTTGCGCGAATGCCTGGAAAAAATCGAGAAGGAGGGCTGATACATTGGGTCTGCGCCAGTTCTTTGACCGTATCGAACCCCTTTTTGAAAAAGGCGGAAAATACGAAAAGCTGTTCCCCATTTACGAAATGGTGGAGTCCTTTGTCTACACGCCGAAAACCGTAACGAAAAACGCGCCTCACGTGCGCAGTTACGTCGATATGAAGAGGATCATGACGTATGTGGTCATATCCACGATCCCCTGCATATTGTTCGCGTTCTACAACACCGGATGGCAGGCCAACTCCGCGCTCGCCTCACTCGGGCCGGAGGCCCAGACCGGGTGGCGCATCTGGATCCTGCAGGCATTCGGCATCGGCCTTGATCCGACAAACGTCTTTGCCTGCCTCGCGCACGGCGCGCTCTATTTTTTCCCCATCTATATTACGACGCTGGTCGCCGGCGGTATCTGCGAGGTCGTCTTCGCGACCATCAGGGGCCATGAGGTCAACGAGGGTTTCCTGGTTACCTCGATGCTCTACACGTTGATCCTTCCAGCCTCGACGCCGCTTTGGCAGGTTGCTCTTGGCATCGCCTTTGGCGTGGTGATCGGCAAGGAAGTCTTCGGGGGGACGGGCAAGAACTTTCTCAATCCCGCACTCACGGGTCGGGCCTTCCTCTACTTCGCCTATCCCGCACAGATGTCCGGTGACACCGTCTGGGTGCCTGTCGACGGCTTTTCCGGCGCGACCGCGCTGTCCGTCAGCGCGTCGGAAGGCTTCCAGCAACTTGCGGCGTCCGGCATGACCTGGTGGGATTCCTTCATCGGTTTCGTCCCGGGAAGCCTGGGAGAGACCTCGACACTGGCGTGCCTGATCGGCCTAGCGTTCCTGCTGATAACAAAAATTGCCAACTGGCGCCTGATTGTGGGCTGTATGGCGGGCATGATCGGATTATCTCTCCTTTTGAACCTGATCGGATCCAGTACGAACCCGATGTTCGCAATGCCCTGGTATTGGCATCTCGTTCTGGGCGGCTACGCCTTCGGTCTGGCTTTCATGGTCACTGAACCGGTTTCGGCATCTCATACGAACATGGGCCGGTATTTCTACGGCGCACTCGTCGGCGTTATGGTAGTCCTGATCCGCGTTATCAACCCGGCGTTCCCGGAAGGCATGATGCTCGCCATCCTGTTTGCCAACGTTTTCGCACCGCTGATCGACTATTTCGTCGTTCAGGCGAATATCAAACGGAGACTGCGCCGCTATGGCTGACAACACTCCCGACAACAACAGCGGCAAGGGCCCGCTCAGGCGGTTTTTGGACCTGCCGACGGATTCGATTCCGAAAACGCTTTTCGTCGCCATCACGCTTTGCCTGTTCGCCTCGATGGTCGTATCCGTTGCAGCCGTGTCGCTGCGACCGATCCAGGAAGAGAACAAACTGCGCGACAAACGCATCAACATCCTTCAGGTAGCTGGGGTCTACACTCCGGGAGAAAATGTCAGGGAAGCATTCGAAGCATTCGAGCCCCATGTGCTCGACCTCACGACAGGCAAATTCACAGATGAATTCGATGTCGCGACCTTCGATGAGCAGGCTGCCGCCGCCGATCCTGATCTGAGCCGTGCGCTCGCCAACGATCCGGCCGGCATCGGCCGTCAGTCGAATTTCAAGACGATCTACCTCCTGCGCAAGGAGGACGGGTCGATCGACAAGGTTATTCTGCCTGTCCACGGCTACGGTCTCTGGTCGACGCTTTATGGGTTCATCGCGCTGGAAGACAATGGCAACGACATCTTCGGGCTCCAATTCTATCAGCACGCCGAGACACCGGGCCTTGGCGGGGAAGTCGACAACCCGCGCTGGAAGGCGCTGTGGGCCGGTAAAAAACTGAGGGACGACAGCGGCAACCTGCAGATCACGGTCGACAAGACAGCACCGCCCGCAGGCAATGACTTTCATATCGACGCACTGGCCGGGGCGACACTGACATCGCGCGGCATCGACAATCTCGTTAAATTCTGGATGGGTGAAGAAGGTTACGCGACCTTCTTGAACAACCTGCAGGCAGGAGAGATCTCATGACACAGAAACGCAGGGAACTGCTTGTCGACCCGCTTGTCGACAACAACCCGATCACGCTGCAGGTTCTCGGGATCTGTTCAGCGCTGGCCGTGACATCTTCCTTGCAGGTGTCCTTCGTGATGGCGCTTGCGGTGATTGCCGTAACCGGCTTCTCCTCCATGTTCATTTCCATGCTGCGCAACCACATTCCTGGCTCGATCCGGATCATTGTGCAGATGGTGATCATCGCGTCGCTGGTGATCCTGGTCGACCAGATCCTCAAGGCCTTTGCCTACGAGATCTCCAAAACACTTTCTGTTTTCGTCGGCCTCATCATCACCAACTGCATCGTGATGGGGCGTGCGGAGGCGTTCGCCATGAAGAACCCGCCAGTCGCATCGTTTCTCGACGGCGTCGGCAACGGGCTCGGCTATGGCCTGATCCTGATGCTGGTCGGCTTCATTCGCGAACTCTTCGGCGCAGGCTCACTGTTTGGCATCACCATTCTGGAAACCGTCAACAATGGCGGCTGGTACGTGCCGAACGGCATGCTGCTGCTGCCCCCATCGGCGTTCTTCATCATCGGTCTTCTGATCTGGGCCTTCCGCACCTGGAAGCCGAAACAGGTCGAGGAACGCGAATTCAAGATCCAGACCGTTGAGGCCCATTGATGGAAGGTTTGATCTCACTCGCCGTCAAAGCGATTTTCGTTGAGAACCTCGCGCTGTCCTTCTTTCTCGGAATGTGCACCTTCATTGCCGTTTCGAAGAAAATCTCAACGGCAATCGGTCTCGGCATTTCGGTCATGGTCGTACAGACGATCACCGTACCGACAAACAATCTGTTGCTGACCTATCTTCTGAAACCCGGCGCGCTCGCCTGGGCCGGGTTTTCCGATGTCGATCTGACATTCCTTGGCCTGATCACCTATATCGGTGTCATCGCGGCGATGGTACAGATCCTGGAAATGATTCTCGATAAGTTCTTCCCGCCGCTTTACAACGCACTCGGCATCTTTCTGCCTCTGATTACCGTGAACTGCGCCATCCTCGGCGGATCCCTGTTCATGGTCGAGCGTGACTACGACTTTGCACAGGCAACAACCTACGGCCTGTCTTCCGGCTTTGGCTGGGCGCTCGCGATCACCGCTATGGCCGGCGTCCGCGAGAAGCTTAAATATTCGGATGTTCCGGACGGCCTTCAGGGTCTCGGCATCACATTCATCACCGCGGGTCTGATGGCCATGGCCTTCATGTCCTTCAGCGGCGTCAAACTCTAAGGGAGACGATCGGAATGGAAACATTCAGCCTCGGCGTCGTCCTGTTCACGTTGATCGTGCTCGCACTGGTAACCATCATCATGGTCGCCCGCAGCCAGCTCGTATCGACCGGGAACGTCAACATCACCATCAACGGCGAAAAGACGATTTCGGTTCCTGCCGGCGGCAAGCTGCTGCAGACACTCGCCGAAGAGAAGCTTTTTGTGCCGTCCGCCTGCGGCGGCGGTGGCACCTGCGCGCAATGCAGGGTGAAAATCCACTCCGGCGGCGGCTCAATCCTGCCGACCGAAGAGAGCCACATCACCAAGCGTGAGGCGTCCTGCGGCGACCGTCTCTCCTGTCAGGTTGCCGTCAAGCAGGATATGGACATCGAGGTGCCCGAAGAGGTCTTCGGCGTCAAGAAATGGGAATGCACGGTCCGCTCCAACGAGAACGTGGCGACCTTCATCAAGGCGCTTGTTCTCGAGTTGCCCGAAGGCGAAGACGTCAACTTCAGGGCCGGCGGTTACATCCAGATCGAAGCACCGGCGCACGCCCTCTCCTACACCGATTTCGACGTTGAGGAGGAATACCGCGAGGACTGGGACAAGTTTAACCTATGGCAGTACAAGTCCACGGTCGACGTTCCGATCGAGCGCGCCTATTCCATGGCGAACTATCCGGAAGAAAAGGGCATGATCATGCTCAACGTCCGGGTCGCCTCGCCACCTCCTGGCTCAGAGGGCATTCCTCCGGGTCAGATGTCATCCTACATCTTCAACCTGAAGCCCGGTGACAAGGTGACGATTTCCGGTCCGTTTGGCGAGTTCTTCGCCCGAGACACCGAAAAGGAAATGGTGTTCATCGGCGGCGGCGCTGGCATGGCACCCATGCGCAGCCATATCTTCGATCAGCTCAAGCGGCTCAGCTCGAAGCGCAAGATCACCTTCTGGTACGGTGCCCGGTCGAAACGCGAAATGTTCTTCGTCGAGGACTTTGACCAGCTGGCAGCGGAAAACCCGAATTTCGAATGGCATGTTGCCCTTTCCGATCCGCAACCCGGCGATGACTGGGACGGCTATACCGGCTTCATTCACAATGTGCTTTTCGAAGAATATCTGAAAGAGCACCCGGCGCCGGAAGATTGCGAGTTTTATATGTGCGGTCCCCCGATCATGAACTCCTCGGTCATCAACATGCTGCTTGAGCTGGGTGTTGACCGCGAGGACATCATGCTCGACGACTTCGGCGGATAATAAGCCCCCAAAAGTAAAACCGGCACGTGAGTGCCGGTTTTTTGTCACTGAACGTCAGGAACGGCGCATGCACTGGTGCGCTGTCAAAGGTTCACAAACGGCGATCAGAATTTCAGCGGCAGAAATGCCAGGGCCAGAAGACCCAGTCCGGCAGGTAGCCCGTAAAGCCAGGCCCGGCGACGCCACCCGTCCTCCTGCTTCTTCCAGTTATCCCGGTAAAGATGACCGCATCCGACGACCAGAACCAAAAGGATGGAACCGGTCAGCGGCGTCAGGTAAAGGTCTTCCAAAGCGTGCTTCCGTTGAAACCGGTGTGCACCGGTTCGTTGAACAATCTCGCGAATTGAAGGCAAGGGCCGATCGCCAAAGCCCTCCTCAATGATACGGTCTTCTACAACGGGCCGGCAGTACCCATCAAGCAAGAGCCTTGCCGGAATGTGCCGCGAAATGAGCCACCGCCGGAGGTCCACACAGTCTCGTGACACAGGCTGTTCCGGTTTCACGCGAGCGGTTTGGCAAAAATATCCTATATCTTGGGAAGGGTTTGAGCCTTCATCCAAGTGCCGCAATCTGCAAGATCATTAGGAGGATCCGATGTCCACTCCGCCTCGCACAGAAAGCGACTCCTTCGGCCAACTGGAAATCCCGGGTGACAAATATTATGGCGCACAAACCGCCCGATCGCTCATCAATTTTCCGATTGGCGGCGAAACCATGCCACTCCCGCTCATTCATGCACTCGGTATCATCAAACAGGCTGCGGCGAAGGTAAACGAGCGTCAGGGTAAACTTGCCCCCGAGCTGGCAGGCGCGATCGCGAAGGCCGCTGGCGAGGTTGCCGCAGGCAAATTTGATGACCATTTCCCACTTGTGGTCTGGCAAACCGGGTCCGGAACACAGTCGAACATGAATGCAAACGAAGTCATCGCGAACCGTGCAATAGAAATCCTCGGCGGCGAGATCGGCACAAAAGCACCGGTGCACCCGAATGATCATTGCAACATGAGCCAGTCGTCGAACGACACGTTTCCAACGGCGATGCATATTTCTGCGGCGCGGGAAATCCATCAAAGTCTGGTCCCCGCTCTCAACCATCTGAAGGACTCTTTAAAGGCAAAGTCTGATGAGTGGGCAGACATCGTCAAGATCGGACGGACCCATACGCAGGACGCAACCCCGCTCACGCTCGGGCAGGAATTCGGTGGCTATACGGCGCAAATTGAAGCTGGAATTCAGCGTCTCCTTGAGGCCTCCGACGGCCTTTATGAACTCGCCCAGGGCGGAACAGCCGTAGGCACGGGGCTCAACACAAAAAAAGAGTTCGCAGAACAATTCGCCGCCGAAGTCGCGGACATTTCAGGGCTCCCGTTTCGAACGGCACCAAACAAGTTCGAAGCCCTTGCCGCGCATGATGCGTATGTTTTTGCGCATGGCGCGCTCAACACAATCGCTGCATCCCTTTTCAAGATCGCAAACGACATCCGATTGCTCGGTTCGGGCCCGCGATCCGGCCTTGGGGAACTCTCGCTGCCGGAAAACGAGCCTGGGTCATCGATCATGCCCGGCAAGGTCAATCCGACACAGTGCGAAGCCATGACGATGGTCTGCACGCAGGTTTTCGGGAACCAGACAACAATCTCGGTAGCCGGGAGCCAGGGTCACTTTGAACTGAACGTGTATAAGCCGGTCATGGCCTATGCCATGCTTCAATCCATCAAGCTCCTCGCGGATGCCAGTAGAAGCTTTGCCGACCGGTGTGTTTCCGGCATCAAGGCCAACAAGGACAACATCAAGGCACTGATGGAAAGATCGCTGATGCTGGTCACCGCACTCGCTCCCGCGATCGGTTACGACAAGGCAACCGAAATCGCAAAGTCGGCGCACAAAAACGGGACATCACTGAAAGAAGAAGCACTGAAACTGGGCTATGTGACCGCACAGGAATTCGAGGACCTCGTACGCCCGGACCAGATGATCGGTCCGTCCTGAAACAGAAAAAGCCCGCAGGCTTTGGCCATTCGGGCTGATTTTGGTTTCGGGAGCAGGATTTGGGGGTTTTTTGCCCTTCTGCGTCGGGCTTGTGCCCTCCTTGATGGGGCCCTGGGAGGTTTTCGCCTTTATCCCCCACCCTAATACGACAACAGCCTCACCCCTTACGGGATGAGGCTGTTGTCGAATTTGGTTTCGGGAGCAGGACTTCATCGGGTTTTGTCCCTTCTGCGTCGGAGGTTGTCCTCCTTACGGGCCCCTGGTCATGTTAAAATCTGTATCCGTTACCAACAAAAAAGCCGCCCGGTGTGGGCGGCTGTTTTTGTTGGTTGCGGGAGCAGGATTTGAACCTGCGACCTTCAGGTTATGAGCCTGACGAGCTACCGGGCTGCTCC